>DATIXI010000001.1:0-6853 GCA_035518635.1 Gaiellaceae bacterium
CACGTGATCGGCTGGAGCGAGGGAGGGCCGCTCGCCGTGATGCTGGCCCTCACGCACCCGGAGCGCGTACAGAGCCTCGTCCTCCATGGAACGCAGGCGACCTTCCGCCACCGCGACGACTATCCGTTTGGCGACGAACAGACCGAGGGCCACCTCGAAGACCTCGAGCGACACTGGGGAAGCGAGGAGCTCGCCCAGGGGTTCGTCCCCGACGGAGACTCGGCGACGATCGGGCGGCTCGCCGCGTACCAGCAGGCCGGCGCGAGCCCGAGCGCAGCGGTCGCGCTGGCGCGCGCGAACTCGGAGATCGACGTGCGCCCGCTGCTCGGCTCGATTCGCGTGCCGACACTCGTCCTCAACCGCGAGCACGACCCAGTCGCGCCGGGTCCGACGGGGCGTTACCTCGCCGAGCGGATCCCGGGTGCGCGCTTCGTCGAGCTGAACGGATCGGCGCACATGCCGTGGCTGGGCAGTGTCGAGCCTTTCTGCGCCGAGGTCGAGCACTTCATCACGGGCATTCGCCCCGCCGAGCGCGAGCCCGGCGCGGTCCGGGCGATTCTCCACTGCGACATCGTGGGCTCGACATCGCGTGCCGCCGAGCTCGGCGACGAGCGCTGGACCGATCTGCTCGCGGACTATGGCCACCGCGCCGACCTGGCCGTCGCGGCGCATGCTGGGCGAGTCGTTGACCGTACGGGGGACGGCCTGATGGCGGCCTTCGAAGGTCCAGTTGCAGCGATTCGCGCCGCAAGGCGGCTCCAGCAGGACGCCCGAGAGCTCGAGCTTCCCGTGCGTGCGGGCGTACACATGGGTGAAGTGCTCAAGGAGAACGGGAACCTGCGTGGGATTGCGGTTCACGTGGCCGCCCGGGTGATGGCGGAAGCGCGCGGCGGCGAGGTGCTCGTCTCGGACACTGTCCGAGACATCGTGGCCGGCTCCACCCTCACCTTCGCCGACCGCGGCCCTTACAAGCTCAAGGGCATCGAGGGCGAGCGGCGACTCTTCGCAGTCATGTAACGGCACTACCACTGCGCGGTGCCGCACGCCACCGACTTGCGTAGCGGGAGCCTCGACACCGTGTATGTACACCCCTCGGATTGGGATGCTGGCACCCTTGCTTGTGCGTCCTCTGACCACGATCATCTCCTTCCGAGATGCGATATGAGGCAGCCCGAAGGAGGTCCGAAGATGTGGAAGCCACTGATCGGGAAGACATCCAGCCCCGCGGCGAGAAAGCTACACCTCGCACAAATGCCTACGCTCACTTCCCGAGCAAAGGAGGCCTCGATGGTCGGCCGACCCGGATGGCCGGCAGGCGTGGTCGTCGCGGCGGTGGCGGTCTTTTCGCTCGCCGCTCTCGCCCTCTCCGCATCCGCTGCCTCCTCGCAGGACCGAGCGTCCAGAGCAACGAAGGCGCTCCATGTGACGAAGGACTGCTCCGGAGACAAGGGCGGCGCCGGCGGCTTTTGCACGATCAGGTCATCGAACGTCAAGGCGCTCAAGGTCGGCTCGAAGATCTTCTATCTGCAGGCGTGCTGCAAGGCTGCGCTGAACAGCGACACGGCCATCTACGCAGGGGGCCGCAACATCGCGGCCGGCCATTGCCTTCTTCATTACAACACCGGCAGAGGGCTTTGCACGTTCTCGGACGGCACGGGAACGCTCGCCGGGTTCCATGCCCGCGTCCGCGTCACGGCCGATAAGTCGATTCCGAACCTGTGGCACTGGGACGGGACGTACGGCTTCAAGAAGAGCTAGAACGCGGTGGCGAATCGGCCGGTGAGTGAACGGGTCGCTCGGCGGCTTTCGTCGCTTTCGGCCAAGTACATCGCCGTCTTCGCGCTGCTGGTGGCCATTCCGGCGATCTGTACGAGCGTGTACCTGCTCAACTCGTCCTATCAGGACAACAAGCGCGCCTTGACCCGGCTGCAGCAGGAGAAGGCGAAGTCCGTCTCGGTCACGATCGATCAATACCTCAAGGATGTCCTCGCGAGGATGAGAGCCGTGCAGGGCGTGTACTTGTCCTTCAGGGCGCGGGGCGCGGCGCTTGCACCACTGCTCGAGACCGACGCCACGGCTGCGTTCTACATCGACCGCGCAGGACACAAGACGCTCGCAACGGGGGGCGGTGGACTCTTCCGCCCCCGGGGGAACTTGTCCCAACAGCGGGACGTTGGGCAAGCGAGGGCGACCGGGGTCTACTTCGGCCCGGCGTACGCTCCGCGGACGTTGTCCAACCCTGGCGAACGAGTGATGGAGGTCGTCGTTCGAGCGGCCAAGGGGGGAGGCGGCGAGCCGGCCGGAGGAAGTGGATTCGTCGGCGAGACGCTAGATCTGAGCGCTATTCAGGACCTCGTCGGGCATACGCGTCTCGGGACGTCCGGGTACGTCTACGCGGTCGACGCCAAAGGCGTGCCCATCGCGTACCCGAACCCCGCCGCGTTCAACCGTCGTTCTCTGGCCCTTCCCCAGGTGATGGAGGCGCTGGCTGCTTCGTCGAGCACGGGATCGACGGTCGGCCGCGACCTCCGCGGCAATAAGGTGTTGAGCACCTGGGCGACCGTCGAGCCGGTCGGCTGGAAGGTGTTCGTCGAGCAGCCGGAGAGCGCGGCGTTCGCGCCGGTCCGCGGAAAGATCTGGCGGACGGCGCTCCTGCTCGCCGCCTTCCTCGCCGCGGGCGTCGGCCTCAGCGTCCTGCTGGCGCGCCGTCTGGTCCGCCCGATCAAGCAGATGCGGACGGCTGCGGCCAGGATCGGCGCGGGCGCCTACGACGAGCGGATCGAGCTCCGCCGCGGTGACGAGCTCGGCGACCTCGCAGACGACCTGAACCGGATGGCCGCGAGCCTGCAGGCATCGGTCCAAGGCCTGGAGCAAAAGGTCGAGGAACGCACGCGGGAGCTGCAACAGGTGCTGGCGGAGCTCTCGCAGAAGGGCAGCCAGCTCGAGGTCGCGAGCCGGCACAAGAGCGAGTTCCTGGCCAACATGTCGCACGAGCTGCGAACGCCGCTGAACGCGATCATCGGCTTCTCGCAGGTGCTGCGGCAGCGGTTGTTCGGGGAGATCAACGCCAAGCAGGAGGAGTACCTCGACGACATCCTGGCGTCCGGACACCACCTCCTGGACCTGATCAACGACGTGCTCGACCTGTCCAAGGTCGAGGCCGGGCAGGTCGAGCTCGAGGTCGCGACCTTCTCGCTGCGCGAGGCTCTGGAGCGGGGCGTGGTGATGGTGAGGGAGCGGGCGACGACGAGCGGCGTGCGCCTCTCGCTGGAGCTGGCCTCCGACATCGATCTCGTCGACGGTGACGAGCGCCGCATCCAGCAGGTCGTCTTCAACCTGCTCTCGAACGCGGTGAAGTTCACGCCGAGGGGGGGAAGCGTCGTCGTCGCGTCGGCGCGAGAGAACGGAGAGGTGCTCGTGTCGGTGACGGACACCGGTCCCGGTATCGCGGCGGACGACCAGGAGCGGATCTTCGAGGAGTTCCAGCAGACCGATGTCGGCGTGCATCAGCGCGAGGGCACCGGCCTCGGACTCGCGCTCTCGAAACGCCTCGTCGAGCTGCACCGGGGCCGTATCTGGGTCGAAAGCCGGTCCGGACACGGCAGCCGGTTCGTCTTCACGCTTCCGATCGAGAAGGCAGGCCGCAATGGCGGGTGAGCGCATCCTCGTCGCCGAGGACAACGAGACGAACATGAAGCTCGTCCGAGACGTGCTGCAGGCAAAGGGGTACAGCACGCTCGAAGCGACCACGGGCGAGGATGCGGTCGAGCTCGCGCGGACGCTCAACCCGGCGCTCGTGCTAATGGACATACAGCTGCCCGGGATCGACGGGATCGAAGCCCTAGCGCAACTACGTGGGGACGAGCGAACCTCCGCGATCCCCGTGGTCGCGCTGACCGCGCAAGCGATGAGAGGCGACCGCGAGCGTTTCCTCGACGACGGGTTCGACGGCTACCTCTCCAAGCCCGTCGACGTCACCGAGCTGCTCCACGCCGTTTGGAAGCACTGCAATCGTGAATGAGCAGTCACCCAAGATCCTCGTGGTCGACGACGTGCCCGAGAACGTCCGCTTGCTCGAGGCCGTGCTCGGCCCGCGCGGATACAAGGTCGTAACCGCGACCGACGGCCGGGCTGCGCTCCAGCTCGTCGAGACCGAGGAACCCGACCTGATCCTCCTCGACGTGATGATGCCCGGCCTCGACGGCTACGCCGTCTGCAGATCGCTGCGTGCGAACGACGACACGGCAGTGCTGCCGGTGATCATGGTGACGTCGAGCATCGGCCAGGAGAAGACGAAGGCGATCGAGGCCGGCGCGGACGACTTCATCCCCAAGCCCTTCAATCACGACGAGCTGCTCACCCGGGTGCGGTCGCTGCTCCGGATCAAGCGCTACCACGACACGATCAAGGCGCAGGCCGAGGAGCTCGCCGAGCTCAACCGCACGCTGGAGCAGCGCGTGCAGGCACAGGTCGACGAGCTCGAACGGCTGGGCCGGCTGCGCCGCTTCCTCTCGCCTCAGCTCGCCGATGCCGTCGTCTCCTCGGAAGACGAGACGATTCTGAGTAGCCACCGCCGACAGGTCGCGATGTTGTTCGCCGACCTGCGCGGCTGGACGAGCTTTGCCGACGCGGTCGAGCCCGAGGAGCTGATGCGGGTGCTCGGCGAGTTCCACGACGTGATCGGCCGCCTCGTCAAGCGCTTCGACGCGACCGTCGGCTTCCTCGAGGGGGACGGCGTCCAGCTCTTCTTCAACGACCCGATCGAGATCCCCGACGCAGCGCTGCGGGCAGTGCAGCTCGGCTGCGCCCTGCGCGAGGAGATGACCGCGCTCAAGTCGGTCTGGGCGAAGCGCGGACACGAGCTCGACGTCGGTATCGGAATCGCCCTCGGCTACGCGACCTGCGGGGAAGTCGGCTTCGACGGCCGCTCCGACTACGCCGCGATCGGGGCCGTGACGAATCTCGCGGCGCGCCTCGCCGACGAAGCCACAGGCGGCCAGGTGCTGATCGCGCAGCGCCTGTACGCAGAGGTCGACCAGGACGTCGACGTCGTGCCGGTGGGGGAGTTCACCCTGAAGGGGTTCCGGCTGCCGGTGGCCGCCTATGACGTCGTCGCCGTCCGCTCGGCGGCGCAGGAGCCGTCTCGGCGGTAGAGCGAAGGCGGACGCATCGTGGATCGGGGCATCAAGGCGCTGGAGGAGTCGGTCGAGCAGCTTCGCCGCGAGGCCGATGAGCTGTGCGCGTCGAGGACTCGGCTCGTTCTGGCCGCCGATGCCGACCGACGCAGGATCGAGCGCGAGCTCCACGACGGCGCGCAGCAAGACCTGGTCGGGCTCGCGGTCAAGCTGCAGCGGGCGCGCGGCATGGTCGACAGCGATCCCGCCGCAGCCGGTGTTCTCGTCGACGAGATGCGGGGCGATGTCCAGGAATCGCTGGAGCGGCTGCGGTTGCTGGCGCAGTGGATCTACCCGCCGCAGCTCGAGGCTGGAGGGCTGCCGGCCGCGCTGCGCTCGGCCGCAGCAAGCGCCGGAGTTCGAATCCGTGTCGACGTCGGGGCGAACGGCGTCTACCCACCGGAGGTGTCCGCGAGGGTCTACCTCTGCATCGTCGCCGCGTTCGAGCGCCTCGTCACCGGGACGACGGCGGCGATCGGCATCCGCGAAAAGAACGGAACGGTGACGTTCGAGATCGTCGCCGAGGAGGCAGGCGTCGACCCGGCCGACGCCCATCTCGCCGCGATGCGCGATCGGATGGAGGCGCTCGGCGGCCGGCTGTCAGTCGCGCCGGGGCCGGGCGGGGGCATGCGGATCGCCGGCGCGCTGCCGTTAGACGCTAGTCGCTCTCCGCGAGGTAGAGGATCACCGCCTTGACCCGCCGATGAACCGCCGTTTCCCACGTCAGGCCGAGCTTGAGGAAGATCGAATGGATCACCTTCTCGACCGATCTCTCGGACAAGACCAGCGACTCGGCGATGGCAGCATTGTTCTTCCCCTCGGCCATCTCGCGAAGGACGTCGCGCTCGCGCGGCGTGAGCTCGTTGAGCGGCGAGTCTTCGCTGCGTGCGTTCTCCGCGACGAGCGCGTCGACGACCTTGGGATCGATCACCGAGCCGCCGTCCGCAACGGTCCGGATCGCTGCGACGAGCTGCTCCACATCCTCCACCCGCTCCTTGAGGAGGTAGGCCCGACCTGCGCTCCCGCGGTGGAGGAGCGCGAGCGCGTAGCTCGGGGTCGCGTACTGGCTGAGGACGACGACCCCGACTTCTGGGTGCGTCTCGCGCAACCGCTCGGCCGCCTGGATGCCCTCGTCGGTGTTCCCGGGCGGCATCCGGATATCGGTGACGACGACGTCGGGCCGCTCTGCGTCTACGGCGCCGAGGAGCGAGTCGAGGTCCTCGCAAACGGCGGCGACCTCGAGCTCGGGCTCCGCCTCGAGCATGCTGCGCACCCCTTCGCGAACGAGGTAGTGGTCGTCTGCCAGTACGACCCGGATCGCCACGGCTAGAGGATACGGCCGTGCCGCTGGCTTCTCCAGATCACGAGGGCACCAAGGCGGCGGGCCCGCTCGTCCTGATCGTCGACGACAACCCGAGGAACGTGAAGCTGGCCGGAGAGGTGTTGGCGGCGGCCGGATTCCGAACGCTGGAGGCGACGACCGGCGAGGCGGCGGTGGCACTCGCCGACGAGCATCTCCCCGACGTAGTCCTCATGGACCTCCGGCTCCCGGACATGGACGGTACGGACGCCGCCAGGATGCTCGCCCAGCAGGCGCGGACAGCGTCGATTCCCGTCGTCGCGCTGACGTCGGTGACCCTCGAGGACGACCCTGCCTGGCTCAGGACCGCCGGCTTCGC
>DATIXI010000002.1:0-29561 GCA_035518635.1 Gaiellaceae bacterium
GCGCCGAGCTCGGGGCCTGCAAGGCGGACGGCCTCGGGCTCGAGCTCCTGGACAGCCTCGGCGATGCGCTCGCCGAGCGGGCCGAGCAGGTCTGGCCGGGTTTCGAAGCGGTACTTGTCGAGGTAGTACTTCGAGCGCCGCCCCGAGCGGAGGAGAAAGTCGCCCTCGAGGTACGCGTGGTCGCAGAGCGCGACCGCGAGCTCGTCGCGGTCCATGCTCAGCGCGTGGCCGCGAAGAGCTCTCGCGCGTGCGCGAGCAGCCGGTCGGCTCCGGGCTGGCCGCTCGAAAGCGAGACCATCGAGCCGTCGCCGAAGTAGAGCTCGATCCGCTCGCGCCTCCGCTGGGCGCGGTTGCGGAAGTGGAGCGCGCCTGCGAGCGAGCCGGCCGCGACCGCGAGCCCGGCGATCACGCTACGACTTCGCATCGTCCGTCTTCTTGGTGCGGGCAGCCGTCCGCTTCACGGGTGGGCGCCTCGGCTTCTCGGGCGGAGGGGCGGGCTCCTCGCCGAGACCGTCGAGGCAGCGCTTCAGGTCGTAGAAGACGAGGCCAACGGTCGGCTCCGGCCCGGTCGTCGCCGCGATCGCGTGGTCGCCGTCGGCGACGAGGAACACGTAGCCGTCGCGCAGCGCTGCGTCGAGCTGCGCGAAGCCAGTCTCCTCGTCAGGGCGAGCCTCCTCGGCCGCGCGCAGCAGGCCGAGCGCGGAGGTAGCGAGCAGGCGGGCCCGCTCGTCCGGGAGCGTCGAGGCGAGCACGGTCGCCTCGCGGTCGAAGACCACGGCCGCCTGGATCTGGGCCGAGATCTCGATCATGTCCGTGAGCGCTTGGGCGGCAGGCGGCATCAGCGCTGACGCTAGCACCTCACGACCGCCGACGGGGACGGCGCCCATACTTCCCGCCCATGCCCAGCGCGACCGACCCGTTCGCGAAGTTCTTTGCCGACCGGGGCCCGCACCTCGCGGCGATGATCGCCTACTTCGCGCTCCTCTCGTTCATCCCGCTCCTGTTCCTGAGCGTGTCGCTGCTGGGCCTCGCCGGGCGGCCGGACGAGTCGAGCTACCTTGTGACCGAGCTCGAGCGCGCGTTCCCGGGAAGCTCCGTGACGAGCATCGTGAACACGGTCGACGAGATCCGCCGCCACGCGACCGCGCTCGGCGTCATCGGGGCGGCGACGCTCGTCTGGGCGTCGCTCTCGCTCTTCAGCGCGCTGGAGTCGGCCTTCAACATCGTCTACGGGCAGCCGAACCGCTCGTTCCTGCGCGGGAAGCTGCTCGCCGTCGGGCTGATGCTGCTCTCGCTCGTGATGCTGTTCGTCGGGCTGCTGATCGGCTCGTTCGGCTTCGACCTGCTCAAGCGCTACGCGGGCGGCTTCGCGAAGAACTCCGTCGGCGCGTACAGCCTCTCGGTCGCCTTCTCGTTCGCCGCGGTGCTGGTCTTCCTGCTCGCGGTCTACTACTTCCTGACGAACGTCGAGCACTCGTTCCTGGACGTCGTGCCGGGCGCAGTCGTCGTCGCGGTCGTGCTCGAAGCGAGCTTCCAGGCGCTGCCGATCTACGTCCGCTACTCGAGCAACGTCGTGACGCTGAAGGCGTTCGGCGCTCCCGCGCTGCTGCTGGTCTGGCTCTACGTGATGGCGAACGTGATCGTGTTCGGCGCCGAGATCAACTGGTGGCGCTCGTCACAGCGGACGCACGAGCTCGCCGAGCCTTCAGGTCTCGCGTAGAAGCGCCTGCGCCGCACGGGCGCGGTGGGAGTTGTGCGACTTCCACTCGTTCCCGAGCTCCGCGACTGTCCGCTCCTCGCCCTCGGGGATGAAGATCGGGTCGTAGCCGAACCCCTCCGAGCCGCGCGGCTCCTCCGCGATCCGCCCTACGAGCGTCCCTGTCCCGCGCAGCTCGCGGCCATCGGGGCCGATGAGCACAAGCTCGCAGACGTACCGGGCCGAGCGCTCCTCGATGCCGCTCAGCTCGCCGACCAGCTTCGCGACCGCCTCGGCTCCCTCCGGCGCGTAGCGGGCCGAGCGGATCCCCGGCGCGCCGCCGAGCGCGGCGACCTCGAGCCCCGAGTCCTCGCCCAGCATCCAGGCGGCGTCCGGACCGACCGAGCGGCCGTAGAGCGCCTTCTCGCGCGCGTTCTCGTAGTACGAGTCGGCCGTTTCCTCCGGATAGTCGTCCGCGTCGAGCAGCTCGAGCTCCCACCCGGGAAGGAGCGCACCCAGCTCGCGGAGCTTGTTCCGGTTCTGCGAGCAGAGCCGCACGTTCAGTCCGTCCAGCGGACCTCCAGCACGTGGTCGAGCTCTGCGAGGTCGGCGACGATCGCGGGCGCGTCGGCCTTCGGCGGAAGCGTCACGTCGAGCACGACCGCCCTCCGGTCGGCCTCGTGCCCGACCTCGAGCGAGTGCAGCCGTGCGCCCTGGCCCTCGAGCGCGGTGATCAGCGGCGCGGGGCTCTCGCCAGACGGGAGCTGCACGAGGAGCCGGCTCGTCTGCGGCCGGAAGCGCGGGATCACCAGTTGGCCCACGTACTGGACCGGCCACAGCAGCAGGAGCGCGATCACCGTCGTCAGCACCGCGCCCGAGTAGTAGCCGGCGCCCGCCGAGAGCCCGATCGCGGCGACCACCCAGAGCGTGGCGGCGGTCGTGAGCCCGCGGACGGTGAAGCCCTGGCGGATGATCGCGCCCGCGCCGAGAAAGCCGATCCCGGTCACGATCCCGGCCGCGACGCGCGTCGGGTCAACACCGCGCGGGAACTCGCGGAAGCCGTAGGCGCCTGCCAACGCGAACAGGGCCGCGCCTAGCGAGACCAGCATGTGGGTGCGGAAGCCTGCGTCCCGGTCCCTGAGCTCGCGCTCGAGCCCCACGGCGCCGCCGAGCGCGGCGGCCGCCCCGAGCCTCAGAAAGACCTGCCACCAGTCGAGCGCCGGGACGCTAGACGCCAGCAACATCGAGCGCCTGCCTCTGAGCCGCGCCGATCGTCTCGATCCCGGAGGCCGCGAGGTCGAGGAGCGTGTCGAGCTCGTCCCGCGCGAACGGCGCGCGCTCTGCGGTCGCCTGGACCTCGACGAGCCTTCCGTCCCCGGTGAGGATCACGTTCAGGTCGACCTCCGCGCTCGAATCCTCCTCGTAGTCGAGGTCGAGCAGCTGCTCGCCGCCGACGATCCCGACCGAGACCGCCGCGACCGAGTCCTTGAAGACGCGTCCGAGGCCGGCCCGTTCGAGCGCGCGAGCAGCGGCCACGTACACGCCGGAGATCGCGGCGCAGCGGGTGCCGCCGTCCGCCTGCAGGACGTCGCAGTCGAGCCAGAGCGTGCGCTCGCCCAGCGCCTCCATGTCCGCGACGGCGCGGATCGCGCGGCCGATCAGCCGCTGGATCTCGACCGTGCGGCCCTTCTGCTTGCCCGCGCTCGCCTCCCGGGCCGTGCGCTCGCCGGTCGAGGCGGGCAGGAGCGAGTACTCGGCGGTCAGCCAGCCACGGCCCGAGTCGCGCATCCAGCGCGGGACGTGCTCGTCGAGCGAGGCCGTGCAGAGCACGCGCGTCTTCCCCTGCGAGTAGAGGACCGCGCCGAGCGGCTGCTCGAGGTAGTCCATCTCCAACGAGACCGGGCGCAGCTCGTTCTCACGTCTTCCGTCGTGCCTCATGCAGGAAGCGCCTCGAGGTCGGCGAGCGCCACCTGCTCGACGTCGCCGAGCGGGAGCTGCAGGAACCGCTCGCCGAGCTCACGGAACAGCGCGGGCTCGCCTGTGGTCAGGAACCTGTAGGCGCCCTCGCGGCCGGGCTCGTTCTCGATGCCCTTGCGCGCGAGCGTCTCCGCAACCTCGCGGGCCGTCTCCTCGGCCGAGAAGACGAGGGTGACGTCGCGGCCGAAGACGCGCTGGAAGATCGGCCGGATCAACGGGTAGTGCGTGCAGCCGAGGATGACCGTGTCCACGCCCGCCTCCTTGAGCGGCGCCGCGTACTCGCGCACAGCCTCGGTCGTCTGGGCCGAGAACGGGTCGTCGCTCTCGATCAGCGGCACGAGCCGCGGACACGCGACCGAGACGAGCTCCGAGCCCGCGTCGAGCGCGCGGACGAGAGCGGCGTAGCGGCCGGCCTCGATCGTGGCCTGGGTGGCGAGCAGCCCGATCCGCCGGTTCCGCGTCGCCTGGACGGCCGCGTGCGCCTCGGGCGTGATCACGCCGACGACCGGGACGCTCAGCTCCTCCTGCAGCCGGGCGAGCCCGGCCGAGGTGGCGGCGTTGCAGGCGACCAGCACGAGCTTCACGTCCTGGGCCTGGAGGTAGACGCCGATCTCGTGCGCGAAGCGGCGGATCTCGTCCAGGTGGCGCGGCCCGTAGGGGAGCCGTGCGTGGTCGCCGAGGTAGACGAAATCCTCGTACGGCATCGTCACCAGGCACTCGTGGAGGACGGTCAGTCCTCCCACGCCCGAATCGAACACTCCAACCGGCCGCGAATCCATGAAGGCGATTGTAGAAAGCGGCTACCCTGCGGGCCGTGGGTCGCTGGTTCCTCGCAGTTCTCTGCGCGGTGTCGTTCGCGCTTCTCGGCGCAGGCCGCGCGGCCGCGTTCTCGACGAACGACGACGTCTCGATCCAGATGGACGACGGCGTCGTCCTGAAGGCCACCCTGTACACGCCGTCGACCCCGCCGCCGGCCAAGGGCTACCCGGCGATCGTCCTCTTCCACGGCCTCGGCGGCAAGCGCCAGGATCTCGACTTCATCGCGAAGCGCTGGGCCGACACGTACGTCGTCCTGAGCTTCGACGCGCGCGGACACGGCCAGTCGGAGGGGCTCACGTCGATCGACGGCCCGCGCGAGATCGCCGACACGCGCGCGATCTTCGACTGGCTCGCGAGCAACACCGCGCTTCCGGCTCACCCGCTCGTCGACTCGAAGCGCATCGGCGCCTGGGGGATCTCGCTGGGCGGCGGGAACGTCCTGCGCTCGCTCGTTCAAGGCGTGCCGTTCGCCGCGGCCGAGGTGGTCGAGACCTGGACGAACCTCTACAGCGCGCTCGTGCCGCAGGACCTGTCCAAGTCGGGCGCGATCTTCAACTTCCTGAGCTCCGTCCCGGCGGACAAGCTCGACCCTTCGGTCGTCGCGGTCAAAGACGACGCGCTCACGAGCACGAACCTCGGAGCGGTGAAGCAGTTCGCCCGGCTGCGGTCGAGCAGCGCGCTCCTCTCGAAGGTCAAGACGCCGCTCTACTTCTTCCAGGGGCGGCGGGACTTCGCGTTCGACATCGCGCAGGCCGTCAACGGCTACCGGCTCGTGAAGGGCCCGAAGAAGCTCTACATCGGCGACTTCGGCCACTCGCCGTCGAAGTTCCCCGGGCCCGACATCCAGCAGGTGCTGGCCGAGGGCACGCGGTGGTTCGCCCGCTACCTGCTCGAGACCTCGGGGAGCCCGACCAAGCTCCCGTTCTCGCTCTCGCCGGACCCGTGGCGGGGCAAGGCCCGCACGTACAAGGGCATGCCGCCGACCGGGCTCCTGCGGATCCGCTTCCCCGGCGGGAACACGCTCACGGGGATCGCGAAGAGCCAGCGGACGGTGCGCCGCCTGCCGAAGAGCGTCGAGACGCTCGGCTCGGCGACCATCCGGGTCAAGGCGACGATCTCGGGAGGCTGGTCGAAGCTCGTGGCCGTGCTGACGGCGAGAACGCCCAAGGGCAAGGTGATCGTCGTGAGCGAGGGCGGCGTGAACACGGCGGGCGAGCGGGGCGCCCACGCGCTGACGATCCGCCTCCTCGACGACGCGACGCTGATCCCTCGCGGCTCGAAGCTCACGCTCACGCTTGCCTCGAGCTCCCTGGCGCAGAACCCGGCGAACCTGCTCTACCTCGACCTGCCGATGCCCCCGGCAGCGCGGATCGCGTTCGGGCCCGCCCAGCTCTCGCTGCCGGTCCTCCGCGCTCCCGTCTCGCGATGAAGGGTCTCGGCCTCGTCGTCCTCGCGGCCCTCGCGCTGTCGGTCCCCGCGGCGGAGAGCGGCCCGGTCGGGACGCCGGGAGTCACCGCGAAGCAGATCCTGATCGGCGGCACGGTCCCGCTCAGCGGCCCCGCCTCGCCGTTCGGCGTCGTGGGCCCCGCCGCGAACGCCTACTTCAAGTACGTCAACGCGCACGGCGGCGTCCACGGGCGCACGATCAAGTACCTCTACCGCGACGACGCGTACGACCCGTCGAAGACACTCGACCAGACCCGCGAGCTCATCGAGCAGGACAAGGTGTTCGCGATCTTCAACACGGTCGGTACCGAGCACAGCCTCGCGATCCGCCCGTACCTGAACGCGCTCAAGATCCCTGAGATCTTCGCGGGGACCGGGGTCAGCAAGATGGGCCGGGGCTACAAGCAGTACCCGTGGTCGATCGGCTACCTGCCGAGCTTCGAGGGCGAGGGCGCTATCTACGGCCGCTACGTCGCCGCGCACCGGCCCAACGCGAGGATCGCCGTACTCTACGAGGACAGCGACTACGGGAACGACCTCCTCAACGGGCTCCGCCGCGGCCTCGGCAAGCACGCCTCGCAGATCGTCGCGAAGGCCACCTACGAGACGACCGACACCGACGTGAAGTCGCAGATCGCGAAGCTGGCCGCCTCGAAGGCCGACACGTTCATGCTCTTCGCCCTCCCGACCCAGGCGATCGGCGCGTTCTTCTCCGCGTACAAGCTCGGGTGGTTCCCGCGGTTCTTCGTCAGCGCGGTGTCGATCGAGCCGACCGTGATGAGCATCGCCCGCATCGACACCAACGGGAAGGAGACGAACGGCGCGCTCAGCTTCGCGTTCGTGAAGGACCCGACCTCGCCGCGCTGGAAGAAGGACCCGGCCGTGCGCCTCTACCGGAAGATCATGAAGCGCTACCTCCCGAGCGGGAAGGTGAGCGACGTCTACAACTGGTACGGCATGACCGTCGCGTACTCGATGGTCGACGCGCTCCACCACGCGGGCAAGAACCCCACCCGGGCGAGCCTGCTGCGGGCCATGACGCACATGAACGAGCGCACGAACCCGTTCCTGCTCCCGGGCGTCTACGTGCGCACGAGCCCGAAGAACTACTTCCCGATCGCCAAGGCGCGGATGGTGCGCTACCAGAAGAGCCTCTGGGTGCTGTTCGGGCCGCTCGTGAACCCGCGCTAGGCAATTTCCTCTCCGGAGTGTTAACTATCGAGGTGCAGGAACGTCACAAGCGTAGGGCACGTCCTCCCAGGGGTATTACTCAGAAAGAAGGGGCAATGAAGAACTCACTCCGCTTGCTGCTGGTCGCTTCCGTCGGCGCCATCAGCCTGGCCTTCGCGGGATCGGCGCTGGCCGCGTTCAGCCCGTTTCTCACGGTGCAGCAGTCGAGCTCGAAGGCCGGTGCGGGCACGACCGTCGGCTTCGTCATGGGCGAGGGGCAGACCGACGACGCGCTCGCCAAGGCGACGATCTTCTCGCCGGCCGGCTACGGCAACACGCTGACGCAGGCGCCGGGCACGACGATCGGCAAGGCGTACGCGGTCGTCGACGCGGGCGCGCTCGCCGGAGCGCCACTGCCGCTCTCGGGGCCGGTCGTCGTCGGCGACCCGAACGACGCGGCGATCAAGGTGGCCTCGGGTAAGTGTCGGACCGGAGGCGCGACGACCAACACCGCCGTCTGGCTGCTCAAGGTGAGCCTCGCGGGCCAGGAGCTCACGATCTACGACTTCGTGAACGTCGCAGGGCCGTACGTGACGCAGGAGATCTGCCTCACGCCGCCGGCCATTACGCCGCAACAGGCGAAGCTGGTCGTCGCCGACTTCTCGATCAAGGGCGTCTTCACGAACGGCCCCAACGGCCAGTACCAGTGGGACGGCGCGTTCACTCCGTACAACGGCATGACGCCGAACGCCGCAGGGACGACCGAGTGGCGGACCTACCAGGGGATCCCGTCGAGCCTCACGTTCAAGCGGGTCAAGAGCAAGCCGTCCGTGGTCACGTTCTCGGGCAAGCTCTCGGTCGGCGGCATCACCCCCGCCGGGATCCAGCTGGACCTCTACAAGGGCGCCACGGCGCTGCCGGCGCCGAACTTCACGACGCCCGGGCTCCTCGGGCTGCTGGGCTCCGGCAAGCCGATCAAGACGAAGAAGCTGAAGGCGAACGGGAAGTTCACGATCACGCGGCCGAAGGTCAAGAAGAAGACCTGGTTCCAGCTCCGGCTCGAGGACTACGGCTTCAACAGCTGCGACGGGCCGTCGCCGACCGGGCTGCCGCTCCCGTGCGCGGGAACCGACCTGGCGCCGATCACCTCCGCCCAGATCAAGGTCTCGCCGCCGCCGAAGAAGAAGAAGCACAAGTAGGAAACGCGTTCAGAGGGGCTCCGCGAGGAGCCCCTCAGCGTTCCACGGGCAGCTCGTCGTGGCGCGACCACTCGTGCCACGAGCCCGGGTAGTTCCGCGCCTCGTAGCCGGCCGCGCGCAGCGCGAGCGCGGCGAGCGCCGACCGGGAGCCCGAGTGGCAGTAGGCGACGACTTGCGCGCCCTCGGGCAGCCCGGCGAGCTCGCGCACCTGCTCGGGCGGCACCGGGTGGCCCGGGGCTGCGAAGAGCCGGTAGTGCTCGAGGAGCCGCGCCCCCGGGATGTGCCCCTGGCGCGGGTCGCAGGGCGAGCCCTCGCGGCCCGTGTACTCCTCGGGCGTGCGCACGTCGAAGATCGTCAGCGCGGGGTCGTCCAGCCGCTCGGCGAGCTCCTGCCAGGTCGGCACCGCGCCGGGCCGGGGCTCGAGGCTCGCCCTCGTCTTCTCGAGCTCGACCGTGCCGACCTCGACCTCGCCCGGCCAGCCGGCGAACCCGCCCGCGAGGACGGCGACGCGCGGGTGGCCGGCGAGCATCGCGGCCTGGGCCGACGAGGCGGCCCCGACGCAGTCACCCCGGTCGTAGAGGACGAGCCGCTCGCTGCCGTCGACCCCGTGCCGCCCGAGGCGCCGCTGCACCTCGACCGCGAACTCCTCGACCGTGTCGCGGTCGGCGAGCGGCGGAGGCGAGCCGAGCACGAGCGGGACCGAGCCCGGCAGGTGGCCGCGCTGGTGCGCGTTCGGCCCGCGGCAGTCGCCGAGCAGAAGATCGGCCTCCCCCAGGCGCTCCTGCACCCAGGCGGCGTCGACGAGCGGCGGCAGGTCAGACACCGGAAAGGAACTCCTGGACGACGCGATCGAGCTCGTCGGGCCGCTCGAAGCTCGGCAAGTGCCCGCAGCCCTCGAACGTGTACGAGCTCCCGTTGTGGGCCGCGGCGGCGAGCGTCTCGGCCTCCTCCGCGCTCAGGAACGGGTCGTGCTCCCCGCGCGCGACCAGCACGGCCGCGTCGGTCTCGCGCACGAGCTCCGTCGAGTCGGGGCGGTCGCGCATCGCGGCGACTCCGACCTCCAGCTCGACGGGATCCTGCTCGAGCGCGAGCGCGCGGGCGTGCGCCACGACGTCCTCGTCCGCGGCCTCGGGAAAGAGCGCCGGGCGCATCTTCTCCCACAGGGCCGCGACGCCCTCGGCCCTGATCAGCTCGATCGTCTCCTCGCGCGCCTGCCGCCGCTCGGGCGTGTCCGGGTCGGCCCGCGACCCGACCAGCACGAGCGCCCGCACGTCCGCATGCGCGAGCAGCCGCTGTGCGCAGTATCCGCCCATCGACGCTCCGATCGCGGCGATCGGACCCTCGATCTGCGCCGCGATCCGCTGCGCCCACTCGTCCGTGCTCGTGCCGAGCGGGTAGAGGTACGGCGCGGTCCCGTAGCGGCGGCCCCACATCCGCTCGTCGAACGGGAAGGCGTGCAGGTAGACGAGCCTCACTGCGCGGCGGCGACGACTTCGCGTTCCGCCGCGATGGCCGGGCGCTCGAACAGGCGCTCGAGCCACGCGGCCAGGCTCGGGAACGCGTCCAGC
This sequence comes from Gaiellaceae bacterium, assembly GCA_035518635.1. Taxonomy (GTDB): domain Bacteria; phylum Actinomycetota; class Thermoleophilia; order Gaiellales; family Gaiellaceae; genus AC-32. Next base: position 9,876 of record DATIXI010000002.1, read on the forward strand.
TCGACCTCGAGCCGCTCCTGCGCCCGCAGGATCCACGGGACGTAGCCGACGTCGGCGAGGCCGTACTCCCGCCCGGAGAGGTACGGCTGGGCCTCGAGCGTCGCGTCGATCGCGGCCAGGCGGTCGTCGACCTCCTCGCGCGCCCCCTCGTCGTCGCGCCGGAGGCGGTAGTAGGCGCTGCCGAGCCGGGCGTCGAACCGCTCGAGCCACAGCCTCGCGAGCGCGCGCTCGGCCGGGTCGAGCGGCCAGAGCGCCGGCTCCGGGTAGCGCTCCTCGAGGTACTCCATGATCACGCGCGACTCGGGCAGGACGAGGCCGCCCTCCTCCTCGTAGACGGGGACGCGGCCGATCGGGTTCTTCTCGTAGAGCCAGGCCGGCCGGTCGTCGAGGTCGATCTCGACCGCCTCGTAGGCGATCCCCTTCTCCGCGAGGACGATGCGCGCCCGGGCGGCAAACGGGCAGCGCTCGGCGGTGTAGAGGATCGGCATCGCCTAGAGGCTACCCACGGCCTGCGCCCTGAAGCCCGAGGACGTCGGCGATTTCAGCGAGCAGGTCGGCGGCCGGGGGAAGCTCATCCGGTGACGAGGCAGTGCGTGCGACGGCGCGGACGCGCCCGGGCTCGGCGCCGGTCAGGCGCGCGACGACGGTCGGGTTCGCGCCGAGCGCGACGGCGTCGCCCGGCGGCACCGGCCCGTAGTACTCCGGCACCGACTGGTACTCGTCGACAACGCTGCCGCGCTCGTAGAGCACGTAGCGCACGAGCTGGCCGTCCTCGACCGCGAGCGTGCAGACGACCGCCGCCGTCGCGTTCGAGAGCTCGGACGAGAGCCGCTCGCGGACCTTCCGGTCGCGGTCGCAGAGCTCGTCGTGGACCGCGACCCAGCCGTTGCGCGGCGGGGAGACCGTCGTGCGCGCCGAATGGCCGAACCGCGGCAGGTACTTGGCGACCGTCTCCTCGACCACCTCGGCATCGTCGGTCTGGACGTGGATCGACGCGTAGGAGTCGCCGCCGTGGACGTCCGTGAGACGCGCCTCGAGCGAGTCGAGCGGCGTGCTCATGCGCTGCGCCCAGTCCGTGAAGCCGAGCCGCTGCCAGGCGGTCCGCGCGATCTCGTTCGTGGTGTCGACGTCGAGCGTCACGTGCTCGGCCGCCTCCTCGCGCGCGCGGGCGGCGAACTCCGAGACGAGCAGCTTCGCGACTCCCTCACGGCGGCGTCCCGGGATCACGTAGACGAGATTCAGGTGCGCGACCCGGTTGTCGAACAGCTCGCCGTACGCGCAGCCGACCGCCTCGCCGTCGTCCTCGGCGACGAGCGCGAGCTTGCCCTCGAGCTCGTCGGCGCCGATCTCGGGCCTGGGAAACGGGCGCTTCCAGAGCTCGTCGAGGCTCGCCTCGACGAACGCGAGCAGCGTCGCGGCGTCGGCCGGGGTGGCGTCGCGGATGTTCACCGCTTCACCACTCTACGGCGCAGGCTCGTGCTGCAGCGCCGGTTGAGTACCGTCCTCTCATGAAGATCGAGCAGATCGCGCCCCACCTGTGGTGGTGGACCGCCCCGCACCCGGACTGGACGCCCGAGGCGTTCACGGACGGCAAGGGCTGGCAGCAGCGGGTCTCGTCCTACGCGCTCGTCGAGGCCGGCGCGTTCGTGCTGTTCGACCCGCTCGTCCCGCAGGGCGAAGAGGCGGAGTTCTGGGCGGCCGTCGACGGCGACGTCGAGCACCACGGCCCTCCGTCGATCCTGCTCACGGTCTTCTGGCACGCGCGCAGCGCGCAGGAGGTGCTCGACCGCTACGAGGGCGCGACGCTCTGGGCTCACGAGCCCGCGGCAGAGCCGATCGGCGAGCGGGCCCGGTTCACGGACACGTTCACGGACGGCGACGTCCTGCCCGGGGACGTCGAGGCGGTGTCGATGCACCACATGGACGAGGCCGCGTTCTGGCTCCCGAGCCACAGGTCGCTCGTCCTGGGCGACTCCGTCATCGGCTACGACGGCCTCGTCGAGCTGAGCCCGGCGAGCTGGTTGCGGGAGGGGGAGTCCACCGCCGAGCAGCGCGCGTCGGTGGAGGGGGCCCTCGCACACGGCCCTGAGCGGCTGCTCCTCACCCACGGGGGCCCGCGCGACGCCTCCGAGCTAGAGCTCTGACGCGACCCCCATCGGGGCAGCCTGCCAGGGTGCTCCGGCCGGAGCCGTGCGGCCCGGCCGGAGCACCCGAGGCTTACGGCAGACGCAGCCTCGCGACGAGGCCTGCGTGGTCGGACGGCCAGAGACCGGATGCGGTCCGGTCGGCCGGGTCCGCGCCCACGACCCGCGCCGAGAGGGTCTTGAACCCTCCCCGGGTCAGTACGAGGTCGATGCGCTTCGTCAGGGTCGCGTTCGGATTGTGCAGGTCGGTCGCATGGCAGCACGTCAGGCCGGGCCCGAGCAACGCGGGCCATGCGTCGGAGAGGCCGCCGCCCGTCAGGATCCCGTAGGCCGTGGGATCGCCACCGGGGCCGGAGTTGAAGTCGCCGACCACGACGACCGGCAGGCTCGTGCTCGCCGGCCCGGCCAACAGCTCGGCGGCCTGCGGGTTGCGCACGAGCGGCGAGTACGCCTCGAGGTGCGTCGTGATGAACCGGAACTTCTCGCCCCGGGTCTTGACGTCCACGGAGACCCAGCCACGCGTCGCAGTGATCGGGCCGGCCACGGTCGGAATCGACAGCGTGGTCGGATACGCGCCCGTCTGCGCGTTCGACAGCTTCAGCCGATGCCCGTGCCTTCCCTTCCGGACGAGCAGCGTCACCCGGTCGGTGAGACGCACGTCGAGCGTGGGCGGCAGGAACGCCGGGAGCTCGACGTCGGTCCCGCTGAACGTCGACACCGGCTCGTACTGCAGGCCGCGCTGGGCGAGCGCATTCACGAGCAGGCCGATGAAGTCGTACGCCACGGTCTCGGCCGGCGTCGCCGGGCCGTCGGGAGGCACGTCGGTCCGGTACAGCTCGGCCTCCTGGAGCCCGACGAGGTCGGGCCTGTTCGCGGCGATCTCGTTGGCGATTGCCTGCGCGCGGGCCGGGAAGTCGTTCGCCTGCACCTGCGTCCAGCCCGCCCCGACCGCTGCGAACAGAGCCGGCAGGCTCGGCGCGGCGAAGATCGGGTTCAGGTCGGTTCCGAGGTACAGGTTCTGCGTCATGACCGTGATCTGACGCTTCCCGTGGTGCCCGTGCCGGTGATGGCGGCCTCCCGCCTGTGCCGCCGGGACCGCGAGCAGCGCGGCCGCGGCAAGCGCGAGGAGCACCTTTGGATAGCGCATGAGAAACCTCCCTTTCGATCGTGCGAAGGAGCCCATCGCGGCCAGGGTGCGAGTCGCGCCTAATGCCCCGCTAACACCGACGGCGTGGCAGGTGTTACAACCTGCCTGAGATGGACTTCCGCATCCTCGGGCCGCTCGAGGTCTGGGACCGTGGACGGCCGATCGAGTTGCGGCGGCGGAAGCCGCGCGCCCTGCTCGCGATGCTCCTGCTGCACGCCGGCGAGGCCGTGTCGAGCGACGCGCTGATCGACGCGCTCTGGGCCGAGGACGCGCCGAGGACGGCGCGGGCCGCGCTGCAGAACTACGTCGCTCAGCTGCGCCGCGAGCTCGGGCCGGGGCTCGTGGGGTCGACACCTGGCGGGTACATGCTCGAGGCGAGCGCCGAGCAGATCGACCTCGGCCGCTTCGAGCGGCTGGTGGCGGAGGGTCGCCAGGCAGACGGCGACGAGCGGGTCGAGAGGCTGCGCGAGGCGCTCGAGCTCTGGCGCGGGCCTCCGCTCGCCGACCTCCTGTTCGAGCCGTTCGCCCCGCCCGAGGCCTCCCGGCTCGAGGAGCTCCGGACGGCGGCCGTCGAGGACCTGATCGACGCCGAGCTCGCCCGCGGCGCCGGCCCCGACCTGGTCGCGGAGCTCGAGACGCTGATCGCCGAGCACCCGTTCCGCGAGCGCTTCCGCGGCCAGCTCATGCTCGCGCTCTACCGCAGCGGACGCCAGGCCGAGGCACTCGAGGCCTACCAGGAGACGCGGCGAGCGCTCGTGGACGAGCTGGGGATCGAGCCGAGCGCGGCCTTACGCGGGCTCGAGCAGGCGATCCTCCGCCAGGACCCTGCGCTCGAGTCGCCGGCGACCGGACGGACCGAGGCACCGCCTGGAGAGGAGCGGAGGAAGACGGTGACGATCCTCTTCGCCGACCTCGCCTACCCGGGCGCCGTCGACCCCGAGCACGTGCACGAGCTGAGCACGCGCGCCCTCGCGTGCGTGCGGGCCGTGCTCGAGGACCACGGAGCGGCGATCGAGCAGCGCGCGGGCGACGAGCTGATGGCGGTCTTCGGCATCCCGCGCGCGCACGAGGACGACCCGCACCGCGCCGCTCGCTCCGCGCTGGAGCTGAGGACGGAGGTCGCTGCGCTCGCAACCACGTTCGAGCAGGAGGGCCGTGGAGGGATCGAGCTACGGGTCGGGATCGAGACGGGCGAGGTCCTCGCGGGCGTCGACGAGGCGGGCCACGGGTTCACGGCGGGGCCCGCGATCGCGCTCGCCAAGCGGATCGTCCAGCTCGCCCGGCCGGGCGAGACCCTCGCCGGGCCGGGGACGCTGCGCCTCCTGGGCGACGCGGTCGTGGTCGAGCGCGCCCAGAATGCCGGGGACGAGGCCGCGGGGATCGTCGAGCTCGTCGAGGGCACGACGGCGCTGCCACGGCACCTCGAGGCTCCGCTCGTGAACCGACATCCGGAGCTGCAGGCGCTCCACCGGTCGTTCACGAGCACGGTCGAGGAGCGCAGCTGCCGCATGCACCTCGTCCTCGGCGAGGCCGGCATCGGCAAGACCCGCCTCGCAAGGGAGCTGAGCGTTCAGCTGGACGGCAGCGCAAACGTCCTCGTCGGGCACTGCGCCTCCTACGGGAAGGGAGCGACGTACGTGCCGCTCGTCGAGATCCTCCGCCAGGTCGGGGCGCAGCGCGAGCTCGGCGAGCTGCTCACGGGCGACGAGCACGCGGAGGCGATCTCGGCCAGGCTCGCCGACCTGGCAGGCGAGCAGGAGGCACCCGGCTCCGGAGGCGAGACGTTCTGGGCGGTTCGCAGGCTCTTCGAAGCCCTTGCCCGAGAGCGGCCGGTGGTGCTGGTCTTCGAGGACCTGCACTGGGCAGAGCCGACGCTGTTGGACCTGATCGAGTACTTCACCGAGCAGGCATCGTCCGCCCCGATCCTCCTCCTCGCCCTCGCGCGCCCCGAGCTGCTCGAGACCCGCACGGGCTGGAGCAGCAACGCGACGACAAGGCTCGCCCCGCTCTCCGGCAACGAGAGCGAGACGCTGATCGAGAACCTCGGCGAGCTTCCCGACGAGCTCCGCACTCACATCCTCCACGCGGCCGGCGGAAACCCGCTCTTTCTCGAGCAGCTTCTCGCGCACACCAACGAGGGGGGCGAGCCGGAGTCGATGCCGCCCTCGCTCGAGCTGCTGCTCGCGAGCCGCCTCGACCACCTCGACCCGCGCGAGCTCGCGGCGCTGCAGCGGGCGGCGGTGGCGGGACGCGAGTTCTCGCGCGAGGCCGTCGCGCACCTGCTGCCGGACGAGGAGCCCGCGACTCTCGACGCCCACCTGCTCGCGGCGATCGGCAAGGGGCTGATCGACGAGGGCACGGCCGGCCGGGAGGGGAGCTACCGCTTCCACCACGTCCTGATCCGCGACGCTGCGTACGCGACGCTGCCCAAGGCGCAGCGCGCCGAGCTGCACGAGCGCTTCGCCCGCTGGCTCGAGACCCGGCGCGTGCGCTCGGACGAGCTGATCGGCTTCCACCTCGAGCAGGCCTACCAGTACCTGGTGGAGCTGGGCCCGATCGGGCCCGAAGGCCGGCGCCTCGCCGCGGATGCAGGCGAGCGCCTCGGATCGGCGGGCCTGCGCGCGGCCAAGGCCGGTGACATGCCCGCGGCGGCGACCCTGCTCATGCGTGCGTGCGCCCTCCTCGACGCGCGGCAGGTGGCGGGCCTCGACCTGCTCACCGAGCTGGGGCTGGTCTTCTGGAGAGCCGGCCGGCTCCAGGCGGTGGAGGACGCGCTCGCGAAGGCCCTCGACGTGGCGACGTCGGTGCCCGACAGCAGGGCCGAGTTGCGCGTCCTGGTGGAGCGCGCGTACCTCAGGCTCTTCCGCGAGCCCGAGGGCGGCGCCGAGGAGCTTCTCTCGCTGACTGCCGAGGCCATCCCCGTCCTGGAGGAGCTCGGCGACGACCGCACGCTCGGGCGGATCTGGTACATCCTGGCGCACGTGCACGGCGGGTTCCATTGCCGCTACCGGGAGTCCGCGGAGGCGGCAGAGCGCGCGATGGAGTACTTCATCCGGTCGGGGTGGCCGCTGGCGCCGTGCCTGCAGGAGCTCGCGGTGAGCCTCTACATCGGGCCGCTCCCGGTCGGCGACGGGATCCGCCGCTGTCGCGCGCTGCTCGAGCACGCCGACCGCGGCGGCGAGGCTCATGTCCAGGTGTTCCTCGCGGGGCTCGAGGCGATGGGCGGACGCTTCGACACCGCCCGGGAGCTCGTCATGCGGGCCAGGACGACGTACGAGGAGCTCGACTGGAAGGACAAGATCTGGGCGAACTACGCCGCGATCGCCGCGGAGATCGAGCTGCTCGCCGGAGAGAACGGCGCTGCGGAGCGACTGCTCGCCGAGAGCTGCGAGCGCCTCGAGGCATGGGGCGAGCAGGCCCGCCTCGCGACGCAGGCGGCGCAACTCGGCGACGCGCTCTACCGTCAGGCGCGGTTCGAGGAGGCACGGCGCTGGGCGGACGTCGCCGAGCGGTGCGCGGCGAGCGACGACGCCAGCGCCCAGTTTTCGTGGCGAGCGCTCCGCGCGAAGACGCAGGCACGCGAGGGGGCCTTCGACACGGCTCGGGCTCTCGCCCGGGAAGCGGTCGAGATCGCCGAAGCCACGGACGCGGTCAGCCAGCACGCGCAGGTCCTGCTCGACTCCGCCGAGGTCTTCGTCCTCGAAGGGCGGAACGAGGCGGCGGCCGAGGCCGTCGCAAACGCGATCGGCCTCCTGGACGAGAAGGGCAACGAGGCTGCGGGCGCGAGGGCACGCGCGCTGCTGGCCGAGCTGACGAGCGACTGACGCGGTTCAGGCAGCGCGAAAAACCCTCTCGGGCTTTCCGCGTGAAGCGTTGAGACGAGTGCTCTCATCGGCTGGACTCGCGTGCTAGCCGCCCCCGCCTGGGTTCGACAGCACGGCGCCCCCGCCACCGCCGGGGTTCGACGCGAGACCCGTCGCCGGGGCGACGGCCGCGAGAGCTCCAACCACGAGGCCGACGGCAAGCAGTCGGCGAAATGTGTTCATATGCAGCACTTTCGTCACCTCCTTCCGTTCGTCGATCACGTAGACCGACGCTAGGAAGAGGCGGGTCTCCCGGTAACCGGGCGAGCCTTGGACTCGCCTCGCGGCCCGCCCCGGTCTTCACGCAGGGCGGGCTCGGGGCATCCCCCGAAGCCACCGTCAGGGAGGAGCTAGGAGCGCAGGAAGGCGAGGACGGCCAGCACGCGCCGGTGGTCGTCCGGCGCCGGCGCGAGGCCGAGCTTCGTGAAGATCGAGTTGACGTGCGACTCGATCGTCTTCGGGCTCAGGACGAGACGGTCGCAGATGCCGCGGTTCGAGAGCCCTTCGGCCATCAGGGCGAGCACCTCGCGCTCACGAGGGGTCAGGTCCTCGAGCGGGTCGCGCTCGCGGCGGCGGCCCATCAGCTGCCCGACGACCTCGGGGTCGATCGCGGTGCCTCCCTCGGCCACGCGCCGGACCGCGTCGAGGAACTCGTCCACCGCCGAGACGCGGTCCTTGAGCAGGTACCCGAAGCCCTCCGGCCACTCGCTGAAGAGGTCGAGAGCGTGCTTGGTCTCGACGACCTGGGAGAGCACGAGCACGCCCAGCTCGGGCTGCGCGGCCTTCAGCTCCTTCGCCGTCCGCGTCCCCTCGTCGGTGTGCGTCGGGGGCATGCGCACGTCGACGATCGCGACGTCTGGGCGCTCCCGCTCGACGAACGTGCGCAGCTCGTGCGCGTTGACCGCCTGCGCGACGACGTCGATGCCGGCCTCGGCGAGCACGCGCACGAGGCCCTCGCGGAACAGCGTCGAGTCCTCTGCGACTACGACTCGCACGGAATCTCCGCCGTCAGCCGCGTGCCCTCGCCCTCCGGGCTCTCGACCTTCAGCCGGCCGCCGAGCGCCTCGACGCGGTCCCCCAGGCCGCTCAGACCGGAGCCTTCGAGCGGTTGCGCTCCCCCGACGCCATCGTCGGCGATCTCGACCGCCAGAAGCCCGTTGCGCCGCGCGATGCAGACCGAGGCCTTCGACGCGTGCGCGTGCTTGGCGATGTTCGCGAGGCCTTCGCAGGCGACGAAGTAGGCCGTCGCCTCGACCTGCTTCGGAAAGCGGCCCTCGGGCACGTCCAGCTCGACCGGGAACGGGTTGCGCAGCGCGAGCGACTCGAGCGCGGCCGCAAGCCCCTCGTCGCTGAGGATCGCCGGGTAGACGCCCCGGACGAGCTCGCGCAGCTCCTCGTTGGCCGCCTGCAGCTCCGCGACCGCCGACTCGAGCAGCGAGTCGACCGCGGGGTCGGCCTGGCCGGACCCCAGCCGCCGCTGCGCGGTGCGGAGCTGGAGGGCCAGCGCGGCCAGACGCTGCTGCGCGCCGTCGTGCAGGTCGCGCTCGATCCGCCTGCGCTCCTCGTCGGCCGCAGTCACGATCCGGACGCGCGACTCCTTCACCTGCACGAGCTGGGCACGTGTCTCCGCCTGGAGCTGTGCGTTCTCCAACGCGAGCCGCGCCGCCGCTCCGGCGGCGCCGACGAGCTCGGGCTCCTCGAGCAAAGAGGGGTCGTGGACGATCGCCGCCAGCGGCTCGCCGTCGTGCTCGAGCGTCGTGACCGCGCGGGACGCTCCCTCCGTCGGCAGCTCGACCGGCCGCCCCGCCGCGTCGGCATACGTCCCGCGGTCGGGCAGCCAGAACGCGACCTCGAGCGTCGGGTCGTCGAGGGCCCGGGCGAGCGCGCCTCGGAGATCCTCGGGCCCGGCACCGTCGAGCTCGAGCACCAGATCGCCGACTCCGGCGCGGGCGAGGTGGGCGCGCAGCAGGCCGGCGAGCAACGCGAGCGGGAGCGCAAAGGCTGCGACGAACCACCACCAGAAGAGGTCGTCGTAGGCGAACGGCCTGTTGACGAACGTGAAGACGCACTCGGAGATCGCCCTGAGGCCGACCGCGACGGCGGCCACGAGCAGCGGGGCGAGGATCCGGCGCATCCGGGGCGTCGCCAGCCAGAGCCGCCGCGCGATCAGCAGGATGAACAGCGTGGCGAGCACGCCGAAGAAGACGACGGTCTCGGTCTTCTGCACCAGCTCGACGACGTGGCCGTCGTCCGTCACGTTGACGAGGCTGTTTCGCGAGAGGGAACCGAAGCCGATCAGCGGGGTGGTGCCTCCGTAGAAGAGCGCCGCGAGCGGCGGGAAGACGAGCACCGTCGTGTAGCCGGCGATGACGAGCGCCCGCTCGTATCGGTCGGTCACGCGGCCGGAGGGGTACGCGAGCGCCGAATGGCCGACGAGCGCGTAGGCGAGGTCGCCGAAGACGAAGAACACCGTGAACAGGAGCGCGCTGTCGCTGTAGCGGAGCAGGCGCGCGAGCAGCGCGAGGCCGGCCAGCACCATCAGCTTTCCCATCCGGTTCTCCGGGCGTTGCCTCCAGGCGGCGAGGCCGGCGAGGAGGAACGCCCAGCCGATTGCCACCGATGCCGCCGCGTGTGGCGCGTTGAGCGCGCTCGTCTGCGCGTGGTAGGCGGCGATCCCGAGCGCGCCGCCGGCCACCAGGAGGACGAACGCGAGCGGCCTGCTCATCCCTTGAGCTCCATCAGCTCGACGAGCGCCTGGCCCGAGAGGCGGTCCTTCGGCACGAAGCCGAGCGCGCCGCTCGAGCGGATGCGCCGGCCGAGATCCCGCTGCTCGCGGCTCGACGTGAGGATCACCCTCGTGGGGCCGCCGGCCAGCCGCTCGGCGACCTCGAAGCCGTTCGTGTCCGGCAGGGCGACGTCCAACAGGACGAGCTGCGGCTTCAGCTTCCTCGCGATCTCGAGACCGGAGGCGCCGTCGGCGGCCTCGCCGACCACGTCGAACCCCTCGAGCTCCAGAAGCGCGCGCGCCGAGGCCCGAAACGATGGGTGGTCATCGACGATCACCACCGTTACTGCCATGCGCTGAATCGTCACACAGGAGACAAGCCGCGACCACCAGGGAAACCCTGATCCGCGCTGCGCGGGGACTCGGGGGAAACCCTGCATTAGCGCCGCATTAGGAGCCTCCCGCACCCTGGCCGCCATGGCAGGAGGCACGGCGATCTCCCACACGGCGAAGACCCGGGCTTGCCCGGAGCGCACTTCCGGGCCTGCCCGGTTCCGAGCGCTCCGGCCGCGGCCTAGCGTCGCAGCCATGACGCACGAGATCGACATCGCGGCGCTGATCGACGAGATCCGGCGCTACCTGGCCGCGGTCGACGCGTTTCGCGCCGCCGGCTGCGAGCCCGCGTGGCATGCCGAGCATCCGGCCGCCGGCGCCCGAAAGGAGGCGGCATGTTCCGCGCAAGAACTCGACTGATCGTGCTGCTGGTCGCGCTCGCCGCGGCCTCGGCGCTCGTTCTCGGCGCCTCGGCCTCCGCGACGACGCCCTCGCCCACCTGCCTCGGCCAGCCCGCGACGATCGTGGGCACCCCCGGCAACGACACGATCAACGGCACGAGCGGCGACGACGTGATCGTCGGGCTCGGGGGCGACGACGTGATCACGACCGGCGGGGACAACGGCGACGTCGTCTGCGGCGGGGACGGCAACGACGCGATCATCGTCAACGGCGACAGCTTCTTCGACTACGCGCTCGTCTCGGGCGACGCCGGCGACGACACGATCAACGGCCTCGGCGGGAACGACGACCTCGCCGGAGGTCCTGGCAACGACACGATCAACGGCGGCAGCGGTCGCGACTGGATCGACTACTACAACGCGCCCGCCGGAGTGCACGTCAGCCTCGCAAAGGGCACTGCAAGCGGCGGTGGCGGGAACGACACGTTCCACGCGATCGAGTCGATCTGGGGCTCGAAGCACTCGGACGTCCTCATCGGCAACGCCGGGCCCAACGAGCTGCAGGGGCTTGCAGGCAACGACAAGCTCTACGGCGAGCGGGGCAAGGACACGCTGGTCGGCGGCGTGGGCAAGGACTTCGCCGACGGCGGGCCTGCCCGCGACGTGTGCCGCGCCGAGAAGAAGCTGCACTGTCCCTGAGCAGGGGAAAGGAGCGGGGCGCGCCGGCGCCCCGCAACGCGAGGAGGGCCGCCGGGTGGGCGGCCCTCCTCGTCTCAGCGAGTGGTGCTCCGGCTAGTGCAGCAGCCGGCCGACCTGGTCGAAGTACCGGCTCGTCGGTGCGCCGACGCCGGTCACGTCGTCCCAGCCGCGACCCGTCTTGAGCGACGAGTCCTCGTCGAACGTGCGCAGCGAGTACACGATGCCGTCGCTGGCGTTCTCGCCGTTGACGTAGTCGCTGCGGATGTTGCCGAGATCGCCCTGCGGCGTGACGTCGTAGTAGGCGCCGTGCCGGTAGAGCAGGTAGATCAACGGATTGGCGAAGCCGATCCGCGAGTGCCCTTCGGCTGCCGCCTGGACGCCCGCCATCAGCGGCGACGAGAGGCTCGTCCCGCCGATGCGGTACTCGCCGTAGTGGACGCCCGGAGGCCCGTAGCGGCTCGGCAGGTCGAAGTCCTGCGTCTCGCCGACGAGCATGCCCGTCGTCGGGTCGCCGACGAGCCCGATGTCCGGAACGGCCCGGCCGCCCGTGGGCGAGTGGACCACGCCGTACTGATAGGCCGGCTCGTCGAAGACCTGGCTGTAGCCACCGCCCGCGCCGTAGTAGAACGGCGGAACCTCGTCGTCATACGGCACCCAGGACAGGCCATCGTCGGACAGGAGCCATTTCGACGTGCCCCAGCCGGTCTCGAAGCCGCGCCGGTCGTGGCTGTCGACAGCGAGGGACGTCCCGCCGACCGAGGTGGCCCACGGGTCGCCGGTCGGGAACTCGGGATGCGCATAGCCGAACGCGTCGAGGTCGTCGCCGTTGTCGCCCGACGAGAAGTAGAAGCCGATCCCCTGGACCGCGCCCTGCTTGAAGATCGACTCGTACGCGTTGACGAGCGAGTCGTCGATCGTGCTGTAGAGCACGCCGTTGTCGACGAAGAACGTCGGATCGCCCCACGAGTTGGTGACGATCGACGCCTTGTTGTCGGTCACGACCTGCGAGAGCGACGCCAGGAGGTCGTCGTCGAAGCAGCTCGACGCGCCGTAGTAGTAGACGTTCGCACCGGGAGCCATCCCGTGGGCGGCCTCGATGTCGAGCGCCTGCTCGCCGTACCAGTCGTTCCCGCCGCACGCCTCGACGTTGGGATCGTCGGGGGGCGGCTCCGGGAAGCTGCGATCCTGGAACTGGCCCTTGGCGAACTTCTTGTCGCCGTGGCGCTGGGAGTAGGTGTTCGCGTCGGCCTCCAGGGTCGAGGCGTCGAACGCGTCGGTGATCGCGATCGTGGCGCCCTTGCCCAGGTTGCTCTCCGAGCCCGGCCCGTCCTCGCCGTACGCACCACGCAGCTGTGACGGCACGTAGCCGCACACGGCGTACGGGAGCCGCTTGCCCTTGAACTTCGGCTGGTCGTACGCGACCTTCTGGCCGTAGTAGCTCGAGCACGGCGTGCCGTTGACGAACGGGGCCGGCGCGCCGAGGTCGGCGGGCTTCATCATGTGGCCCAGCTTCGTCAGGCCCGTGACCGAGAGCACGTTGGCCGCGAGCGAGTTCGGGACGGAAAGCGTCTTCGCCGGCGCCTGCACCTGCTTGCCCTTGACCCCGAACCTCGCGAGCTGCGTCGAGAACGCCGCGTTGATCGCGGCGGCCGAGCCGCTCACTGCCAGGTAGTGGTTGTCGGGCCCGACCCTGTCGATTTGCAGGCCGGCAGCCGTCAGCCAGCGCATCACGGCGGCGACCTGAGCGGCCGTCGGCGCGAAGCGGGCTACGTACTGCGCGTTCGAGATGTACTTGCGGTACTGAGAGCTGGCGGGATCGCTGACCTCCCTCGCGAGTGCGTCGAGCTGCGCGGAGTTGCGCGGCGCGAGCCAGACCCGCGCGTTCACCGAGTGGGTCGCGGCGACCGCTCCCGTGAGGCGTCCGGGTGACGCCCACGAGGGCTTCGTGCCCGCGAGCTGGAACCGGCTGTGGCGGCGGACGAGCTTCGGCGCACTGACCGCCGCCGTCGCCCCCAGCAAGGCCGCACACGTGAGAACGCCCACCGCAAGCACAAGCAGGCGCCCCTTCCGAGATGACTTCATGTTGTGAAACCCCCTCCTTCGCGGAATGCAACCCGGGTCAATCGCGCCCGGGCAACCGCATCTTGAATCAAGCAGGCCAACTATTCAATTGGATACCGTTGTTTCCGTGCGAAAGGCCGCCTGCCTCGCCGCCGCCGCCACGCTTCTGCTCGTCCCGGGCGCGTGGGCAGGCATAGGCGGCGCGAAGGTCAGGCTCTCGAGCAACCGGGCCGGCGCGCGGCCGGTCGCGGTCAGGGTGACGTTCGGGGCCGAGCTGCAGTGCGGCCGCCTCCCGTGGCGCGCGATCTTGCTTCGGCTGCCGGCCCAGGAGCGTGTGCCGACCCACATCGCGGCCGCGGACGTCCTCGTCGGCGGCGCGCACGCGAGCCGGGTCACCGTCTCGAAGCGCACGCTGGCGATCGGCATCCCGCACCCCGCCGGAATGGTCTGCGACTCGATCCGGCCCGGGCAGGCCACCATCCTGATCACCCGCGCCGCGGGGCTCGGCAACCCCGGGGCTCCCGGCAGGTACGCGTTCGTCGTCCGCCACGGCGCGGAGACGGCGACCGCCTGGGTGACGATCCGCTAGCGGCTAGAAGTGCGACGTGACCCCGGCGGGGTCCTCGTCCGTGCTCCCGCCCGCCGGCGCGCGCTCCTCCAGCCACGAGTAGGCGTACTCGCCGTCGTCGAGCTCCTGAGCGAGCGTCGTCAGGCGGAGCGGGTGGAACGTGTCGCACATGACCGCGAGCTCGTGGGTCTCGGTCTGGCCGATCGACTTCTCGGCGAGGCCAGGGTGCGGCCCGTGCGGGATCCCCGAGGGGTGCAGCGTGACCGAGCCGACGTCCACCGCCTTGCGCGAGGAGAAGTTGCCCGAGACGTAATAGATCATCTCCTCGGAGTTCAGGTTCGAGTGGTGGTAGGGGATCGGGATCGCCATCGGGTCGAAGTCGAGCTTGCGGGGGCAGAACGAGCAGATCACGAAGTTCCGGCCCTGGAACGTCTGGTGCGAGGGAGGCGGCATGTGGATCCGCCCGGTGATCGGCTCGAAGTCGTGGATCGAGAACGTCCACGGGTAGACGTAGCCGTCCCAGCCCACGACGTCGAAGGGGTGGTAGTCGAGCGCGTAGGTCTGGTAGCCGTCGCGCACGCGCACCTTGACGTGGAACTCGCCTCGGTCGCGGCACGTCCTGAGCTCGGTCGGCGGGTGGATGTCGCGGTGGTAGTAGGGCGCCTGCTCGAGCAGCTGCCCGTACTCGTTCCGGTAGCGCTTCGGGATCTCGATCAGCCCGGGCGACTCGAACACGAGGTACCGCTGCTCGCCCTCGGGCCGGAAGCGGTAGGTCGTCCCGCGCGGGACGACGACGTAGTCGCCCTCGCGGTACGGGAGGTCGCCGAAGATCGTCTCGACGACGCCGGTGCCCTCGTGGACGAAGATCACCTCGTCGCCCTCGCCGTTGCGGAAGAAGCAGTCCATCGCGTCGTCGGGCCGGCAGAGCGAGATCTCGACGTCGTCGTTCCACATCAGCAGCCGGCGGCCGCTGACCGCGTCGCCCCCGGGCTCCACGCCGAAGGTCCGGAAATGGCGGTGGGCGTGGCCCTCGGGGACCCACTCGTCCCGCTCGATCGGCTCGAACTCGCCGACCTCGGTGATCCGGCACGGCGAGGTGAGGTGGTAGAGGATCGACTCGTTCCCGTCGAAGCCCTCGAGGCCCATGACCTCCTCGGTCAGGAGCGTCCCGTTGTCCCGGAACTGGACGTGCCGCTTCTTCGGGACGTCTCCTCGGATCTGGTACGTGGGCACGAGCGAAGGATAGTCAGCCTGCGAGCGCCTCGGCCGCAAGGGCGGCCAGGCGCGCGCCGACGGCAGGCCCGAACTTGAACGCGTGCCCCGAGCAGGCGGAGCCGACGACGATCCGGCCGTGGCGCTCGAGCACGAAGCTGTCGTCGACGGTGTTCGTGTAGAAGCAGGTCTGGACCTCGACCGGCTCGGGGTCGGCAAGGGTGAACGTTCGGCCGGCCCACTCCGTCACCTCGTCCACGATCGCGTGGTCGGGGCCGCCTTCCTCGTCCGGGTCGGCCGGGATGCCGGACTTGTGGTGGCCGACCTTGAGCCCGTACACCGGGTCGTACACCGAGTAGAAGCCGTGGAGGTTGTCGACCATGGTCACGGTCGAGGGAACCGGTGATTCCCGCTCCAGACGGAAGAAGAGCACGGTCTCGCGCGTCTCGACGACCGGCAGCTCGATCCCGGCCTGCGCGAGGAGCGCCCTGGCCCACGGGCCCGCGGTGACGACGAGGGCCCGCGCGTCGACATCGTCGAGCGACTCGACCTTCGACTCGTAGGAGACACGGCCGCCCCGCTGCTCCACTCCGGCCTGGAACGCGGCGAGCGCGCGGTCGGCAAGGACGTAACCTGCCTCGGGCTGCAGCATCCCGACGTAGCCCTCCGGAGCGCGCAGGTCGAACCGCCGCAGGAGCTCGTCCGCGTCGAGCACCTCGGTCTCGACGCCCTCGGCGGCGAGCGCAGCGCGCGAGCTCTCGCCCAGGTGGCCCACGAGCTCGACGATCCCCGGGAAGCCGAGCAGCCTCTCGCCGGTCTCGGCCTCGAGCTCTCGCCAGCCGACAAGCGCCTCCTGCGCCAGCCGCACCCACTCCTCCTCCGGGTAGGCGAGCCGGAAGATGCGCGAGCGCCCGTGGCTGGACCCGCGCGCGTGGCCCGGCGCGAACTGCTCGTGGACGACGACGTCGTGCCCCTCGCTCGCGAGTGCCCAGGCCGTGGCCAGCCCGTTCACCCCTGCGCCGACGACGACCACCTCGGCCTCCATGGCCCTATCGTGCCCCAACTCCAAGTAACAGTCTGTTACAAGGTTCGCGGGGGGGCCCGGCTATGGCCTGACGCGCAGGGTGCGGGCGGCCCAGGCGGGCAGGTACCAGTTCCAGCGGCCCGCAAGCGCCATCGTCGAGGGGAGCAGCAGGCCCCGGACGAGCGTGATGTCGATCAGGATCGCGACCGCGAGCCCGAAGCCGAGCTGCTGCATCGGCGGAATCGACCCGAGCAGGAAGCCGCTGAAGGTGGCGGCCATGATCAGGCCGGCGGCGGTGACGATCCTGCCCGTATGCGCGAGCCCGTGCGCGACCGCGCCGGTGTTCGAGCGTGTCTTCTCCCAAGCCTCGCGCATCCGGGTGACGAGGAAGACCTCGTAGTCCATCGAGAGCCCGAACAGCAGCGTGAACATGAACACCGGGATCCAGCCCTCGATCTGATTCACCTTCAGGAACCCGGCCCAGCTGCCCCAGCCCCACTGGAAGACCGCGATCATCAGGCCGCTCGCCGCGGCCACCGTCAGCAGATTGAGGGCGATCGCCTTCAGCGGGAGGAGGAGCGAGCGGAACGCGCGCGCGAGCAGCACGTAGGTCAGGCCGAGCACTCCCAGGATCAGCCATGGGAAGGAACCGAGCGTGCGGGAGATGAAGTCGCTGGCGTAGGCGGCGCCGCCGCCCGCGGTCACGACGACCGACGAGGGAAAGTCGGCGTCCGGGATCAGGCGGCCGCGCAGCCGGTCGGCGAACGACTGGGCCTGCGGGCTCGCCGAGTCGTGGCGGCCGACGACGTCGACCCGGAGGTACCGGCCGGTCCGGTCGCGGAGGACCCGCGACACCGTCACGACCTCCCGGTCGGAGCGCAGCAGCAGGCGGAGCCGGCCCAGGGCGGGCATGGAGGAGCTCACGCGGCTCTCCGGGCTGTGGACGAGGATCGTGGTCGGGTCGAGCGTGTCGCCGTCTGCCCCACGCTGGAGCTGCGCGAGGCCCTTCATCGCGGGAATCCCCTTCGGAAGGCTGCCGCTGTCCGACCCGGGGCCGACCCGGATCCCGATCAGCGGCATTGCCGCGAGCACGAGCAGCGTCGCGGTCAGCGGCGCGAGCACCTTCGCCCGCCGCATGACCCAGCCCGCGTGCGCCGCCCACAGGCGGAGCTCGCTCGTGTGGCGCCATTCCGCGAGCCTCCCCGGCACGAACCGGATGCGCTCGAGCCGCTCGCCGAACGTGAGCAGGAGCACCGGAAGCAGCGTCAGCGCACAGAGGACGCTGACCATCGGGATGAGCAGCCCTCCGACCCCGAAGCCGCGCAGGAACGGCACCGGCAGGAGGAGCATCAGCGCGAGGCCCATCGAGATCGCGAGCCCGCTGAAGACGATCGTCCGGCCCGCGTGACGCATCGTCTCCGCGACGGCGTGCTCGTGCTCTCGCCCCTGCCGCCGCTCGTCTCGGTAGCGGTGGACGACGAGCAGTGAGTAGTCGATCGAGATCCCGAGCCCGATCATCAGGACCATGTTGCGGAGGTAGTCGCTCAGCTCGAGCACGTGCGCGGCCCCCCAGGCCATCCCGAGCGACGGGAAGATCGTCGCGGCGGCGAAGACGAACGGGAGCACGGCCGACGCCGTGCCGAACACCAGGAGCAGGATCACGAGCGCGGCCGGCACCGCCAGGTACAGCTCGCCCACCTTCAGGTCGCGGGCCAGCACCGGTCCCATGTCGTGGCTGATCGCCGCGTCGCCGGTGACGAGGACGTCGGGGCCGAGGCTGTCACGGAGCAGGTCGGTCTGGGCCGCCGCCTGGCTGCCGTCCTGGCTCGTCTCGACGAACGCCGCGGCGGCTCCCGAGGGCAAGGACTCGGTCCCGTCGACGGTGCCGCCCTGGAGCAGGCGGGCCGCGCGCTTCCCCGCGAGCCGGGCCCTGGCGAGCGCGTGGTCGCCGTCGACGATCAGGACGAAGCCGGAGCCGGAGCGCACGCCGTACTTCGTCTCGAGCACCTGCTTGACACGCGCCGAGTCGGTCCCAGGTAGCGAGAAGCCACTCTGGAGCAGCGGCGTCAGCCGCATCGCGCCGAGCCCACCCGCCACGATCGCGGCCAGCCAGACCGTCGAGACGAGCAGCCGGTGGCGAAGACAGAAGGCGATCAGCCGGGCGAACAGCCCGTCCACATCTCCGTTGCGTTCGTCGCTGCCGTTCACGTGCCCCTTCCTCTGTCGGCAGCGCCGACGCGATGCCCAAGCCCAGGGTAGCGGCACGAGGCCTCCGCTGACGCTAGTGCCGGTCGCCGACCGTGTTCCTCAGGACGCCGATGCCCTCGACCTCGAGCTCGACTTCGTCGCCCGGCTGCAGCCAGCGCTCGTCGCCGTGCTCGAGGATGCAGCCGGTCCCGACCGTCCCCGAGCCGAGCACGTCGCCCGGGCGCAGCTCGGTGTTCCGGCCGGCCTGCGCGACGATCGCCTCCCAGGAGTGGTACATGTCGCCGAGGTTCCCGCGCGAGCGCTCTTCTCCGTTCACGCGCGCGAGCATCTCCAAGCGCAGGTCGCCGAGCTCGTCGGGCGTCACCACGACCGGCCCGAGCGAGGTCGCGAAGTCCTTCCCCTTCGCCGGCCCGAGCCCAACCTTCATCTCCTTGCGCTGGAGATCGCGCGCGGACCAGTCGTTCATAATCGTGAACCCGCCGATCTCGCCGTCCGCGCCCATCACGGCCGCGACCTCGAGCTCGTAGTCGAGCGCCTCCGTGCCCTCCGGGTACGGGATCTCCTCGTCTGGCCCGTAGATCGCGGCCGGGTTCGAGAAGTAGAAGACCGGGATCTCGTACCACTCGGCAGGAACCTCGCCACGGCCCGTGACCGCCCGCGCGTTCTTCACGTGCCCCTCGAACGCGTAGAAGTCGCGCACCGACGGCGGGCGGCGGACCGGCGGTAGCAGCCGCACCTGGTCGAGCGGGTACTCCGCGTGCTCGCGCGCCCTCCCACCTCCCGTGAAGAACGCTTCCAGTGTCTGGGCAGCGAGCTGGATCACGCGGTCGCCCTCGATCCGCCCCGGCCAGCCGCGGATCTCGTGTGCGACCGGCGTGAACATGCAGAGCTTCATCGCGCGAGGCTATCGAGGGGCACCGGCCTCGTCTCCAAGAATGTGCGCTAGACGGTCGCACGAGCAGAGCCCGCGCGACCTCTATGGTCGGCGCCGCCCAGTCGGCGCCTCACGGCTCTGTGTGCACGATGACATCGGCGATTTCGGGGAGCTCGCGGCGGATGCGCTCGTCGACCTCGCTCGCGCGCACGTGCGCGTCCGCCAGCGAGGTGCGCGGGTCGAGCCCGAGCGTGAGGTAGGCGAGCAGGCCGTCGTCCGTCCGCAGGAAGCGCAGCTCGCGCGGCCCCGCGCCGGTCGACTCGCGGACGATCCGCTCGACCACGGCCCGGTCGGCAACCGCGTCGTCCGCGCTTCCCTCGCCCGCCTCCTTCAACGGCTCGAGGTGCGTCTGGACGGCGTCCACCTC
>DATIXI010000003.1:0-19279 GCA_035518635.1 Gaiellaceae bacterium
CGCAGTCTCACGCTCGCGTACATGGGCGAGGACGGCGCTTTCCGCGAGACCGTCATCGAGCTCTCACCTGCGCCCGAGCGCATCGACACGCAGGCCGACCGCAGCGTCGCCCGCTGGCATCTCGAGCTCGAGCCGGGCGCCCAGGTCGAGATCCTCGCGACGATCGAGCCGGCGATCGGCGGCCGCCGGCGACCGCGCCGACGAGTGGCGACAGCGACCGAGGAGTTGCGGGCCGCAGAGGAGCAATGGCGCTCGCGCTGCACGACGATCGAAAGTGACAACGAGCGCTTCAACGCAGTCATCAGCCGCTCGGCCCAGGACCTGCGCTCGCTCGTGATGCCCGCTCCCGGCGGGCGCATCCTGGCGGCCGGGATCCCCTGGTATGTCGCCCCGTTCGGCAGGGACGCGCTCACGGCGGCAGGCGAGGCGCTGCTGCTGAACACAGATCTCACCGCGGACGCGCTCGGCGTGCTGTCCGGGCTGCAGGCGCAAGAGGACGACGAGTGGCGAGACGCCGAGCCCGGCAAGATCCTGCACGAGCTGCGCGTGGGCGAGCTCGCGGGCGCCGGCCTCATACCCCACACCCCCTACTACGGCACCGTCGACGCCACCCCGCTGTTCCTGATGCGCGCCGCGGACCACTACGCATGGACGGGCGACCTCGCCACGATGCGGACGCTGCGCCCATCGCTCGACGCGGCGCTCGCGTGGATCGACCGCTACGGGGACCGCGACGGCGACGGCTTCGTCGAGTACGAGCGCCGCTCGGCCCACGGGCTCCAGAACCAGTCGTGGAAGGACTCGGGCGACTCGCAGCGCTTCCGCGACGGGACGCTCGCGCAGACGCCGATCGCACCCTGCGAGGTGCAGGGCTACGTGTACGACGCGAAGCTGCGGACGGCCGAGCTGGCCCGGGAGATCTGGCGCGACCGGCCGCTGGCCGAGCGGCTCGAGCAGGAGGCGGCCGAGCTGCGGCGTGCGTTCAACGAGCGCTTCTGGACGGAGGCGCGCGGCGGCTACTACGTGCTCGCGCTCGACGGCGAGAAGCGTCAGGTCGACTCGCTCTGCTCCAACATCGGGCACCTGCTCTGGAGCGGGATCGTCCCGAGCGAGCGCGTGGATGTGGTCGTCGACGCGCTGATGGGGGAGGAGCTCTGGTCCGGCTGGGGCGTGAGGACGATGTCGACCGGCGACGCGGGCTACAACCCCCTCTCGTACCACAACGGCACCGTGTGGCCGCACGAGAACTCCCTCCTCGCGCAGGGCCTCGCACGGCATGCGCGCTGGCCCGAGGCGCAGCGGATCGTCCGCCGGATGCTCGGGGCCTCGGCGCACTTCGGCTACCAGCTGCCGGAGGTGTTCGCGGGGCTTCCGCGGGCCGAGACGCCGTTCCCGATCGCCTACCCGACGGCCGCGCGCCCGCAGGCCTGGGCGGCCGGGACCCCCGTGCTCCTGCTCCAGGTCCTGCTCGGCCTCGAGCCGGACCGCCGCCGGCACGAGCTCGAGACCCATGCGCCCGAGGAGTTGCCGTCGTGGGCGGGCCGCTCGCTTCGGCTGTCCGGGATTCGCGCGTTCGACCGGCAGTGGGACGTGCGCGTCGACCAGGGCCGGGTGACCGTCGAAGAGGTCTAAGGTCCCGCCATGCGGATCGCCGTCCTCGCGCCTCCCTGGTTCGCTGTCCCTCCGACGGGCTACGGCGGGATCGAGTGGATCGTCTGGCTGCTCGCCGACGGCCTCACCGACCGCGGCCACGAGGTGACGCTGTTCGCCTCGGGCGACTCGCGGACGAAGGCAGAGCTCGCGGCAATCTTCGACGAGGCGCCGAGCGAGCTGATCGGGCAGTCGTTCACGGACCTCCAGCACGTGCTGTCGTGTTACGCGCGGTCGGACGAGTTCGACATCGTCAACGACCACACGGGCCTGCTCGGGGCCGCGCTGGGCGGCGTCTCGAAATCCCCCGTCGTGCACACCGTCCACGGGCCGCTCGACGGCGATGCCGGGCCGCTCTACGAGCAGATCGGCATCGTCTCGCCGGAGGTCGGCCTGATCTCGATCTCGCTCAACCAGCGCCGTCCCGAGCCCGACCTCAACTGGGTCGCGAACATCCCGAACGCGCTCGACCTCGAGCACTACCCGTGCAAGCCGCACCGCGGCGACTACCTGCTCTACCTCGGGCGGATGAACCACGAGAAGGGCGCCCACCGAGCGGTCGCGGTGGCAATGGAGGTCGGGCTGCCGCTCAAGCTCGCCGGGAAGATGCGAGAGACGAAGGAGCGCGAGTACTTCGCCGAGTTCGTCGAGCCGCACCTCGGCGACCGGATCGAGTACCTCGGTGAGGTCAACCACGGCACGAAGGTGGAACTGCTCCAGGACGCGCGCGCGACGCTCTTCCCGATCGAGTGGGAGGAGCCGTTCGGGCTCGTGATGATCGAGTCGATGGCGTGCGGGACGCCGGTGATCGCGACCCGTCACGGCGCTGTCCCCGAGGTGATCGAGGACGGCCGCGGCGGGATCATCGTCGACGACTACCGCGAGATCCCGCAGGCGCTCGAGCGCGCGGACGCGATCGACCCGCTCGAGTGCCGCCGCTACGTCGAGGAGCGCTTCGCCCCGGAGCGGATGGTCGCAGACTACGAGCGCTGCTACGAGGCAGTGATCGGCTAGGCGTGCCGGCGGCCGCGCCGCCACGACAGCTGGTCTCGGCCTAGGCGCCCAGCCCCAGCAGCGCGCTCATCGCCCGGCGCCAGACGACTCTGTTCTGGCCGGCGGGAACGATCGCCTCCATCGCGACGAGGGCGACGTTGTCTCTGAGCGCGGTGGGCTCGTGGTTCTCGCGGAACGCCGCCCTGATCTTCGGCTTCGAGAACACCGAGCGCGCCGCGCCCGAGTCGCGGAAGATGAGCAGGGCGTAGCGCGGGCCGGATCGGACCCTGATCGTCCCGTTCTCGAGGGAGACGAGCGGCCTTCCTCCCTCGAAGAGCACCGGCACCTGGCGGACTCCCGCGAAGGTGAGACGCACCGTGCGGCCGAGCGGCATCTCATTCGAGGCGAACGTCTTGCGGACCTGCTGCTCGCTGAACGACGTCGTGGCAGGCGCCGCCGCCTGCTGGTGGCCGCACCCGCTCAACGCGAGCCCGGCGACCGACACGCCGAGCATGCCGGCACAGAAGAGCCTGCCCCTGTTCACCCGCCGCGCGCATCCTACGCCGCTGGCGATGCCTGGTCGAGGGATCTTCCGGGCCGCGTCGCGGGCCGATACGTGTCACTCCTGCCGCAATCGACAAGGAGTACCCATGCGGAAGCTCAACGAGGAACGCGGTCAGACCATGGCGGAGTACGGCGTCGTGCTGGCGCTCGTGACGCTCGCCGTGATCGGCGCGATGACGATGCTCTCAAGCAACATCAGCGGTGCCTTCTCGAGCGTGAGCTCGCTGCTGCCGTAACCTAAGCGCTCGCTGCTAGCGGTAGTTCGGCCGGACGTACTCCGGCTCGAACCCGGCTCGGACGATGTTCCGGTACGAGCTCGACGGTTTCCCTTCTCGTAGCTCGCCGGTCTCTGTGACGACAACCTCGCATCCGGCGGCCGCGGCCGCCTGCAACCGCGCGGCCAGGATCGCGCCCTGCGCGCCGCGCCTGCGGTGCTCCGGGACCGTGCCCGCCATGCCGAGCCAACCGATGGTCCCGGTCACGTAGAGCGCGCCGCCCGCGGCGGGCTCGTCGCCGTCGGACGCGACGAAGCAGTGCCACCCGTCGCGCCCGGGGAGCGCTCTGAGGCAGTCGTGGAAGAGGGCCGGGACGCCGTAGCCGCGGGAGATCGCCTCGGCGAAGGCGTCGGCGCGGCCCGGCCCCACCTGCTCGACGCCGAGCTCCGTGCTCGCGTCGGGCGGATCGCCGACTCGACGGCTGAACTTCATCCACGCGTAGCCAGGCGAGAGCCCGCGCCGCTCGAGCCAGGAGGCGATCTCGAGCGGTTCCGCCTGTGGCGCGAGCGCGACCTGCCACGCGGTGCCGAGCCTCTCGTAGAAGCCGGCGATCCGCTCGAGCCCGTCCTCGGTGGCCGGCCGGTCGAGCCCGAGGCCCAGCACGCGGTTGAACAGCTCGGAGCCGGGGATCGTCGGGAGTCCGAGACAGACCGCGCCGTCGATCTCCTCGACGACGAAGCCGAGCTCGTCCGGAGCCGCCCGGGCGAAGTCGCGGAATGCCTCGAGCTCCCCGAGCTCGGCGGGGTGCATCACGCGCGCTTGTCCCAGTAGCGCCTGAGGCCGGCGTACGACTGCCAGAACGGCATCGCCGTGTCGTACTCCGCCAGGTCGGCGCCGAGCTCCTCGGCGATCGCCGCCTCGAACTCCTCCCGGGTGGAACCGTCGCGCACGCGCGCCGCCCAGGTGTCGAGCCGCTCGCGCAGCTCCTGCAGATGGGCCTCGACGCCGTCCGCGATCCCGAAATGGATCAGGGCCATCCGCTCCGGGGCCCTCCGCTCGATCTCGGCGATGGTCGAGTGCCAGGCCTCGAGGTCGACCTCGGGCGGCGGCGTCGGCGGCAGCACGACGCGGCTGGGCACGATACGGACGCCCGCGGCGTCCCCCGCGTAGAGCATGCCCTCGCCGTCGAGGTAGCAGACGTGGTGAGAGGCGTGGCCCGGGGTCGGGAAGCACTCGAGCCCGAGCACCTCGGGGCCGACCTCGTGGACGTTCTCCTGCGGGACGGGCGCGAGCTCGCCCCAGAGCGTGTCGAACGTCTCGCCGTAGAGCCGCCGGGCACTCGCCTCGAGGCGCGAAGGGTCGACGAGGTGCGGCGCGCCGATCGCGGAGACGTGCACCTGCAGCCCCGGGTGCTCGCGTACGAGCGTGCCCGTCGCGCCCGCGTGGTCGAGATGGATGTGCGAGAGCAGCAGGTGGCGCAGGTCGGTCAGCTCGAGCCCGTGTGCGGTGAGCCGGGCCTTCAGCTCCGGGATGCAGGTCGAGGGACCGCAGTCCTGGAGCGCCAGGCCGTCGTCCGTCTCGAGCAGGTAGCAGCCGATCACCCGCTCGCGCCCGAGGTGGCGGAGATCCAGGAGCTGCGGGGCGGCCATCGCGAGGATGCTACGGCCGAGGCGCGTGGCCGACCGGAGAGCGTGGGCGTAGCGTTGTCGCGTATGTCACGTGGTCGCCTGGTCCTGGCGGGCGTGCTCGTGGCTCTCGCGGCGGTCGCCCGGCGTGCCGAAGCACTGCGGCTGGCTCGCGAAGACCATCACCTTGAAGCTTCGCCCGCGCACCGGGTTGCGGTGGCGGATGGCACGTGGACGGGGACGCTCGTGCTCCCCGGCGGGACCTCAGGCGGTCAGATGGCCGGGACGTTCACGGCCGAGCACGCGGGCGCCTAGCCGGTCACGCGCCGGCGGCTGCAGCGGAGCGGACGAGCGCGGTCTCGAGGTCCTCGACCAAGTCCTCGGCCGACTCGATCCCGACCGAGAGGCGAATGAGGTTCCGCGGCGCGGCGAACGGCGCGTCGGCGGTGGACGCGTGCGTCATGCGCGCCGGGTGCTCGATCAGGCTCTCGACGCCCCCGAGGCTCTCGGCGAGCTGGAAGATCTTCGTGCGCGCGCAGAGGGCGACGGCCTCCTCCTCCGACTCGACCTGGAACGAGACCATCCCGCCGAAGCCGCGCATCTGCCGCGCGGCGATCGTGTGGCCCGGATGCGACGGCAGTCCCGGGTAGAGCACGCGCTCGACCCGCGCGTGCCGCTCGAGCGAGGCCGCGACGGCCGCGGCGTTCTCGCAGTGCTGGCGCATCCGCACGGCGAGCGTCTTCAGGCCGCGCAGGACGAGCCAGCAGTCGAACGGGCCGGGCACCGCGCCGAGCGACTTCTGCAGGAACAGGAGTCGCTCCGCGATCGTCGGGTCGTTCGTCGCCACGAACCCGCCGATCAGGTCTGAGTGCCCGCCGAGGTACTTCGTCGTCGAGTGGAGCACGATGTCCGCACCGAGCTCGAGCGGCTGCTGCAGGTACGGCGAGGCGAACGTGTTGTCGACGACGACGAGCGCGCCGGCCGCGTGGGCCGCCTCGGCCGCGGCGCGGATGTCGACGATGTTCAGGAGCGGGTTGGTCGGCGTCTCGAGCCAGACGATGCGCGTGCGCTCGTCCAGGTGCGCCGCGGTGTCCGCGTTCAGCTCCTCGGCCGCGACCCACTCGAACTCGTAGCCCTTCGGCTCGTAGACCTGCGAGAACATCCGATAGACGCCGCCGTAGACGTCGGCCACGGCGACGACGCGGTCGCCGGGGCTGAGCAGGTGCATGACCGTCGTGACCGCGGCAAGCCCGGAGGCGAACGCGACGCCGTGCTCGGCGCCCTCCAACGAGGCGAGGCAGAGCTGGAGCGCGGTCCTGGTCGGGTTGGCGACCCGTGCGTAGTCGTAGCCCTTGTGCTCGCCGACCGCCTCCTGCGCGAACGTGGAGGTCTGGTAGATCGGCACCGTGATCGCGCCGGTGGCGGGATCCGGCTCCTGCCCCTCGTGGATCGCGCGCGTCTCGAAGTCCACGATCCGATTGTAGTCAGGGCCTTCGTGGTCGAGGGCGGGGCGGAGGTGGCGGGCGGCGCGGGGGCGGGGCACCGCCGAGCGCGTGCTCGACCTTGTCCAGGAGGCGCGCGAGGCTGTCTGCCTCGGGGCGCGGAAGGTCGGCCAGGAGGCCTCCGAGCCGCGCGTTGAGGAGGCGGGTCGCCGAGCCGAGCGCGGCGCTGCCGGCCGGGGTGAGCGCGAGGGCGTGGCGGCGGCGGTCGCCCGGCTCCCGCGCCCGCTCGACGAAGCCCCTCTGCTCGAGGCCGCCGACGAGCTGCGAGACGGCCGCGCCCGAGACGCCGGTCCGGCGCGCGAGCTCGGCCGCGGTCACGGGCCCGGCGGCGATCGCGCGCAGCGCCTGGAACTGCGAGAGCGTCAGGGGCGGGTCGTGGCCCGCGAGGAGGCGCTCGACCCACCGGCTCACATGCGCCGAGACGCCGATCAGAGCGTCGACGGGACTGGTGCGGCGAGATCGAGGCATAGTTAAGTAATATTAACTGTCAAGCATGATTATCAGAGTGATTCTCGCAGCCGTCGCGGTCGGCGTGACGGCGATCTGGCCTCGGGCACGCCTGTCGGCGGCGGCTGTGCTCGGCGTGGGTGCGGTCTCGGCCCTCGTCGCCGGAGGTGGCGTCGCCGGTGACGCGGTGCGCGCGACCGCCCCGATGCTCGTCTTTCTGACGGCCGCGCTGGGCGTCGCGGCGCTGGCCGAGCGGGCCGGGCTTTCCGCGTGGGCTGCAGGCAAGCTGGCCGCTCTCGGCCGGGGCAGAACGCGGCGGCTCTATGCGCTCGTGTGCCTGGCGTCCGGCCTGCTGACGTGCCTCGTCTCGCTCGACGGCGCAGTGGTGCTGATGGTCCCGGTCGTCCGTGCCCTGGCGCGGCGGTGCCGGGTCTCGTTCGCGCCGTTCTTCCTCGGCGCGGTC
Source organism: Gaiellaceae bacterium (assembly GCA_035518635.1). GTDB lineage: Bacteria > Actinomycetota > Thermoleophilia > Gaiellales > Gaiellaceae > AC-32. Next base: position 7,460 of record DATIXI010000003.1, read on the forward strand.
GCGGTTGCAAACGCCGCCTCGCTCGCCGTCCCGCTCGGGAATCCGACGAACCTCGTCGTGATGAGCACGCTCGGGCTCTCGCCGGGCTCGTTCCTGCACCACCTGTTCGTGCCGGGCCTCTGCGCGGCGGTCGTTTGCGCGCTCGTTCCGGCCCGGCGGCTGGGGAGGCGGCACTACGTCGTGCGCCCGGCGGTCTCCGAGGAGCCGGTGCCGATGCTTCTCGTGCCGTGGCGGATCGGCGCGCAGCTGACCGGGCTCGTCGCAGCGCTCGACGGCCTCGTCCCCTCGCTCGCCCTGCGCAGCGGAGGGCTTGCGGCGTTGCTCGCGGTCGCTGCTGGGGCCGCCGCCGCCTCCGCGCTCGCGAACAACCTCCCGGTCAGCGCGAGCGTCGCCGCGCTCGCGACCCCCGGGCCCGGCGCCTATGCCGCGCTGGTGGGGCTCACGGTCGGTGCGCTCGCCACCCCGCACGGCTCGGTCGCGACGCTGATCGCCAGGGACCTAGCGGGCCAACAGGCGGGTCGGCGCTGGGCGCGTCTCTGGGTCCCTGCGACGGCAGTCGCCGTCACGCTGGCAACCCTGCTGCTCTGGGCGAGCTTCTAGGCCACGGCCACGACGCGCTCGTCGGCCGCGCCGCGGTAGTCCGGCCCGAGTTTCTCGGCGAGCGTCTGCTCGAGCTCGCCGCTCTGCTCCAGCTCCTCGACGATGTCGGCGCCGCCGATCAGCTCGCCGCGCACGAACACCTGCGGAATCGTCGGCCAGCCCGAGATGTCCGACAGCTCCTGACGGATGCGCGGGTCGGGAAGGATGTCGACGGCCGTCACCGGCGCGCCCGCCCGCCGCAGCGCCTCGAGCGCCCGATGCGAGTTGCCGCACATCACCATCTGCGGCGTGCCCTTCATGAACAGGGCGACGTCCTCGCCCTCGATGATCTCCTGCAGCTGGTCGCGAAGCTCGCTCATCCTGCCCCCTTGGTCGAGATCCTCAACTCGTGAATCGTGCCATCCGCGAGGGGGTCTGCGAGCGCGTCGTAGACGAGCCGGTGCTGCTCGACGAGCGACAGCCCGTCGAAGCGTTCGCTCGCGACGGTGACCTGGAAGTGGTCGCCGGTGCCCGTGCGGTCCTCGACCGAGACCTCGTCACCCGGGAACGCCTCCTGCAACAGCGCCGCCAGCCGGTCGGTCAGTTCGAGTTCCTCCTCCCGTGCGCGAGGTACTCGAGCAGGTCGGAGCGGGTCAGCAGGCCGGCAGGGCGGCCGTCTATCGCGACGACCACGGCGGGGCTGCCACCGCTCAGCGCCGCGAACACCTCGTCGGCCGACGCGGTCGCCTCGACGGCGGCGAGCGGCGGCTGCATCGCTGCCGTCACCTCGTTGTTGATCGCGTCCGGGTTGCGGAATAGCAGGTCGAGCAGCCCGCGCTCCTGGAGCGAGCCGACGACGTCCGCCATCGAGCCGCCCGAGTCGTGGCGCATCACGGGGAGCTGGGAGATCGAGTACTCCTGCATCAGGTCGATCGCCTGGCCGACCTTGTGGTGGGACTCGATCGTGACGAGCTCCGGCAGGCCCTCCTCCTGGTGCTTGAAGCGCAGCACCTCGGCGACCTTCGGCGCCGGCTCGTGCCGCTCGAGGAAGCCGAGCTCGATCATGTAGTTGTCGTCGTAGAACTTCGACAGGTAGGCACGGCCGCCGTCGGGGAAGAGCGTCACCACCGTCCGGTCCGGGCCCAGCTCCTTCGCGATCTCGATCGCCGCCCAGGCCGCCGTCCCGCCCGAGCCGCCGACGAGCAGGCCCTCCTCGCGCGCGAGCCGGCGCGCCACCAGGAACGAGTCGCGGTCGGAGACTGTGACCCAGCGGTCGACGACCGAGCGGTCGAGCGTCTCGGGGTAGAAGTCCTCGCCGATCCCCTCGACGAGATACGGGTGCTGCTCCTCCGGGCCCGAGGTGTAGATGGAGCCCTCAGGGTCGGCGCCGACGATGACGACGTCAGGCCGTTGCTCCTTGAGGTAGCGCGCCGTCCCCGTGATCGTGCCGCCCGTGCCGACTGCGATCACCACCGCGTCGAGCTCCCCGCCGGTCTGCTCGAGAATCTCGGGGCCGGTCGACTCGTAGTGCGCGCGGGGGTTGTTCGGGTTCGTGTACTGGTCCGGCTTGTAGGCGCCCGGGATCTCCTCGGCGAGCCGGTCGGAGACGGAGTAGTAGCTCTCGGGCGACTCGGGCTCGACGGCATACGGGCAGATGATCACCTCCGCGCCGAAGGCCTTCAGCAGCGCGATCTTCTCCCGGCTCATCTTGTCCGGCATCGTGAAGATGCAGCGGTAGCCCTTCAGCGCGGCGACGATCGCGAGCCCGGTGCCGGTGTTGCCGGAGGTCGGCTCGACGATCGTGCCGCCCGGCTTCAGCTTTCCCTCGCGCTCGGCCGCCTCGATCATCGTGATCGCGATCCGGTCCTTGATCGAGCCGCCCGGGTTGAGGAACTCGAGCTTCGCGAGCACGGTCGCGGCGCCCGCCGGAACGATGTTCTGGAGGCGGACGAGCGGCGTGTTGCCCACGAGCTGGAGCAGCGTCGGGTACTCCCGCGGCATCGCGCGAAGCGTAACGCCCGCGGGGGTCGCCGACTGGCGCGGTGGCCGGTCCCGATGGAACACTCCACTCGTGTCGAGGCAGGGTTGTCTTCGCCTGGCGGCGATCGCGCTCGCGGTCGCGCTCTGCTGCGCCGCGGCTGGGCCGACGAAGGGCGAGGCGCGCGTGGGCTCGACGTCCTCGTGCCCCGCGCAGACGCTCGACAAGGCGTACGTCAGCGCCGTCAACGGCGCGCTCGCGCAGAAGCAGGACGTGTGGGGCAACCAGCTGCTGCAGTCGGCGACCGGCCCCACCTACGCGGCGATCCGGAATCACCTCAGCCCGCTGATGCTCGTCGGCCCGCCCTCGGGGGACGCGCCCAACCGGGTCACCGAGTCCGGCGTCTACTACCTCGCGTTCGGCCGCCCGGCCGGAAGCGGCGGCGCCCGCTCGCTCGACCTTCACGTGGCCGACGGGAGCCAGATCGTCTCCGAGAACGTGAACGGTGCGCGGCTGACAGTCGGCGTGGGGAACCGGGCCGAGCGCTACGGCCAGTGTCTCGCGCGCTTGGGCGCGCCGGGGCTCTACCGCGGCTATCTGCCTGCGCTCGAGACGAGCTACGTCGACGCCGGCGGCGTCCGTTACACGCAGGAGTCCTTCGCGACCGAGATTCCCCAGACCCGCTCGCTCGTCAGCTTCGTGAAGGTGGTCGTCGACCCGCGCTCCGCCGAGCAGGCGAGGGGGTACCTGCGCCTGACGCCGTCCGTGACGGGGCTCCGGCGGGTCGGCAACCGGCTCGACAACAGGAAGCGGACGCGCATGCTGTTCAGCCCCGGCGCCCGCTTCAACGGTCGCTCGCTCCTGTACGCGACGAAGCCCGGGAAGCAGCTCACGGTCTACGCCGCCTGGCTCGCCGAGGCCCGCCGGACGAAGCCGCTGCGGCTCGACAGGGCGAGCTACGAGCGGGCGAGGCGGGCGCTGGCCGCCTACTGGAACGGTCGGCTGGCCCAGGGCGCGTCCCTCGTCGTCCCCGAGAAGCGGGTCGACGACGCCGAGCGGAACCTCCTGATCCAGAACCTCCTGCACGCCTGGCGCTACAGCCTCGGCAACTCGTACGAAAGGTTCTCCTGGGAGCTGGTCGACCTCGCGCAGGTGATGGGCGCGTACGGGTTCACCGGGACCGAGCGGGCGATCGTGCAGAAGGCGTTCCAGCGCGGCAGCGTCTTTCCCAACCGCGCGGCCGGGGAGCGGATGAGCGGGACCGCCGACTACTACCGCCGGACCGGCGATGCGGCCTTCGTCGACTCGGTGACGCCCGCACTGCGCGACTCCGTCACGGACTTCGAGCTCCAGCTCAAGGACAGCGCCTCCGGGCTGCTCTACCCGGAGCAGTACGGCGTGGACGTCACGACCCCGGTCTACGGCCTGCATGACCAGGCGCTCGCGCTCGAGGGGCTGCGCGACATGGCTCCCGTCTGGGCGGCGACGGGCCACCCGCTGCTCGCGAGCAGGGCGACTCGCGTGGCCGACAAGCTGGAGGCGGCGCTGCAGGCCGCGGTGCAGGCGTCGTCGACGTGGCTCCCGGACGGCTCGCTCTTCGTCCCGGTCGTGCTGCTCGACGGCAGCGAGCAGCCGTTCGACACCGTCACCGAGTCGCGCGACGGGAGCTACTGGAACCTCGTGATGCCGTACGCGCTCGCGTCCGGGATCTTCCCGCCCGGGAGCCCCGAGGCGACCGGCGTACTCAGGTACATGCTGAACCACGGCTCTCGCTTCCTCGGCCTCGTGCGCTTCCGGGCCGTGCCGAACGTCGGCAAGCCCGGCTATCGCGCGCCCGGCTCGGACGACGTCTACGGGACGAACGTCGTCCGCTTCCTCGCCGACAACGAGCAATCGGACCAGCTCGTGCTGAGCCTCTACGGCAAGCTCGGCGCGGGGATGACGCCGAACACGTTCGTCTCCGGCGAGGGCTCGACGATCGGCCCCGTGGACGGCGAGTACTACCGCTCGATGTTCCGGCCCCCGAACAGCGCGAACAACGCGTTCTTCCTCGAGACGCTGCGGCTGATGCTCGTGCACGAGACGAGAGACGCGAACGGGGCGCCGAGCGGCCTCGAGCTCGCGTTCTCCACGCCTCGCGCCTGGCTGCAGCCGGGCAAGCAGATCGTCGTGCGCCGCATGCGGACGAGCTTCGGCCTGCTCTCGTACTCGATCGCCGCGAGGGCGGGCTCGATCCGGGTACGCGTGGACGTGCCGAAGCGGGTGCAGCCGCAGACGCTCGAGCTCCGGCTGCGCCTGCCCCGTGGCCAGAGAATGACCGCCGTCGCGCTCGGGGGGCGCGATTTCTTCCGCTACGCACCCGCGACGGAGACGATCAACCTCTCCGGCCTGCGCGGGCGGCTCGACCTGGTCGTCAGCACCGGCCCCGGCTGAGCCGGTCAGTGCCGGAAGTGGCGGCGGTGGGTGAAGACCATCGTCGCGCCCTCGCGCTCGACCGCCTCTATCACCTCGCCGTCGCGCTTGGAGCCTCCCGGCTGGATGATCCCCGTCACCCCGGCGCCGAGCGCCAGCTGCGGGCCGTCCGCGAACGGGAAGAACGCGTCCGAGGCCAGCACCGCGCCGGCCGTGGGATGGTCGTGCTCGCGTGCCTTCTCGAGCGCGAGCCGGACAGCGTCGACACGGCTCATCTGGCCGGCGCCGATCCCGATCGTCTGCAGGTCGCGCGCGACTACGATCGCGTTCGAGGTCACGTGCTTGCAGACGCGCCACGCGAACAGCAGGTCACCCCAGACCATCTCGCTCGGCGTGCCGCACACGACCTCCATGCCCTCGCGGTCGTCGATGTCCGAGTCGCGCTCCTGCACCAGCAACCCACCGAGCACGCGCCGGTAGTCCCGTTCGCCGGGGTTCGAGAGCCGCCGCTCGCGGTCGTCGAGAATCCGGGTCGCGGGCTTCTCCTGCAACCGTGAGAGCGCGTCGTCGTCGTACCCGGGCGCGAACAGGACCTCGATGAACTGCTCGGCCAGCCGCACGCCGAGCTCGGCGCTGACCGCCCGGTTCAGCACGACCACGCCTCCGTACGCCGAGAGCGGATCGCTCGCGAGCGCCCGCTCGTACGCCTGCTCGATCGAGCCCGAGACGGCGACGCCGCACGGGTTCGCATGCTTGACGATCACGCAGGCCGGCAGCTCGAACTCGCGTGCGATCAGTCGCGCGGCGGAGAGGTCGTTCAGGTTGTTGAACGAGAGCTCGCGGCCGTGGAGCTGCTCGACGCGCGAGAGCAGGTGACGGCGCGCGCCGACCTCCGAGTAGTAGGCCGCGCGCTGGTGCGGGTTCTCGCCGTAGGCGAGGTCGAGCTCGCGCGTGAACACGGGGAGCACCGAGTCCGGGAAGCCCTCGGGCTCGGAGAACCAGCCGGCAATCGCTGCCTCGTAGGCGGCCGTGACCGAGAACGTCTCGGCCGCGAGGCGGCGGCGCGTCTCGAGCGAGAGCTCACCTCGTGCCCGGAGCTCACTCAACACCTCCGGGTAGCGCTCCGGCTTGCAGACGGGCGCGACGTGGGCGAAGTTCTTCGCGGCCGCGCGGAGCATCGCCGGCCCGCCGATGTCGATCATCTCGACGGCCTCCTCCTCGGTCACGGCCTTTCGCGAGACCACGTCCTGGAACGGGTAGAGGTTGACGCAGACCAGGCCGAACGGCTCGATCGCGAAGTCGTCGAGCGAGGCGCGGTCCTCGGGCTCGTCCTGCCGGGCGAGGATCGCCGCGTGGATGTTCGGGTGGAGCGTCTTCACGCGCCCGCCGAGCAGCTCCGGGACCTCCGTCACCTCCTCGACTGGCGTGACCGCGATCCCGAGCTTCTCGAGGAACGCCGAGGTGCCGCCGCTCGCGACGAGCTCGACGCCGAGGTCGGCGAGCCCGCGCGCCAGCTCGTCCAGGCCGGACTTGTCGTAGACGGACAGGAGCGCGCGCCTGATCACGCGATCAGCTCCTTCACGACGCGCGGCAGCAGGCGGTGCTCGACCTCCTGCACGCGCGCCCGCAGCGAGTCCACGTCGTCGCCCGCCTGCACTGGGACGGACTCTGCCGCGAGCACCGGGCCCGTGTCCATGCCCTCGTCCACCAGGTGGACTGTCGCGGCGGTCTCCGGCACGCCGGCCGCGAGGACGTCCTCGATCGGGTGTGCGCCCGGAAACGCGGGGAGCGGGGCCGAGTGCGTGTTGACCACGCGGCCCGGAAAGCGCTCGAGGAAGCAGGGCCGCAGCAGGTGCATGTACCCGGCGCAGACGACCAGGTCGACCCCGTGCCTCTGCAGCCAGTCGGCCATCGCCTCGTCGCGCGCCTCGCGGCTCTCGTAGTCGTCGAGCGGGAAGACCTCGGCGGGAATCCCGGCTGCTTCGGCTCGCTCGAGTGCCCGCACGCGGGGGGTGTTGCTCGCGACACACGCGATGGGCAGGCCCGCGTCGATCAGCGCCTGCAGGTTCGTCCCCTCGCCGCTCACGAGAACCCCGATCACGTCAGCCGCCCGATCACGGTTCCGGCACTCGCATCGCCGGCCGGCACCACCGCGCACATGCCCACGCCGAGGTTGAACACGCGCCGCTGCTCGTCCTCCTCGACCCCGTGCTCGGAGAGCCACGCGTAGACCGGCGGCCGCTCCCACGCGCCCCAGTCGAGCTCGAGGCCGACGCCGTCCGGGAGCACGCGCGTGAGGTTGCCAAGGATCCCGCCCCCGGTCACGTGCGCGAGCGCCTTCACGTCGGCTCGGGCACGGAGCTCGCGCACCTCGTCGAGGTAGAGCCGGTGCGGCGCGAGTAGCAGGTCGGCGTCGAAGCCGCCCTCGCCGACGAGCTCGCGCACGAGCGAGAAGCCGTTCGTGTGCAGCCCCGAGGACGGGAGCGCGAGCACGACGTCGCCGGGCTCGCAGCGCGAGCCGTCGATCAGCCGCTCGCGCTCGACGAGCCCCACGCACGTGCCCGCGAAATCGAGCTCGTCCTCGCGGTAGACCAGCGGCAGCTCCGCGGTCTCGCCGCCGATCAACGCGCAGCCCGCCTGGTGGCAGACCTCGGCCGCGCCCTCGACCAGCTCCGCGACCTGCTCGAGGTCGAGCCGGTGGGCGGCCACGTAGTCGAGGAGGAAGAGCGGCTCGGCCCCGGTCGTGAGCACGTCGTCGATGCAGTGCGCGGCGAGATCCCTCCCCGCGTCGCGCAGGCGCCCGGCCCTCCGCGAGAGCACGAGCTTCGAGCCGACGCTGTCGGTCGAGGCCGCGAGCAGCCGCCGCTCGTCCAGCGCAAAGAGCCCCGCGAACCCGCCGAACGAGCCCTCGACCCCGGGCGTGCGCGTCGACTCGGCGGCCGCGCGAAGCCGTCCGACGACCTCCTCGGCGACCGCGAGCGAGACGCCTGCCTCCGCATAGGTCCTACCCCCTGAGCTCACGCAGCGAGTCTAAAGCCGCCGCTCGGCGGTGACGGCGTACGCAGGAAGAGCCGAGGGCGCGCGGAACCTTGCAGCGACTGCCACATGCGCTCCACGGGCGTTCACCACGTAGACCTGGTCGTCTCCTCGATCGAGCGCAGCCTGCCCTTCTACCGCGACCTGCTCGGACCGCTCGGGTGGCACGGGATCGCCGAGACGAAGGGCGAGCGCGGCGAGACGATCTGGTACCTCTGGGGCCCCGGCAGCTCGATCGGGATCCGGCAGGCGCTCACAGAGAGCGAGCCATACGACCGCTACCGGGTCGGCCTCCACCACCTCGCGCTCGAGGCCGGCTCGCGCTCCGCAATCGACGAGCGGACCGAGTGGCTGCGCGCGCAGGGAGCCGAAATCGAGAGCGGACCGGAGGAGTACTGGTACCAGCCGGGGTATTACGCGGTGTTCTTCTACGACCCCGACGGAATCAAGCTGGAGATCGTGCACGTCCCTCCCGGTCTCGCGGCCTGAGAGAAAGGAGATCTGGCATGTCGACCACACCCCCGGAAGAGCCAGGCGGCAGCAGCTCGCAGCCGACCACGACCGGCTCGATCACGAGCCTGGGCATCTCGTCCGGCGCAACGCTGCCGATGCCGGGCAACGCGGAGTTCCTGCTCCTCCTCGTCGTGGAGATCATCTTCACGATCATCTGGATCGCCGCCGACAGCGTGAACACGTTCTGGTGGTGCATCTTCACGGTCATCCTGACGGCCTTCTACTTCCTGAGCCGCGGCATCGCGAAGGCGAGCCGCGTCCTCGAGCAATAACTAGGTCCGCGCGGGCTCGAACCTGAGCTTCGCGCCCTCACGCGGGATTGCCGTCGGGTAGTCCCGCGTGAGGCAGGCGCGGCAGAGCTCCGAGGCCGGCCGCTTCGTCGCCTCCTGGAGGCCCTCGAGCGACAGGTACGCGAGCGAGGTTGCGCCGATGTGCTCACGCACCTCCTCGACCGTGCGCGACGAGGCGATCAGCTCGTCCTCCTCCGCGAAGTCGATCCCGTAGTAGCACTGGCCGATCACCGGCGGCGACGAGATGCGGATGTGCACCTCGGCCGCGCCGGCCTCGAAGAGCATCTGGACGATCTTGCGCGTCGTGTTGCCGCGGACGATCGAGTCGTCGACCGCGACGACCCGCTTGCCGGCGAGCTCGCCGAGCGGGTTGAACTTCAGCTTCACGCCCTGCTCGCGAAGGCCCTGGTCGGGCTGGATGAACGTGCGGCCGACGTAGCGGTTCTTGATCAGGCCCTCCGAGAACGGGATCCCGCTCGCGCGAGAGAAGCCGATCGCCGCCGGGGTGCCCGAGTCCGGGATCGGCAGCACGAGGTCGGCCTCGGCGGGCGCTTCCGCGGCGAGCCGCTCGCCCATCCGCACGCGCGCCCCGTGCACCTCGATCCCGGAGAGCCGCGAGTCGGGCCGCGCGAGGTAGAAGAACTCGAAGATGCAGAGCGCGCCGTGGCCGGCGATCTCGACCGCCTGGCGCGAGTGCGCCCCCTCCTCGTCGATCACGACCAGCTCGCCCGGGGCCAGCTCGCGCTCGAGGTCGGCGCCCACGTTGTCGAGCGCGCAGGTCTCGGACGCGAGCAGCCAGTGGCCGTCCTCGCGGCCGAGGCAGAGCGGGCGGAACCCGTGCCGGTCGCGGAAGCCGATCAGCTTCCCCTCGGAGAGGGCGACGACCGAGAACGCGCCCTCGAGCCGGGCCATCGCGCTCGCGACCGCGTCCTCGAGCGGCGCGGGGTCGTTGGCGATCAGCGCGGCGATCAGCTCGGTGTCGGAGGTCGTGCTCAGGCGCACGCCCTCGGCGGCGAGCTCCTCGCGGAGCTCGGAGGCGTTGACGAGGTTGCCGTTGTGGCCGAGTGCGACCGTGCGCCCGCGGCCACGCTGGATCAGCGGCTGCGCGTTCGCCCACTGGGTCGAGCCGGTGGTCGAGTAGCGCGTGTGCCCGATCGCGGTGTCCCCGCGCAGGCCACGCAGCTTCTGCTCGTCGAAGACCTGGGTGACGAGGCCCATGTCGCGCAGCACCGTGAGGCGGCCGTGGTCGGAGACGGCGATGCCCGCCGACTCCTGGCCTCGGTGCTGAAGAGCAAAGAGGCCGAAGAACGTGACCCGGGCCACGTCGCGGTCGGGCGCGCGGATCCCGAACACGCCGCACATCAGGCGACCGTCCCCAGCTCGCGAAGGCCAAGCCAGGAGGGCCTCTCCGCGGCGGAGAGCACGATCGAGCCGCGCGGCGCGTCACCCGACGCCTCGAAGCGGTGGCCGCTGAACGTCGAGGCCTCGGCGAGCGCGTGCGCGAGGCCGCCGTCGCTCACGTCGTGGGCGAGCGAGAGGCGAGGCGCGTTGCGCCAGAGCCACCCGATCAACTCGAACGCGTCGCCCTCTGCCAGCCAGACGCCGTCCCCCGGCTGCCAGCCGCGCGGGACCCCGCGGACGTCCGGGACGAGCCCGACGCAGCCGACCACGGGTGTGGGCGGGATCGCGCGGCCGTCCGTCTCGTTGTAGAGCGACACGTTGCCGGAGACGACCGGGATCCCGAGCGCCTCAGCCGTCTCCGCGATGCCCTCGATCGCCTCCGCGAGCTCCCAGCCGATCTCCGGCTTCTCCGGGTTGCCGAAGTTGAGGCAGTCGGTCAGCGCGAGCGGCTCGCCTCCGGCGCAGGCGACGTTGCGCGCCGTCTCGAGGACGGCCTCGCGCCCGGCCGTTCGAGGGTCGCGCTCGCCGACGGGCGGCCCGTCGAGAGAGACGGCGATTCCGCGCCAGGACGGGCGCAGCCGCAGAACGGCCGCGTCGAGCCCGGGCCGCCGCACGGTCCGGGACTGGACGAGGTGGTCGTACTGCTCGTAGATCCAGCGCCTGGGCTCGTGGTTCACGGGGTCGACGCGGGCCGGCCGCCGCTCGGCCGCGAGCCGGTCGACCTCGTAGCGCGGGCACTCGTCCGTGAGCAGCCGCGCCTCGATCCCGCCGACCGTGTCGCCGTCGAAGAACGCCCGCAGCTCGCCCGTGTCGGTGACCTCTCCGATCGCCGCGTGGTGGAGCTCCCAGCGCTCGAGCACGGCCTCGGCCCGCTCGAGCTGTTCGGGGCGGCAGACCGCGACCATGCGCTCCTGGCTCTCGGAGATCATGATCTCCCACGGCTCCATTCCTGGTTCGCGCAGCGGGACGCGGTCGAGGTGGACGTCGACGCCGGCCCCGCCGCGCGCCATCTCGGCCAGCGCGGACGCGAGCCCGGCGGCGCCGCAGTCCTGCAGCGACTCGACGAGCTCGCCCTCGACGAGCTCGAGCGAGGCCTCGATCAGCTTCTTGCCCGTGAACGGGTCGCCGATCTGCACCGAGGGCCGCTTCTCCTCCGAGCCGTCTCCCAGCTCCTGGCTCGCGAGCACGGAGGCGCCGCCGATCCCGTCGCGGCCGGTCGTCGCGCCGAACAGGAGCAGCGTGTTCCCAGTTCCGCGCGCCTGCGCCCTGGTCACCCGCTCGGCCGAGAGCAGGCCGACGCACATCGCGTTGACGAGGCAGTTGCCCGCGTACGCCTCGTCGAAGACGGCCTCACCGCCGACGGTCGGGACGCCGACACAGTTGCCGTAGTGGCCGATCCCCGCGACCGCCCGGCGGAACGCCCAGCCCGGGTTGCCGAAGCGCAGCCCGTCGAGCAGCGCCACCGGACGGGCGCCCATCGCGACGATGTCTCGCAGGATGCCGCCGACCCCGGTCGCGGCGCCCTGGAACGGCTCGACCGCGGAAGGGTGGTTGTGCGACTCGACCTTGAACGCAACCGCCTCGCCCTCGCCGAGGTCGATCACGCCCGCG
>DATIXI010000004.1:0-46075 GCA_035518635.1 Gaiellaceae bacterium
GCGGTGAGGGCGAACGAGATCGGCAGCAGGCCGATCGAGATCAGCCAGTCGAGGCTCGAGACGCGGCCGAGCATCCCGCTCGGGACGTGGCGCTGCTTGATCGTCGCCCAGACAATCGTCCCGGCGGTCTCGAGGGCGTTGAAGACCAGGCACGCGAGCATCAGCTGCCACGCTGCGGTGGCGATCCCGTAGCCGGCGATCGCAAGGGTCGCGAGCGTCCACGTCGCGTACATGAACGTCACGTCGCGTCGCGGGTGCCCGCGCTGGCCCATCAGGACCGCGGCGCCGATCGCTCCGGCCCCGCCGGCCGCGAAGACGAGGCCCAGGTCCCGGGCCGAGGCGTGCAGCTCGTTCTTCACCACGTACGGGAGCAGCACCTCGCTCGGGCCGAGGAAGACCAGGTACGCCGCGGCCGCGGCGGCGAGCGTCCCCCACAGCCAGACGCGGCGGCGGATGAACGCGAGCCCCTCGCGCATCGCCGCGCCGTGTGACGGGTGGTCGCCGCTCGGGACCCCGCGCGAGCGCACGGCGAGCACCGCGAGCGCCGAGGCGCCGAACGACGCGGCGTCGACGGTGAACGCGAGCCCGGCGCCGGCCGCGACCAGCACGCCGCCGAGCAGCGGCCCGAGGAGCCGAAGCGCGATCGGGCGCACGAACTGGTCGAGCGAGTTGGCAGCGGGAAGGTCGTCAGCCGGCAGCAGGTCAGGGATGATCGCCTCGAACGCGGGCGTGAAGAATGCCGTGGCACAGCCGTAGAGGGCCACGAGCGCGACCAGCTCCCAGAGCTGCAGCGAGCCCGTGAAGACAAGCACGGCGAGGCAGCCGACCGCCCCGGCCCGCACCACGTCGCTCCACAACATGAGCATGCGCCGGTCGTGCCGGTCGCTGAGGACGCCGCCGACGAGCAGGAACGCCACGGTCGGAACCGTCATGCCGATCCCGACGATCGAGAGCGCCGCGGGCGCGTTCCAGAGCGCGTATGCCTCCCAGGCGATCGCGATCAGGAAGATGCCGTCGCCCACGAGCGAGACGGCCATGCCGGCCCACAGCACGCGGAAGTCGCGGTGCCGCAACGGCGCGAGGAGCCGCGCCCGCTCGAACCCGCCGGGTCGGTCGAGCGCCTCGTGACTATGCTGCATTCGTCGCCGCGTCGAGGTCCGACCACTCGGGCCGGCCCGCGAGGAACGTGGCGAGGTCGGAGCTGGGCATCGGCCGCGCGAACAGGAAGCCCTGGCCGATCTCGCAGCCGAGATCGTGCAGCGAGCGCTCCTGCTCCTCGAGCTCGATCCCCTCGGCGACGACGTCGAGGTCGAGGCTCGCGCCGAGCGCGATGATCGCCGACTGGAGCGCGACGTTCTCGCCGGAGGCAACGAACGAGCGGTCCATCTTGAGGATGTCGACCGGGAAGCGGCTCAGGTAGCTGAGCGACGAGTAGCCGGTGCCGAAGTCGTCCATCGCGAGCCGAACGCCCAGCGCCTTGAGGTCGCTCAGCCGCTGGACCGCGAAGTCGGTGTCGGACATCATCACCGACTCGGTGATCTCGAGCACGAGCGAAGCCGGCGGGAGGCCGCTCGTCTCGAGCGCGCAGCGCACGTCGTTGACGATGGAGTCCGACTGCAGCTGGCGGACGGAGAGGTTGACGCTGATCGCGAGCTGCTCCTTCCCCGGGAACCGTTTGTGCAGCTCGACTCCCTCGCGGCAGGCCTCGTTCAGCACCCAGCGGCCCATGGAGATGATCAGGCCGGTCTCCTCGGCCAGCGGGATGAACTGGTCCGGCGGGATCGTCCCGCGCGTCGGGTGCTGCCAGCGCAGAAGCGCTTCGACGCCGAGGATCTGGTGGCCTGCGAGGCGCACGACAGGCTGGTAGTAGAGCTCGAGCTGATCCTCCTCGATCGCCTGCTGCAGCTCTGCGCGGAGCTCGAGCCGCTCGACGACGCGCTCGTGCATCGCCGGCTCGAAGACGCGGTAGCTGCCCTTGCTGTCGCGCTTGGCCATGTACATCGCGACGTCTGCGTTCCGCAGCAGCTCGGCGGCCTCCGGGACGTTTTGCTCGCGGTCGACGAGGCAGATCCCGACGCTCGCGCGCGGGAACACCTGCTTGCCGTCGATCTCGTATGGAAGCTCCAGCGCGTGCAGGATCCTGGCCGCGGCGTCGGCCGCCTGCGAGGAGTCGTTCACGGACTCGAGCAGGACGGCGAACTCGTCTCCGCCGAAGCGGGCGACGGTGTCGGTCGGGCGGACCGCGATCCGGAGCCGGCGCGCGACCTCCTGCAGCACCTCGTCTCCGGCCGCGTGGCCGAGGCTGTCGTTGACGGTCTTGAAGTCGTCGAGGTCAATGAAGACGACGGCGATGTCCGGGAAGCCGCGCTGCGACCGCATCAGCGCATGCTCGACGCGGTCGGCGAAGAGCGCGCGGTTGGCGAGCCCGGTGACCGGGTCGTGGAAGGCCTGATGCTGGAGCTGATCCTCGAACTCCTTTCGTTCGCTGACGTCGCGGCTGTTCAGGACGATGCCGTGGACGTGCTCGTCGTGGAGCAGGTCGGTGTGCTGCACCTCGAAGCGCAGGCTCGTGCCGTCCTTGTGCGCGAGCGAGCACTCGAGCGTATGGGCGGCATCCGTGCTCCCCAGGCCGTCGCCGGCTATCAGGCCCCGCAGCCGCGGCCGGTCGGCCTCGCTCAGGAGCCAGTCGAACTGCGTGCCCTCGATCTCGTCGGCCCGGTAGCCGAGCACCCGCTCGATCGACGGGCTCTGGTAGGTGACCACGCCGTTGGCGTCGAGCACGGTGATCAGGTCGCTCGAATGGGCGACCAGCGAACGGAACCGCGCCTCGCTCTGGCGGCGGTGCAGGTCGGCCGCGAGGGACGCGCCCTCGACCGCCAGCGAGACCTGCAACCCGAGCGCCTGGAAGGAGTTCATGACTTCCTCGGAGACCTCACGGAGGGAGTTGGCGACGAGGATGCCGCGAACCTCCGAGCGGATCGCGAGCGGCGCCAGAAGGACGGTGTGGCCGCCCTCGAAGCGGAGCTCGTTCCGGACCTCGCGCGGGAGATCCAGATACGAGAAGCGCGACTCGCGCGCGTGCTTCTGGAGCCAGTCGAACGTCGACTCGGTGAGGTCCCAGTCGGCATCCTGGGAAGATGCCGCGACGGCCGGCGCGCCGTCCCGCAGCAGGGCCAGGTGGACGCAGGTGCTCTCGCCCAGAAGGCGCTGCACTCCCGCGATCGCCGCGCTGTTGATCTGCTCGTAGCCGGCGGCTCCCACGAGCTCGGCGCCGGCCACGCGGAGCGTGCGCTCTCGCGAGACGATCCGCTCCTCCTGCCGGACCAAGCCGGCCATCCTGATCACGACGAGGAGGAAGAGGACCGCGGAGGCGACGATCAGCACGAGGTGGTCGGGGTTGCCGAGGGACTGGTAGAAGCGAATTCCCGGCGCGATCAGGCACGCGGCGCCCAGGAGCCCCAAGCGGAACGAGGTCAGGCGAGCCCGCGAGTCGGTGGCCGGCTCCTCGAGCACCCGCATCGACGGGTGGAGGGCCGCCGCGCCCCAGAGGATGTAGTACATCATCCAGCCGAGGTCGTAGATCAGCTGGCTGTGGCTGTAGGTGTTCTGCAGGATCGCGATGTTGTAGGCGGAGTCGGTGACGAGCAGGCAGACAATGCTCCCGGCCAGCAGGTAGAAGGCGGGCGCGCGCTTGCCGGCGTCGACGGCGAGACGGATCGCGGCCGCCAGCAGCAGCACGTCGCCGAGCGGGTAGGCGATCGAGACCGCCCTCGCGAGCCACGAGACGTCGTGGAGGTGGATGTTCGGCGAGATCAGGAACACCCACGAAAGAAGGCCGACGCCGATCGTCAGGATCAACGCGTCGATCAGGGCCGCCGGATCTCGGCGCGGGTTTCTCCGCCTGACGAGGACGAACAGGCCGGCCATCAGCACCGGGTACACGGCCAGGTAGAGCGCGTCGCCCGGCGACGGGAACGGTGCGTTCGGGTTGCTGTAGGTGTAGACGTCGCCGCTGAAGAAGAGGAATTGCCCGGCTGCAAAGAGCCACCAGGCAGCCTTCGCCCTCGGCTTGTGGGCGCGAATCCCGACGACGATCGCGATCACGCCCGAGAAGCCGACGAGGTTCAGGAGGGGCCCGAGCCCCTTGAACGGCGGGACGAACATGTAGAGGCCCGCGAGCGCCGAGGCGGCGGCGACGTACCACCACCAGACGTTCCCGCGCCAGGCCCGCAGCGACGTCACGCCGCCCTCACCTTCGCCCGCGCCGGCTGGAGGTCGAAGCGGCTCGCGAGGCGGCCGAGCACGTCCGTGAGCTGCTCGACCTGGGCGGCCGTGTTCGCGGCGGTGAGCTGGATGCGGAAGCCGACCTCCTCGCGGGGGACGAGCGGGTACGCGGCCAGCGTCACGTAGATGCCGTTCTCGAACAGGAAGCGCCCCGCCGCGTCGACGTCCTCGTGCCGCGCGAGCGGCACCTCGACGATCGGAAAACCGGAGCGGTTCGGCGTGTGAGCACCGATCCGGTCGAGGCACTCGAGCACGTCGGCGGTCTTCTTCCAGAGGTCGGCGCGGATCGCGTCGCCACGGCACTCGTTGACCTCGAAGCCCGCGAGCGTCGTCGCGAGCGAGGCGACAGGCGACGGGCCCGAGTAGAGGTACGGGGGCGCGGCCGTCTTCAGCAGCCGCTTCAGCTCGGGCGGGCAGGCGATGAACGCGGCGAGCGAGGAGTACGACTTGGACAGGCCGGCGACGAGCACGACGTGGTCGTAGCCCTCGTCGAGGTAGCGCATGACCCCGTTGCCACGCTTGCCGTAAGGGCTCAGCTCGTCCTCGGCCCGTTCGCCGATCACGCCGAACCCGTGCGCGTCGTCGACGTACAGCAGCGCGTCGTACTCGCGCGCGAGGCGCGCAAACGCAGGCACGTCCGCGGCGTTGCCGGTCATGCTGTTGACGCCGTCGATGCAGATCAGGCGCGGCGCGTTGCTGCCCTGGCGCAGCAGGCGCTCGAGGTCTTCCACGTCCTCGAACGCGAACCGCTTGACGGTCGCGCCGTGCGCCCGGGCGAGCTCACAGCCGTCGTAGATCGTCTTGTGGGAGCGGTGCTCGAGGAAGATCGTCCCGCTGCCGGCGAGCACCGGGATCACCGACATGTGGATCAGCGTGATCGTCGGCAGCACGAGAGTGTCCTCGGCGCCGAGCAGGTCGGTGAGCTTCTCCTCGATCTGCTCGTAGAGCACCGGGCTGCCGAGAAGCCGTGACCAGCTCGGGTGCGTCCCCCAGCGCTCGAGGTACTCGGGAACCGCGGCGATGATCTCGCGCTCCAGGTCGAAGCCGAGGTAGTTGCACGAGGCGAAGTCGGCGAGCCACGTGTCGCCGATCCGGATCATGCGCCCGTCGATCTCGTCGATGACCGCGTCCGTCATCGGGTTCGAGCGCGAGAGGTCTGCGAGATCGCTGCAGGCGTCGAGCCACCGGTCGATCCACCGCGTGGGGGCATGAGCGGATCGTGACGAGCCGCGGTTCATCTCCCGCGGAATCGGCAAAGAGCGGCGGATTCTTTAGCTCGCGGCCCTTCGGGCCGTATTCGGCCGGGGATCTAGGCCGCGGGTTCGGTGACGGCTTCCGCCGCCGGACGCGGCTCCCTCAGGAGGGTGAAGCCACAGATCGCGCCGGCCACGAGCACGATCACCCCGATCAGCAAGAGGTCGGCGAGGCCGTTGACGAACGCGCTCCTGGCCGCGTCGGCAACGGCGGGTTGATGCAGTAGCGGACGGGTCCCGGCCGAGCTGACCGTGTTCGCCAGGCCGCGTCCGGAGCTTCCGAGCGTCCCGGCCAGGGAGGCCGCGATCCGGCTCTCCAGCACGGCGCCCAGGGCAGCGATGCCGAACGCGACTCCGCCGATGCGAAAGGTGTTGTTGATCCCCGAGGCCATTCCCGTTCGCTCCGGGTCGACCACCCGGAGCGCCGCGGCCGCGAGCGCCGGGTTGGCGATGCCGACCCCGATGCCACAGACCATCAAACCGGGAAGCAGCGCCGTCCAGTGTGAGGTCGGCGAGAGCAGGACCCACATCAGGCCGAGCCCGATCGCGACGCAGCCCAGACCGATGCCGATCAGCGACCGCATGGGCACCCCCGCTCCGAAGCGGCGCACCACGAGCGGCACGAAGAAGATGAACGTCGTCATCGGGAGGAAGCGGAGACCTGCGCCGAGCGGCGAGTAGCCGAGGATGTCCTGGAGGTAGATCGACAGGTACGGGAAGAGCGCGAACATGCCCGCGGCAATACAGAAGGTCGCGATCGAGACCCCCGTGAAGGCGCGCTGGCCGAACAGGCTGATGTCGAGCATCGGCCGCTCCTGCCGCCGCTCGATCGCCACGAACACCGCGAGCATCGCCGCACCGCCGATCAGCAAGCCGAGGATGACCGCGCTCGTCCAGCCGAGCGCGTTGCCGCGGAGGATCCCGAAAACGAGCAGGAACAGCGCCGCCGAGAAGCTCACGAGGCCCAGAACGTCGGTACGGCGGGCATTGGCATCACGCGACTCCGACATCTTCGTCAGAGCCAAGAACAGCGCGAACACCCCGATCGGAATGTTCACGAAGAAGACCCAGCGCCACCCGGCCGTGTCGGTCAGGATGCCGCCGACGAGCGGCCCGGACGCGACAGCCGCACCGACGGTCGCGCCCCAGATCGCGAGGGCCCCGAAGCGCTCGGCACCGCGGTACTCGTGCCCGATCAGGGCGAGCGCCGTCGCGAACAGCGCGGCACCCCCCACTCCCTGAAGCGCCCGCGCGAGATCGAGCACCGTGATGCTCCACGCGGCCCCGCACAGGGCAGACGCCGCAGTGAACACGACGACGCCGGCCATGAACACCAGGCGACGGCCGTAGCGATCGGCGAGCGCGCCGCACGTGAGGATCAGCACTGCGAGCGTGAGCGCGTAGGCATCCATCACCCACTGGAGGCTGCTCAGGCCGGCGTCGAACCGGCGCTGGATGCTCGGTAGGGCGACGACCACGATCGAGATGTCGAGCAGCAACATGAACGTCGTCGAACACACCGCGACGAGCGTCCACCTCTGCCGCCTGCTCAGACGCGCGGCCCGGACGGGCCCCTCTCCGGCTTGTCCAGCCAAGGCTCCGAGTGTACTCAGAGGGATGTGTGCTACGTGGAGTCGGCTGCCTGAACGGTCAGTCGTCCTCCTCGAGGAAGGCGTTCACGTCGTCCGCGAACCGGTCGTGGTGCTGGAAGAGAAACCCGTGGGCCGAGTCCGGGTAGACCGTGAGGCGCGCGTTCGGCAGGAGCCCGGCCAGCAGGTAGGAGTAGCGGGGAAGGATCATGGGGTCGCTGTCGCCGTTCGCGACGAACACCGGCGGCTCGATCGCAGCCACGCGCTCGAGCATCGAGTGGTTCGGGGTGCCCCACGCGCACACGGCGTCGTACTGCGCCTGGCGGGTCTGCCACGTCGTCGGCTCGTCCCGCTCGGTCGTCCTCCCGCCGAAGATGCGCCCGGCAGCCTGCTGCCCCGCCGTGCGGCTCGTGTCCGAGGGGGCGAAGAAGACGGAGAGGTATCCCTCTGGAGTCGTCTCCGGCGTACCCACCGCGCCGATGACGTCGGGTGCCCAGCCATGCATCCCCGCAGCGCCCCGTGGCGCGGAGGACGCGAGCACGACGCGCCGCAGCAGATCCGGGCGGATGAGGGCGATCTCCTGCGCCACGAAGCTGCCGATGGAGAAACCGAGCAGATCGATTCGCTGAAATCCCATCGCCTCGAGGAAGGCGATCGCACCGTGGGCCATCGCTTCGACGGTGTCCGGCGTCGAGCCGGTCGTGGCTGCGACGCCGACGTTGTCGAAGGCGACCACGCGTCGGTCCGCGGCGAGAGCGTCGACGAGCGCGGGGTCCCAGTTGTCGAGATTGCCGCGGAAGTGCTGCAGCAAGACGAGTGGGACATCACCTTCCCCGAGCTCGCGGTAGGCGTACTCGATCGCGTTTTCCGCCGCAACTCGCTGGGTCGAAGTTGCTGTGTACTCCGCAGAAGCGTCTGTTGCGCTCATGGCCTCCTCCCGTGTCGTTGGGAGGACACTACGACGGTCACGGCGGCCAGTCAGAGTTGAGCCGATCGAGTTGCTCGAACTCCTTGCGGCCACGCCGGGCTTGGGCCAGCGCGTCCGGGGATCTCACCCGATGTGCCGCGAGGGGTGTCTTGCCAGGCGGCGCTACGTTGCGACTGGCACAGCCGGGGCGGCAGTCTCGATAATCGTCACAACCTCCTCTGGGTGGGAGACCATCGCTACGTGATTCGTCGGAACTTCGGTGGTCTCGGCGCCCATACGCGCGGCAAACTGCCGCTCGGCGTCAGGAGGGATCGCCTGGTCACCGTTGGCGACGAGGAACCAGGACGGCAGCGACTTCCAAGCCGGTGTCCCCATTACCTCGTCCAATGCGGAGGCGTGAAGGGGCTGCTGCACCGCGTGCATCACCCTCGCCTTGCTCGGATCGACGTCGGCCGCGAAGTGGTTTACGAAGTCATCTTCGGGAAGCCAAGCGAAGCCTTGCTCGTCGATGTCAAGGTGCGCGAGGGCCGGGCTCGGAGGCGCCTGTCCCAGCAAGGCTCCGATCGATTCGCCTTCGTCAAGCCCGAAGGCAGCGATGTAGACCAGTCCGACGACATTCGGCGCATCTTCACCGAGTGCCGTGATGATCTGACCCCCGTATGAATGGCCGGCGACGACAGTCGGCCCGTCCTGGCGAGCGAGCACCTGCCTTAGCCGCGCGACGTCATCCGCGAGTTTCGTCATCGGGAACTGTGGCGCCGTGACGAGGTAACCGTCGGCTTGGAGCCTCCTGCGCCTGCATGCTCTCACAGTGGTCGTAAGAAGAGCGACTTCCGCGCGGATAGAATCCGCAAATGGTCGAGCTGAGCGCCAGCGGCGATGCCGACCAGGTCGAGGCGCGGCTGCGCGAGGCGCTCGAGGCACATGGCCTGCAACTGTTCGCGCGCATCGACCATGCGGCCGGCGCCCGCAAGGCTGACGTCGAGTTGGAAGCCGACGTCCTGCTGATCTTCGGCAACGCGCGCGTCGGCACTCCCCTGATGCAGGCCGACCTCCGCGTCGGCATCGAGCTTCCGCTCCGAATGCTGATCTGGCACGACGCCGACGGAACGCACGTCGGCTACCTCGACCCCCGCGAGCTGGCCGACCGCTATGCCCTCGACGGCCACCAGCAGACACTCGAGCGGCAGACGGCGGTGCTCGCCAAGGTGGCCGCTGCGGCGGCCGGCTGAGCGCGCGTCCGGCGAGATCTCGGTTCCCCTCGCGGTCACAGTCCTTCACTGAACTCGCCGAGGCGCCCTACCGAGCAGCGGCCACTCGACACGCACAAGCTTCGCCTGATCTGACGACGCTTGAGCATGAACTCCAGGATGAGCTGGAACCCCTGAGGTGGAGGCGGCGGGAATCGAACCCGCGTCCGCGATCGCTCCGATCAGAGCGTCTACAAGCTTAGGCTGCCGTTGCGTTTCGCCCGCCGGCCGGTTGGCAGCCGACCAACCGCCGGGCTAGCCATCCTTCGGTGTCGCGCTTCGGGCGATTGGCTCTCCCTCCGCGCCTAGCCCGTTTCTGACGCCGCTCCCCGAGCCACGGGCCGAGCTCGGAGCGACGCGCTTCGCTACGGGTTAGGCAGCGAGAGCGAGTGCGGAGTTGTCCTTCGCACTTACGTTGATCCCGGTTGTTTTACGAGGCCAACCGGGGACCTCGGCTTGCAGCTCTGCCGGAGAACCGACCACGTCGAAGCCTGGTCGCCCCCGTATGTGTGCACGTAGTGTAGCTGCGTGATCCTCGTTTCTCCCTGCAAAAGCGAGGCAGACGAACGCGCCTCGCTCGACGTCTACAACGAGGTCTGGCCGTACGAGAGCGCCACTCTCGCCGAGGTGCATTCCTACAAGGCCAGCCTCGTGGACCACGTCGACCTGCTCGCCAGCGTCGACGGCCGTCCAGCAGGATCGGCCGTGGCGGCGATCCAGCCGTACGACCTGGAGACCGTCTACGCGCTCACGACCGTGCTCGCCGAGCAGCGCGGCCAGGGGGTCGGGACGGCCCTCTACTGTGCGATCTCTGACTTCGGCCGCGAGCGCGAGCTCGACCGGATCGAGGTGCCGGTGCTCGACAACGATCCGGAGAGCCTGGCCTTCGCCGAACGACGCGGGTTCGTCCAGGAGCGGCGCGAACGGGGAGTCGTCCTCGATCTCGCCGGGATCGAGCCGCCCCCGGTCGAGCCGCCAGCAGGTATCGAGATCGTCACCTGGGCCGAGCGGCCAGAGCTCGCGTACGGGATGTACGAGGTCGCGCTCGAGGCGTGGCCCGACGTGCCCGGCTTCGAGGACGATTTGATCGAGCCATTCGAGGACTGGCTCGCGCACGACATGCAAATCTCGGGAGACCGGCCTGAGGCGACGTTCGTGGCGCTCGCCGACGGCGAGGTGGTCGGGTATGCGAAGTTCCACCTCACCGAGGCCCGGCCTACGAGCGCGTACCACGACCTGACCGGCGTGAAGCGGGCGTGGCGCGGGCGCGGCGTCGGTCGCGCGCTGAAGGCTACGCAGATCGGCTGGGCGAAGGCGAACGGCTACGAGGAGCTCCGCACGCGCAACGACGAGCGCAACGCGCCGATCCGCCGCCTGAACGAGCGTTTCGGCTACCGGCCCGGCATCGGCCGCATTCACTTGAGAGGGCCGCTCGCTTGAGGCCGCCGGTCCGCTACGCGATGAGCGGCGACATCGAGATTGCCTACCAGGTTCTCGGCGAAGGGCCGGACGTCATCTGGGTCGCGGGCTGGCTGACCCACCTCGACGTGCTGTGGGACCACCCGGGCTACCGGCGCTTCTGCGAGGAGCTCGCGTCCTTCTCCCGGCTGATCCTCTTCGACAAGCGCGGCATGGGTCTCTCCCAGCGCGTCCGCGTGGGGACGCTCGAGGAGCGGATGGACGACGTGCGCGCGGTGCTGGACGCCGTCGGCTCCGAGCAGGCGGTGCTGGTAGGCGTCTCCGAGGGCGGCCCGCTCTCGATGCTCTTCGCAGCCACTCACCCGGAGCGCACGCAGGCACTCGTGTTGGTTGGCGCCGAGGTCAAGGAGGAGACTACGGACGACTGGCCCTGGGGTGAGGCAACCCGGGAAGAGCACGAGGCGACGATGGCCCGGGTGCCGGAGCTCTGGGGCGCCGGCGGGCGGGGATCCGTGCTTTTCTTCCCGGACGACCCGGACGCCGAGGCTTCGAACTCCTGGTTCGCGAGGCTCCAGACGGCCTCGGCCACTCCGCAGGACGCGGTCGCGTTCATGGACATGGGCATGGAGATCGACGTGCGCGACGTCGCTCCCTCGATCCGGGTGCCGACCCTGATCCTGCACCGCGTCGAGGACCCGGTCTGCCACGTCGAGGCCGCCCGCTTCCTTGCTGCGAACATCCCCTCCGCCCGATACGTCGAGCTTCCGGGGAGCGTCCACATCCCGTGGGCGAGCGGAGGCGACGACATCCTGGACGAGATCCGCGAGTTCCTCACCGGCGCGCGCGAGGCACCCGAGCCGAGCCGCGTGCTCGCGACGGTCCTGTTCACCGACATCGTCGGCTCGACCGAGCGGGCGACCGAGCTCGGCGACCGGCGCTGGCGGGAGGCGCTGGAGGCACACCACGCAACCATCAGGCGGGAGCTCGAGCGCTTCCGCGGACGGGAGATCGACACCGCCGGCGACGGATTCCTCGCGAACTTCGACGGGCCCGCGCGTGCCATCCGCTGCGCGGTCGCGGCGGTGGACGCCGTCCGTCCGCTGGGCCTGGAGATCCGGGCCGGCGTCCACACGGGCGAATGCGAGATCGTCGGGGACAAGCTTGCAGGGGTGGCGGTCCACATCGGGGCCCGCGTGGCCGGGAAGGCCGGACCCGGTGAGGTGCTCGTCTCCCGCACGGTGCACGATCTCGTCGCCGGCTCGGGACTCCGGTTCGACGACCGCGGCGAGTTCAAGCTGAAGGGCGTTCAGGGCGAGTGGCGCCTGTACGCCGTCAGTGGCGGGACTTGAGCTCGCGCTCGATCCGGCGCCTCGCCTCGCGGTCGGCGATGTCACGCCGCTTGTCCCGGAGCTCCTTGCCGCGTGCGAGCGCGAGCTCGACCTTGGCGCGCCCGTCCTTGAAGTAGAGGCGAGTGGGCACGATGGTCAGGCCGCGCTCCTCGACCTTCGAGGTCAGCTGGTCGATCTGGCGGCGGTGCAGGAGAAGCTTGCGGTCGCGGTCGGGGTCGTGCGGCTCGACCGAGGCCTGGACGTAGGGCGGGATGTGGAGCCCCACGAGCCAGAGCTCGCCGTCGCGCGGGTCGGCGTAGGCCCGCTGCAGGATCGCGTGGCCCTGGCGCAGCGCCTTGACCTCGCTCCCCACGAGCGCGAGCCCCGCCTCGACGCGCTCGAGCAGGTGGTACTCGTGCCGCGCGCGACGGTTGTCCGCGATGAGCTTCTCGCCGGAGCCCTTGGCCATGGTGCCAAGTTACACACGGAGCTCGACCTTGCCCTCGTTGCGGCGGATCTCCTCGACCCGCACCTCGATCGGGTCGCCGAGCCGGTACCGGCGGCCGCCACGCCGGCCGACAAGGGCCGTCGCGAGCTCGTTCAGCTCGTAGTAGTCGTCGGTGAGGCGCCGCGCCGGGACAAAGCCCTCGAAGACCTCCGCGAACCGGACGAAAAGGCCCGAGCCGATCAGACCCGTGATCTCGCCCTCGAACGCCTTCTCCCAGCCGAGCTCGAACAGCCGCCGCTCGAGCAGCCACGCGAGACAGATCTCGTCGGCCCGGTACTCGAGCGCCGCCGCGTCCCGCTCTCGCGCGGAAGCGTGCTCGGCGAGGCCGCCGAGATCCTCGGGGAGCGGCTCGTCCGAGGCGCCGAGCTCTCGGAGCAGGGCGCGGTGGCAGACGAGGTCGGGGTAGCGACGGATCGGCGAGGTGAAGTGGCAGTAGGCGGGGCTCGCGAGGCCCGAGTGGCCGAGGTTGCGCGGGTCGTAGCGCGCCTGCTTGAGCGCCTGGAGGACGAGCGCGGGGAAGGCGATGCGGCCGACCTTCGAGCGCGCGGTGTGGTCGGTCACGCGCTCGCTGACCGCCGCGGCGAGGGCCGCTGCATCCGCGTGGCTCAACCGGTCGGGCTCGGGCGGCGTCGGCACGCCGAGGTCGGCGAGCTTGGCGAGGAGCAGCTCGACCGACTGGGGCTCCGGCTGCTCGTGCACGCGGTACAGCGCTTCGCGCCGCCTTCCGGCGAGCAGGCCGGCCACGGCCTCGTTCGCGAGGATCATCAGCTCCTCGACGAGCACGTGCGCGTGGGGCTCCGACTCGATCCTCGCGTCCGCGACTCCGCCCTCGCCGTCGAAGCTGAACGCCGCCTCCCCGCTCTCGATCCGGAGCGCGCCCCGCGCGAACCGCCGTTCGCGCAGGTCGGTGGTCACACGCTCGGCCCGGCGGAGAGCCTCGACGAGTTCCGGCGCCGCCTCCTCGCGCCCGGCCAGGATCGCCTCGGCCTGCGAGTAGGTCAGTCGGGCTCTGCTGCGGATCACCGAGCGGTAGAAGCGAGCCTCGCCCGAGGGGAGCTCGACCTCGACCGTGACGCAGAGCCGGTCGACGTCCGGGCGCAGCGAGCAGGCGTCGTCCGAGAGCTCCGGCGGCAGCATCGGCGCGACGAGGCCCGGCACGTAGACCGAGAACGCCCGCTCGGTCGCGCCCAGGTCGAGCGGCGAGCCGGTCTGGACGAACCAGGAGACGTCGGCGATGTGGACGAGGACGCGGTCGTCGTGGAGCGTGAGCGCGTCGTCGAAGTCCTTCGCCGTCTCGGGGTCGATCGTGAACGCGAGCTCGTCGCGGAGGTCGACGCGCCCGTCGAGCGAGGGCTCGCGGAGCTCGAACGGCTCGAAGCCGCGGCGCTCGCCCTCCTCGACGAGCAGGCCCTCGAGCACCGTCTCGATCACGCTCGCCCGCCCGAGCACCCGCTCGACCTTCGCCCGCCCGCGGCCCTTGCGCACGACCGCGAGATCGCCCGGGCTCGCCTCGCCACTGCCTTTCCTGTCCAGCATCAGCGGGACGCCAGGCGTGAAGTACGGGTCGCCCACGACGAGCTTCCCTCGCCGTGAGATCTCGACTACGACCGTTTCAGACTTGGAGGAAACGGCGGATGGTGAGCCCGGAGCCCGCAGCGCCGAGCAGCAGCCCCGCGCCGAGGATGATCAGCACGTGCAGGCCAAAGGGCCACGCGTGCACGTCCGTGTGGCCCACGCTGACGACGTGGCCGAGGAAGATCGTCCGGCCGAGCGCTAACAGGATCACCGCCGCGACCGCGCCTGCGAGCCCGCACAGGAGCCCCTCGATCATGAACGGCCCGCGCACGAACCAGTTCGTCGCTCCGACGAGCTTCATCACCTCGATCTCCCGGCGGCGCGCGAAGATCGAGAGCCGGATCGTGTTCGCGACGAGGAGCGTCGAGGAGACGAGCAGGACGAAGAACGCGATCAGGACGACGATCCAGAGATAGCGCGCGACCGAGACCACCTTGTGCGTGATGCGGTTGCACGCCTTTCCGGCGGACGTCTTCGCGGCGGTGGTCCCCGGCGCCGGCGGGCACGTGCTCTGGATCCCGCTGTTCGCCGGCAGCTCGCTGATGCGGTTGACGATCGCGTCGATGTCCTCCGCCTGCTTGGGGTACACGTCGAACTTGTCGGGGAGCGGGTTGCTGATCGCGGCCTGGGTCAGCTCCGGCCGCTGCTTCTGCATCTGCTTCCAACCCTCTTCCTTCGAGACGAAGCGGACGCTCCTGACCCCGGGCATCGCGATCAGCTGGTTGTGAACCGTGTCGATCTGCTTGGTCGTCGCCTCCGCGTGGCACCTGAGCGGCGTGCAGAAGTTGACCTCGACGAGCAGCTCCTTCTTGTAGTGGTCGCTCAGGGAGAGCGCCCAGCTGCCGAAGCCGATGACGAGGCCGAGCATGAACATCCCGATCAGGACGGTGGTCGTGGCGGCGAACG
Source organism: Gaiellaceae bacterium (assembly GCA_035518635.1). Lineage (GTDB taxonomy): Bacteria > Actinomycetota > Thermoleophilia > Gaiellales > Gaiellaceae > AC-32. Next base: position 15,041 of record DATIXI010000004.1, read on the forward strand.
TGGTCGAGAGGTTCGCCCCGAGGGACCGCACCGCTTCCGCGGTGATCAGCCTGAACCGACTCATCACTCCGACGTGTAGCCGCCGCGGCGCTCGTCGCGGGCCAGCTTCCCCTCCTCGAGGGCGATCACGCGCTTGCGCATCTTGTCGACCATCTCGCGGTCGTGGGTGACCATCAGGATCGTGGTGCCCGAGCGGTTGATCCGGTAGAGGAGCTGCATGATCCCGACGCTCGTGTCGGGGTCGAGGTTGCCGGTCGGCTCGTCGCAGATGAGGAGCGGCGGGTGGTTCACGAACGCGCGCGCGATCGAGACGCGCTGCTGCTCGCCACCGGAGAGCTCGTCGGGATACGACGACATCTTGTGCGCGAGCCCGACGAGGTTCAGCACCTCAGGAACCTTGCGCCGGATCGCGGTGCCGCTCTCGCCCTGCACCTTGAGGGCGTAGGCCACGTTCTCGGCCGCGGTGCGGTTCGTGAGCAGCTTGAAGTCCTGGAACACGCAGCCGACGTTGCGGCGCAGCAGCGGGACCTTCTTTCGCTTGAGCCGGCCGAGCTCGCGCCCGCCGACGATGATCTTGCCGGAGGTGGGCTCGAGCTCCTTCAGCACCAGGCGGACGATCGTCGACTTGCCCGAGCCCGAGGCGCCCACGATGAAGACGAACTCGCCCTTGTCGATCGCGAACGAGACGTCGCGCAGCGCCCTCACGTCCGGCTCGTAGATCTTCGTGACGTTCTCGAAGATGACCATCGCCGAGCTCGTCGGCGCAGGCGGCGGCAGGACGGGCTCGAATTCTTCGAGGACAGCCGTCGGAGTGGCTTCGTCTGTCTGTTGGAGACCCAGTTCCTGCACGTGGCGGGAGGGACGCGACCCCTTCGCATCCGGTTCGACTAGACGCCCGAGTCTAGCTGAACCCACGGAGAGCGCAACGCCCTTTCCACCTGCATTCGGCGGGGTTGAGCCGGTTTCCGGGTCTGTCTCCATGCGCGTGGCTACAGTGCCCTACCAGCCGCCCTCGCGAGGAGGTACTCGCGGACGAAGTCGTCGAGCTCGCCGTCCAGCACGGCCTGCGTGTTTCCGGTCTCGTAGTCCGTCCGGTGGTCCTTCACGAGCTGGTACGGGTGGAGCACGTAGCTGCGGATCTGGCTTCCGAAGCCGATGTCCTGCGCCGCCCCCCGCTCCCGCGCCAGCTCCTCCTCGCGCCGCTCCTGCTCCTGCTCCAGGAGGCGCGACTTGAGGATGCGCAGCGCGGTCTGCTTGTTCGAGCTCTGCGAGCGCTCGTTCTGGCACTGGACGACGATCCCCGTCGGGAGGTGCGTGATGCGGACGGCGGAGTCGGTCTTGTTCACGTGCTGGCCGCCCGCGCCGCTCGCGCGGTAGGTGTCGGTCCGGAGGTCGCTCTCGTCGATCTCGACGTCCACGTCCTCCGGGAGCAGCGGGCTGACGATCACCTGGGCGAAGCTCGTGTGGCGGCGATGTGCCTGGTCGAAGGGGCTCAGGCGAACGAGCCGGTGGACGCCGCGCTCGGCCTTGAAGATCCCATAGGCGTTCTCGCCCTTGGCCGTGAACGTCGCCGACTTGAGGCCGGCCTCCTCTCCGGGGCTCGCCTCGAGCAGCTCCGACTGAAAGCCGCGCTCCTGCGCCCAGCGGAGGTACATGCGCAGCAGCATCTCGGCCCAGTCCTGCGCGTCGGTGCCGCCGGTGCCCGCGTGGATCGTGACGAGCGCGTCGCCGCCGTCGTACTCGCCGGAGAAGAGGGCGTCCTCCTGGAGGCGGTCGAGCTCGTCGCGGAGGGGCGCGATGCTGGCTTCGATCTCGGCGGCCATGTCGCCGTCCATCGCCAGGAGCTCCTGCGCGTCCTGGTACTCCTGGATCAGGCGGCGGTAGCGCTCGAGGCGCCTGCTCAGCCGCGCGTGCTCGGCCGAGACCTGCGCCGCGTGCTGCTGGTCGTCCCAGAACCCCGGGCTGCCGAGCTCCTGCTCGAGCTCGGCGATCCGCTTGTCGAGTGCGTCCGGGTCAAAGGTAATCACGGACCCAGGCAAGCTGGGCCCCGATCTCCTGCAGCTGCTGCTCGAGCGAAACGGTGGGAGTCTGGTCGGCCATCGCGGAGTCGATGGTAGCGACCTGCGCGGGCCGAGTCCGAAACGGCCACGGCCGGGGTCTGACCCCAAGACACGGCCCCACCGGCCACGACACGCCAAGCTTGCTCCCGAGCCGACCCTGACTGCTCCATGCCGAATGTCCGTCGGAGGCACGGCCGGGGTCCGACCCCGGAGGGGACGAGCACAGCTACTGGGCAGGCGTCAGGTGCGCCGCGACGACTGCGCTTCGCTCGTAGGCGGCGTTGTCGCCGGGCGAGTCCGTGTGGGCGTGCAGGCCGCATGTGAACCGCATCGGGTCGGGCTCGCTCGTGCCGAGACTGACGCGGACCGCGCGCCGGCGGGAGCCGAGCTCGACAGAGGTCTTGGCAAGTCCACTGCCGGTTGTCCCCTCCGGCCAACCACAGAACGCGTCCAGCGGCCCGGCGCGCAGGACGCGTTGACGGGTCGCCTCGGACGCATCGGGAAAGCGAACGGTCACGGCGAGCCGCATGAGCCGAGAATAGGCCGCGGCCCTGTCGGCGGACCTCGGGCTCGAGCGCCTGTGGCTTACGCGCCGTGGCAGCGCTTGTACTTCTTGCCGCTGCCGCACCAGCACGGGTCGTTGCGGCCGATCTTGTCGCGGTCCGAGACCACGCGCTGGGTCGCCACCGCCCCGCCGCCTCCGTCGAGCCCGCCCGCGGTCGTCATCGAGCCGCCGTCGGTCACGAGCGCCCCGGCTCCCGCGGCCGCGATCGCCTGCGCGCCCGCGAGTGACTCGTGCTGGTACGCGACCGCCCCTCCGTCGAGAGCCTGGGCCGCCTGCACCTGCTGGAGCTGCTCGACCTGCTCGACCTCGATCTCGGCATGGAAGAGCGTCACCACGACCTCCTCCTGGATCGTCGCGTTCAGCTCCTGGAACATCACGTGCCCCTCGGCGGTGTACTCGACGAGCGGGTCCTTCTGCGCCATCGACCGCAGATGGACGCCCTCGCGCAGGTAGTCCATGTTCTCGAGGTGCTCCCGCCAGCGCGTGTCGACGACCTGAAGGAGCACGAAGCGCTCGACGTCGCGAATCAGCGGCTCGCCGGTGTCCGGGTTGGGGCCGAGGGCCTTCTCCTTCTCCTCGTACCGATCGTGCGCGTCCTCCTGGAATTCCTGGACCAGCGCCTCGCGCTCGAGCGCGACCTCCTCGCGCAGCTCCTCGACCGTGATCGGCTCGTCGGGTGCGTAGAGGTCCTGCATCGCCCCGCACAGCGCCTCGAGGTCCCACTCCTCGGAGTGCTCGCTCTCGGTGTACTGGGCGACCGTCCGTTCGATCACCTCGTCGATCCAGTCCGAGACCTCCTCTGACAGGTCCTCGCCGTGGAGGACCCGTTGCCGCTGCTCGTAGATGACCGTGCGCTGCTTGTTGAGGACGTCGTCGTACTTGAGGACGTTCTTGCGCATGACGAAGTTCTGCTCCTCCACCTTCTTCTGCGCGTTCTCGATCTGGCGCGAGAGAACGCCGGCCTCCATCGGCTGGTCGTCGGGCACCTTGAAGCGCTCCATGATCCCGTAGATCCGGTTGCCTGCGAACAGGCGGACGAGGTCGTCGAGGCCGGACAGGTAGAAGCGCGACTCGCCCGGGTCGCCCTGGCGCCCGGAGCGGCCTCGCAGCTGGTTGTCGATCCGGCGCGCCTCGTGGCGCTCGGTGCCGAGCACGTACAGGCCGCCGAGCTCGCGGACGCCGTCGCCGAGCTTGATGTCGACGCCGCGGCCGGCCATGTTCGTCGCGATCGTGACCGCGCCCGCCTGTCCCGCCTCGGCGATGATCGCCGCCTCCTGCTCGTGCTGCTTCGCATTGAGGACGTTGTGCTTGATGCCCTGGCGCTCGAGCAGCTGCGAGAGGTGCTCCGAGACCTCGACCGAGATCGTGCCCACGAGCACCGGCTGGCCGATCGCGTTCCGGTCCTTGATGTCCTCGATCACGGCCCCGTACTTCGCCTCTTTGGTCTTGAAGATCTGGTCGTTGCGGTCGTCGCGCGCGATGTCGACATTCGTCGGGATCTCGACGACGTTCAGGCCGTAGATCTCGACGAACTCCTTCTCCTCGGTCTTGGCGGTACCGGTCATGCCCGCGAGCTTCGTGTAGAGGCGGAAGTAGTTCTGGAGCGTGATCGTCGCCATCGTGACGTGCTCCTCCTGGATTCGCACGCCCTCCTTCGCCTCGACCGCCTGGTGCAGGCCCTCCGACCAGCGGCGCCCTTCCATGATCCGGCCGGTGAACTCGTCGACGATCTTGACCTCACCGTCCTGGACGACGTAGTCGACGTCGCGGTGGTAGAGCGACTGCGCCTTCAGGGCCTGGTTGAGGTGGTTGGCGAGCTGCGCGTTGCGCGGGTCGTAGAGGTTGTCGATCCCTAGCGCGCGCTCGGCCTTCTCGATCGAGCCCTGCATCGGCGAGACCGTCTTGTGCTTCTTGTCGAACTCGTAGTCGGCGCCCGATGCCTCGCCCGAGCCCTTCGGGTCGCCGGGCTTGGACGCATATCCATCGAGCCCCTTCACGATGCGCGCGAAGTCGTAGTACGTCTGCGCCGCGACCTCGGGCTCGCCGGAGATGATCAGCGGCGTCCGCGCCTCGTCGATCAGGATCGAGTCGACCTCGTCCACGATCGCGTAGTCGTGGCCGCGCTGGACGACGCCCTCGAGCGAGACGGCCATGTTGTCGCGGAGGTAGTCGAAGCCGAACTCGGAGTTCGTGCCGTAGACGACGTCGGCCTCGTATGCCTCGCGCCGCTCGTCGAACGGCATCATGTTCTGGACGGAGGAGGCGCGCATCCCGAGCGCTTCCCAGACCGGCTTCGTCCACTCCGGATCGCGCTTGGCGAGGTAGTCGTTGACGGTGACGAGGTGCACGCTCTGGCCGGTCAGCGCGTTCAGGTAGAGCGGCTGCACGGCGACGAACGTCTTTCCCTCGCCGGTGCGCATCTCGGCGATGTCGCCCTCGTGGAGGACGATCCCGCCCATCAGCTGGACGTCGAACAGGCGGACGCCCATCGAGCGCTTGAAGGCTTCGCGGACGGCGGCGAACGCCTCGAAGATGAGCTCGTCGACCGGCTCGCCGTTCTCGATCCGCTCGCGGAACTCGACGGTCTTGCCGGCCAGTTGTTCGTCGCTGAGCGCCTCGAAGTCGGGCTCCAGCGAGCCGATGTAGTCGGCCTGCGCGGCGAGCCTCTTCAGTCGACGCCCCTCGCCGAAGCGAAGGACCTTCTCGAACGATCCGAGCTGCTGGGACATCGGGTCTAGGGTAGCGGGTCGCACGCGGGCCTCGGGTCGGCGCCCCGGCTAGAGCAGATCGATCTCGACCTCCCAGAGCGTCTCGTCGACGCGCTCGGCGCGGGCGACGTACGCGGCGCCCTCGCGCTCTGCCAGGCGCTCGAGCTCGGGGATCCTTGCCGCAATCGACTCGCCGTCGACGACGAGCGTGCGCTCGTCCCCGTTCACGGCCAGCTCGATGCGGTCGCCGGGCGCGTCGAGCTCGGCGATCCGGACGCGGCGGGCAGCGACGGCCCACACGTCGTCCTCGCGGCGCACGGCCTCTGCACGGTACGGCGGTTCGATGTTCGCCTCGATTGCCTCTGCGAGTGGGACGAGCGCGCCGTCGGGCTCGTCCTCGTCCACGACGAGCTCGCCGTTCGGAAGCGCCACGAAATGCACCTCGTCGCCTCTGAGGCCGGTCGCCTCGACCGAGTCGACGGTGTCCCAGCGCCGGGGTCGCGGAACGCCGTGGAGACCGGTGACGCCCCAGCGCGGGCCTAAGTCGACCGGCTCCTGCTCGGGTGCTCGTGTCGGTTCGGGCTCGACGGCCGGGGCCGGGCCGAGCGGCGTCTCTGTGGCGGATTCCGAGTCCGGGTCGAGCTCGAGGCCGGCCTCACGCGCGAGCTTCCGGTGGAGCGGCTCGCGCCGGAAGATCACTGCGGCTCGATCAGCCCGTAGTCGCCGTCGCGGCGGCGGTAGACGACGTTCGCCTCACCCGACTCGGCGTTGCGGAAGACGAAGAAGTCGTGCCCGATCAGCTCGAGCTGCAGCACGGCCTCCTCCGGGCTCATCGGCTTGACCGCGAACTGCTTGGTCTTGACGATCAGCGGGCTCTCCTCGTCCCGGAGGACGGGAGTCGCCTCGAGCGCGGAGTCGTTGGCGCGGGCGGCCTTGCGCCGACGGTCGCGGCCCTGGCGGCGGTAGCGGGTGACCTGGCGCTCGAGCTTCTCGACCAGCTGGTCGATCGACGCCCGCATGTCCGACGAGGCCTCGCGCGCCCGGAGCACAGGGCCCTTCGTCCAGATGGTCGCCTCGGCGACCTTGTTCTCCGCGATGGACGGGTTCCTCTCCAGCGCGAGCTCGAGCTCGATCCGCGGGTCCTTGAGCTGGCGCTCGAGCTTCCCCAGCTTCTCCTCCGCGTAGCTCCGGATCGAATCGCTGACCTCGAGGTTCCTGCCCTTGACCTGGAACTGCATCGGTCTCTCCTTCGACGCCGGTTGGCCACGGAATCTAACGGACGACCCGCGCGAACGTCACGACCTCGACGTGCCGGGCGCCGCCCTTGCGGAGGGCGGACGCGGCCGCCGCGACGGTTGCTCCGCTCGTGTACACGTCGTCCACGAGCGCAACACGGGGCGGCGCCTTGGACGCAGGGTGAAACGCGCCGGCGACGTTTCGCCGGCGTTCGGGCAGCGTCAGGCCCCGCTGGTGCCGAACCGAGCGCGTTCTCCCGACGAGTGGCCGGACTGGAAGCTCCCAGAGTGCGCCGAGATCGAGCGCCAGGCGTTCCGCCGGGTGGTGCCCGCGCGTCAGCACCCGCTCTCGGTCAGGGGGAACGAACGTCAGCACGGCCGCGCCAGGCGCCGGAAGCGCTTCCGCGACGAGCAGCGCCACTTCGCCGGCCAGACGGCGCAGCCCCCGCTCCTTCCAGGCCGCGACCACGCGGCGTACGCGCTCGTCGTACTCGACCGCCGCACGCGCGGACCCGAACGCCAGTCGGCGGCCCGAGCACTCCCGGCAGCGCCCCACGGGCCAGGCGGTGGGAGCGCCACAGCGCTCGCAGAGCGGCGGTCGCAGCCGCGGCAGAGCATCCCGGCAAGCCGTGCACAGCTGCTCTCCGCCCACTCCGCACACGACGCAGCGAGCCGGCAGCAAGAGATCCAGAAGTCTCACCTCACACCGTCCTCACCTCCTCCGGCGAGGGTACGGCTCAACCCGTCACGCGTGTGTTACGGACATGTGACGAATGCGTGTCAGCTGTCGGAGCCGGCCACGTCGCCCGAACCGCCGAAGGCGCGGTCGGCCTCGGCCAGGGTCTCGGGTGTCCCGATGTCGAGCCACCGGCCCGGCACGGGCCACGCGTAGACGACCGTCCGCTGATAGAGCCACCCGACGAAGCGGCCCGGCTGGTCAGGGTTGTTGCCCTCCGCCAGGTACTCGGCCACGAGGGGCAGCGTCGCGCGCGGATAGAAGTAGAGGGCAATGCCCGCCAGGGTCGTCGTCGGCCGCTCCGGCTTCTCCTCGAACGAGATGACGCGCGAATCCGCATCGAGGCCGATCGCGCTGTAGCGGCTGATCGCCGCGAGATCGTGTGTGTCGTAGACGGCCGTCACCGGTGCGCCGCGCTCCTGCCCGTAGCGGACGAACCCATCGAGCGGCTCCGTGAACAGATTGTCCCCCGCGACGACCACGAGATCGTCGTCCACCCCCTTCGTCGTGATCACGAGGTCGAGATCGCCGATCGCGCCGAGCCGGTCGTCATCGCTGGTCGTGCCGTCGTCGACCACCTCGATCGGCGCGTCCTCCGACTCCGCCCATTCAAGAAAATGCCGTGTGAACTTCGCGTTCGTGACGATGTAGACCGTGTCGAGCTCGGCGAGCGGGAGCCGCTCGAGCAGGTGGGACAGGATCGGCCGGCCTCCCACCTCGAGCAGAGGCTTCGGCCGGTCGAGCGTCAGCGGATAGAGCCGCGTCGCGTACCCCGCCGCGAGGATGACCGCCTTCACGCGGGCACCGCTCGACTCGCGAGGCTCACGGCGTACGGAGGACGGTTGACGCCGAGCTCGGTCACGATCGCCGAGATCAGCTCGGCCGGAGTGACGTCGAACGCCGGATTCCGGGCGGGAAAGCGCGAAGAGACCTCTGCCGGATCGCGCTCCTCGATCGGGATCTCGGCCCCGTTCGGCGTCTCGAGGTCGACCGTGGACGTCGGGGCGACGACGGTGAACGGCACCTCGTGCCGCGCCGAGAGCACCGCCAGCGGATACGTCCCGATCTTGTTCGCCGTGTCACCGTTCGCGGCGATCCGGTCGGCGCCGACCAGCACGCAATCGACCTCGCCGGCTGCCAGCAGGTACCCGGCCGCGGAATCCGCGATCACCGTGTGCGGGACGCCCGCAGCCTCGAGCTCCCACGCAGTCAGGCGTGCGCCCTGGAGCAGGGGCCTCGTCTCGCCGACGAACACGTGGCGGACGAGGCCCCGAGACCACGCCTCCAGCAGCGCTCCGAGCGCGGTGCCCTGGCCACCAGTGGCCAGGCCGCCCGTGTTGCAGTGCGTGAGCGCGCGGCTCCCCTCGGCGATCAGTCCCGCGGCGTGCGCGCTCATCTGGCGGCAGCGCTCGACCTCCTCTGCGTGCAGCTCCCGGGCTCGCTCGGCGGGATCCGAGGCTGCACGGACCTCACGCAGCGCCCAGGCCAGGTTGGCCGCGGTCGGTCGCGCCGTCTCGAGCTCCGCGGCGGCCGCGTCGAGATCCTCGCCACGGGCCGCCGCGACCGCGTACCCGTACGCGGCCGCGATCCCGATCGCCGGGGCCCCGCGCACCGCGAGCACCCGGATCGCGTCCGCCACTTCCCGCGAAGAGCGGCAGACCAGCTCGACCTCCTCGTCCGGAAGCCGACGCTGGTCGAGCAGCACGACCCGGTCGTCCTCGAGCCGCAGGATTCGCTCAGGCTCCAGCACGCGCCTGACTGTAGCCCGACCGGCCGGGCCGCTCCGGATCGACTAGGTGCCCTCGTCCCAGGAGGCGAGGTACTTGGCCTGCTCCTCGGTGAGCTGGTCGACCGCCACGCCCATCGTCGCGAGCTTGAGCCGCGCGATCTCCTGGTCGATCTCCTCGGGCACCGGGTAGACCTTGCGCTCGAGGCTCGCCGCGTTCGCGACCATGTACTCGGCCGAGAGCGCCTGGTTTGCGAACGACATGTCCATCACCTGGGCGGGGTGCCCCTCGGCGGCGGCGAGGTTCACGAGCCTGCCGTCCGCGATCAGGTAGATGCGGCGACCGTCCTCGAGCTGGAACTCGTCCACGAGCTGGCGCAGCGTGCGGGTCTCAGTGGCGAGCGAGCGCAGAGCCGGGATGTCGATCTCGACGTTGAAGTGACCCGTGTTGGCGAGCACGGCGCCGTCCTTCATGCGCTCCATGTGCTCGCGCCTGATCACTGACTTGTCGCCGGTGGCGGTGACGAAGATGTCTCCGACCTCGGCGGCCCTGTCCATCGGCAGCACCTCGTAGCCGTCCATCGCGGCCTCGAGCGCTCGCAGCGGGTCGACCTCCGTGACGATCACTTGCGCGCCCATGCCCTTCGCCCGCAGCGCGACGCCTCGGCCGCACCAACCGTAGCCGGCGACGACGAACTTGCGCCCCGCGAGCAGGATGTTGGTCGCGCGGATGATCCCGTCGATCGTCGACTGGCCCGTGCCGTAGCGGTTGTCGAAGAAGTGCTTCGTCTTGGCGTCGTTGACAGCAACGACGGGGAAACCGAGCGCGCCGTCGCGCTCGAGCGCCCGGAGGCGGATCACGCCGGTGGTCGTCTCCTCCGTGCCCCCGATGATGTCGCCGAGCTGCTCGCGCCGGTGCGCGTGCAGGACGCCGATCACGTCGGCTCCGTCGTCCATCGTCAGTTGCGGTTTGTGGTCGACAGCGGCCTCGATGTGACGGTAATAGGTGTCGTTGTCCTCGCCCTTGATCGCGAACGTCGAGATGTCGTACTCGTCGACGAGCGCCGCGGCGACGTCGTCCTGGGTCGAGAGGGGGTTCGACGCGCACAGGACGACGTCGGCGCCCCCGTCCTTGAGCGTCCGCATCAGGTTCGCGGTCTCGCTCGTCACGTGGAGGCAGGCCGAGATCCGGGAGCCGGAGAGCGGCTGCTCGCGCTCGAAGCGGTCGCGGATCATGGCCAGAACCGGCATTTGCCGGTCAGCCCACTCGATCCGGCTCAGGCCCTCTCCCGCGAGCGCCAGGTCCTTTACGTCGTGTCGTCGTGTCGTCGCCATGCGTTCGGTCCTCTCGGTTGCGGTTTCAGGCGGCGAGAAGCCGCTCGTGCTTGCGCTGCTCCCAGTCGAGCGCGGAGAGCTCGACGCCCGCGAGCCAGCTGTCGACGGCAGCCCGCAGGTCGGGCTCGCGGCGCAGCCTCGCCGCGAATGCCATCTCCGTCAGCTCCACGCGGAAGCGGCGGCGAAGCTCGCGCAGCGACCGGAGCTGGTTCAGCTCGAGCAGGCCGTAGAGGCGGTAGCCGCCGGCGCTGCGCACCGGGACGACGAGACCCACGCGTTCGAGGTAGCGGAGCATCCGCGGCGACCAGCCGGTCTGTGTCGCGGCGTCTCCGACGGTAACTCCGGTCATTCCGCAGACCTTAACACACTTGTGTCAATCGCGGCCGTACCGGTCTTCCAGCCGGACGACGTCGTCGAGCTCCGGCGTCGAGACCTCGAAGATGGTCGTGTCCTCCAGCGCCGTCAGCCGGTGCACGGTCCCGGGCCGGAAGCGGAACGAGGCGCCCGGGCCGATCACCTCGCTCACAAGCTCGTCCTCGTCGTGCAAGCCGAGCTCGAGCTCGGCGTGGCCCTCGAGCACGTACCACGACTCGTCCTTCTCCCTGTGGTACTGGAGGCTGAGCGACTCGCCCGCTCTGACGACGAGCAGCTTGCCGACGTAGCTCTCGGCGACCGCGAAGATCAGCTCGTGGCCCCAGGGCTTGTCCACACGCTGCTGCTCCGACGCGAAACGCCCGACGCCGCCGTCGACGGAGCCCACGCCTAGGCCTTCACCGGCCAGCCGGGGTTGGCGGCGAGATGCTCCTCGGCGACACGGAGGTCCTTCGGCGTGTTGACGGTCAGCCACATGCCCTCGTGCCGGTGGGCGCGCAGGCGGCCCTCGACGGCGAGCTCGGGAAACATCGTCGTCTCGTGGTCGCCGCGCTCGGGCAGCCGCGCGAGCGCCTCCTCGCCGAGCGCATAGACCCCGCAGCTGACCCACTCCTCGAGGCGGGGCGCCTCCCGGAACCCCGTGACGACGTCGCCGTCGAGCGCGACGACTCCGAACGGCGACTGGAGCGGCACGACAGTGATCGTCGCGGCGGCGCCGCCCGCCTTCTGCTCGTCGAGCAGCGCGTTCAGGTCGACGTCCACCAGCTCGTCGCCGTTCAGCGCGAGCACATCGCCGTCCTCCAGCCGCGCGGCGGCCGCAAAGCGGAGACCTCCACCCCGCCCGAGCGGCTCGGGCTCTCCGGCGGCGACGATCTCGGGGCCGAGGTTGCCGATCGCGGCCTCGAACGACGCCTCCTGTCCCGCGACGCAGCTCACGATCACGCGATCGACGCCCGCAGCCGCGAGCTGCTCGACCTGGTACGCCGCCAGCGGCCGCCCGCCGACCTCGACGAGCGCCTTCGGCAGGCCCTGCGCGGCCTCGCCGAGTCGCTCGGCCTTGCCGCCCGCCAGGATGATCGCTTCCATCAGGCCTCGAGCTCGTGCTCGCGCTCTTCCGTCTCCGGCAGCGCGGAGAGCGGCGAGGCGGCGCGGCCGATTCCCTCGTAGGTGAACCCGGCCGAGCGCGCGGCCTCCGGGTCGAGGAGGTTGCGGCCGTCCAGGATCAGCGGGCGGCTCATCGCATCCTTGACCTCGGCGGAGGCGAGCGAGCGGAGCTCGTCCCACTCGGTGACGATCACCGCGGCGTCGGCGCCTGCGACGGCCTCGAGCACGCTGTCGCAGAACGTCACGCCCTGGAGGAGATGGTTGGCGTCGGCGACCGGGTCCCACGCGCGCACGTGGGCGCCCTCGGCCAGCAGCCTCGAGGCCAGCACGAGCGACGGAGCCTCGCGGAGATCATCGGTATTCGGCTTGAACGCGAGCCCGAGCAGCGCGACGGTCCTGCCGCGCAGCTCGCCGAGGTGCTTTCCGAGCTTCCCGATCACGCGCCGCTTCTGCAGCTCGTTGACCTCGATCACCGCGTTCAGGAGCTGGAAGTGGTAACCCGAGTTCGAGGCGAGCTGCTTCAGCGCCACACCGTCCTTCGGGAAGCAGCTCCCGCCCCAGCCGATCCCCGCGCGCAGGAAGTGCGGGCCCAGCCTGTGGTCGAGGCCGATCCCCTTCGCGACTTCGACGACGTCCGCACCGGTGGCCTCGCAGACGTTCGCGATCTCGTTGATGAAGCTGATCCGCGTCATCAGGAACGCGTTCGCCGCGAGCTTGATCATCTCCGCGGAGGCCACGTCGGCCCGCACGATCGGCGTCCCGAGCGGCTCGTAGAGCTCCGCCACGACGGCCCCGTCGGCCTCGGTGAACGCGCCGACGACCACGCGGTCGGGCTTCATGAAGTCGCGTACGGCCGTACCCTCGGACAGGAACTCCGGGTTCGAGACGTAGCCGACGTGGTCGAGGCCGCGCGAGCCGAGCGTCGCGAGCACCTTCTCGCCGGTTCCGACCGGAACCGTGCTCTTCATCACGAGGAGGACGCGCCCTTCGGGCGGAGGCAGCTCGTCGACGACGGTCCACACGGCAGAGAGGTCGGCGTCGCCCGAGTAGGTGGGCGGCGTGCCGACGCAGACGAACAGCACCTGTGCTCCGGCCAGGTCGCCCGTGTCGAGCGTGAACGTCAGCCGGTCGCGGTTGCGCTGAAGCAGGTCCTCGAGCTCGGGCTCGTGGAACGGCACGCGCCCCGAGCCCAGCGCCTCGATCCGCTCGGGCACGATGTCGCGGACGACCACGTCGTGGCCGAGCTCCGCGAGGCACGCACCGGTGACGACGCCGACCCAGCCGGCCCCGAATATCCCGATTGCAGGCATTTTCCCGGGCGTCACGCGCCGGAGACTATCGAGTCATCGGCCGGAGGCCGCGCGCGATCGCCAGCATCGTCTCGTTGGAGAGTGCGTTCAGGAGGCTGTTCACGACCCAGTAGCTCGCGCCGCCCGTCCGCAGCACGACCATGTGGAGCTGCGAGCCCGAGTAGTAGAGGTCGTAGCGCCGGCCGCCGACCCATTGCGTGAGGCTCTTGTCCGCGAGGATCGGCGCGTCGACCCACGGCGACTCCTGGATGCCCCAGTACTCGTTCGCGCCCATCCTGTAGGTGAGCCGCACCGTCGGGCTCCCTCCGAGCTGGTAGACACGCACGGGGGTCTCGCCGAGGCCGGAGTCGAAGTACGAGTTGCGCTCGAGCACCGTCGGCAGCTGGAGCCGGAACGGCATGCGCTTCTTGAGCCGGAACAGCGACGGCCGGGTCTCACCCGGGTCGACGCGGATGTTGGGCGGCTGGCGCACGGGCATTGTCGGCAGCACGATCGGGGTCAACTGGTCGTGGAACGTCGAGCCGACGACGAGCACGGTCAGCGCGCCGTTCGAGAGAGTCGCGATCTTCGGCGGCATCGGCGCGACGTCCGCACTCCCGACCAGCCGGGCGATCCGCTGGGCCGAGGACCTGCCGTTCGCCGCCCGCCTGGGGTCGAAGTAGACCTTCGAGTGGAAGTAGTTCCAGCTCGGCGCGTTGGCCGGCTGGTTGGTCGGCGGGAGGATGATCCGGTAGCCCTTCTGGCCGAGCAGGTAGCTGGCGTTCGCGGCCGAGCCGGCGATCCCGTTCCCGTTCAGCACGGTGAGCGACACCTGCGAGGGCGGGAGCGTGAACTTGTGGTGGATCTTGCGGCCGAGCGCGACCGCGGTCTGCGTGGCCGGCGCCTCCACGTCCGGGCTGAGGAAGCTCTGCACGGCCGCGGAGATGCTCGACTGCGGCGCGTAGACCTCGTTGCCGACGGTGAGGTTGTCGATCTTGGTCTGGAACACCCGCCCGTGCGGGAGGTGGTACGCGAACGAGGCGTAGCGCAGGATCGTGTTCAGGTCGAGGTGGCCGCCGCCGCCGACGCCGATCTCGATGTAGTGGTGGTCGGCGATCGTGTTCACGATCCCGACGAGGCTCTGCGGCCCGAGCGAGTCGGCGACCCGCTGGCGCATCGCGCTCACGAACTCCTGCTGGCGCGCGAGCCGGTACAGGTCGGAGTCGGTGTGCCGGAAGCGGACGAACTGGAGCGCGTGCTTGCCGTCCATCAGCTGGTAGCCCGGCTGGAGATCGATGTTCGCGTAGTCCGTTAGCTGCGTACCGACGTTCTTGTTGTAGTAGCGACGGTCGACGTCCATCCAGATGCCGCCGAGCTTGTTCACGACCGCGATGAAGCCGAGGAAATTGACGCTGATCAGGTAGTTGACGGGAACACCCGTGAGGTGCTTGACGGTCTCCAGCGCGCCGCTCGCCCCGCAGAACGCGTACGCGGAGTTGATCCGCCCGGTGCCGTACGAGCTCGGCGGCCCGGTGTGGGTTTTCGACGGGCAGTAGATCGGCACGACGAGGTCGCGCGGGAACGAGAGCAGCGAGATCGTCTTCGTGGTCGGGTCGGCGCGGATCAGCATCATCGTGTCCGAGCGCGAGGGCGAGTTGCCGTCGCCCGCGCGGTGGTCGTAGCCGACGACGAGCGCGACCGTCGGATGGTGCGCGTCCGGGATCGTGGCGAGGCTCGGCTGCGCGCGCTTGCACGTGATCGAGCTGCAGCCGAGAGCCTTCGCGCTCTCGTGCGCCCAGAGGTAGAAGCCGCCCACGAGGCCGGCGACCACGATCAGCAGCAGGACGATCAGCCAGAGGAAGAACTTGCCGATCGTCTTGGCCACTCCGGGCCTCGACGGCGGCGGCTGGCGGTAGAGCGTGACCGGCGAGAGCGTCCCGGGCGGAATGACCGCTCGGCCGTTCCCGTTCACCGCGGCCCCGCGGCCGATGCCTCTCTTGAGCGTCGTCTTCATCCGTAAGAACGCGAAAACGCCCGGAAAGGCGCTCGCCGCGCATCAGGATAGCCGAGACTCCGGAGGGGCTTGGCCCTTCCTGTAGGCGAGCGCCGCCTCGGCGAGGCGGGCTCCTTCGACAAGCGCGCACAGCTTCTCGTAAGCAACCTCCCAGCTGCGGGTTCGAAGGCCGCAATCCGGGCAGACATCGATTCGCTCCGGGCCGCCGAACACCTCCACCGCGTACAGGATCCTGTCGCGCACGAGCTCGGACGACTCGACGAAGTCGGTGTGGATGTCGAGCACGCCGAGGCCGAGCGACGGTTCGTACGAGAGGTCGCGGAACTTCGAGATCACCTCGTAGCCCGGGCGGTCCGCGGCGGAGTCGCCGAGCTCTCGCCGGTCGTAGTTGGCGAAGCCGACGCAGTACTGGCGGCAGCCGCTCATGCCCTCGATCGCCGGGAAGAAGAGGTCGTAGTCGGAGAAGCAGAGATGCGTCGAGAACAGGCAGTCGAGCCCTTCGACGCTGACGTTGAAGCTCTCGACGAACAGGTCGAGCTCGTCGGCCTCGGTCGAGGCGCCGGGCTCGTCGATCTGGATCCAGGTGGCGCCGAGCTCGATGAGCGCCTCGAGGTTCGGGCGGATCAGGTTCCGCGCGATGTCGAGCGTCAGCTCGCGCCGGGCCGCAACCTCCTGCTTGCGCCCGTACCCCGCCCCGAGACGGCCCTCCTTCGGCGTGTGGTGCTCGTCGTACGACCAGACCGCGAGCGTGTACGCGCCGGTGATCGGAATCTTCAGCCTCGCCTTCGCCACCGACTGCAGGAACGAGAACTCGGCGTTGTGGTACGGCTCCTGCAGCGAGACCGGGCCGGTCGCGGCCGACTTGGAGTAGTACTTGTTGTCGAAGCTCCGCACGATGCCGCGCGGCTCGAAGCCGTTTGCGTGCGCGATCGCCCACGCGTACATCTCGCTCCTCGTCTGCTCGCCGTCCCAGATCACGTCGAGGCCGGCGGCCTCCTGCATGCGGACGCAGTAGCGGCTCGACCAGAGCGCCACGTCGTCCGGGTCGGCTCCTCCTCGCTCGAGCGACTCGACCAGTTCCTCGTGGCCCTCGACGCCGACCTTCTCGCCCCAGGCGCGCGCGTGCTGGACGTCGCTCTCCTCGAGCTCGCGCCCCTGGCTCGTCTTGACCAGCCACGGCGGCTTGGCCAGCGAGCCGATCTCGTGCGTCAGGAAGCGGCTCACGCCGCCGCCTTCGCCCGGCCGAGGCGCGCCAGCTTCTCGCGCGCGATCGGCTCGGCCACGTACTGGAGGTCGCCGTTCGGGACGAGCGCGATCCGCTCCACCCCGCGATCCCCGAGGCGAGCGGCGAACCTCGCGATCTCCTCGGGTTCCTCCGCGACCGAGCTGCGGACGTCGACGACGCCCGCGAGCAGGAGCTTGTCGAAGCCCTCGGGGACCGCGTCGAGGTGCGTGGCGTAGAAGTCGATCCCGAGCCCGTCGACGGGGAGGTCCGCCGCGCCCTGCTCGAGCAGCGGGCCCGCGTCCGAGAACGGGAACCACAGCGCGAGTCTCGCCCGGTTCGAGAGCGCCTCGAGCGCCGGCTCCAGATCGCCCGGCGCGGCCCCGTCGGGCGCGAGGAACGGCTCGACGAGGACGACGAGCTCCGCGTCGAGTCCGGCGAGCGCCGGTGCCAGGACGTGCTCTGCCATCGCCTCGGGCGACACCCCGGTCCCGCGCGCGAGCGCGTACGGCGAGGGGAGCGTCCCGACCCGCGGGCCGGGCAGGGGCGATGCGTAGCGCCCGTCGAGCGGCCCAGAGAGCCGCGGCGCCTCGGCGGTCGCCTTTGGCGCGCGGTAGAAGGTGTTCGTGTCGAGGAAGCGCGTGAGCGCGCCCGTCTCGAGACCCTCGGCGGCCTCGAGGAGCGGGCGGAAGTGGTCCTGCCAGCGCAGCAAGCCATCGGAGAGCAGGTCGAGCCCGGCTTGCTGCTGCGCGGCGATCAGCTCGTCGAGGTCGTGCTCGACCTGACCGTCGACCTCCGCCTGGCCCGTCCGCCCCCGGTCGAGGTCGCGGGTCGCCTGCACGAGCGCCTCGGACCGCGGGTACATGCCGGGCGCGAAGGCTTCGAGCTGAATCCCCGAATCAGCCACGGCCGATGACGCTCAGCTGGTTCTCGGCGTGCCGAATCCGCTGCTCGAGCTGCCAGCGGTCGGCGTCGGAGACTCCGCTCTCGACGCGCTCCAGCTCGGCCCGCGCCTCCTCCAGCTGGCCCTGCGCGCGTGCCTGGTCGATCTCGCGTGCCTCGACGGCGTCGTCGACGAGCGCGAGCGCGCGGTCCTGCTCGACCTTGAAGAAGCCGGGCCCGGTTGCGAACTCGAGCACGTCCTCGGCGTCACGGTCGCGGTAGACCCGGGTGCTGCCCGCGTTCAGCAGCGCGACGAGCGGCGCGTGGCGTGCGAGCACGCCGATTTCACCGTCAGCGCCAGGGACCACGAGCATCTCGGCCTCGCCCTCGAAGGCAGGGCCCTCTGGGGTGACGAGGGAGACGCTGAAGAGGTGCTTGTCCGCCACGGGGAAGGCGTCGATCAGACGGCGGCCGGCTCGGGCTCCCGCGCGTCCTCGGGCTCCTCGGGCTCCTCCTCGGCTCCCGCAGCCGCCTGCGGCTCCTCCTCGCCGGCGAGCTGCTTGCCCTTCTCCACGGCCTCGTCGATCGTGCCGACCATGTAGAACGCCTGCTCGGGAAGGTCGTCGTGCTTGCCCTCGATGACCTCCCGGAAGCCCGCGATCGTGTCCTCGAGCTTCACATAGCGGCCCTCCTGGCCGGTGAACTGCTCGGCCACGAAGTTCGGCTGAGAGAGGAAGCGCTGGATGCGACGCGCCCGGGCGACGACCACCTTGTCCTCGTCGGAGAGCTCGTCGATGCCCAGGATCGCGATGATGTCCTGCAGGTCCTTGTAGCGCTGCAGGATCTCCTGCACGCGGGTCGCGGTGTCGTAGTGCTCGTCCGAGACGATCCCGGGCTGAAGGGCGCGCGAGAACGAGGCGAGCGGGTCCATCGCCGGGTAGATCCCCTGCTCGACGATCGAGCGCTCGAGCACGACCGAGGAGTCCAGGTGCGCGAACGTGTTCGCGGGGGCCGGGTCGGTGTAGTCGTCGGCCGGGACGAAGATCGCCTGGATCGAGGTGACCGAGCCGGTCTGCGTGGACGTGATCCGCTCCTGGAGCTGGCCCATCTCGGTCGCAAGCGTCGGCTGGTAGCCCACGGCGCTCGGCATTCGGCCCAGGAGGGCGGAGACCTCGGAACCCGCCTGGACGAAGCGGAAGATGTTGTCGATGAAGAGCAGCACGTCCTGGCCCTGGTCGCGGAAGTACTCGGCCATCGTCAATCCGGAGAGGCCCACGCGTAGACGCGCGCCCGGGGGCTCGTTCATCTGCCCGTAGCAGAGGGCGACCTTGTCGATCACGCCCGACTCGCTCATCTCGAGCCAGAGGTCGTTGCCCTCGCGGGTGCGCTCGCCGACGCCGGAGAAGACAGAGACGCCGCCGTGCTCCAAGGCGACGTTGTGGATCAGCTCCATGATCAGCACCGTCTTCCCCACTCCGGCGCCGCCGAACAGGCCGATCTTGCCGCCGCGCACGAACGGCGCGACGAGGTCGATGACCTTGATCCCGGTCTCGAAGATCTCGACCTTCGCCGAGAGATCCTGGAACTCGGGCGGATCGCGGTGGATCGGCCAGCGCTCGCCTTCGGCGGCCTCCCTGCCGTCCACGGGCTCGCCGATGACGTTCCACAGCCGGCCGAGCGTCTGCTCTCCGACGGGAACGGTGATCGGCGCACCGGTGTCGATCACGTCGACGCCGCGCGGGATGCCGTCGGTCGAGTCCATCGCCACGGCCCGGACGCGGTCGTCGCCCAGGTGCTGTTGCACCTCGGCCACGATGTCCATCGCGGGCCGGCCCTCGCGCTCCGGGACGGAGATCCTGAGCGCGGTGTTGATCTCGGGCAGCCGGTCGGAGAAGACGGCGTCGACGACGACGCCCTTGATCTCGAGCACCTGGCCCACGTTCGGGGCGCCGTTCTTCGCGTGGTCGTCAGCCATCAGCCATCGATCTCCTGGAGCAGTGGATTCAGAGGGTGGCGCGAGAAGCGGAAGCGCCGGCGAAGCGCCCGGAGTTTAGCGAAACGCCGCGCGTCGGGATTCGCGCTCTCGACGCAATCCATGAAACGCTGCTCCTCGAGCGCAGTCGCCACCCGGGCGACGTGGTCGAGGCTTCAGACGTGCGACGTGACGAGCGACGCGATCATCGCCCTCACGATACCGCTACTAGCCGGAGGCCGGACCCCCCGCGCGGCCGACCGGCACGCGAGGAGTGAGCTCGGATCGGCGCACCGCGCGGAAGGCGTCGATGCCCTCGGTCCGGGTGTCTCCGCGCGAGACGATGACCCGGGTCTGCTGCTGAAGCGGCAGCTGCGAGCGGGTGTGCAGCGTGACGCTGCTGAGCGCCCCGGCGAGGCCGGCCGCCACCGCGACGGCCACCGCCGCAGCACCGACCTGGAGGGGGCGCAGCGAGAAGCGGCTGCGGCGAGGCGGCAGCGCGATCTGCCGCTCGAGTCCCTCGAGTGGCGCCGTGCGCAGCGCGACCGTCATCGACGTGAGCTCTGCCTTCAGAGAACGGCAAGCCGCGCACGCCTCGAGGTGCGACTCCAGCCGGGCAGACTCGAGCTCGGAGAGCTCACCGTCGAGCTCGAGCGAGACGAGCTCGCCGGTGCGACGGCATGACAGTTGGCTCATGGGCCCCATATCGGTTCTGACGGCATCGACGCTCCATAGTTAGCACATGCCGAGATCTCTACACCGAATCGACAGCCACGCCCAGAAGGATTAGCGCGAAGCCCAGCGAGAGATACACGGCCGAGGTGTTCATCGTTTCCCGAACCTCCTCGCGGTTCGCCCAGCGCACGAAGCGAGAGCCGAAGATCGGCGTCGGCTTGTCCCCTTTCGGCCTGGCGGGCCCACGATTGCCGACGAAGAAGCCGCCGATCAGCAGCCCGGAGCCGACGAGGTAGTAGCCGATCGCGATCGATCGGCTGAGATCCGACCCGGTGAGAAGGCCGAGAAGCGCCGATCCGACCGCCGTGGCTCCGGCCAACATTCCGAGAACCGTCAGAAAGCGGCGCACCCCGGCGAGGAAGACGGCACGCTCCATCTCGAGCTTCGCTAGCTGGCAGCCTCCGGCAGCGTGCTCTTCCGCATCTCGTCGGCCGTCATCGGCCAGCGTTCGAGCGGGTAATGGCAGGCCGCGAGGTGCCTCTCGCCGCCCATCGACCGGAGCTCCGGCTCGTCGACGTCACAATGGCCCTCACGGAAGCGCGGGCAGCGCGGGTGGAAGTTGCAGCCCGACGGCGGGTTGATCGGGTTCGGGACGTCACCCTCGAGGACGACCGGCGTCCGCTGCCGCCCCAGCTCGGGGTCGGGAATCGGCACCGCCGAGAGCAGCGCGCCCGTGTACGGGTGCTTCGGCTCCCTGTAGAGGTCGTCACGCGTCGCGATCTCCACGACCTTGCCGAGATACATGACCAGCACGCGGTCCGAGATGTGCCGCACGACGTTGAGGTCGTGAGCGATGAACAGGTACGTGAGGCCGAAGTCGCGCTGGAGGTCCTTCAGGAGGTTGAGAATCTGCGCCTGCACCGACACATCGAGTGCCGAGACGGGCTCGTCGCAGACGATCAGCTTCGGGTTTACTGCGAGCGCTCGGGCGACCCCGATGCGCTGCCGCTGGCCGCCCGAGAACTCGAACGGGAAGCGGTTGTAGTGCTCGGGGTTGAGCCCGACCACCTCGAGCAGCTCCTGCACGCGCCGCTTGATCTCGGCCTCGGTGCCGAGCTTGTGGACCTCGAGCGCCTCGGCGACGATGAACCCGACGCGCTTCCGGGGATTGAGCGAAGCGTACGGGTCCTGGAACACCATCATCATCTCGCGGCGAATCGGCCGCATCTGCGCGCGCGAGAGACGCGTGATGTCGCGGCCGTCGAACACGACCTTCCCCTCGGTCGCCTCGAGCAGCTTCATGACACAGCGCGCCATCGTCGACTTGCCGCAGCCCGACTCGCCGACGACGCCCAGGGTCTCTCCCTCGCGCAGCGTGAAGCTGACGCCGTCGACCGCCTTCACGGCGGCGACCTGCTTCTGGAAGATGATCCCGCGCGTGACCGGGAAGTGCTTCTTCAGGCCCTCGACGACCAGAAGCTCGCCGCCGCCGCTGCCGTCCGTCGAGACGGCCGGTGCCGAAGCCGTCTCGGACACTAGCTCGCCTCTGCCATCGTGCCCGCGATCAGCTTCTGCGCCTCCCGGTCCTTCGTCTCCTCGTCGAGGTGGCAGGCCTGGAGATGGTCGGGGTCGTCGCTGACCGGCCGCAAGGGCGGGTTCTCGACCCTGCAGATGTCCATCACGTACGGGCAGCGCGGGTGGAACCTGCAGCCGGCCGGCGGGTTCAACAGCGACGGAGGCTGCCCCTTGATCTGCACGAGCCGCTCCGTGTCAGTGTCCAGCCGGGGGAGCGAGCCGAGCAGGCCCCACGTGTACGGCATGTGCGGCCGCTTGAAGACCGCGTCGACCGGCGCGCGCTCGACCACCTCGGCTGCGTACATGACGACAACGTCGTCGGCGACCTCCGCGACCACGCCCAAATCGTGCGTGATGATCATGATCGCGCTGCCGAACTCCTTTTGCAGCGTGGTCATCAGGCTCAGGATCTGCGCCTGGGTGGTCACGTCGAGCGCAGTCGTCGGCTCGTCCGCGATCAGGAGGTCGGGGTTGTTGACGAGGGCCATCGCGATCATCACGCGCTGGCGCATGCCGCCCGAGAACTGGTGCGGGTAGTCAGCGATGCGGCGCTCGGCGCGCGGGATCCCGACCGCCTTCAGCATCTCGAGCGCGCGCGCCTTGGCCTGCTTCTTCGTGACGTCCTGGTGGAGGAGCACCGCCTCCATCAGCTGGTCGCCGATGCGATGGACCGGGTTCAGCGACGTCATCGGGTCCTGGAAGATCATCGCGATGTCGTTGCCGCGGATCTCCCGCAGCCGGCGCGGGCTCATCGTCAGCAGGTTCTGGCCGTTGTAGAGGGCCTCGCCGCTCGACATGGTGTTCTTCTTCGGGTTCAGGCCCATGATCGTCAGGCAGGTCACGCTCTTCCCCGAGCCGGACTCGCCGACGATTCCGAGCGTCTGGCCCTTGTCGACCGAGAAGCTGACGCCGTTGACCGCCTCGACGATCCCGTCGTCGGTCACGAAGCGCGTTTCGAGGTTGTTGACTTCGAGCAGGGGCACGGAAGCCGAGTTTTAGCTCAGGCGAGCCTGATTCGTGGGTCGATGACCGCGTATAAGAGGTCGACGATCAGATTGAAGATGATGATCGCCAGGGTGGCGAACACCACGATCCCCTGGGTCGTGGGTAAGTCGTCGTTCGTCAGGCTCTGGACGAGCGTCTGGCCGAGCCCGTGCATGCTGAACACGCTCTCGGTGAAGACCGCGCCGCCCAGGCCGAGCGCGATGTCCATGCCGAGCATCGTCACGACGGGCAGCATCGCGTTCCGCAGGACGTGCTTGATCATCACCTGCGACTCGGGTGCGCCCTTGGCGCGCGCGGTGCGCACGTAGTCCTCGTTGAGCGTCTCCATCACGCTCGCGCGGATCATCCGCACGTACAGCGCCGCGAACAGGATCGCGAACGTCGACCACGGCAAGATCATGTGGTAGAACCACTGGACCACGCCGCCGCACGCCGCCCCGGGCGGTGGACTGAACACCTCGCAGTAGCCCGCAATCGGCGTGATCCCGAGCTTGTAGCCGAAGAACCACGAGAAGATCAGGCCGATCCAGACCGGATGGGCGGAGATCCCGATCAGGACGAAGATCATGGCCGACCTGTCTAAGATCGTTCGCGGCCGTAACGCCGAGAGGACGCCGATCGGGATGGCGATCATCATCCAGAAGATCGCGCCGCCGAAGACGAGCGCGGCGGTGATCGGCGCGGCACGGCCCACGATGGTGTTGATCTGCTGATGGTTGGCGAACGACTGGCCGAGCGAGTGGTCCACGACCAGGCGCTTGAGGAAGAGCCCGTACTGGTAGTAGACCGGCTTGTCGAGCCCGAGATAGTGACGTGCCCTCGCGACGCAGGAGGGCGTCACGAGCTGACCGCAGGCCTTACGGCCCGGGTCCGTCGGGATCATGAAGAAGATGACGTAGGTGATCGCCGTGATGGCGATGAACATCACGACCGCCCACAACAACCGCCGGATGAGATAGCGAACCATCGTCGCGTCACCTAGTCCCGAACCGCGCGTCGAACACTACCCGAGTGCGCGGCAAAAGAAAGCCCGGCAGCGGGCCCTGCCGGCAAAAGGCGCGAGGCGCCGGATTTCGCCGGCGCCTCGCAGTCAAACCTGACCTTGCTTTCAACCGCTCCTACTTGAGGCAGAGGAGGGCGAGGTCAGCCATGCCGTAGACAGGCTGGTACGTGTAGCAGCCAGTCTTGGCCGAGATGAACTCCCGGTCGTTGTCGTTGTCCCAAGCACCGATCGGCGCAGCGTTCTTCATCATCGACACGTCCAGCGAGCCGTAAGTGCTGTAGCGCTTCGACCCGGAGAGGTGGGATGCCGCCGCCATCGCCTTGTTGTACTTGGCGCTGTTGAAGTACGAGTAGTTGTTGTTGTTCGAGTCGTGGATCACGGTGCCGTTCAGCAGCACGTTGATGAAGTCGTACGGATCCGGATAGTCAGCGATCCAACCCACGTTGCAGATGTCGAACGCTTCGGTCTTCGTACCGCACTTCTTGTACATCGTGCCCGTGCCGTACTTCTGAACGTTGACGTTGATGCCAATGTTCTTGAAGTCGGCCTGAACGAGCGAGCCCTGGTTGGTGCCGATCGGGCTGTTCGACGTGTACATCGTCGCCGAGAGACCACTCTTGCCACCCATGAGGCTCTTCGCCTTGGTGAAGTTCGGGCGGTACGGATAGATGCTCGCGTTCTTGAAGCCCGAGAGGTTGGGCGGGAGGAGCTGGTCGGTCGGCTTCCCGGCGAACGCACCACGCAGGGTGATCATGCTCTTCCGGTCGAGCGCGAAGTTGGCCGCCTTGCGGACATTCACCGACGAGAAGGTCGGCCGCGTCGTCTTCAGAGCGAGGTAGCGGGTAGCGATGGTCGGGTTGACGTAGTAGCGCTTCTTGTTGATGCCGAACTGCTTGGCGAGGCCGGCGTGCGCAGTCGGCGGAAGGCCACCCATGTCGTAGTTGATGTCACCGGCCTTCACCTGGGTGAAGGAGGTGTCCACGTTGGTGTTGACGGCGACGACGCTGATCGTGCTCGCGTTGTGCGGGCGCGGACCGTTGTAGTGCGGGTTCCGCTTGATCAGGATCGGGCCGTTCGGCGTGCGGGCCGCAACGTAGTACGGACCGGAGCCGGGGAACGTGTTGACGCCTGCCGCGGTGATCGGCAGCGCGCCCTTCTGACCCGGAGCAGGAACCGGGCAGAAGAAGAGCATCGCCATCCGGGAGATGACGTCGGGAGCCGGGGCGGTGAGGTTCAGCGTGAGCTTCTGCCCACTTGCCTTGACGCCCGGGACGCTCGAACCATGGCCGGCGATGACGTTCTCCGCGCCGACGAGGTCGTGGATGAACGGCTCGGTCGGACCAATGCCCTTCTGATCCGTGAGCGCGTCACGATCGATCGCCGCCTTGTAGTTCTTCGCGGTGATCGGGAGACCGTTCGAGAACTTCATTCCCTTGCGGACGGTGAAGACGTACCGCTTGCCGTGATTGGACACCTTAGGGAAGCCGGCGGCGCCATCCGGATACACGCGCGACCCCGCGGGGGCCGGCTTGTCCGGGTAGTTCATCAGCGGCCGACAGCTGACGTAGAGGATGTCCCAGCTCAACTGGTAATACGCCAGCGCGGGGTCGATGTAGTCGACGTCCGAGCTCGACATGTTGAGCTTCAACGTGCCGCCCTTCTTCGCTCCTGCAAGCGAACCCTGGGCGCCGTTGACGCTGCTCTTCGCAGTTGAGGCAAAGCCTGCCGCGAGAAGCAGGGCTGCTCCGATCACCACGGCGGCGACCGAAAAACCGAGCCGTTTGTGCATGTCACTCCTTTCGATTACAGCCGCGAGCCAGCACAGGTCGTGGCCCTCGGACGCGCGTGCGTCCTGTCCCTAAGACGGGTCTAAGAGCATTTGGTTAGGGACCGGGATTTCGGCTTGGCGACTAGGCGCCGCGCGGGTCGAACGCGTCGCGCAGGCCGTCGCCCAGGAGGTTGAACGCGAGAGTCGCGAACAGCACTGCCAGGCCGGGCCAGAGCATCAGCCAGGGCACGGTCAGGTAGTAGTCCGGCGCCGTCGAGAGCAGGTTGCCCCAGCTCGGCGTCGGCAGCGGGATTCCGATCCCGAGGAACGAGAGCCCGGCCTCGAGCAGGATGTTCGCGGCGATGATGAGCGTCGAGTAGACGATGATCGGCGCCACGAGGTGCGGCAGCAGGTGCGAGCGGATGATCCGCCAGTCGCCGGCACCGGTCATGCGCGCGGCCTCGACGAACTCCTTCTCGCGCAGCGACAGGACCTGCGCGCGGATGATCCTGCAGGGGTAGTACCACGTGAAGAGGCCGATCACGAGGACGAGCGTGATCACCCCCTTGCCGAAGACACCCCCCATTGTGAAATCGTCGAGCCGGGGTCCGACCGTGCTCGCCAGGGCGACGATGAACAGCAGGATCGGGAACGCCATGATGATCTCGGTCAGGCGCGATATGAACGTGTCAGTCGCCCCGGCGTAGTAGCCGGCGAGCGCACCGCATAACACTCCGATGATCATCGCCAGCAGCGTCGCTCCGAGCGCGACCTCGAGCGAGGTCTGCGCGCCGTAGAGCATGCGCAGGAACTCGTCGCGCCCGAGCTGGGAGTCTGCGCCCAACACGAGCAGCGTCTTCGTGCAGGGCAGGCCTGGGGAACACGGCAGGCCGGCGGGCCCCGACTTGATGTGCGTCCACGGCCCGACCGGCAGCGACTCCGAGGTCAGCGCCTGCGAGGTGAAGACGACGTTCGGCCCGTGGCCGAGGATTCGCTGCGCGATCGGCGCGCCGGCGAAGGCCACGAGGAACATGAAGATGATGAAGATCCCGCCGCCGACCGCAACCTTGTCGCGGCGGAAGCGCCGCCAGACCTGCTCCCAGTAGCCACGCGCCTGGACGGCCTGGGCCTGCTCGCCGCCAAGGTCGGGCCCCGACTCGGTCGCGACCGTGCCTGCGAGGCCCGCTTGCGCGCCTAGGACTTCGCGTGGTTGCTGCCGAGTCGCCAAGGTCGTCGGAATATAGCGCCGCACTCACGGCGCCGCACCTGATTGGACGCCGGAAACGGCCGCGCGGTTAGGCGGTCAGCGCGTCAGCGCCGGCGACGACCTCGAGGATCTCCTGCGTGATCTCGGCCTGGCGAGCCCGGTTCAGGTCGAGCGTCAGGCTGTCGATCAGCTCGGCGGCGTTCTTGGAGGCGTTCCGCATCGCGGTCATCCGCGCCCCGTGCTCCGAGGCGGCCGACTCGAGCAGCGCCCGGTAGACCTCGGTCTCCACATAGACGGGCAGGAGTCGCTCGAGGATCTGCTCCGGCTCCGGCTCGTAGATGAAATCGCCGAGCAGCGCCTGGAGCCGCTCCTCCTCTTCTTCTTCACGCGCGAGGACCTCTGGGGAGATCGGCAGGACCTGCTGCTCCGTCACCCGCTGCACGAGCGGGGAGACGTAGCTGTTGTAGACCAGCACCGCGCGGTCGATCTCCTCGCTCGAATAGAGCTCCGTCAGCCGGTGCGCCACGGCCTGGGCGTCCGCGTACACGGGCCGATCGGTGAAGCCGACCCAGGACTGGTCGAGCTCGTAGCGCCGGAACTGGAGTGTCGAGCGGCCCTTCCGCCCGACCGCGAGCCAGCGCACGTCCTGACCCTCGGCGCGGAGGCTGCGCTCGAGCGCGAACGCACGGCGCAGGATCTGGCCGTTGAACGCACCGGCCAACCCGCGGTCTCCGCTGAGCGCGACGATTGCGACCGTGCGCGGCTCGCGCCGCTGGAGAAGCGTGAGACCGCGAAGCGACGACGCGGCCCGCGCCGTCCCGGCCGTCAGCTCCTGCATGCGGTCGGCGTAGTCGCGGAGCTGGATGATCCGCTCCTCGGCCCGGCGCAGGCGAGCGCCGGCAACGAGCTCCATCGCCTTGGTGATCTTGCGCGTGTTGCCGACGGAGCGGATCCGCCGCTTGATGTCGTGGAGGGTGGCCAACTACCCCGCGACCGCCGCCTCGTCCTTGACCGCGAAGCCCTGCTTGAACCTGCCGATCTGCGCGCTCAGCCGCTCGGCCAGTTCGTCGCCCAGGTCGCCCGTCTCTCGGATCTCCTTGTAGACCGACTCCTCCGCCTGCATGAACTCGCGCAGCTCCTCCTGAAAGCGCGAGACCTGCGCGGTCGGGATCTCGTCCAGGTCGCCGCTGATGCCCGCGTACAGGGCCACGACCTGCTGCTCCATCGGCCACGGGTCGTACTGGGGCTGGTTCAGGGTCGCGACCATCCGCTCCCCCCGTGCGAGCGTGCGCTGCGTCGCCTGGTCGAGCTCCGACCCGAACTGCGCGAACGCCTCCAGCTCGCGGTACTGCGAGAGGTCGAGGCGCAGGCGCCCGGCGACCTTCTTCATCGCCTTCGTCTGCGCGCTCGAGCCCACGCGCGAGACCGAGCGGCCGACGTCCACCGCGGGCCTGACGCCCGAGAAGAAGAGGTCGGACTCGAGGAAGATCTGACCGTCCGTGATCGAGATCACGTTCGTCGGGATGTAGGCGGCGATGTCGCCGGCCTGCGTCTCGATCAGCGGCAGCGCGGTGAGCGAGCCCCCGCCCAGCTGGTCGTTGAGCTTGCACGCGCGCTCGAGCAGCCGCGAGTGGAGGTAGAAGACGTCGCCGGGGAACGCCTCGCGGCCGGGCGGGCGACGCAGGAGCAGCGACATCTGGCGGTAGGCGTCCGCGTGCTTCGAGAGGTCGTCGTACATGCAGAGCGCGTGGCCGCCGTTGAACATGATGTGCTCTCCCATCGCGCAGCCCGCGTAGGGCGCCATCCACTTGATCGGCGCGGCCTCGGAGGCACGCGCGCTGACGATGATCGTGTAGTCCATCGCGCCCGCGTCCTTGAGCCGCTCGTAGACCTGGGCGACCGTCGAGGCCTTCTGACCGATCGCGACGTAGATGCAGACCACGTTCTGGTCGTGCTGGTTGAGGATCGTGTCGACGAGGATCGCCGTCTTGCCGGTCGAGCGGTCACCGATGATCAGCTCGCGCTGGCCGCGCCCGACGTTCGTCATCGAGTCGATTGCCTTGACGCCCGTCTGCAGCGGCTCCTTCACCGGCTGCCGGTCGACGACCCCGGGAGCCTTGAACTCGAGCGGGCGTGTCTGCTCGGCCTTGATCGGGCCGCCTCCGTCGAGCGGGCGGCCGAGCGGGTCGACCACGCGGCCGAGCAGGGCATCGCCGACGGGCACGCTCGCTACGCGGCCCGTGCGCTTCACGGGCTCGCCCTCCTTCACGTGCTCCCACTCGCCGAAGAGCGCCGCGCCGACGTTGTCCTCCTCCAGGTTGAACGCAAGCCCGACGACCCCGTGCTCCAGCTCGAGCATCTCGAGAGCGACGGCGTTCTCGAGCCCGTAGATGCGGGCGATCCCGTCGCCGACCTGGAGGACGGCGCCGACCTCCGCGAGGTCGGTCTCGACGTCGTACTCCTCGATCCGCTGCTTGAGGATCGCGGTGATCTCTTCGGGGCGAAGCTTCACGGAGTCTCCTTCGGTTCGGTGTCTGCCAGTTGCATCGAATCCCTAGGCGGCGGCCAGCTCCCGCCGGAGACGCTCGAGCCGCCCGCGCACGCTGGCGTCGAGCCGGTACGAGCCGATCTGGATCACGACCCCGCCGATCAGGCTCGGGTCCACGCTCCGCGTCGCCTCGACCTTGCGGCCCGAGGCCTCCTCGATGCGCTTCATCAGCTTCCGGGCCTCCGCGTCCGAGAGCTCGACGGCGGTCGTGAGCTCGACGTGGACGACGCCCTCGTGCTCGGCGACGAGCCGCTCGAACTCGCGCGCGATCTCCTCGAGCAGGCCGGCGCGGCCCTTGTCCGCGAGCAGGAGCACGAAGTTGCGGACGAGCTCCTCGCCTCCGGCGAGCAGGTCCTGGAGCGCGGCTGCCTTCGCTCGCGGGTCGAGTTGCGGGTTGCGCAGCAGCTCGCGCAGCTCGGGCACCTCCGCGGCTGCCTCGGCGAGCTGGGCCAGGCCGGCCCGGACCTCCTTCAGCCGCCCCTCGTCGCGCGCCGCGTCGTAGAGCGCCCTTGCATACACACGATCAACGACTCCCATCAGCTGTTCCGCGACTCCAGCACGGAGAAGTCGAGCTCGCCGACCGCCTCCTCGATCAGGCGGCGGTGGTCGGCGTCGTCGAGCGCCTTGCCGGTCACCTTCGTCGCGGCGACGAGGCTGAGGTCGGCCACCTCGGTGCGGATCAGGTCGAGCGCGCGCCGCGTCTCCGCCTCGATCTGCTTGTGCGTCTCGTCGAGCCGGCGCTGGCGCTCGGCCTCGGTCTCGTCGCGCATGCGCCGCTCGTTCGCCTCGGCGACGCGGCGAGCCTCGGCGAGGATCTCCTCCGCCTCGCCCTTGGCCTGACCGATCAGCTGGCGGTGCTCCTCCAGCAGCTCGTGGGCCTCCTCCCGGGCGCGGTCCGCCTCCTCGAGCGACTGCCGGATCCGGTCGCGCCGCTCGTCGATCGCCTGCTGGATCGGGGCGAACGCCCAGCGCTTCAGCACGAACAGGCAGATCAGGAAGCAGACGATCGTCCAGATCATCAGCCCGGGCGTGACCTGGATGAGCGGGTTGGTGGCGAGAGGCATCAGACCAGGACGTAGGCGAGGATCGAGCCGAGCAGGCCGTAGAAGACGACCGCCTCGGTGAGGGCGAAGCCGAGCCACTGGATGCCCTGGAGCTCTCCGCGGAGCTCGGGCTGCCGGGCGACCGACTGGATCATCGAGCCGAAGATGTTGCCGATGCCGACGCCGGCGCCGAGAGCGCCGAGGCCGACGCCGAGCGCGAGGCCGATCGCCTTGCCGGCTTTCGTGACGTCGCCGCTGGTGGCGGCGAGGATGTAACCAAGCATTGACTTTCTCCTCCTAGTGCTCGGGCTCGATGGCCGAGCCGATGTAGATGGCGGACAGGGCAGCGAAGATGAAGGCCTGGATCCCGACGACGATCACGACCTCGAAGATGTAGAACGCCGTCGCGACCGGGATCACGACCACGGCCAGGATGAGCGTCTGCAGGATGAAGATGAGGCCGATGAACGTGAGGATCAGGATGTGGCCCGCGAGCATGTTCGCGAAGAGACGGACGGAGAGCGAGATCAGGCGCATGATCTGGCCGAGGATCTCGAGCGGGACGATGAGGAGCAGGAGCGGCTTCGGCGCCTCCGGGATCCAGCTCTTGAAGTAGCGGACAGGCCCGTTCCAGCGGATGCCCTCGACGTGCGTGAAGACGAACGTGAGCAGCGCGAGCGCGAGCGTCACCGAGAGGGAGCTCGTCGCCGCGTAGATCCCCCACGTCGGCACCCCGTGCCAGGTCTCGCCGGTCAGCGGCAGCGGGATGAACCCGAGCAGGTTGACCATGAAGATGAAGAGCAGGAGCGTCGCGACGTACGGGAACCAGCGGCCGAGCGCCTTCGTCGGCAGCCCCTGCTTCGCGATCTGGTCCTGCGCGAGCTCGTACAGCGCCTCGCCGACCGTCTGGCGCTTGCTCGGAAGCAACGCGAGCCGGCTGCGCATCGTGAAGATGCCGAGCGCGATCGTCAGAAGAGTGCCGAGCATGAGG
>DATIXI010000005.1:0-46331 GCA_035518635.1 Gaiellaceae bacterium
GAGTTCCTCTCGGGCTTCGGGGTGATGCTGCTCGACATCTCGGCCGCCGCCTTCTCCGCCGCGCTCGTGCCCGACCGGCTGCGCGCGCGGGTCTCCGGCGCCTTCATGGTCGTGAACTACGGCGTGCGGCCGATCGGCGCGCTGCTCGGCGGCGCGCTCGGCACGTGGATCGGCTTGCGGACGACGCTGTGGATCGGCGCACTCGGGGCGATCCTCGGGGTGTTCTGGCTCGCGCCCTCGCCGATTCCGTGGATGCGCGACCTCCCGGAGGTCGACCAGGGATGACCGTCCCCGCCTCCGGTCTGCGCAGCCGCCCGCTGATCGCGCTGCTCACCGCGGAGGCGATCTCGTCGCTCGGGTCGCAGATGACGTTCCTCGCGCTGCCCTGGTTCGTGCTCGTCACGACGGGGTCGGCGGCCAAGATGACAGCCGTCCTCGCGGCCGAGCTGCTTCCGGTCGCGCTGCTGGGGATCCCGAGCGGAGCGGTGATCTCGCGGCTCGGAGCGCGGACGACGATGGTGATCGGCGACGCGGCGCGGGCTCCGCTGATGCTGGCGATCCCGGTGCTTCACGAGGCGGGCCTGCTGACGTTCCCGCTGCTGCTCGTGTGCGTCTTCGCGATCGGCGTCTTCATCGCGCCGTACTTCTCGGCGCAGCGGCTGATTCTCCCGGAGCTCGTGGGGGAGGACGAGCACACCGTTGCCCAGGCCAACGCGGTCGTCGAAGGCGCGCAGCGCGTGACCGCGCTCCTCGGGCCGGCGCTCGCCGGTGTCCTGATCGCCGCGATCGGCGCCGCCCAGGTGCTCTACGTCGACGCGGCGACGTTTCTCGTCTCGTGCCTGATTCTGCTGACGCTGGTGCCGCGACGGCCGCCGGTCGCGGAGACCGAGGAAGCGCACGGGCTGTTCGCGGGGATCCGCTTCCTGCTCGCCGACCGGTTCCTCCGCGTCCTGAGCGTGACCGCACTCTTCCTGAACATGTTCGGCCAGATGCTGTCCGCGTCGCTGCCAGTGCTCGCCTACCAGCAGTTCGACGGGAGCTCGGGGCTCGCGGGCCTGTTCTTCGCGTCGTTCGGCGCGGGCTCGCTCATCGGGGTCGCGCTCACTGTCACGCTGGCGCCGAAGTTCGATCCAGCGAAGCTCGGCGCCGTCGCCGTCGTCGCGCTGACGATCCCGCTTCCGCTGCTCGGCCTGCCGCTGCCCGCGCCCGCGGTGATGGCGGTCCTGTTCGTCTCGTCGATCTTCGGGCCGCTCGTGAACGCGCCGCTGATCAGCGTGATCACGATGCGGACGCCCGAGGCGCTCCGCCCAAAGGTCATGACCGGTCTTCTCACCACGGCACTGCTCGCGGGCCCGGTGGGCCTGCTTCTCGCCGGCCCGCTCCTAGTCGCCTGGGGGCCGCGCGCAGTGCTCTTCTTCGTCGGGGTCGGCCAGTTCGTCGCCACGCTGCCGTTCGCATTCGTGGCGCTGCGGTCGCGCACCCCCGAGCTTCAGGTCGCGCCCGAAGTCGCCTGAGACCGGCCGCTACGCTAGGCGTGTGGCCGAGCTGAAGACATCGGACGCGTATTCGCCGACCGGCGACCAGCCGCAGGCGATCGAGGAGCTTGCCGCAGGCATCGAGGCGGGCGAGCGGTACCAGACGCTCCTCGGCGCCACCGGCACCGGCAAGACCGCGACCATGGCCTGGATCGCGGAGAAGGTCCAGCGCCCGTGCCTGCTGATCGCCCACAACAAGACGCTCGCCGCCCAGCTCTGCAACGAACTGCGGGAGTTCTTCCCGGACAACGCCGTCGAGTACTTCGTCTCGTACTACGACTACTACCAGCCCGAGGCGTACGTCCCTCAGGCCGACCTCTACATCGAGAAGGACTCGTCGCGCAACGACGACATCGACCGCCTCCGCCATGCGGCCACGGCCGCGCTGCTCTCGCGGCGTGACGTGATCATCGTCGCCTCGGTCTCCGCGATCTACGGCCTCGGCTCGCCCGAGGAGTACGAGAAGCGGGTCGTCCTGCTCACGGTCGGCGAGGAGCACGACCGCGACCTCGCGCTGCGGAAGCTGATCGACATCCAGTACGCGCGCAACGACACGCTGCTCGGCCGCGGACGCTTTCGCGTGAAGGGCGACGTGGTCGAGGTCCAGCCCGCGTACATGGAGTCGGCGTACCGGATCTCGTTCTTCGGCGACGAGGTCGAGCAGATCTCGCACTTCGACCCGCTGACCGGCGAGGTCTACGGGAAGCTCGAGCACCTCGCGCTGTTCCCGGCCACGCAGTACGTCACCTCGGCGCCGACGATCGAGCGCGCGTCGGAGGCGATCCGCTACGAGCTCGACGAGCAGGTGCGCCTGTTCGAGTCGGAGGGGAAGATGCTCGAGGCGCACCGCCTTCGGCAGCGCACCGAGTACGACCTCGAGATGATGCAGGAGCTCGGCTTCTGCTCCGGGATCGAGAACTACTCGCGCCACCTCGACGGGCGCCCGCCGGGCTCCGCGCCGCACACGCTGCTCGACTTCTTCCCGTCCGACCTGGTCGTGTTCGTGGACGAGTCGCACCAGACCGTGCCCCAGCTGGGCGGCATGTACGAGGGCGACCGCTCGCGCAAGCAGACGCTCGTCGACCATGGGTTCCGGCTGCCCTCCGCGCTCGACAACCGGCCGCTGCGCTTCGACGAGTTCCTCGCGAAAGTCCCACAGCTCGTGTTCGTCTCGGCGACACCCGGGCCGTTCGAGCTGCGCCACTCGACGCATATCGCCGAGCAGCTCATCCGGCCGACCGGGGTCGTCGACCCAGCGGTCGAGCTGCGGGCGACGAAGAACCAGATCGACGACCTCCTGAACGAGATCCGCGGGCGCGAGGAGGTCGGCGAGCGGGTCCTCGTGACGACGCTGACCAAGAAGATGGCGGAGGACCTGACCGACTACCTGCTCGAGTCCGGGGTCAAGGCCCGCTACCTCCACTCTGAAGTCGACACGCTTGAGCGGATCCAGATCATCCGCGAGCTGCGGCTCGGCGAGTACGACGTCCTGGTCGGCGTCAACCTGCTGCGAGAGGGGCTCGACCTGCCCGAGGTCTCGCTCGTCGCCGTGCTCGACGCGGACAAGGAGGGGTTCCTTCGCGGCAAGACGGCGCTGATCCAGACGATCGGCCGCGCCGCGCGCAACGTCAACGGCAAGGTGCTGCTCTACGCGGACAAGCTCACCGAGGCGATCCAAGGCGCGATCGACGAGACGAACCGCCGGCGTGCGAAGCAGCTCGCGTACAACGAGGAGCACGGGATCACGCCCGAGTCGATCGTCAAGGGCGTGTCCGACATCGCCGAGTTCCTCGCCCTCGAGTCGCCGACGGTGCCGGGGCGCCGGCGCCGCGGGCGCGCCGAGGTCGACGGGATGTCGCAGCCGGAGCTCGAGAAGCTCGTGATCCAGCTCGAGGAGGAGATGTACGCCGCGGCAGAGGAGCTGCGGTTCGAGTACGCGGCGAAGCTGCGGGACGAGATCAAGGACCTCCGCCGCGAGCTCCAGGCCGCGGCCGAGGCGCCGGCCTAGCGGCCGAAGCGTCGAAGCCCGGTCGGGCTCCAGTCGCCGTTGCGCCAGACGTACGTCTCGACGGAGAGCGTGTCGGCGGCCGCCTCGTAGACGTGCAGGCCCTGGGCCTCGCCGCGCCGGTTCGGTCGCGGGCGGCCGAGACCGGGGGCGATCGAGACTGTCGCTCCGCGGAGGTCGCCGCTGTCCACCTCGAAGTCGTGCCGCTCGCTGACCGCGGCCTGGTGGATGTGGCCCGCGAGGATCAGCTCGGCGCCCCCGTCGACGAGCGCGGCCAGGACGTGCGAGCGGCGAGCGACGGGTCGCTTGCGGGAGCGCCAGGGTGCCCCGATCAGGTGGTGGTGCAGGGCGACCACCCGGAGCGCGCCCTCGGGAGCCTCGGCGAGCAGGCCGGCGGTCCGGCGGAGCTGGCTCTCGTGCAGGCCTCCCGACTGGTGCCGCCACGGGCGCACCGAGTTGAGGCCGACGACGATCAGCTCCTCCGAGCGGTACACGGGCTCGACGGTCTCCCACTGCCGCTCGAACTCGGCCCAGGGCCGGGTGAAGCGGGCGGGGAACGTATGCGGGATGTCGTGGTTTCCGGGCACCACGAGCAGCGGACGGCCGAGCCCGCGGAGGAAGGCCGCCGCCTGCTCGTGCTCGCGGCGCCGCCCGCGGTGCGCGAGGTCGCCCGTGACCACGATCAACCGGGGGTCAGAGCGCTCCACGAGCGCGGCCAGACTGGTCTCAATCTCGGCCTCTTCGCTGCTTCCCGAGTGCAGATCGGAGAGGTGGAGGAGCCGGACAGGCAACGCCGAAGCAGGCTATACACTGAGTTCCATGCCCGATGAATCGACCGAGATCTTCGATGATCTCTACCTCGGTCTCAGGGCCGGCGGCGCGCTTCGGAAGAAGCGCCGCGGTGAGCCGCTCACGCCCGAGGAGCAGGAGGCGATCGGCCACTGGGAGCGGCTTTCCGCGACCCGCAAGGCCCTCGCTCTCGGCACCTTCGCGGTCGGAACCTTCGGCCTCGGCTTCACCCTCGGCGGCCTCGTCTTCGGCCGCTGGCGCAAGGCGTAGAACGTCGCACCGGCAGGCCGGCACGACCTCTCATGTCGGCATCGCAAGCGACGCCTTGGGTTTTCAAAGGAGTGCGACCTTTAGCGACGAAGCGGGCGGGTCCATGCTCGCGTCTCCGGAAGAGCAGGTCTGCTTCGACGCGCGCCGTCACGGCGTCGTGCTCGCGCGGCCGCTGACCGGCGCAGTCGTGCTGGCCGTCTCGGGCGGGATCCTCCTCGCGGAGCCGTTCGCTCTGCAGATGGCGGGCACCGTGCTCGTCGTGCTGGCGGCGGTGCTCGGACTGCGGGCCGTGTGGCGCTGGGAGCGGACCCACCTCGTCGTCACGACGGAGAAGCTGTTCCTCGTCGACGGCACGGTCCGCCGCCGCGCATCGGCCGTGCGCCTCCGCTCGGTCGAGAACCTCGGGCTCGAGCAGAGCCTGCCCGGCCGCGTGCTCGGCTACGGGACGCTCGTCGCCGGGCCGCTCGAGATCGAGGCCGTGCCCGAGCCTCGCACCGTGTACCACCTGGTCGAGCGCCTCGCGGGATAAGGATGGCAGCGGCCCCGCCGATCGAGGTCCGCGGGCTGACGAAGCGCTTCGGCTCGACGACCGCCGTCGCCGATCTCTCGTTCGCGATACCGCCGGGCCGCATCACCGGGTTCCTCGGCCCCAACGGCGCTGGCAAGACGACCACCCTGCGCGCGCTGCTCGGCCTCGTCCGGCCAACCTCCGGCGACGCGCTCGTGAACGGCGTGCCGTACCGGAAGCTCGCGGACCCGGCACGCACGGTCGGCGCGGTGCTCGAGGCGTCGAGCTTCCATCCGGGCCGCTCCGGCCGCAACCACCTGCGCGTGCTCGCGGCGGCCGCCGCGATTCCACAGGCACGGGTGGGCGAAGTTTTGGAGGACGTCGAGCTGGCCGGCGCCGGTGGCCGGCGCGTAGGCGGCTACTCGCTCGGGATGCGCCAGCGCCTGAGCGTCGCGGGCGCGCTGCTCGGGAGCCCGCGGTTGCTCGTCCTCGACGAGCCGGCCAACGGCCTCGACCCGGAGGGGATCCGCTGGCTGCGGAACTTCCTGCGCTCCTTCGCCGACGAGGGCGGCACCGTCTTCATCTCGAGCCACGTGCTCGCCGAGGTCGCCCAGCTCGCGGACGAGGTCGTGATCATCCACCGGTCCCGGCTCATCGCGCACGAGCCGCTCGAGACGCTGACGGCAAGGGCGGCCGGTGGCACCGTCGTGCGCTCGCCGGATGCCGAGCGGCTGCGGCAGGGGCTCGCGGAAGCGGGCGTCGAGGCCGCCGCGGGGGACGGCGGCTCGCTGCGCGTCGCGGCCGAGCCGGAGCAGGTCGGAGAGGTCGCGGCGGCCGCCGGTGTCGTCCTCCACGAGCTGCGCCGCGAGGAGGCGAGCCTCGAGGAGGTCTTTCTCGAGCTGACGGCCGAGGAGCCGAAGTGACCCGGCTGGTGCACGCTGAGCTCCTGAAGCTGCGGACGACGCGCCTGCTGCTCTGGCTCGCGCTGATGATCGTCGCGCTGATCGGCCTGATCGTCTCGCTCAACGGCGGCGAGCGCTCGTTCGACGACCTCGCCCGTGCGAGCAGCCAGCGCGACCTCATCACGACCGCCGCCATCTCGGCGCTGATCGCCCTGATCCTCGGGATCGTGGTCTCGACCGCCGAGTACGCACACGGGACGATCGGCGGCACGTTCCTCGTCTCGCCCGTGCGAGAGCGGGTGGTCGCCGCCAAGGTCTTCGCAGCGATGCTGAGCGGCGCCGTGCTGGCCGCCTTCGCGTGGGCGCTCGCGCTTGCGCTCGCCGCGGTTTGGCTCGCCGTCAGGTCGGTGCCGTCGCACCTGCTGTCGCACGACATTTTCACGCTGCTCCTCGGGCTACTCGCCGCGTCCGCGCTCACGGGCGCGATCGGCGTCGGCTTCGGCGCCATCCTGCGGCGGCAGACCGCGGCGATCGTGGTCGCGCTCGTCTGGCTGCTCGTCGGCGAGCCGCTGATGGCGGTCGCAGGGAAGCAGCGCTACGCGCCGGGCCACGTGGTCGTCGCGGTTGCCGAAGCCGGCCACCAGGCGAGCGGTGGAGACCTGCTCGCGTTCTGGCCTGCGCTCCTGCTCGGGCTCGGCTACGCGGCCCTGTTCGCCGTCGCCGGAACGCTCGTGGTCGTGCGCTCGGACGTCACCTGACCGAACACTTGTTCGCGTCCACCAAGGTGGCTAGACTGGCCTGGTCATGGGGCAGGAAGAGCTCGTCGTCCACGGCGCCCGCGAGCACAACCTCAAGGACATCACCGTCCGTCTGCCGCGGCACAAGCTGATCTGCATCACCGGGCTCTCGGGGTCCGGCAAGTCCAGCCTGGCCTTCGACACGATCTACGCGGAGGGTCAGCGCCGCTATGTCGAGAGCCTGTCCGCCTACGCGCGGCAGTTCCTGCAGATGATGGAAAAGCCGGACGTGGACTCGATCGACGGCCTGAGCCCGGCGATCTCGATCGACCAGAAGACGACCAGCCGCAACCCGCGCTCGACGGTCGGCACCGTGACCGAGATCTACGACTACCTCCGGCTGCTCTACGCGCGGGTCGGCAGGCCGCACTGCCCGGTCTGCGGCCGGCCGATCAGCGGCCAGAGCCAGGAGGCGATCGTCGATCAGGTGCTCCGGCTCCCCGAGGGGACGAAGTTCACCGTCAACGCGCCGGTCGTGCGCGACCGCAAGGGCGAGTACCGGGACGTGCTCGACGAGCTGCGCGCCGAGGGGTTCACCCGCGTGAAGGTCGACGGCGAGCAGCGGCTGCTCGAAGAGGAGATCGTCCTCGACAAGAAGTTCAAGCACACGATCGAGGTCGTCGTCGACCGGCTAGTGATGAAGCCAGACCTGCGCACGCGCCTGGCGCAGTCGGTCGAGACCGCCGCGCAGCTCGCCGAGGGCCTCGTGGTGATCGACCTCGTCGACGGCGACTCGACGACCTACTCCGAGAACTTCGCCTGCCCCGAGCACGGGGTGGGGCTGCCCGAGCTCGAGCCGCGAATCTTCTCGTTCAACTCCCCGCACGGCGCCTGCCCGCGCTGCACCGGCCTCGGCGCCCAGCAGGAGATCGATCCCGACCTTCTCGTCCCGGATCCGACCCTCTCGATCGGCGAGGGAGCGCTCGTCCCGTGGTCGCTCGGCAGCTCGAGCTTCTACGAGTCGGTCATCCAGGCGATCGCCGATCGCTACGAGATCGACCTGGACGTCCCCTGGCAGGAGCTCTCCGAGGAGCAGCAGAACCTCTTCCTGTTCGGCACGGACGGTGACCGCGTCTACGTCCAGTACCGCAACCGGATGGGCCGCCGCCGGTCGTACATGCTCGCGTTCGAGGGGATCGTCTCGAGCCTCGAGCGCCGCTACCGGGAGACCGACTCGAGCCAGCAACGCGAGCGGATCGAGGAGTACATGAGCTTCCGGCCCTGCCCCGTCTGCCACGGCGCGCGGCTCAAGCCCGAGGTGCTCGCGGTCACGATCGGCGGGCAGAACATCCACGAGTTCACGCGCATGTCCGTGCAGCGCGCGATCGAGGTCCTCGACGGGCTCGAGCTGACCGAGACCGAGGAACTGATCGGCGCGCGGATCATCAAGGAGATCCGGGAGCGGCTGACCTTCCTCGAGAACGTGGGCGTCGGCTACCTGCAGCTCGATCGCGCCGCGGCGACGCTCTCGGGTGGCGAGGCGCAGCGGCTGCGGCTCGCGACGCAGATCGGATCGCAGCTCGTCGGCGTGCTCTACATCCTGGACGAGCCCTCGATCGGCCTCCACCAGCGCGACAACGGCAAGCTGATCGGGACGCTCGAGCGGCTGCGGGATCTCGGCAATACCGTGCTCGTGGTCGAGCACGACGAGCAGATGATGCGCTCCGCCGACCACCTGGTCGACATGGGGCCCGGCGCGGGTGAGCACGGCGGGCACGTCGTCGCCGAGGGCACCGCGAAGGCCGTGGAGCGCGTCGGCGACTCGGTCACGGGGCAGTTCCTCGCCGGCAAGCGCGAGATCGCGGTGCCGGAGCGGCGCGAGGACGAGGCCGACTCGTTCTGGGTCCGCGGCGCGACGATGCACAACCTGAAGGGAATCGACGTCGAGTTTCCGGTCGGGAAGTTCGTCTGCGTGACGGGCGTCTCGGGCTCGGGCAAGTCGACGCTCGTGAACGAGATCGTCTTCAAGGCGCTGGCGAACCGGCTGCACAAGCTGCGCGTCAAGCCGGGCGAGCACGAGGCGGTCGAGGGGATCGAGTGCTTCGACAAGGTGATCGACATCGACCAGTCGCCGATCGGCCGGACGCCGCGGTCGAATCCGGCCACGTACACGGACATCTTCACGCCGGTCCGCGAGCTCTACTCGCTCACGCCCGAGGCGAAGGTGCGCGGCTACAAGCCCGGCCGCTTCTCGTTCAACGTCCGCGGCGGCCGCTGCGAGACGTGCAAGGGCGACGGCACGATCAAGATCGAGATGCACTTCCTGCCGGACGTCTACGTCCCCTGCGAGACGTGCGGCGGCAAGCGCTACAACCGGGAGACGCTCGAGGTGCGCTTCAAGGGCAAGTCGATCGCGGAC
Source organism: Gaiellaceae bacterium (assembly GCA_035518635.1). Taxonomy (GTDB): domain Bacteria; phylum Actinomycetota; class Thermoleophilia; order Gaiellales; family Gaiellaceae; genus AC-32. Next base: position 9,166 of record DATIXI010000005.1, read on the forward strand.
GTGCTCGACATGTCGGTCGAGGAGGCGCTCCGCTTCTTCGCGAAGATCCCGAAGCTCCGCCGCCGGCTGCAGACGCTGCACGACGTCGGGCTCGACTACATCAAGCTCGGCCAGCCGGCGACCACGCTCTCGGGCGGCGAGGCGCAGCGGGTCAAGCTGGCCAAGGAGCTGGGCAAGATCGCGACCGGCCGGACGCTCTACATCCTCGACGAGCCGACGACAGGCCTCCACTTCGCCGACATCGAGAAGCTGCTGGAGGTGCTGCAGCGCCTGGTCGACGCGGGCAACACGGTGCTCGTGATCGAGCACAACCTCGACGTGATCAAGCAGGCTGACTGGATCGTCGACCTCGGGCCCGAGGGAGGCGAGGACGGGGGCGAGGTGGTCGCGGCCGGGACACCTGAGCAGGTCTCCGAGGTCGAGGGCTCGTTCACCGGCGAGTACCTCCGCCACGTGCTGCCGTCGCGCGAGCCGGCCGCTGCGTAGCCCCGTACGCTTCGAGTCGGGAGCGCGTGTGGTCGCCGAAGCCGAAGCCGTGAACGAGGAGCGGGAGTGGCTGCTGCGTGCGGTGCTCGTGCTCGTCAGCCCGCGGCAGGTGTTCGCCGGGATCCGGAACGACGCCGACGAGGCGGCCCACGCGCGGAGCCAGGCGGTGCTCGCGCTGGTACTGCTCTCCGGGATCGCGCTGGTGCTCTGGACGCCGGCCTACGGCCGGCTGCTGCAGGACCGCTTCGTCGCCTGGGACGGGCTCACGATCGCCGTGCTCGCGTTCATCGGCGGCGGGATCTACGGCACCGCGGTCTACTGGGCCGCAGGGCTCCTGCTCTATCTCGTCGTGCGAGGCCTCGGGCGCACTCGCAGCTACCGGCAGGCGAGGCACGTGCTCGCGTTCGCGGCCGCGCCGATTGCGCTCTCGCTCTTCCTGGTCTGGCCCGTCCGGCTCGCGGTCTACGGCGACGACGTCTTCCGAACCGGCGGCTCCGACCGCGGCGCGGGCAACTCGGCGTTCGTCGCACTGGAGGCGGCCTTCGTCGTGTGGGCTCTCGTGCTGCTCGTCATCGGCGCCAGGGTCGTCTTCTCGAAGGCGGCCAGCTCCTCCTCGGGCATCTCGTAGGTGTGCTGGTCCTCCGGGAACGCGCCCGACCGCACCTCGGCCGCGTAGCTCTCGAGCGCGTCGCGGATCTCGCGTGACAGGTTCGCGTAGCGCTTGACGAACCGGGGGAGGTGGCCCTCGGTCAGGCCGAGCAGGTCGTGGTAGACGAGCACCTGCCCGTCGCAGTCGCGCCCCGCTCCGATCCCGATCGTCGGCACTGCGAGTCTCCGAGTGATGGCGGCGGCGACCGGTGCCGGCACCGCCTCGAGCACGACCGCGAAGCAGCCGGCGTCCTCGAGCGCAAGCGCGTCGTCGACGAGCTGCTGCGCCGCCTCGGCCGTCTTTCCCTGGGTCTTGAAGCCGCCCAGCATGGTGGCCGACTGCGGCGTCAGCCCGACGTGGCCCATGACGGGAATCCCTGCGGCGACGATCGCGCGCACACGCGAGAGCGACGGCCCGGCGCCCTCGAGCTTGACGGCGTCGGCGCCCGCCTCCTTGACGAACCGGATCGCGTTCCGAACGGCATCCTCGTCGGACACCTGGTACGAGCCGAACGGCATGTCGCCGATCACGACCGGGCGGCGGGCGGCGCGTGCCACCGTGCGCGTCAGGAAGACCATCTCGTCCATGGTCACGGGCACCGTCGTCCCCTCGTGCCCGAGCACGACCATCGCGGCGGTGTCGCCGACGAGGACGATCTCGATCCCCGCGTCCTCGGCGAAGCGCGCGCCGGGGGCGTCGTACGCGGTCACCATCACGATGCGCTCCCCGCGGCGTTTCATCTCGGCCAGCTGGGGGAGGGGTAGCTTTCCCTTCGGCGGCGTGCTCATGGCTCTTCTCCTTTGGGGATGACGTTGTTGTCGATCAGGCGAGTGCCGCCGATCCGGACGGCAGCGGCGATCACGCGGGGCTCGAAGTCGGCGACCTCGAAATAGTCGACCTGGAGACCCTCGAGCAGCTTCGGGTCGTGGGCCTCGAGCGCCCGCGGCAGGGCGAGCGCGGCCTCGCGCTCCCTCGGGGAGAGGTATGCGTTGCGGGAAGAGAGCGCGAGGCCGTCCTTGTCCCGGACCGTGGGGCAGACGCGGATCTCGAGGTCGAGCGCCAGGTCGAGGATCATCCGCTTGATCACCGCGACCTGCTGCGCGTCCTTCTGGCCGAAGTAGGCCCGGTCCGGACGAACCAGGTTGAACAGCTTCAGGCAGACCGTCGCGACGCCGCGGAAGTGGCCGGGACGGTGCTCGCCTTCGAGGATGCCGCCGAGCTCCTCCACCTCGACCCAGGTCTGGAACCCGGGCGGGTAGATCTCGTCGAACGGCGGGGCGAAGAGGATGTCGACGCCGGCCTCCTCCGCGAGCCGCGCGTCGCCCTCCTCGTCCCTCGGGTAGCGGGCGAGGTCCTCACCGGAGACGAACTGGGCGGTGTTGACGAAGAGGCTCGCGATGACGACGTCGTTCTCCTCGCGGGCGGCGCGGAAGAGAGCGAGGTGGCCCTCGTGAAACGCGCCCATCGTCGGCACGAGGCCGACGGAGCCCGTTTCCGCGGCGCGGTGGTCGCGGAGGTCGGCGGCCGTCCGGACGATCCTCATCGCGTGGTCGCTTCTGCGAGGACGTCATAGAGCGGCTCGAGGTCGGGGCGGACGCTGCGAATTGCCTCGCGGTGGCGCTCGACCGTCTCCCAGTCGCCGCGCTCGATCGGGCCTGTCAGCTCGAAGCCGTTCTCGATCGTCCGGTGCATCAGCGGCTCGAGGGCCTCGGGCGGCGCGCCGGCTGCTCGGACGAGGTCCGAGGCGACGCGGTGCAGCGTGACGAGGTAGTTCGAGGCGATCGCGGCGCCGGCGTGGTAGAGGGGGCGGGCGTCGTCTTCGAGCTCGAAAGGCCGGAGCCCGAGAGTGCGGGCGAGCTCGAAGCCGAGCTCCCGTGCCTCGTCCGTCTCGGCCGTGACCGCGGCCCAGGCGCCGTCGAGCTGCTCGGGCCCGCGGGCCCGTGTGAACGTCTGCAGGGGGTGGAGCGAGAAGCGCCGCTCGTGCGGGTCGAGCGCCGAGAGCGGCGTGGCGCCGCTGACGTGGGCGATCCAACGGCCGTGTCCGAGGGACTGTCCCGCGGCCACGGCCCGAATGGCCGTGTCCGGGACGCACAAGAGCGTCAGCCCGGCGTCCCGTTCTCTGAGCGGGACGCCGCGCTCCTCGAGCCTGGCGGCGAGCGCCGAGCCGACGCGGCCGCGACCGATCACGTTGACGCTTTCGACCATTGTTCGCTCCAGTTCCGTAGCGGATACCGGGCCGGTCGCAGTCTAGCTCTTGCCCCAGCCTTTGCCCTCGAGGCGACTCTCGAGCGCGGCCCGGACGGCGGGCCAGTCGTCGTCGATGACGGCGTACCAGGCCGAGTCGCGCCGCTCGCCGTCGCGAACGACCATGTGCTTGCGGTGGATCCCCTCGAACTCGGCGGGCAGAGCCGCGAGGGCGGCACGCGCGCGCTCGTTCAGCGCGTCTGTCTTGAACTCGACCCGCCGGCAGCCGACCACATCGAACGCGTGCCGGAGCAAGAGGTACTTCGCCTCGACGTTCGCGCCCGTGCCCCAGGTCGTCGGGTTCATCCACGTGTTGCCGATCTCCAGGCGCAGGTGCTCCGGGGCGAGCGACATATAGCTCGTCGAGCCGACGACCGATCCGTCCTGCAGCACCGCGAACGGCTGCCGCGAAGGATCCTCTGCCAGCGCCGCCGCAATCCACTCGTCGACGTCGCGGGTGATCATCCACGTCCAGATCCGCTCGTCCGCGGCCGCCATGCGCAGCCCGTCGGCATGCTCCGGCCCGAGCGGCTCGAGCACCACCAGGCGGCCTTCGAGCCGTACGTTCAGCTCCTCGCTCCACATCCGCATGGAGGTTTACACTGCCCGGGCGATGCCGATCTACGAGTACGTGTGCATGGAGTGCGAGTCGCACTTCGAGGAGCTCGTCCGGAACGGCGAACAGCCGGACTGCCCGGACTGCGGCGCCCCGAACGTGCGCAAGCAGTTCTCCGTGTTCGCGGCTCACGGCACCGCCGCAGAGTCCACCTTCAGCGGCGGAGCTGGAGGCGGATGTTGCGGCGGGAGCTGTGGCTGCGGCTGAGCACCAGCTGACCGAGCTCGAGGCGTTCGCGCGCCAGGTCGCGGGCTGCACGCGCTGCCGGCTCTCGGAGGGCCGCACGCAGGTCGTCTTCGGCGTCGGCAACCCGAACGCCGACCTGATGTTCGTCGGGGAGGGGCCCGGCTTCCACGAGGACAAGCAGGGCATCCCGTTCGTCGGCCAGGCGGGCAAGCTGCTCGACAAGCTGCTCGGCGGGATCGGCCTCGAGCGCGGCGACGTCTACATCGCGAACATCGTCAAGTGCCGGCCGCCCGGGAACCGGGACCCGGTCCCGGACGAGAAGGAGGCCTGCGAGCCGTACCTCTTCCGTCAGATCGAGCTGATCCAGCCGAAGGTGATTGCGAGCCTCGGGAACCACGCGACGAAGCAGCTCAGCGGCAAGGACATCGGGATCACGCGGATCCACGGGCAGGAGCAGCAGATCCAGCTCGGGTCGCGCGCCGTGCTGCTCTACCCGCTCTACCACCCGGCCGCCGCGCTGTACACGCCGGCGATGCTGAGCGTTCTCGAGGAGGACTTCGCGAGGCTGCCCGAGCTGATCGGACGCCCGCAGGCCGAGGCGGCGCCGGCCTTCGCGCCGGAGCCCGCGGCCGCAGCCGCGGAGCCGGCGGTCCAGCTCGACCTTTTCTGAGGCGCTGAGGCGTCGCTTGCGATGCCGTCTCCAGGACGCGCGGGCTTTGCCCGTGCGGCCGTCTGAAACGCCCGGTCGACGGGCCCGGAGTCGTTCGTGAGGGCTCCCTTCGAGCTTCGCTCCGCCTCCGCGGCGGAGACCGAGGCGGTCGCGGGGAGGCTCGCGCCCGCGCTCGCAGCCGGCGACGTCGTCACGGTCTCCGGCGAGCTCGGCAGTGGCAAGACGACGTTTGTCCGCGGCGCATGTCGGGCGCTCGGGATCACGGCGCCCGTCACGAGCCCGACGTTCACGATCGGCCACCGCTACCCCGGCGCGCCCGACGTCTCGCACCTCGACCTGTTCCGTTTCGAGGGCCTGTCGGCCGCCGAGTGGGGCGACCTCGAGGCGTACTTCGAGGATGCGATCTGCTTCGTCGAGTGGCCCGAGGCGGCAGCCGGCGCGCTGCCGCCGGTCCGCGTGGAGGTACGTTTGTCGCACGTGGATCCGACACATAGACTGATCTCGCTCGAAAGCTCGGAAAAGTCCCTGCTAGTGGGCCTGTTCGGGGGTGCTGACGCTCGCGTTTGACACCGCGACGCGCGTCGCGACGGCGGCGCTCGTCCGGGATGGTGAGGTGCTGGGAGAACGGGTCTCCCGGGCCGTCGGCGTGCTCGCGGCCGCGGACGAGCTGCTCCGCGACGCGGGCGTCAGACAGTCAGACCTGACTGCCCTCGCGGTCGGCACCGGGCCCGGCAGCTTCACGGGCCTGCGGCTCGGCCTCGCCGCTGCGCGCGGTCTCGCGTTCGCGCTCGAGCTCCCGGTCGCCGGGGTCTCGACACTGAACGCCCTCGCCGCGGGCGCCCCCGGAGTCCTGCCGGTGATCGACGCGGGCAGACGCGAGGTCTTCACGTTGGCCGGCGGCGAGCCGGCTTGCATCGCGCCCCAGGAGCTCGAGCTCGAGCCGGGGACGATCTGCGTCGGCGACGGCGCCCTTCGCTACCGCGCCTCCCTCGAGTCGCGCGGCGCCGAGATCCCTCCCGACGACGACCAGCGGCACGTGCCGCTCGCCCGGTTCCACGCGGCGCTCGCCGGCGACTTCGGCCCGGCCGAGGCCGTCGAGCCCCTGTACCTGCGCCTCCCGGACGCGGAGCGGAAGCGATGACCAACGTCGAGCTCCGCCGCCTCGAGCTGCGCGACCTCGCCGAGATCGAGGAGATCGAGCGCAGCTCCTACCCGACGCCGTGGTCGCGCTCGATGTTCGCGAGCGAGCTCTCGAAACCCTCGTCGCTCTGCCTCGGCGCTTTCGACACGGACACGGGGAGGCTCGTCGGCTACCTCGTCATCTCCCGCTACGTCGACGCCTGGCACGTGATGAACGTCGCGGTCACGCCCGAGCGCCGCCGCCAGGGGATCGCCTCGATGCTGATGAACCGGCTGTTCGACCTCACCTCGGGCCGCAGCCGCCGCGGCTACACGCTCGAGGTGCGTGTCTCGAACGCCGGCGCGATCAAGCTCTACGAGCGTCTGGGCTTCCGTCCCCGCGGCGTGCGGCGCGGCTACTACACCGACAACCGCGAGGACGCGCTGATCATGTGGAAAGACCCGGTACAGGAGCCGGCCGCGCAGCTCTGATCCTCGGGATCGAGACGAGCTGCGACGAGACCGCGGCGGCGCTCGTCACCGGCGACGGCGAGATCCGCTCGAGCGTCGTCTCCTCCCAGGCACACCTGCACGCCCGCTTCGGCGGGGTGGTGCCGGAGATCGCGTCCCGCCACCATCTCGAGCTCGTCGTCCCGGTCGTGCGCGAAGCGCTCGCGGAGGCGGGTGCCGGGCTCGACGACGTGGAATCAGTCGCGGTCACGCAGGGCCCCGGCCTGATCGGGGCGCTGCTGGTCGGCCTCTCGGCCGCGAAGGCGATCGCGTGGGCTCGTGGGCTCCCTCTCGTGCCCGTCGACCACCTGCAGGGCCACGTCGCCTCGCTCTACCTCGGCGCAGAGCCGCTCGAGCCGCCGTTCCTGTGCCTGCTCGCGAGCGGCGGGCACACGATGCTGCTCGACGTCCGAGAGCGCGGCCGGTCCGAGCTCCTCGGCACGACGCTCGACGACGCGGCCGGCGAGGCCTTCGACAAGGGCGCGCGGCTGCTCGGGCTCGGCTATCCGGGCGGCGCTGAGATCGACCGGCTCGCCCGCGAGGGAGACGCCGACGCGTTCTCGTTCCCGGTCGCGCGCGTGCCCGGACTGGACTTCTCGTTCTCGGGCGTGAAGACGGCGCTGCTGTACGAGGTGCGCTCGCTCGACGGCGGGCTCGACGAGCGGCGGGCCGACCTCGCGGCGGCCTACCAGCGCGCGATCGTTCGCGCGCTCGTGGAGCGGGCAACGGAGGCGGCCGAGCAGGTCGGGGCCGACAAGATCGCCGTCGTCGGGGGCGTCGCCGCGAACTCCGAGCTTCGTGCCTCGCTTCCAGGAGCGGTCGCGCCGCCGCTCGAGCTCTGCACGGACAACGCCGCCATGATCGCCTCGGCCTCGCGGTACGCGGAGGCAGTCCCGCCGCCTCGTTATCTTGCCCTCGATGCCTACGCCTCCGCTTTCTGAGAAAAGGCATCGCCTGCGATGCCGACATCAGGCGGGCGGGCCTTGCCCGCACGGCCGTCTGAGATGACCGGTCGAACCGATGGGGCCCGTCTCCGCACCGCCGTAGGCGGGGTCGCGCCTGCCGCGATCATCGTGCTGGCGGCGACGCTGCTCGTCGTCGGCTTCGGAGTCAGCGGAGCGCGCGAGCCGCCGCTCGGCTCCCAGGCCTCGTCGTGGCGAGGCCTCGTAGGCGGCCCGCGCCCGGCCGTCGACGTCGGGCAGCGCATGCTTGTCGTGCTGAAGGCGCCGTCGCTCGCCCAGCGCGTGGCTGCGAACGGCGGCTACGCGACCCAGCGACAGGAGCACGAGTGGACGAGGACGGCGATCGCCGCACAGCAGCAGCTGCTCGCGGAGCTGAGCGTGCACGGGATCCAGATCCGCAAGGAGTTCAGCTTTGCGCGCGTCCTGAACGGGTTCTCGGCGCCGCTCGACGCGCGGGCGGTGGCCCTCCTCGAGCGCCAGCCGGCCGTGGCCGGCGTCTACCCGGTGCGGGTCGCGTACCCGGCCTCGATCTCGTCGCGGCTCCTCGGCCGGGAGGGGCTTGCGATCGGGGCGGGCCAGCTGCCGTCGGTGGCCCTCCCCGGCTACGACGGGCGCGGCGTGACGATCGCGCTCCTCGACACCGGCGTGGACAGCGCCCACCCGTACCTGCGCGGGCGCATCCTGCCGGGGATCAACCTCGTCGACGACCTGAACAGCGGCGCGCCCGCTGCGGCGGACCCGGACGACGCGGGCAAGCTCGAGCAGCACGGCACGGAGATGGCGGGCCTGCTCGTCGGGGCCGGCGGGCCGGGCGGCATCTCCGGGGTCGCGACCGGCGCCTCCGTCCTCCCGATCCGCGTCGCCGGGTGGCAGCAGGACAAGACCCTAGGCTGGGCGGTCTACGCGCGGACCGACCAGCTGATCGCCGGCCTCGAGCGCGCTGTCGACCCCAACCTCGACGGGGACGCGCACGACGCGGCCCGGATCGCGCTGATCGGCGAGGCCGCCTCGTACGCCGCGTTCGCGGACTCGCCGGAGGCGCAGGCGATCCGCGGGGCGCTGCAGCTGGACACGCTCGTGGTCGCCCCGGCCGGGAACGACGGGCCCGCCGGCCCTGGCTACGGAAGCGTCGCGAGCCCGGGCGGCGCTCCGGCTGCGCTGACGGTCGGCGCGGCCGATCTCCGCGCCGCGGTGGAGCAGGCACCGGTCGCCGTCCGCACCGGCCTGAGGCTCCTGCTCGACCGGCAGATGCCGCTGGCGGGCGCCGTCGTGACGACCTCGCCGCTCGAGCTGGAGCTCGCGGCGCCGCGGACGCCGCCCTCCGGCGGGTCGCCCGAGCTGTCGGACTTCTTCACCCGCAAGGGTGTCAGCCTCGTCGCGGGTCGGGCCGCGTTCGTCAAGGCAGGCGGCGACCCGCGGGACGAGATCGACGACGCGGTCCAGGCCGGCGCGAGGGCCGTCGTCGTCTGGGGGACGGAGCTGCCCGCGGGAGGGCTCGGGCTCGACGAGGCGGTGAACGTCCCCGTGCTCAGCGTGCCGGAGCACGTCGGGCAGCTGGTCGCGGGCTCGCTCGCGCGCGGCCGGCGGCCGGTCGTCTCGATCGGGTTGCCCAGCACCGCGCGCAACTCCGCCGCGGCCGGAATCGCGCCGTTCTCGTCGCGCGGCCTCGCGTTCGACGCGCGCGTCAAGCCGGACGTGTCCGCGCCGGGAGTCGTGCTCGCCACCTCGGAGCCGGGCCGGAACGACGACGGCTCGCCGCGCTACGGCACTGTCAACGGCTCGAGCGCCGCCGCGGCGGTGGTGACAGGTGCCGCGGCGCTCCTCGCCCAGGCTCGACCCGACCTGCGGGCCACGGACCTGAAGAGCCTGCTCACGGGAACCGCGCGGCCGCTGCCCGACACGAGCGTCACGGCTCAGGGCGCGGGCCTCGTGGACATCGGCGGCGCCGTCTCGGCGGAGCTCGCCGCGGTGCCCGACACGCTCGCCTTCGGGCGCGTCCAGGGCGACGGCTGGCACGCGACCCAGCTCCTGACGCTGCACGACGTCTCGACGAGACGGCTGCGCGTTCGGGTCGAGAGCGTCGGCCGCGGCGGGCTCGAGATCACGGCGCTTCCGCGCGTGGTCAGGCTCAAGCCGGGTGGGTCGACCGTCGTCCGCCTCGTCGCCCGCCTGCGGGGAGCGCCGCCCACGGGCGGCTCGGCCGAAGGAGCGATCGTGCTGAAGCCCCGCGGCTCGGAGCCCCTGCACGTCCCTTGGGCGATCACGTTCGGTCGCCCGCCCGGCGACCTGCTCTCCGGGGTCGCGCTCTCGTCGACCGCGTTCCGTCCCTCGGACACGACTCCGGCCGTCCTCTCCATGCGCGCCGGGAGCCTCGTGCGGGGCCCGACCGGGCCGCAGATCCTCCCGGTGGCGCGCCTCGACGTCGAGCTGTGGGGCGGGGGCCGGGAGATCGGGCTCCTCGCGCGCCTGCGCGACCTCCTCCCGGGCCAGGTCGCCTTCGGCCTGACGGGCCGCGACCCGGACGGGAACCTGCTTGCCCCGGGCCAGTACCGGCTCCGCCTCGTGGCCGTGCCGACCACCGGCGGCCTGCCGACCGTCGAGCTCGTCCGCTTCCGCATCAAGTAGGGCGCGGGTAGCGGTTTCTTTCGGCCGGGACCGTCCTATACTTCGGCTGTTTGCGGCGGTTTTCCATGCCGGACCCTCGCCTGAAGGAGACGGAGTGACCACAGTCGAAGCCCCGGAGACACACCTCCGGGAGAACCCGTTTGAGATCGCGCGCGAGCAGGTTCGCCGCGTGGCCGAGATCTTCGCGATCGACCAGCGGCTGGTGAACGTGCTCCAGGAGTGCAAGAAGGCGGTCGTCGTGTCCGCGCCGGTGACGATGGACGACGGCACGGTGCAGGCCTTCGAAGGCTTCCGCGTCACCCACAACATCGCGCGCGGCCCGTCGAAGGGCGGCATCCGCTACCACCCGGACGTCACGCTCGACGAGGTCAAGGCGCTGGCGATGTGGATGACCTGGAAGTGCGCGCTGATGAACATCCCCTTCGGCGGCGCCAAGGGCGGTGTGGTCTGCGACCCGAAGAAGCTCTCCCGCGGCGAGCTCGAGCGGATGACCCGCCGCTACACGACCGAGATCATCAACGAGATCGGCCCCGAGAAAGACATCCCGGCCCCCGATGTCGGAACGGACGGAACGGTGATGGCTTGGATCTTCGACACCTACTCGATGAACAAGGGCCACTCGGTGCTCGGCGTCGTCACGGGCAAGCCGCTCAACGTCGGCGGCTCGCTCGGGCGGATGGAAGCGACCGCGCGCGGCTGCCTCTACTGCGTCCAGGAGGCGGTCCGCAAGCGCGAGCTCTCGATGGAGGGACTCCGCGTCGCAGTCCAGGGCTTCGGCAACGTGGGCAGCTTCCTCGCGAAGTTCCTCGCCGAGGAGGGAGCGACGATCGTGGCGGTCTCCGACTCGACCTCCGGCCTCTTCAACGCGAAGGGCATCGACATCCCGGCCGCGCTCGCGCACAAGCAGGAGACGGGGACGCTGCGCGGGCTGCGCGGCTCCGACGAGGTGTCGAACGAGGAGCTGCTGCTGCTCGACTGCGACGTCCTTGCGCCCTGCGCGCTCGAGCAGGTGATCACCGGGGACAACGCCGACAAGGTCAAGGCCGCGATCATCTGCGAGGGTGCCAACGGACCGGTGACGCCGGCGGCCGACGAGATCCTCGACGACAAGGGCGTGCTGATCCTTCCGGACATCCTCGCGAACGCCGGAGGCGTGGTCGTCTCGTACTTCGAGTGGGTCCAGGGCCTCCAGGAGTACTTCTGGAAGGAGCCCGAGGTGAACTCGAAGCTGCGCGACATCGTCACGCGGGCCTTCAACGAGACCTGGCACCTCTCGGAAGAGCGACAGACGGCGATGCGCAACGCGGCCTACGGCCTCGCCGTCGGACGCGTCGCCGAAGCCACGATCACGCGTGGCCTGTATCCATAGAGCGTTGGATTTGAACAGAGCGACCTCTCGACCGGTCGTTTCAGGCAGACGAGCGGGCACAGCCCGCACGTCCTGGTGACGGCACCGCACGCCGTGCCTCGAAGGGTGCAGGTAGTCGTCTACCACGGCGCCGGGTGCCATCTCTGCGAGCGCGCGCTCCTGCAGGTGCGCGCGCTCCGCGACGAGCTCGGCTTCGACCTCGAGGAAGTGGCGATCGACGGTCGCCCCGAGCTCGAGTCGCGTTACCGCGAGCTCCTCCCTGTCGTCGAGATACAGGGCGAGCAGGCGTTCACCTACCACGTCCACGAGGACGCGTTCCGGCGCCGGTTCTCGGCCGCACAAAGTCCCTCGAAATTGGCGCCCTAGTGACTGTCTGACGCACGGAGCCACGCCGGGTGGCACAATGCTCGTGCTCTGTCACAAACTACTGCTCACGGGACCGGGATGGCGACGACAGAACGGGTGACGGTCGGAGTCGCCGCCCGCCTGAGCCGGTACCTCCAGGTGCTGGCCCAGTCGAAGAAGATGGGGAAGGACAGGATCTCCTCCCAGGAGATCTCGGACTACACCAACATCAACGCGACGCAGATCCGCCGCGACCTCTCGACGTTCGGGAAGTTCGGCAAGCGCGGCGTCGGCTACAACATCGACTCGCTGCTCGGCGAGATCCGGAAGATCCTCCGGACGCAGGGGCAGCACAACATCGCGCTCGTCGGTGCCGGCCGCCTCGGGCACGCGATCGCCAGCTCGCCGATCTTCGCCGAGCACGGGATCCACATCGCTGCGGTCTTCGACGACGACTCGGAAAAGCTCGGCAGCGGGATCGGCTCGCTGACGATCAGCGACATCAGGACGCTCCCCGCAGTCGTCGGCGAGAAGAACATCATCGTCGGCGTCCTGGCCGTGCCCGCGGACAACGCGCAGCAGGTCGCTGACCAGCTCGTCGGCGCCGGCGTGAAGATCATCTTCAACTACTCCGAGGCTCTGCTCGACGTCCCGCACGACGTGACGGTCCACACGTCGAACCCGGCCGTCGACCTCCTCCACGCGCTCTATTTCCACCTGACCTAGCCGGGCGCGAAGGCGCGGGAAGGGTCTCCCGCAACCCTTCAACTAATCTAGTGCCCCCGTGGGTGATTCTCAGAGCCTCACTCCGGAGGAGCAGATTCGCCTCGCGCGCGAGCAGTTCGAGGCGGCCGACGACTTCACCGTCGCTGTCGAGGAGGAGTTCGCGGTCCTCGACCCGGCGACGTTCTCGTTGACCAATCGGTTCGAGGAGCTGCAGGCCGCCGCTGCGGGCACGCCGCTCGAGTCGCATCTCGTCGGCGAGCTGATCGCCTCAGAGGTCGAGATCCGCACCGGCCGCTGCGACGACTTCGAGGAACTCGCCCCGCGCATCGGCGAGCGCCGCGCACAGCTCTACGAGCTCGCAGACTCGCTCGGGATCGCACTCGCCGCGACCGGGACGCACCCCTGGAGCCCCTGGCAGGAGCAGCGGATCATCGACACGCCGCACTACCGCCGGAACGACGAGATCCTGAGGTACGTCGTCTGGCGCAACAACAGCTTCGGCCTGCACGTGCACGTGGCGATCAACGGGCCGGACCGCGCGATCGCCGTCTGCAACGTCCTCCGCAACTTCCTCCCCGAGCTGCTCGCACTCTCGGCCAGCTCGCCGTTCGTCGAGAACGTCAACACGGGCCTCCATTCGGCGCGGACGCAGATCTTCACGCGCATGTTCCCGCGCTGCGGCGTGCCCGACGCCTACGACGGCTGGGACGGCTTCGAGTCGTACGTCCGCTTCCTCTACGACACCGGCTCGATCGAGGAGCACACGCAGCTCTGGTGGAGCGTCCGCCCGCACCTCGCCTTCCCGACGGTCGAGATCAGGATCTGCGACGCGCAGCCCGACCTCGCCGAGGCGCGCTCGCTCGCGGCGCTCTGCTACGCGCTCGCGGTCCGGATCGCGCGGGCGCTCGACGAGGGCGAGCCGCTCCCCGATTACCCGCACCGCCTGATCGAGGAGAACCTCTGGCGCGCAATCCGCTACGGGCTCTCGGGCGAGCTGATCGACCTCTCGAACGGCGAGGTGCGGCCGGCGCGCGCGCAGCTCGAGCGCCTGATCGAGTGGGTCCACCCGGCTGCGGAGGAGTTCGGCGCCGCCCCGCACCTCGCCGTTCCCGCCGCGAACGCGGCCGAGCGGCAGATCGCCCGTCATGACTCGGGTGCGACGCTCGAGGAGATCTACGCGGAGCAGGTCGGCCCCAAGGCGGCGGTCGGTGGCTGAGGACGAGCAGAAGCTGGTCGAGGAGCTCCAGGCCGAGCTCGCGAAGCTCGAGGTCTCCGACCTTCTCGTCAACACGCTCTACACCGTCTCCTCACTCGGCTACCACCGCCTGAGCGGCGAGGGGCAGGATCTCGAGCAGGCGCGGCTCGCGATCGAGGCGCTCAAGGCCCTCGTCCCGGTGATGGAGGGCTCGATCCCGGAGGAGGCGCTCGCCAGCTTCAGGCAGGTGCTGGCCAACCTGCAGCTCGCGTATGCGAGCGCCGTCGCCGAACCGGGCGGTTGAAAGCCCGGACCCCCGGGCGTATAAGACGAGGGATAGGCGTCTAGGGAAGAGGGAGCGGAATGCAGGGGGGCTGGGGAGCTCGCGTGTTGTTCGTCGTGCCTGTCGTCGCGGTCCTCGTGGTGCTTCTTCCTGCTGGTGCGGGTGCAGGAGCGACGGGTGGTCTGCGTCCGCTGAAGCGGCGCGCTGCGTGGGTGCCCGGGCAGGTGCTCGTCGGCTTCCGGCCGTGGCTCGGCACGGCGGCCAGGCGAGGCGTCATCCGGGGGGAGGATTCACGCACGATCCGCTCGCTGCGGCTCCCCGCGACGTGGCTCGTGAGCACGGCGCCCGGCCAGTCGGTTCCAGAGGCGGTCGCGTCGTTCGAGTCCGACCCGCAGGTCGCGTATGCGGAGCCGAACTACCTCTACCGCGCGCTCGCCACGCCCAACGACCCGCGCTACTCCACGGAGTGGGACTGGCCGAAGATCAGCGCGCCACAGGCGTGGGACATCACCACGGGCAGCGCGAGCGTCAAGGTCGCAATCGTCGACACGGGGATCGCCGCGAACCACGAGGACCTCGCCGCGAACGTCGTGCCCGGGTACGACTGGGTCGGCGGTGACTCCGACCCCTCCGACGGGAACGGGCACGGGACGCACGTGGCGGGAACGATCGGCGCGCGCGGGAACAACGGGATCGGCGTGACGGGCGCGAGCTGGAACGTCTCGCTGATGGCACTCCGGGCACTCGACGCCGCCGGTTACGGGACGACCGCGAACATCAGCTCGGCCTTCAGCTACTCCTGCGCGCACGGGGCGAAGGTCGTCAACGCGAGCCTCGGCGGCGGGGACTACAGCTCGGCCATGCGCGAGGCGATCGTCGGCTGCCCGAAAACGCTCTTCGTCTTCGCGGCAGGCAACGGCGGCACCGACGGGATCGGCGACAACGACGACTCGCACCCCACATACCCGTGCAGCTACGGCGCGCCGCCCGACAACCTGCCCAACGTGATCTGCGTGGCCGCCACGAACCCGAACGACACGCTTGCGTCCTACTCGAACTACGGGCAGAGCAGCGTCGACCTCGCCGCTCCGGGCTCCGGGATCCCGAGCACGTTCCCGACCTACACCGCCGCGTGGAGCGACGGCTTCGAGGGGTCGGGGCTGGCCGGGTGGACGACGCGGGTCATGGGCGCGGGTAGCGCATGGGCCCAGACGACCGCCTCGCACAACAGCGGCACGCACAGTGCAACCGACTCGCCGGCGGGGGACTACGCGCCGGACACGGACACACGCCTCTACCGGACCGGCGCCTCCTCGATCGATCTCTCGGGGCAGACCGGCTGCGCACTGCAGTACGCGCTCAGGATCAGCATCGCGGCGGACGACTACTTCGAGACCAACGGCTCGACCGACGGCGTGAACTTCAGCTCGCTGGGCGACGACTTCTCGGGCGTGACCACGAGCGGGAGGTACGTGTCGATCGTGGACGACCTCTCTGGCTACGACGGCGCCCACGCCTTCTACCCGGAGTTCAGGCTGACGTCGAACCTCGACGGAACGGTGGCGGACGGCGCGTACTTGGACGACGTCGATGTCCGCTGTCTCTCGGCGGCGCCGAACGGCTACCAGACCCTGAGCGGGACGTCGATGGCGGCGCCGCACGTCTCGGGCGTGGCGGCGCTCGTCTGGGCGGCCCACCCGGCCGACACCGTGGCGCAGGTGAAGGCCGCGATCCTCCGCGGGGTGGACAAGATCCCCGCCCTCCTCGGCAAGCTCGGCACCGGCGGACGCCTGAACGCGTGCAGGGCGCTGGGCGGGTGCCCGGCTACGGAGCCCGCGTTCACGCCGCCAGGCTGTGTGGTGCCGAACGTCGTCGGGAAGAAGGTCAAAGCCGCGAAGACGAGGATCAAGGCGCGCCACTGCCGCGTCGGCAAGCTCAGGTACGCGACCTCGGCCAAGCGGAAGAAGGGCCTCGTGCTCCACGAGAAGCCGGCGGCGGGCAAGAAGCTGAAGAACGGTGCAAAGGTCAGCCTGACCATCGGTCGTGGCAGCAGGCGCTAAGGCGCTCGCTTGCGACGCCGACCATGAGAGGTGCGCCGGCTTGTTGGTGCACCGGCGGAGGCGCTCGCTTGCGACGCCGACCATGAGAGGTGCGCCGGCTTGCCGGCGCACCGTTTAATCTCGCCGCCGCATGGCGGACGCGCAGATCGGGATCTTCGGGGGCTCCGGCTTCTACTCGTTCCTCGAGGACGTCGAGGAGGTCGAGCTCGACACGCCGTACGGGAAGCCGTCGGCGCCGTTCGTAATCGGCGAGATCGAGGAGAAGCGGGTGGCCTTCCTCCCGCGGCACGGGCGCGAGCACGAGCTGCCGCCGCATGCGATCCCGTACCGCGCGAACGTCTGGGGGATGAAGGAGCTCGGCGTGCGGCGGGTGATCGGCCCGTGCGCCTCGGGCGCGCTCAAGGCGGAGCTCGGGCTCGGCGAGTTCGTCGTCTGCGACCAGTTCGTCGACCGCACGAGCGGCCGCACGGACACGTTCTACGACGGTCCCGAGACCACGCACGTCTCGGCGGCCGACCCGTACTGCCCCGACCTGCGCGCGCTGCTGGTCGAGACGGCGCGCCAGCTCGAGATCCCGGTCCGCGACGGCGGCACCGTCGTCACGATCCAGGGCCCGCGCTTCTCCACGCGCGCCGAGTCGCGCTGGTTCCAGGACGCGGGCTGGGACGTGATCAACATGACCGCCTACCCCGAGGGCTACCTCGCCCGGGAGCTCGAGCTCTGCTACGCGAACATCTCGATGGTCACCGACCACGACGTCGGCGTCGAGGGGACGGAGCCCGTCTCCCACGAGCAGGTCGTCAAGGTCTTCACCGAGAACAACGAGCGCCTGCGGGAGCTGCTGTTCGCGGTCGTCCCCAAGATCCCGCCGCAGCCCGCCGAGCACGTCTGCGCGACGGCTCTCCGGGGCGCACGGTTCTAGGTCGTGTGATAGAAAAGCCCGGCGCGCCGGGTGTCCGGCGCTGAGTATGTAAGGAGCCTCAGATCGACTTCTTCAGCGACCACGCCGTTCTCTTCGCCCTCGTCTGCTCGGGAATCGCGATCGCCTACGGCATCGCCCTGACGATCTGGCTGCTGCGACAGCCCGCGGGGACGGAGCGCATGCAGGAGATCGCGCGCGCCGTCCAGGAGGGCGCCGCCGCGTACCTGCGGCGCCAGTACACGACGATCGCGGTCGTCGCGATCGCGCCGTTTCTCCTCATCGGCTTCTACCACAAGCTCGGCTGGTGGACGGCGATCGGCTTCCTGATCGGCGCCACGCTCTCGGCGGCGGCCGGGTTCATCGGCATGAACGTCGCCGTGCGCTCGAACGTCCGCACCGCGGAGGCGGCCAAGCACGGGCTCAAGCCGGCGCTGAACATCGCATTCCGCGCGGGCTCGGTCACCGGCCTGCTCGTCGTCGGCCTCGGCTTGCTGGGCGTCGCGGGCTACTACGGCGTGCTCACGATCTGGCTCGGTCACAGCAGCGACTCGGCGATCGACGACCTCGTCGGGCTGGCGTTCGGCGGCTCGCTGATCTCCGTCTTCGCGCGTCTCGGCGGCGGCATCTACACGAAGGCCGCCGACGTCGGCGCGGACCTCGTCGGGAAGATCGAGGCGGGCATCCCCGAGGACGACCCCCGCAACCCCGCGGTGATCGCGGACAACGTCGGCGACAACGTCGGCGACTGCGCCGGGATGGCGGCCGACCTGTTCGAGACCTACGCGGTCACGGCGGTCGCGGTGATGCTGCTCGCCTCGGAGCGGTTCCCGGGACTCCACATCGAGCTCTACCCGCTTGCGATCGGCGGCATCTCGATCATCGCGACGGTGATCGGGACGTTCTTCGCGCGCGTGGGCCGGGGCGGCTCGATCATGAACGCGCTCTACAAGGCGATGGCCGTGGCGACGGTCCTCTCCGCGATCGGCTTCATCCCGGTCACGATGGCCTTCGACTCGAGCAAGTTCGGCTTCCGGGATCTCTACATCTCGGCGATCGTCGGCCTGATCGTCACGTTCCTGCTCGTCACGATCACCGAGTACTACACCGGCACGCGCTGGCGGCCCGTCAAGCAGATCGCCGCGGCCTCGCGCACCGGCCACGCGACGAACATCATCGAGGGGCTAGCGGTCGGGATGCAGGCGACCGCCCTGCCCGTGGTCGTGATCGCGGCCGGGATCCTGGTCGCCCACCACTTTGCCGGGCTGTACGGGATCGGGGTCGCGGTGATGGCGCAGCTCTCGATGACCGGCCTGATCGTCGCGCTCGACGCGTACGGGCCGGTGACCGACAACGCGGGTGGGATCGCCGAGATGGCGAACCTCGACGAGTCGGTTCGGGCGATCACCGACCCGCTCGACGCGGTCGGCAACACGACGAAGGCGGTCACGAAGGGCTACGCGATCGGCTCCGCGGCGCTCGCAGCCCTGGTGCTGTTCGACAGCTACACGACGGGGCTCCACAACTCCGACACGTTCGCGAACATCTCGTTCGACCTCTCGAACGCCTGGGTGATCGCCGGCCTCTTCGTCGGCGGACTCATGCCGTTCCTGTTCGCGTCGCTGGCGATGGAGGCGGTCGGCCGCGTGGGCGGGCAGGTCGTGACCGAGGTGCGGCGCCAGTTCGCCGAGATCCCGGGGATCATGGAGGGCACCGCCCGGCCCGAGTACGGGCGCGCGATCGACATCGTCACCGGCTCGGCGATCAAGAGCATGATGGCTCCGGCGCTGATCCCGATCGTCTTCCCGATCGTCGTGGGGCTGATTAGCGCGAGGATGCTCGGCGGGCTCCTGATCGGGACGATCGTGACGGGGCTGTTCCTTGCGATCGCGATGACCTCCGGCGGCGGTGCCTGGGACAACGCGAAGAAGCTGATCGAGGACGGCGCGTACGGCGGGAAGGGCTCCGAGGCCCACGCGGCAGCCGTCACGGGCGACACGGTCGGGGATCCCTACAAGGACACGGCTGGTCCCGCGATCAACCCGATGATCAAGATCACGAACCTCGTCGCGATCCTGATCATCCCGCTGCTCATCTGGGTTCACGGGTAGGGCGTTCCCGCGGGGCCGGGCCGGGGGCTGTCCGTCCGAGACGCTGGAATGGACCCGCTCGATTGAGTGACCGCGGCGCGGTCTAGAGTCACCGCCTATGTCACGGAGGCGTCGCCAGCAGCGGCTCGAGCGCGTTCTCGGCACGCCGGCCCTCTTCTCGACCGCGTACGGCAACGTCGGCTCGTCGATCTACTACGCGCTGGGCGTGGTCGCCGTCTACGCGCTCGGCCTGACCCCGATCGTCTTCATCATCGCCGGCCTGATCTTCGCCTGCACGGCGGCCACGTACGTGGAGGGCACGGTTCACTACCCCGAGGCGGGCGGCTCCTCGAGCTTCGCGCGCCACGCGTTCAACGAGCTCGTCTCGTTCGAGGCCGCCTGGGCGCAGATGCTGAACTACGTCGCGACGATCGCCGTCTCCGCGTTCTTCGTCCCGCACTACCTCTCGGTCTTCTGGGCCCCGCTGAGACAGAACCCATGGGACATCGTCTTCGGGATCGTCGTGATCGTGGTGCTGGTGATCCTGAACATCGTCGGGATCCAGGAGTCGGCCAGGATCAACATCTTCCTCGCCGCCACCGACTTCGCGACGCAGCTCCTGCTCGTGCTGCTCGGGTTCGTGCTCGTCTTCTCGCCGGAGATCCTCAAGTCGAACGTCCATCTCGGCGTCGCGCCGACGTGGAGCTCGTTCTTCCTCTCGATCCCGGTCGCGATGCTCGCGTATACGGGCATCGAGACCGTCTCCAACATGAGCGAGGAGGCGCGCGACCCGGTCAGGACGATCCCGCGCTCGGTCCTCTTCGTGGCCGTGGCGGTGTTCGCGATCTACTTCACGCTCCCGTTCGTCGCCCTCTCGGCGATGCCCGTCGAGCACGTCGCCGGAGACGGGTACAAGACGCTTCTGGCGCTCCCGCCGACCGAGACCTTCAACGGCCAGCACGGCTACCAGAACGACCCGGTGCTGGGGCTCGTCAACAACCTCGGCCTCGGCGCCGCGCTCACCCACGTGCTCCAGGTCTACCTCGGCATCCTCGCGTCGACGATCCTGTTCATCGGCGCGAACGCAGGGGTGATCGGCGCGTCCCGCATCACGTACGCGATGTCCGGCTATCGCCAGCTGCCGTTCGCGTTCCGGAAGATCCACCCCCGCTTCAAGACGCCCTGGCTCGCCCTCGTCTTCTTCGCCGGACTGATCCCGATCGGGCTGACGCTGTCGGGGAAGACCTCGTTCCTCGGAGCGATCTACGCGTTCGGGGCGACGTTCTCGTTCACCGTCGCGCATGCGGCGATCATCCGGATGCGGATGCAGCAGAAGGCGGGAGAGGGCACGGAGACCTCCTACCGCATCGGCTTCAACCTGCGGGCTCGCGGCGTCGACTGGCCGCTCTTCGCGATCCTCGGCGGCATCGGCACCGCCCTCTCCTGGCTCGTGGTCGTCGTGCAGTCGCCGGCGATCCGGTACGCGGGCATCGCGTGGCTCGTGATCGGCTTCGTCTTCTACGTCGGCTACCGGCGGCGGGTCGTCCACCTCCCGCTGACCGAGACCGTGCGGGCGCCGATCCCGCTCGGCCCGGCGCTCGCGCTCGAGTACCGCAACGTGCTCGTCCCGGTCGTCTCCCGCCGGGAGTCCGAGGCAGCGGTCGACCTCGCGTGCCGGCTCGCGGCGGAGCGCGGCGCCTCGATCGTCGCCATGACCGTGATCGAGGTGCCGCTCCAGCTGCCGCTCGACGCTGCGCTCGGCAGCGACGAAGAGCGCAAGGCCAACGACCTGCTCGACGAGGTTCGGGCGATCGGCGACGCCTACGGCGTCGAGGTGATCGGCCGGCTCGTTCGCGCACGTCGCGCCGGGCGGGCGATCGTGGACGAGGCCGAGCGGCGGAACAGCGAGATCATCGTCATGGGTGCGCCCCTGCGAGGCGCCCGCCGCCGCGGGAAGATCTTCGGCGGGACGGTGGACTACGTGCTCAAGAACGCGCCGTGCCGGGTGATGGTCGCTGCCGGACAGCAGGCGGCGTGACCGCGCACCGCGGTTTCGTCACGGTCCTGGCCGTCGTCGCGATCGTGCTCGGGATCGCGCTGATCGTCGAGACGGCGATGCTCGGAGGCGGCGTCGGCTACGTCTTCGGCGCGCTGTTCGTCGCCCTCGGCGTCGGGCGGCTCTACCTCCTGCGCAAGCGCTCCTCCTAGCCCGCCGCGGGCGCGAGTAACCTGCGCGCGTGGCGCGCAAGATCCCCGGCCTCCAGCGGGTCCTCGACGCGCCTGCGCTGTTCTCGGTCGCGTACGGGGAGATCGCCTCCTCGATCTACGTCGCGCTCGGGATCATCGTCGTGTACGCGCTCGGCCTCGCCCCCGAGGTGCTCCTGCTCGTCGGCGCGCTGTTCCTCGTCGTCTCGCTCTCGTACGCCGAGGGGACAGCGGCGATCCCCGAGACCGGCGGGGCCGCCACGTTCGTCCGGCGCGCCTTCAACGACCTGGTCGGCTTCCTGACCGGCTGGGCGCTCTTCCTCGACTACCTGATCGTGATCGCGCTCTCGGCGCTGTTCCTGCCCCACTACCTCTCGGCGGCGTTCAAGGTCGAGAGCCTGAGCCACGACCCCTGGGCGCTCGTGGTCGCGGTCGGCGTGATCTCGGGCGTCGCGGCCGTCCGGCTCGTGCGCCGCTCCGGCTTCTACCGCTACGGGATCATCGTCGCGATCCTCGATCTCGTCACCCAGGTCGGGCTCGTCGCACTCGGCTTCGCGCTCCTGTTCTCCAGCGACGCGCTGACCCGCGGGATCTCGATCGGCTCGGAGCCGTCCTGGCACCGGATCGCGTTCGCCCTGCCGCTCGCGATGCTCGCGTACACTGGCCTGGAGACCGTCTCGAACCTCGCCGAGGAGACGCGCGAGCCCGGTCGGGACCTCCCGCGCAGCCTCTTCGCGGGGATCACGCTCGTGGTGGTGATCTACGTCGCGATGGCGGTGGTCGCGCTCTCCGCGTTCCCGGTCAAGGACGGGCAGACGGAGCTCGGCAGCACGTGGCTGCGGGCGCCGCTGATGGGGATCGTCGCCGCGCTCAGCGCCGACCTGCCCTCCGGGCTCGCCACCGCGCTGCGCGTCTACGTGGGCCTCACCGGCGCCCTGATCCTGCTCGTCGCGGTCACGACCTCGATCTCGGGCTTCACGCGTCTCGCGCACTCGCTCGGCGAGCACGGCCAGCTCCCGCGTGTGTTCGGCCGCCTCAACCGGCGGACGCTCGTCTCGCCGGAGGCGATCGTGGCCGCGGCGCTGATCTCGATCGCGCTGCTCCTCGGGACGTCGCTGCTGACCGACGAGGTGACGTTCCTCGCGAGCCTGTTCAGCTTCGGCGTCCTGGCCGCGTTCACCGCCGCCCAGCTGGCGGTGATCAAACTTCGCTACACCGAGCCGGACCTCGAGCGGCCCTACCGCGCACCGTGGAACGTGACCCTGCGCGGGGTCGAGGTCCCCGTGCCGGCGATCGTCGGCGCCGTCGGGACGTTCGCGGTCTTCCTGATCGCGATGGCGACGCATGCCGGCGCGCGCTACGGCGGCCCGCTCTGGCTGGCCGCGGGGCTCGTCGTCTACGGGCTCGTTCGCTGGAAGCGCGACGCCGGCCTGCTCGAGCGGATCGAGGCGCCGCCGGAGGACCTGCCCGAGATCGAGATCTCGAGCATCCTCGTCCCGATGAAGCTCGGTCTGATCGGCGAGGAGATGGTGGCGACGGCGGTCAAGCTGGCCCAGGAGCGCGGCGCCGACGTCGAGGCGCTGCACGTGATCCGCGTCCCGCTGGACCGGGCTCTGGACTCGGAGATCGGCGGCGAGGACGAGCGCGCCGCGGCCTCGCTCGACGAGGCGAGGCTCCTCGGGGCCGATCACGGCGTGACCGTCGGCGTCGAGACCGTCCGCGCCCGTTCCATCGGCGACGCGATCGTCGAGGAGGCGAAGCGCCGCGGGGTCGACCTGATCGTCCTTGGCTCCGCGCCCCGCTGGCGCCGCCAGTCGCGCTTCTTCTCGCCGACGGTCGAGCACGTGCTGCGCAAGGCCCCGTGCGAGGTGCTGGTTGTCGCGTTCCCGGACGGGGTGATGGAAGAGGACAGCGCCTCTGTCTGAGCTAAGGTGAGAGGGTGAAGGCGCTGGTGATCGGCTGCGGCCGGGTGGGCTCGAGCCTTGCTCTTCAACTCGCGAGCGAAGGCTGGGAGGTCACCGCGGTGGACGAGAAGGAAGAGGCTCTGGGCAGGCTCGGCGACGGGTGGCGCGGGGGCTTCGTCCTCGGCCACGGCATGGACACCGAAGTGCTCCGCGAGGCCGGCATCGAGGAGGCCGACGCCGTCGTCGTCGCGACCGACGGCGACAACACGAACATCGTGATCGGCCAGGTCGCCCAGGAGCGCTTCGACAACCAGTGCGTCGTCGTGCGCGTGCTCGATCCCGCGCGCGCCGAGTTCTACCGCCAGCGCGGGTTGCGGACGATCTGCCCGACCTCGGTCGCGATCGAGGTCCTGCTCGACTCGGTGCGCGCGTGCGAGGTGCGGCCGGCCGAGCCGACGACCGCCTGATGTACATCCTCATCGCAGGCGGCGGCAAGGTCGGGGCGAACCTGGCCCGTGTGCTGCTCAACGACGACCGGCACGAGGTGACGCTGATCGAGCAACGTCGCGACCGTTTCGAGCGGCTCGAGCACGAGTTCGAGCACCAGGTCATGCTCGGCGACGCAACCGAGATCTTCGTCCTCGAGCGCGCGGGCATCGCGAGGCCGCCGGACGTCGTTGCAGCACTGACAGGCGACGACGAGGACAACCTGATCATCTGTCAGCTCGCGCGCGAGAAGTACGGCGTCCCGAAGGTGATCGCGCGCGTGAACGACCCGCGCAACCAGGCGCATTTCGACCTGCTCGGGATCTCGCCGACGGTCTCGGCCACGCGCGGGCTGATGGCGCTGATCGAGCACGAGGTGCCCGAGCACGACCTCGTCCACCTGCTCGAGCTCCGCAAGGAGAACCTCGAGATCGTCGAGGTGCTGATCGACGAGAGCGCGCCCGCGGCCGGCAAGCGGGTCGAGATGCTCGAGCTTCCGGAAGGCTCGCGCCTCATCTCGGTCATGCGGAACGGGCGTTCCGAGATCGCTGTCGGCTCGACGGAACTGCAGCCCGGCGACCAGGTGCTCGCTATCCTCCAGCCCGGCAAGGAAGACGAGCTGAAACGGGTGCTGCTGAAGGCATGACACGCTGGGTAGGGGTCCTCGCGGTCGCGATCGCCGCGGCCTTGCCGGGCGCAGCGTGCGGCAGCACGCAGAACGCCGAGTCACCGCACCGCGCGCAGTACCGGCTGAGTCTCGTCGCCTCGGGGTTCGACTCGCCGGTGTTCGCAGGGGCTCCGCGCAACCAGCCCGGCCGGCTGTACGTGGTCGAGAAGCCGGGCGTGATCCGCGTGATCGTCAACGGGAAGCTTCGCGCGCGGCCGTTCCTCGACATCCGCTCACGCGTCGGGAGCAGCGGCTCGGAGCAGGGCCTGCTCTCGGTTGCGTTCCATCCGAGCTACCGGACGAACCACCGCTTCTACGTCGACTACACCGACCGTAACGGTGACACGCGGGTCGTCCAGTTCCGCTCGAACGGGGCCGTCGGGCTTCCGTCGACGGCGAAGCAGCTCCTGTTCGTCAAGCAGCCGTACGAGAACCACAACGGCGGCCAGCTCCAGTTCGGCCCCGACGGCCGGCTGTACGTCAGCATGGGCGACGGCGGCTCGGGCGGCGACCCGCAGAACCGGGCCCAGAACCTGAGCCAGCGTCTCGGCAAGCTGCTGCGGCTGAACGTGAACAAGCGCGGGGCGAAGTGGCAGATCGCCGGCTACGGCCTCCGCAACCCCTGGCGCTTCTCCTGGGACCGCGTCACGCACGACCTCTACATCGCCGACGTCGGCCAGGACACCTGGGAGGAGGTCGACGTCCGCACACCTGCGCAGCAGCACGTGCTCAGCAACTACGGCTGGCGCGTCTGGGAGGGGAACTCGCGCTACGAGTCGGGCCAGGCCGTGAACCCGGCCGGGCAGCTCGTGTTTCCGATCATCGTCTATCAGCACGTCAACGGCCAGTGCTCGATCACCGGCGGCTACGTCTATCGGGGCAAGGCCGTGCCGTCCCTCCGTGGCCGCTACTTCTACGGCGACTACTGCACCGGAACGATCTGGAGCCTCCGCAGCTCGAAGGCGAAGCTGGTCAACAACCGCCGTGAGCCGCTCCACGTGGACTCGCTGTCGTCGTTCGGGGAGGACTCGGCCGGCAACCTGTACGCCGTCTCGTTGAACGGCCAGGTCTACAAGCTCGTCGGCTAGCTTCGGCTAGCCGGTCCGGCGGCGCCTCACCTGTGGCCCCTGCTGGCCGAGAGCGGCGTACGCCAGCGCCGTGAGCGACTCGTTGAGCGAGCGGAGCTCGTGGGCGAGTGCGACGAAGCCCTCGGTGTGGTCGAGCCGCCGGTTCAGCGTCTGGAGCTCGGCGCGAAGCGCGTCGAGCCGCTCGAGGATCGCGTCGAGCTGCCGGTCGTCGAAGCTCTTCCGCTCTGCCACGACCCGATTCTACGGGCCTGGTATCGCCGCTGGCACGGGCGCATACTGGGCGGAATCCACGCAAGGAGAACCTTGATGAGGCAGATTGTCGTCCTCGGTGTCCTGGTCGGTGCGGCGGTCGTTCTCGCGCTGGGGCTCCGAACCGGATCCGAAGCCGCCTCCACAAACGCGACGAAGCGCGTCTTCACAGGTCGGGTGGGAGACGTCTTCCGCGTTCCTGCCATCTCGGTGCGCTGCATCGTCAGCCGGGAAGGCGGAGCTCCCGACCTGATCTGTCAGCACACGCCGAGGTGGAGGTATCAGGTGGTCCACCCCAAGGACAACCTCTTCGTGTACCGGAGCGGCCGCCCGGACGATCCCGTCTTCTCCGCGAAAGGCAGGCCTTGACGACGATCGACGGGGCATGAGCCGTGGTCGCTTCCTGATAGGCGCGTGTGCTCTCGTCGTCGCGCCTCCGGCGTTGCTGGCCTTCCTCGTTGCCCAGGCAACGGCAAGCGATCAGGCGCTGCTCGACGTTGTGCTCCCGGCCTTGGCCGGGGCGGCCGTAGGAGCGTCGATCGTCGCTTTCGGTTACCGGAGAAGCCGGCGACGGAGCAAAAACCGGACGCCGAAGGCCGAGCTTGGCCCTGTCGGGGTCGGCCTCATCGTCGTGGCCGCCGTGGTCGCGTCCCTTCAGAGCCTCCTCCCGACGGCCGTCCAGGCGCTCGTCGATGGATGGGCGCTCGGCGTCCTCGTCACGCTCTACGTCGTTCTCGTGAAGCTCTGGCGACACGACGTGGGGTTCCGCAAGCGCGTCAAGCTGTTGAGCCCGTTCGGAAGCTGAGTCTAGGCCCCGGCCGGCTAGGCCGAGCGGGACTCCGTCGAGCGCCTGGTCGCGGCGAGGTAGAGGAGCAGGCCGAGTGCCAGCCCGGTCGCGTCAAACGCGACGTCGAACGGTGACGCGTGGCGACCGCGGACAAAGTGCTGGTGGATCTCGTCCGTGATCGCGTAGGCGAACCCGACGAGAAACGCAGGCAGCTCGCTCCCGAGCGCGCGCATGAGCAGGATCCCGAGGATCGCGTACTCGGTGAGGTGCGCGCCCTTGCGCAGGATCGTGTCCCAGGTCCCGAGGCCGGTCGAGAGGGCGGGCACGGAGGAGAGCGCGAAGATCAGCGCCGCCCAGAGGACGACCGGCGCCCAGAGCGAGAATCGTCGTGAGAGAGCCATCGCGAGGCCATGATAGGCTCGCGCCCGTTAGGCGAGCGGTGAGGGAACCCGGTGCGAATCCGGGACGGTCCCGCCGCTGTGAGGGGAGACGCTCCGCGCCGACACGCCACTGGCCCGAGGGCCGGGAAGGCGGCGAGGGAGGGAGCCCCGAGTCAGAAGACCTGCCGCCCGCCGCACATCCGAACCCCTCGCGGAAGGAGGATTCGTGTCAAGGCGTCTCTTCATTCTCGTCGCCGTCGCCGCGGCGGCGCTCCTGCTCGTCCCGGCGGCTCTCGCCGTGCGCGTGCACGTTCGCGTCGAGGGCAAGACGCGCACGATCTTCGGCGCGTCCGAGCCCTCGCTCTCGGTGAGCAAGAACGCGCTCGACGCGCTCGACGCGGCGAGCTTCGCCGGCGAGTTCTACTACCACGTCACCACCACCAGCTACGGGCCCTACGTCGACCAGATCGGGCGCTACCCGGCCGACGCCTCGAGCGGCTGGGTCTTCAAGGTGAACGGCGCCTCGCCGCCCGTCGGCGCGGACGCGGTGACGCTGCAGCCCGGCGATCACGTGCTCTGGTACTGGGCGACGTTCGGCCCGAGCGGTGGGCCCGAGACGCTGCTGCTCCAGAGCAGGCGGAAGAACTGCTACCGCGTCCTGGCTCAGAACGACGCAGGCAAGACACGGCCCGCGCGCGGTGCGGTCCTGCACGTGGGGGCCGGGACCTTCCGCACGAAGGCGGGCGGAGCCTGCATCGGTCGGCACGGCGGAGCAGTCCGCGCGACACTCGCGGGCACGGTCCGCTCGAACGCACTGGCGTGAGACGGTTCGCGTTCTTTGCGCTCGTCGGGGCGCTCGCCGTCGGGTGCTCTTCGGCGGCGGGCGGCTCCGGCCGGGCCACGGTCTGGGTCACGCGCGACAAAGGGACGATCGTCATGCACCGCGCGAAGGTCCCCGCCGGGCTGACCGCGATGCAGGCGCTGGCCCGCGTCGCGAAGCTGAAGACCGGCTACGGAGGCCGCTACGTGAAGGCCGTCGACGGCGTGAGCGAGCATGGCCAGCACTCCTGGTTCTACTACGTGAACGGCTACCTCGCCGACCGCGGGGCTGCCGACTACACACTCCGCGACGGGGACGTCGAGTGGTGGGACTACCGGAGCTGGCGCAACCCCACGGACGACCCCGTCGTCGTCGGCGCGTTCCCCGAGCCCTTCCTGCACGGCTATGCGGGCAAGAAGCTGCCTGCGGTCGTCGCCTCGAGCGACTCGCGCGCCGGGCGTCTGCTCGCCCGTCTTCTGCACGCTCGGCTCGTGCCCGCGACCGCGCGGCCGAAGGGCTCGAACGTCCTCGTCCTCGGGGCCCGCGAGACAACGACGTTCCGGGCTGGGTACGCATACGGCGGCACCTCGCCGGGCTCGCCGGTGCTGATGGTGTTCAGGGGCAATCCGGGCTCGCTCCTGCGGAAGCCGATGTCCTACCGGCTCAGGTACTCGGTGCCGTGAGCCCGGTCCCTGCAGCGGCACTCCTGGCCGGCCTCGCCGCCGCGGCGCTGCTCGCCGACCACTCGGCGTCGGTCGCCCTCATCTGCGTGCTGCTGCTCGCGATCTGCCTGCGGGCCCCGGCCGAGCGGCGGCGGATGTACCTCGTGGGCGCGTTCCTCTCCGGCCTCGCGGTGGTGCTCGTGACGCCGTTCGTCGAGACGATCGGCTCGCACGCGCTCTGGACCGGTCCGACCGTTCCGGTGCTGGGAAGGCTCGACGTCACGAGCGAGGAGCTCCGGAACGGGCTCTTCCAGGGCCTTCGGCTCACCGCGGTCGCGCTCGCGTTCGCCGCCTACGCGCTGCTGCTGGACCACGACCGGCTCGTGCAGTCCGCCGGGTTCGCGCGGAGGTCGGTGCTCGCGATCGCGCTCGCGACGAGGCTCGTGCCGACGCTCGAGCGCGACGCGTCCGGGCTCGTCGAGGCGCTGCGGGGGCGCGGGGTGGAGGTCACCGGCCTGCGCGGCCGGGCGCGGCTGCTGTCACCGCTCCTGGCCGGCTCCCTCGAGCGCGCGATGAACCTCTCCGAGGCGATGGAGGCGCGCGGCTACGGACGGCGCGGGGCGACGCGCGCCCCGAGGCCGCCGTGGGGCACCGTGGAGCGGCTGGCGCTCGCCGGCGGGGTGCTGGCCGTGGTGCTGGGGGCGCTGTGGCTCTAGCGCGTGTGGAGCGCCTCTCGTTCGCCTACCCGGGCAGCGAGCCGGCGCTCAGGGGGGTCTCGTTCGAGCTCTGGCCGGGGGAGGTCGTCGTGCTGCTCGGCCCTTCGGGCTCGGGCAAGTCGACACTGCTGCGAGCGCTCGCCGGGCTCGTGCCGCACTTCCACGGCGGGCACTTCTCGGGGCGGGTCGAGGTCGCCGGCCTCGACACGCGCACGACGCGCCCTTCCGACCTCGCCGGGACCGTCGGAACGCTCTTCCAGGACCCGGAGGACCAGGTCGTCTTCACCGGGGTCGAGGCCGAGGTCTCGTTCGGGCTCGAGAACATCGGGACGCCACCCGAGAAGATCGAATCGCGCGCGGCGGCGGCTCTCGCGGAGGTCGGCGCCGCCGGTCTCGCCGGGCGGAAGGTCGCCGAGCTCTCCGGCGGCGAGCTCCAGCGCGTGTGCCTCGCGTCCGTGCTCGCGCTCGAGCCGCGCCTTCTGATCCTGGACGAGCCGACCTCACAGCTCGACCCGGACGGCGCAGCCGCCGCGATCGAGCTCGCGCGCTCCTCGGGCGCCACGGTGGTCGTCTCCGAGCAGCGGCCGGAGCGCGTGCTCGACGCCTGCGACCGCGTGCTCTTCCTCGAGAACGGGCGCGTGGTGCTCGACGCACCGCGGGCCGACGCACTCGACCAGCTCCCGGAGGCATGGCTCCCGCGCGAGGCCGATCTGCCCGACGCCGAGCCGGCGGGCGAGCCGGTCTGCCGTGTCGACGACGTCTCCTTCGGGTACGAGCAAGACCGGCTGGTGCTCCAGAGCACGAGCTTCGAGGTCGGCCGGGGCGAGGTGGTCGCGCTGCTCGGCCCGAACGGCTCCGGCAAGACGACGCTCGCGAAGCTCGCGGCCGGGCTCCTCGAGCCGCGGACGGGCCGAGTGACGCGGGTCGGCCGCGCCTGCTACCTGAGCCAGGATCCCGGTCGCTACCTCGTGGCCGAGCGGGCCGACGAGGAGGTGGCGCTCGCGGTCGACGGCGATCTCGCGCGAGCCCGGAGGGCGCTGGCCGAGGTCGGCCTCGCCGGATTCGAGGAGCGGCATCCGCGCGACCTCTCGAGCGGAGAGCGCGAGCGGCTCGCCCTGGCCGCCGTCCTCGTCGCCGAGCCCGAGCTGCTCGTGCTCGACGAGCCCACCCGCGGCGTCGACCCGGAGCGCAAAGACGAGCTCACGAGCCTGCTGCGCGCTCAGGGGAGCGGCCGCGCGACGCTCGTCGTGACGAATGACCACGTCTTCGCCTCGGCCGTCGCTGACCGGTTCGTCGCCACCGTTTCCGAGCCCGAGCGGGAGGTCTCGCTTGCCTAGGGTCGCCGTCGCCGGTGCGCTCCTGGCCGGGGCCGCCGCGGTCGCCTGGACGGCGATCGACCCGAACGACGCCGCGCTCTCGCTGCTCCTCGTCGCGGGCGCGCTGATCGTCGCGGGCGTCGCCTGGCTCGAGTCGGGGCCCGGGTCGAGCAAGGAGCTGGTGCTGATCGCGACGCTGGCCGCCGCGGCCGCCGCTGGTCGCGTCCTCTTCGCGGCGATCCCGAACGTCCAGCCGGTCACCGTGATCGCGGTCGTCGCAGGGGTCGCGCTCGGGCCGCGCGCCGGAGCGACGACCGGAGCGCTCGCGGCGCTGATCTCGAACTTCTACCTCGGTCAGGGCGCGTACACGCCGTGGCAGATGCTCGCGTGGGGCCTGTGCGGGCTGATCGGCGGGCTCGCCGCTCCGCTGCTACGCGGCCGCGTCCCGCTCGCGGTCACCTGCTTCGCGCTCGGGTTTGCGTTCGACGCGCTGATGGACGTCTGGGAGTGGCTCAGCTTCTACCCGCACACGTGGCAGGCGTTCGCGGCGCTGTGGGTGCGGGGGATCTCGTTCGACATGGCTCACGCGACCGGGAACTTCCTCCTGGCGCTCGCGATCGGGCCCGAGTTGCGGCGGCTGCTCGAGCGCTACGCGCGGCGGCTCAAGGCGGAGGTCGTGTGGGCGTGAGGCTGGTCGCGGCGGTCGCTGTCGCTGCCGTTGCGGCGACCCCGGCCGGCTACCTCCAGGGACGGCAGGCGCCGAGCGGCGGCTTCGCCGAGCCCGGCGGGTCGCCGAGCCCGCAGCTCACGGCCTGGGCTGCGCTCGGGCTCGCGGCGGCGGGCGCGAGCACGGGAAGTGCTCTCGACTACCTGGCCGCCCACGAGGGGGAGCTGACCGCCGCCACCGACGTCGAGCTCGTCGCGGTGGCGGAGAGCGCGCTCGGCCGGCGGCCGGAGGCGCTGCTCGTCCGCATCCGCAAGCTGCAGCAACCAAGCGGGAGGATCGGGCCGACGATCAACTCGACGGTCTGGGGCATCCTGGCCCTGCGCCAGGCACGGGAGCGCGCTCCGCGTGCGGCAGTCCGCTTCGTCCTCAGCCGACAGGCGCGCACGGGCGGTTGGGGCTGGTATGGAGGCGGTGCGGCCGACTCGAACGACACGGCGGCCGCGATTCAGGCGCTGCGCGTGGCCGGCGTGCGCGGGAAGCCGATCCGCCGCGGCCTCGCCTACCTGCGGCAGCTGCAGAACCGCGACGGCGGCTTCGAGCTCTCGGCCGGGCGAGGCTCCGACTCGCAGTCGACGGCCTGGGCGATCCAGGCCTTCGTGTCGGCCCACAAGGCCGTTCCGCGCGGGTCGATCGCCTACCTGAAGCGGATGCGCAGCAGGGACGGCAGCTTCCGCTACTCGACCCGCTACGCGACGACCCCGGTCTGGGTCACCTCGCAGGTGCTACCCGCGCTCGCCCGCCGCGCGTTCCCGCTCCAGCCCTAGAACCCAGGACGTCTGCTCGTAGAGCGGCCGGTAGCCGAGCCGGTCGTTGATCGCCCGCATGCCCGCGTTCCCCGACTCGTTCTCGGTCACGATCCGCTCGAACCCGTTCGCGGCGGCCCAGCGCGCGGCGGCTGCCTTGACGGCGAGGCCGAGACCCCGGCGGCGGAACTCCGGCAGCGTCGCGGTCATCAGGTTGTAGGCGACCTTCCGCCCGGGGTCGACCGTCAGGAACGCGAGCGAGACGGGCCGCCCGGCCTCGAGCGCGACGAAGCTTCCGTCGTCCGAGAGGTCCGGCGCGCCGAAGTCGTCCTGCGCCCAGTTCTCGATGCTGAGCTCGGTCTCCGGCTCGTCGCCGGGCATGTCGATCTCGCCGGCCGCGCAGATGGCGAAGAGGTCGGTCACGCGGTCGCGCACCTCGCCGAGCGGAACCACCTGTACGCCCGGCTCGGGCAGCTCGCTGTCCAGCTCGAGTACGGAGACCACGTCGAACCCGCGACGCGCGAAGCCGCGCCGTTCGAGGAAGCGCGTGCCCGCCGGATCGCCGTCGACCCAGGTGCGCAGCCGCCAAGCGCCGTGCTCTCGCAGGTACCCGGCGACCCGGTCGTACAGCGCCCGGCCGAGCCCGAGGCTGCGCCGTTCCGGGTGGACGCCGAGCCAGAAGCGCCCCTTGCCGCGGGTCGGCACCGCCCACTCGAACCCGGCGTACGCCGAGCCCACGATCTCGCCGTCGAGCTCCGCGACCCATTCCCGTCGCTGCTCGCGCTCGATGCGACGGCTCGCGCGCTGCCACACCGAGGCGGCCGTCGCGACCTGGTGCGGATTGACAGCGAGCTCGAGCCGCGCGACGGCGGCCGCGTCCTCCTCGCGCAGTTCCTGGATCACGGGATCGCCAGCCACCCGTCCTCCGGCCGCACGAGCTCGCCCTCATCGACGAGCCGGTCGATCAGATCGTCCTCCCTGTGCCAGCGCCAGCTGTACCAGCGCAGCACCTCCTTCTCCGGCGCGAGAACCGCGGCTCGCACGCCCGCGACGACGAGCGGCCCGAGGCCGCCGCCCCCGGCCGGCTGCGGGCAGACCTGGTCCCAGCGGGAGAGAACGCTCGTGTGCCGGTGCGGCTCCTCGTAGACGATGCTGCGGGCGACGACGGCGCCGCAGCGCTCGAGCGGATAGCGCAGCCGCTTGAGCTCCTTCGGCGTGAGCCCCAGCTCCAGCTGCAGGTCGCCGAGCTCGGACGGGCCCGCGTCCGCCAGATGCCGCAGGAGGCGCGCCCAGCCAGGGTCTTCGGCCTCCATCCGCGCGAGCTCGGATCGGCAGATCGGGTCGATCAGGCGGGCGACCTCGTCCGTGACGAGCAGGGTCTTGCCCCGGTGGATCGCCAGGACGAGATAGCCGCGCGCGCCCAGCTCCCCGAACCAGCCGAACTTCGTGCGCGGCCACTGACCGAAGCCCGGCTTGCCCGGTGCGTACGGCTCCTCGTGGCAGGCCTCGAAGAGACTCGGGAGCGTGGAGTCGGCGGTCCGCGTGAGAAGGCCTCGGTCGAGCAGGAAAGCCTCCGCGTCGTCGAGCGACTCGAGCGCCAGCTCCGGTCGGAGCCGGAGCGCCGTCTCCCGTCGCTCGTGTGGCGCGTCCATGCCCGTATGTTCCCTCGACCAGGGGTGGCCGCGCTCCCGGCGAACTGCCGATGCCGTGAACGTGCAGGTGGGGCGCCGCAGTCTCATCGCCGCCATCGGGTTGACCTCCGTGGTGGCCGTTTACCTGCTCGTCCGCCGGACGGGGACGAGCGTGATCCACGCTGCCGCGACCCCCGACTGGCTGCTCCTGCTCGGCGGCGTCGCGATCTGCGCGGCCGTTCAGCCGCTCCGAGCCTGGGCCTGGTCGTCGACCGTGCGCTCGCCCGTCGGCTTCCGCGCCGTCTACGCAGCCAGCTCGATCGGCTCGTTCCTCGACACCGTCCTTCCGGGACGGCTGGGCGAGGCGTCCAAGGTCGCCGTGCTGAAGGTCGCGGCCGGGCCGCGTTGGCCGGGAGTCTCGCGCGCGGGCGGGAGCCTGATGTGCGCGCACCTGCTGGAGTCGGTCGCGTTCGTGCTCGTCGGCGCGGCCTCCGCCCTGTTCCTGCCCGTTCCCACCTGGGCGCGCGTCGCGATGCTCGTCGGTCTCCCGCTCGCGACGGGCCTCCTGCTCGTCGCCTCGGCGTTGCACCATCGCATGAGCCACCGCCTGCCCAAGCAGGTCGGAGCCTTCCTCGCCGGCGCGGCCGCCCCGAAGGGGATCATGTTCCGCGCCGGTGCGATCCTCGTCGCGACCTGGGTCGCCCGCTGGTTCGCCGTTCTCTTCTTCCTCCGCGCCGTCGGCGTCCACGTGGGCGTCGGGTCCGCGCTCCTCTACATGGTCGTGACCGGCCTCGCGAACACGATGCCGTTCCTGCCCGGGAACATCGGGCTCTACCAGGGCGCCGCGATCGGGGCGCTCGCGCTCTCCGGCCACCAGGGGACGACGGCCGTCGCGGCGAGCCTGCTCACGCCGGCAGCTGTGAGCCTGGCCACGGCCGCCGCCGCCGCGGTCGGGCTCGCGCTCTACGCGCGCAAGATTCCCCAGCTCGGCCGGGCAGCGATCCGAACTAGCTGAAGCTGTCCGTGCCGGCGAGCATGCCGTCCCGACCGACGTAGCCCTCCTTCGCGCCGACGACGAGCATCACGAGGTCCTCGTCGCCCACGCTCGTCACCTGGCGAGGCGTCGTCGACTCGACGTGGCACAGGCCGCCCGGCCCGAGCTCGCGCGACTCGCCGGGAAGGTCGAACCGCGCCCTCCCCGCGTGCACGAAGTAGAGCTCGTCCTGCTCGTGGTGAAAGTGCGGCCGACCGACCACGCCCGGGGCGAGCACGAGGACATTCACCCCGAACGCGCTGATCCCGAGCTCACGCCGCACCTTGCGGAAGACGCCGTCTCCCATCCCGTCGACCGACCCGAACGCGAAGCCCACGGCGCAACGCTAACGATCGACCCGTGCCCGCGCGGCCGATCGCTAGCATCGGCCGCGTGGCCGTGACTTCGCCCGAGCGCTACCTCGCCGACCTGAACCCGGCGCAGCGCGAGGCAGTCGTGACCACGGAGGGCCCGTTGCTCGTGATCGCCGGGGCGGGCTCGGGGAAGACACGCGTCCTCACCTACCGGGTCGCGCACCTGATCCACGCCTGCGGGGTGAAGCCGAACGAGATCCTCGCGATCACGTTCACGAACAAGGCAGCGGGCGAGATGCGCGAGCGGCTCGAGGACCTGCTCGGCCCGGTCGCGCGCTCGATCTGGATCCTGACCTTCCACGCTGCCTGCGGCCGGATCCTGCGCCGCGAGGCGCCGCGGCTCGGCTACCGGACGAACTTCACGATCTACGACCAGGCCGACCAGGTCAGGCTGACGAAGGCCTGCCTCGAGGAGCTCGAGCGCGACCCGAAGCGCTTCGTCCCGCGCGGCATCCACGCGCAGATCTCGGCTGCGAAGAACCAGCTCGTCACCCCGGCCGAGTACGCGGAGCGCGTCGCCTCGTTCTACGACCAGACCGTGGCCGAGGTCTACGACCTCTACCAGCGGCGGATGTTCGCCTCGAACGCCGTCGACTTCGACGACCTGCTGATGCTGACGGTGCAGGTCCTCGAGCGCTTCCCGGAGGCCCTCGAGCGCTGGCAGAAGGCGTTCCGCTACATCCTCGTGGACGAGTACCAGGACACGAACCACGCGCAGTATCGGCTCCTGCAGCTGCTCGCCGAGAAGCACCGCAACGTCTGCGCGGTGGGCGACCCGGACCAGTCGATCTACGCGTTCCGCGGCGCGGACATCCGGAACATCATGGAGTTCGAGCGGGACTTCGGCGAGACGCAGGCGATCGCGCTCGAGCAGAACTACCGCTCCACGAACACGATCCTCGAAGCTGCGAACGCGGTCATCTCGCACAACCGCGAGCGCAAGCCGAAGAACCTCTGGTCCGAGCTCGGCGAGGGCGAGCCCGTGCGCGCGCTCGAGGTCGAGGACGAGCACGCCGAGGCGCGGTTCGTCGCAGCCGAGATCGCGGAGCTCGTCGAGGAGGGCTACAACGGGAACGAGGTCGCCGTCTTCTACCGGACGAACGCGCAGTCGCGGGTGCTGGAGGACGTGCTGGTGCGCCAGGGGGTCGCGTACCAGGTGATCGGCGGCCCGCGCTTCTACGAGCGCGCTGAGATCAAGGACGTGATCGCCTACCTGCAGGCGATCGACAACCCGTACGACGCGGTCTCGCTGCAGCGGATCACGAACCGGCCGCGCCGAGGAATCGGCGACGCGAGCCTCGCGCGCCTCCAGGCGCACGCGGACGCTCAGGGGATCTCGCTCTGGGAGGCGATGAAGGACCCGCAGGACGCCGGGATCGCGGCCGCGCCGCTCCGCGCGGTGCGCGATTTCCGCACGCTGCTCGAGTCGCTCCAGTCCGGGGCGCTCGAGCTCGACGTCTCCGAGCTGCTCGAGCGCGTGCTCCGCCGGAGCGGCTACCTCGACGCGCTAGACGCGGAGCGCACGATCGAGGCACAGGGGCGGCTCGAGAACCTGCACGAGCTCGTCGGCGTCGCGCAGGAGTACCAGCACAACGCGGCCGAGCCCTCGCTCTCGGGCTTCCTGCAGGAGATCTCGCTCTACTCCGACCAGGACGCGATCCGCGGCGAGCAGAGCCTCGTCACGCTGATGACGCTCCACAACGCGAAGGGGCTGGAGTTCCGCGCCGTCTTCATGATCGGGATGGAGGAGGGCATCTTCCCGCACGCGCGCTCGCTCGAGGAGCAGGGCCTCGAGGAGGAGCGGCGCCTGTGCTACGTCGGCATGACGCGGGCCCAGGATCGGCTCGTCCTGACACATGCGAGCGCGCGGTCGCTCTACGGGAGCCGCGCCTACAACCTGCCGTCGCGCTTCATCGACGAGCTGCCCGACTCGCGCGTGGAGCGGCACCGGCTCGAGCCCGCCTCGTGGTCGAAGTACGGCGCGACCGGGATCGCGCCCCGCTCCGACGTGCCGTCGCTCTCGACCGGCGACTCGGTGCGGCACGAGACCCTCGGCGAAGGCGTCGTGACTGCGATCGAGACCGGGGGGATCGTCACGGTCCGCTTCGCCGCGGACGGGAGCGAGCGCCGCCTCATGCTCGACTACGCGCCGCTGGAGCGAATCGCCTAGTGGCGATCGAGGTCAGGGTCTGCGCGCCCGGGGAGCTCGGCGCGGCGCTCGACCCGATCTGGCACTACTTCGGCGGGCGGGCCTCAGAGGAGGACGTCGAGCGGTTCGGGTCGATCCTCCCGGCCGAGCGCGTCCACGCGGCCTTCGACGGCGG
>DATIXI010000006.1:0-72858 GCA_035518635.1 Gaiellaceae bacterium
GACCTCGGATCTCTACTCGGTCGGGATCGTGCTCTACGAGCTGCTCACCGGCGAGGTGCCGTTCACCGGCGACACGCCGCTCGAGATCGCGATGAAGCACCTCTCCGAGCCGCCGAAGCCGCCGTCGGAGCTGCGGCCCGACGTGCCGCACGACCTCGACCTGGTGGTGCTGCGCGCGCTCGCCAAGGATCCCTCGGACCGCTACGAGAGCGCCGAGGACATGGACGCCGACCTCGAGCGCGTGCTGAACGGGCTGCCCGTCGGCGACGATACGGCAGCGGCCGCCACCGCCGTGCTCGCCGGCGCCGGAGTGATGGCCGCCGCGCCCACCACGGTGATCGCGCGACCGCCCGGCGCGGCTCCGCAACGGCCGGCCCCGCCCGGCGCCACGCCGCCGGCCGGGTACTACGGCTACGAGGGGCCGCCACGCCGCCGCCGGCCGATCTGGCCGTGGGTGCTCTCGGTGCTGCTGCTGATCGCGGCCGGGGGGGCGGCCTGGTTCGCCTACACGAAGATCCAGGACCAGCTCAACAGCAACAAGCCGGTCCCGGTTCCGAACGTGATCGACCTCCGCGTCGAGCTGGCCAAGAACAGGCTGATCGAGCATGGCTTCGTCCCGAAGGTGAAGCTGAGCTTCGACAACAGCGTGCCGAAGGGCGTCGTCTTCGACCAGAACCCGCTCGCCGGCTCGAAGCTCGCGAAGAACAGCCCGGTCCAGATCACCGTCTCGAACGGCCCGCCGCAGGTCGCCGTGCCGAACGTGATCGGCAAGACCCGCGACGACGCGGTCGGCACGCTGACGAATGCCGGGCTCACCTTCATAGTGGTCTCACACCACTCGAGCAAGCCGCCGGACACCGTCACGGGCCAGTTCCCGCACGCGGGAACGAAGGTCAAGAAGGGCTCGAAGGTGCAGATCAACGTCTCCACCGGCCCACAGCCGGTGGCCGTGCCCAACGTCGTCGGCCAGCCGTTCGACCAGGCGAGCGCGACCTTGCAGAACGCCGGCTTCGGCGTCAAGCGCACGGACGTTGCCAGCGACCAGCCGGCGGACACCGTCGTCTCGGAGAGTCCGACCAGCGCGGCTCCGGGGTCGACCATCACGCTCAGCGTGTCCAAAGGCCCGAAGCAGACCGTGGTTCCCGACGTGACGAGCGAGGACGAGGCCTCAGCGAAGTCCGACCTGCAGGGCGCTGGGTTCAAGGTCGTCGTCCAGCAGCAGACCGTGACCGACCCGGGCCTGAACGGGATCGTGCTCTCGCAGACCCCACGCGGCGGCAGTAAGGCCGATCACGGCTCGACGGTCACGATCGTCGTCGGTCAGCTCCAGTCGTCGCCGCCCCCGCCGCCACCGCAACCGTGAGCCGGCGAACCCGCGTCGCCGTCCTCCTCGGCGGCCGCTCCTCCGAGCACGAGATCTCGCTCGCCTCGGCGCGCTCGGTGCTGGAGGCGCTCGACCCCGAGCGCTACGAGACCGTCACGGTCGAGATCGGCCGCGACGGGCGCTGGCAGCTCGGCAGCGGCTCGGACGGCGGCTCGGTGGCCGAGACCCTCCCGGTCCCGACCGAGAAGGTGCCCGCGACCCTCGGCGAGGTGGACGTCGTCTTCCCGGTCCTTCACGGGCCCTTCGGCGAGGACGGCACCGTCCAGGGCCTGCTCGAGCTGGCCGGGGTGCCCTACGTCGGCGCGGGCGTGCTCGGCTCGGCACTCGCGATGGACAAGGACGTGTTCAAGGCCGTGATGCGCGACCGCGGGATCCCGGTCACTCGCAACATCACGCTCAGGCGGGGTCAGACCCCGGAGAACCCGTTCGGCTACCCGGTCTTCGTCAAGCCCGCGCGGCTCGGCTCGTCGGTCGGGATCACGAAGGTTCTCGCGGAGGACGGGCTGGCGGCGGCCGTCGAGCTCGCCTTCCGGCACGACGAGAAGGTGCTCGTCGAGGAGTTCGTCTCCGGAGTCGAGGTCGAGTGCGGCGTGCTCGGAAACGACGAGCCGCTCGCCTCGCTGCCCGGCGAGATCGTCTCGCACGGGCTCACCGGGGCCGACTGGTACGACTTCTCCGCCAAGTACGACGAGGGCGGCATGGACCTGGTCGTCCCGCCGCGCCTGCCGCAGGACACGATCGAGCGCATTCAGGAGCTCGCGGTGCGCGCGTTCGTGGGCGGCGAGTGCGAGGGCATGGCCCGCGTCGACTTCTTCGTGCGTGACGACGGCGAGGTGCTCCTGAACGAGCTGAACACGATCCCCGGCTTCACGGCGACGAGCGTCTACGCGAAGCTGTTCGAGGCCTCCGGGATCCCGTATCCGGAGCTCGTCGACCGCCTGATCCAGCTCGCCCTCGAGCGCCACGAGCGCCGCTCGCGCCTGAGCTACTAGCTCCCGCGGGCGGCGACCTCGTTGACGTTGACGCTCTCGTTCTGGCCGAGAGACGTGATCCAGACGAGGTAGTACTCGGCCTTGGCACCCTGGAGCGCGAACGTCGTCGAACCGGTGACCGTCTGCGAGCCGGACACCGGGGTGAACGGCCCCGTCGGCGAGGACCCGGCCTTGATCACCGCCGTGTAGCCAGGCGTGGTCGTGGTCACGACCAGCCTGGCGAGCCTCCGTGGCGAGCCCGTGTCGAGCACGAGCCCGACGCCCGGCTTGTTCAACTGGAAGCCCTGGTAGTGCTCGGTGTTCCAGTACGTGGCGGCGTTGCCGTCGGTCGCGAACCTGGCCGCGTAGTCGTGCTCCTGCCCGTCCCCCGGCGGCGGGTCGTAGGCAGTGAGCCCTTTCAACGGCACCGGCCCTCCGACCGCCACAGGGCCGTTCTTCTTCCCCGGGAGACCCGGGAGGCTCGGCGTCGTGCCGGTCAGGGCGAACACGACCGCGAAGCCGCCCGCGAGCAGGGCGAGGCCGGCCAACACCAGGAGCAACGGGCCCACGTATGTGCGCTGCGGCGCGCGATACGGCTCCGAGCCGGGGGACGTGACAAGGGTCGCGTCGGCCGGGCCTACGCCGTTTTCGCCGCACTCGGCCCGGCAGGCCTGCAACTCGCGCGCGAAGTCGTCCATCGACGGATAGCGGTCTTGAGGGCTCTTGGCCATCGCGCGCCGGACGGCCGCGTCGAGCCGGGGCGAGACGTCGGGCCGGCGCTCGCGCACGCTCGGCGGCGGGTCGTTGATGTGCCGCAGCGCGACGGCCACGAAGTTGTCGCCGTGGAACGGGACGTCGCCGGTCAGCAGCTCGTAGAGGACGATCCCGAGCGAGTAGATGTCCGTCTGCTCGGTCGCCTTGCCGCCGCGCGCCTGTTCGGGCGCGATGTAGTCGCTCGTGCCGAGCACGGTTCCGGTCTGCGTCAAGCCGCCCTGGACGTCGAGCGAGCGTGCGATCCCGAAGTCGGTCACTTTCGCCTCGCGCCCCTCCCCGAGCAGGACGTTCTGCGGCTTCACGTCCCGGTGGACGAGCCCGTGCGCGTGCGCGAAGGCGAGCGCGCCCGCCACCTTGAGCGCCAGGTCGATCGCCTCGCGCTCCGGCAGCGGCCCCTCGCGCGCGACGAGCGCCTTCAGGTTCTCGCCGTCGACGTACTCGAAGACGATGTACTGGCGGCCGCCCTGCTCGCCGCGGTCGATGACCGTGACGATGTTCGGGTGCGAGAGCTGCGCGACGGCGCGCGCCTCGCTGCGAAAGCGCTCCACGTGCTCGCCGTCGGCCGCGAGCTGCTCGTGCAGGACCTTGAGCGCGACCTGCCGCTCGAGGAGCCGGTCGCTCGCGCGGTAGACGCTCGACATGCCGCCCGAGCCGACGAGCTCCTCGAGCTCGTACCGCTCCGCGATCACCTCGCCGACGACCACGGCCAGATTGTGCCCGTAGCCGCGGGAACTAGGCGAGCGTGGCTTCGAGCGCCTGCTCCCAGGCGTCGAGTGCCTCGTCCAGCTCCGCGTCCGAGATCACGAGCGGCGTGAGAACGCGGATGCAGTTCGAGTAGATGCCGCACTTGATCAGCAGCAGGCCGCGCTCGGTCGCCGCGTCGACGATCGCGGTCGCGACCTCGGCCGCCGGCGCCTTCGTCGCGCGGTCCTCGACGAGCTCGATCGCGAGCATCGAGCCGAGCCCGCGCACGTCGCCGATGGCCTCCCAGCGCTCTTGCCAGGCGAGCATCCGGGAGCGGATCGTCTCACCGATCACCACTGCGCGCGCGACCAGGCCCTCCTCCTCGATCACGTCGAGCACGGCGAGCGCCGCCGCCTGGGCGACCGGGTTCCCGACGTAGGTGCCGCCGATCGCCGAGTCGCCGGGCGCGTCCATGATCTCGGCCTTGCCGATCACGCCCGAGAGCGGCAGCCCCGCGCCGATCGACTTCGCGACCGTGATCAGGTCGGGCTCGACCCGGGAGTGGTCGATCCCCCACATGCTGCCTGTGCGCCCGAAGCCGGTCTGCACCTCGTCGGCAACGAGGACGATCCCGTGCTCGTCGCAGATCCTGCGCACGCCCTGGAGGAACTCGGGTGGAGCGACGTTGAAGCCGCCCTCTCCCTGCACCGGCTCGATCACGATTGCGGCCACGGTCTCGGCCGCGACCTGCGTAACGAGCGCGCGCTCCAGCGATTTCAGCGCCTCGGCGGCGCTCGGCCCACGGTACGCGTCCGGGAACGGCACGCGGTAGACCTCGGGCGCGAACGGCCCGAGCCCGGCCTTGTACGGGTGCGTCTTCGACGTGAGGCTGAGCGCCAGGAGGGTGCGGCCGTGGAAGCCGCCCTCGAACGCGACGAGCGCCGGTCGTCCGGTATAGGCACGGGCGAACTTGACCGCGTTCTCGATCGCCTCCGCGCCCGCGTTGAAGAACGCCGCCTTCGCCGGCCGGCGCACGGGCGCGAGCGCACAGAGCCGTTCGGCGAGCGTGACGTAGACCTCGTAGGGGACGATCGTGAAGTCGGTGTGCGTGAAGCGCTCGAGCTGCTCCTGCGCCGCCGCGACGACCTGCGGGTGCGAATGGCCGACGCTGAGGCAGCCGATGCCGCCCGTGAAGTCGACGTAGGTGTTGCCGTCGACGTCGGTCAGAAGCGCCCCGCGACCCTCGGTGATCACGAGCGGCTGGTAGATCGAGAGCGGGTCCGCGATTACACGCGCCTTGCGCTCGAGGATCTCCCTCGACCGCGGACCGGGAATCTCCGTCCGGAGCTCGATCGCCCTCGTCACCGCCATATCCCTGACATTAGCGGAGCAGGCGGCCGGTTGCATACGTGAATAACGGGAATACACACGCGCGTGACGAGGCGATGCCGTTCCCGGAAAGGCGCGCCGTAGAATCGCCTGCGTGGTTCTCTCCGACCGCACGATCCGCCGCCTGCTCGAGGAAGGTCGAATCGGGATCGACCCCTACGACGAGACGCTGCTGCAGCCGTCCAGCGTCGACGTGCGCGTCGACCGGCTGTTTC
Source organism: Gaiellaceae bacterium (assembly GCA_035518635.1). Classification (GTDB taxonomy): domain Bacteria; phylum Actinomycetota; class Thermoleophilia; order Gaiellales; family Gaiellaceae; genus AC-32. The sequence goes on from DATIXI010000006.1 coordinate 5,418, forward strand.
GCGTCTTCCACAACGCCCGCTACCCGTTCATCGACGTCCGGGAGCCGCAGGAGGACCTGACCGAGCTGGTCGAGATCGAGGACGACCAGCCGTTCATCCTCCACCCCGGCGAGTTCGTGCTCGGGTCGACGCTCGAGCGCCTCCGGCTCCCGGACGACCTCGTGGCGCGGCTGGAAGGGAAGTCGAGCCTCGGACGGCTCGGGCTGCTGATCCACTCGACGGCGGGCTTCGTCGACCCCGGTTGGGACGGCCACGTGACACTCGAGCTCTCGAACGTCGCGAACCTGCCGATCACGATCTACTACGGCATGAAGATCGGCCAGCTCTCGTTCGTCCAGCTGACCGAGGCAGCCGAGCGGCCCTACGGCGCCGACACGCTGGGCTCGAAGTACCAGGGCCAGCGCGGCCCGACGCCAAGCCGCTACTGGCAGAACTTCGAGGCCTAGGGAGCCGCCGCGACGGCGGGCCGGTCGGGGACGCCGAGCGCCTCCGGCTCGACGCGGTCGCGCACGTCGTCGGGCACGTCGTAGGCGCGGAAGAGCAGGTAGCCGACGAGGATGATCAGCCCGCCGACAGGCCCGACCAGGCGCACGCCCAGGCTGTGGCCACGCGTGTCGCCGAGCAGCCTCAGCAGCACGAGGATCAGCGGCGCGAGCGACATCGCCGTCCGCTCGACAAAGCTCGAGGCGCCCAGGTAGGTCGCCTCCCTCCGCTGCTTCGTGCGCCCGCTGTCGTGGTCGATCACGTCGGCGGTCAGCGTGACCGGGAAGAGGAAGTGCGCTCCGATGGGAGCGCCGATCAGCGCGGTCACGGCGAGCAGCTGGACGGGGACGGGGATCCCGGGCAGGAGCCCGGCGACGGCGAGCAGCGGGAACGTGGCGGCCGCCAGGAGCATCGACACCCGGTAGGCATGGCGCTTCGAGGTCCGCCGCGCCAGCCGAATGAACAGCGGCACGCAGACCACGGCGGCGGCGATCGCCACCGCCAGCAGCACGCGGGCGGAGACCCAGCTGTGCTTGCCGACGACCGCGTGGGCATAGAACGGGATGTCGATCGTGAGCAGCTGGAACGCCAACGAGAAGAGGACCACAGTCGGCAGCAGGATGCGGAACGGCACGTTGCGGAACGTCGCGCGGAGCGATTCGCGGAACGTGAGCTTCGCCGGCGTCTGCGAGAGCTTCGCGTGGCCCCAGACACCGGCGATGCCCGCGTACTGGCACACGATGGCGAGGACGGCGATCGAGAGCGCCATCGCCTTGAAGCCGACGCTGTCGACGAGGACGTCGCTGACGATCAGGCCGATCGCCGTTCCCGCGACCCCCAGGACGACCTTGATCGCCTGGAGGCTCACGCGCTCGCCGCTCGTTCCTGTCATCTCGGGCAGCAGCGCCTCGTACGGAGCGCTCGAGACGGACGCGAAGAACGAGACGAGCCCGATCATGACGAAGAGGTAGACGGCCGTGGCCGCGGCGCCGGTGCTAGCGGGCGGCGTGAAGAGCAGGACGAAGAAGATCCCCCAGAGCGGGGCGCCGACGACGATGTAGGGAATGCGCCGCCCCCAGCGCGAGCGCGTGCGGTCGCTCAGGAACCCGACGATCGCGTCGTCCAGCGCGCCGACGAGCCCGGCGACGAAGAGCAGGGCTCCGACGGCGAGGCTCGGGATCAGCGTCGGCAGGTTCGCGTCCTTCGGCGGCGCGTAGTAGTAGACGAGCCACAACGCCTGGGCTCGGCCGAGCGCCTCGATGCCCACCCTGCTCGTCCCATAGAGGAGCTTGCTGTGGAGTGGCAGGGGCACGCGAAGCGAAGGGTCGCAGCAGGTGGTGGCGCGTGCAACAATCGTCGGCTGCTGTGCTCTACCGGGTCGCCGCCGCGCTGCTGCGCCTGCCCGTCCGGCTCGCGTTCCGTCCGCAGGTGAGCGGGGTCGAGCACGTTCCTCCCCGCGGCGGCTTCGTCGTCGCCGCCAACCACCTCTCGGGCTTCGACGTGCTCGCCATCGCGTATCCACTCTCGCCCCGCAGGCTCTCCTTCATGGCAAAGAACGAGCTCTTCGCACGCCGGTTCCTCGGCCCGTTGATCCGGAGGCTGGGCGCCTTCCCTGCGCACGGGGACGGTCCGGGCTCGGGCGCCGACGCCGCTGCCCGGCTCGCCGGAGGTGGGAACGTCGTCGTCGTCTTCCCGACCGGAGCCCGTAGGCGTCCCGACCGCGTGCACCGCGCCCGCGGAGGCGCCGCTCACGCGGCGCTCGTCGGCAGGGTGCCTCTCGTCCCCGCTGCGCTTGCCGGAACGGACGGCTGGCGGCGGCTGCGGCGGTGGCGGATCGCGTTCGGCCCGCCCGTCCGGCTCGACGACCTCGAAACCCAGGACGCGGTCGACGAGGCGACGCAGCGACTCTGGGCGGCGATCGTCGCCCTCGGCGAAGGCCTTCCGCGCAAGGCGGCCGCCTAGTGCCTGCGCCCGGGTTCGGGCGGTTGCGGCAGTCGGAGGTCTACGTCGGCGGCGCACGCGGGCGGATGCCGCGGGTGCCGTTCGGCCCGGAGGAGCTCGAAGCCGCGGCGCGCAGGAGGATGTCCAGGGCGGCGTTCGCCTACGTCGCGGGCGGCGCAGGCGCCGAGCTGACCGTGAAGGCGAACCGGGCCGCATTCGAGCGATGGCACATCGTCCCGCGGATGCTGCGCGACATCTCGCAGCGCGACACGAGCGTCGAGCTCCTCGGCCGCCGCCTGCACACGCCGTTCCTGCTGGCGCCGGTCGGCGTGCTCGAGCTCGCATATCCAGAGGCCGATCTCGCTGTGGCCCGAGCCGCCGCGGCCGAGAGCGTGCCGATGATCTTCTCCAACCAGGCCTCGCGCACGATGGAAGCGTGCGCCGCCGAGATGGGCGACTGCGCGCGCTGGTTCCAGCTCTACGCGAGCACGTCCGACGAGCTGATCGACAGCCTGCTGGCGCGAGCCGCCGCGTGCGGCTGCGAGGCGATCGTCCTCACGCTCGACACCACGCAGCTGGGTTGGCGGACGAGAGATCTCGACCTCGCCTACCTCCCGTTCCTGCGGGGAAAGGGGATCGCGCAGTACACGAGCGACCCGGTCTTCCAGAGGCTCGTCGACGACGCCTCACCCGCGCCGGCCGGCCGGGTCACCCTTGCGGCCCTTCGCACGCTGATCTCGCTCACGCGCTCGTATCCCGGAGGGCTCTGGTCAAATCTCCGCTCTCTGAGGCCGCGCCTCGCGGTCCAGGTGTTCACCGACGTCTACTCCCGCGCGTCACTGGCCTGGGACGACGTCGGCCGACTGCTCGAGCGGGCACCGCTTCCGCTCCTGCTCAAGGGCATCCTCCATCCGGACGACGCCGAGCGCGCAGTCCGGCTTGGCGTCGCCGGGATCGTCGTCTCGAACCACGGAGGAAGGCAGGTCGACGGCTCGATCGCGACGCTCGACGCGCTGCCGCCGATCGTCGACGTCGTCGGGCGGCGAATTCCGGTGCTGTTCGACAGCGGGGTGCGCACGGGAGCCGACGTGCTCAAGGCCCTCGCCCTCGGCGCAACCGCGGTCTTGCTCGGCCGCCCCTACGTCTACGGGCTCGCGCTCGCCGGCGAGGACGGCGTCCGCGACGTGATCCGGAACCTGCTGGCGGACTTCGACCTCACGCTGGCTCTCTCGGGCCACGCCAGCGTTGCCGACCTCGGCCCCGACGCGCTCGCTCGCGACTGACCGCTAGCCCGCCAGAAGCCGGCCGCACACGAGCTGCACGTCCGCGAGTGTCTGCGCCGAGGCGGCGTTCGTGAGCGCCCACGTCCCTCCGCTGCCGACCGCCGCGGAGCCGCCGAGCCTGACGGTGAGCGGGAGCGAGTAACCGGTCCCGAGCGAGAACCAGCCCCGGCCGCATCGCTTGCTCACCACCTGCGGGCCCGGATGGAGCGGCGTGGTCCACGTAGAGACGTTGACCTGGAGGCGCTCTCTCGGCGCCTTCGCCGGCCGCACCAGGTTCAAGCAGGTCCCGTACAGAACCACCGAACGGGTGGAGCTGCCCGTGTTCCGGACGACGAGCGAGAACGCCTTCAGCGTCTGGCTCAGCCGCCGGATCCCGAGCGACGAGCCGCCGAAGTGGTCCGAGCTTCCCGAACGCCCTGGGTCGAGATCGACTCCCGAGCCTGCGGCCAGCGTTCCCGTGGGACACGGAAGCACCAGGCTCCTCTGGCTCGAGCCTCGAACCGCGAGCGGCTTCGACTTCACCTGCGTCAGCATCAGCGATGGTGTCTTCGAGGTCACGGCCGGAACCCTGCGGCAGGCGGCCGCCACGGTGACGAGCCGCGCGGAGCCCGACGACGGGTTGCCCAGACGGAACGTGTAGCCCCGTGGCCCGGTGGGCTTGATCCCCAGCGTGACCGCACCCTCGGCGGGAGTGGAGATGCCCGCGCTGACGGGCAGATACCCGGCCGGGCACGCAATCTTGAACGCCGTGATCGCGTCCGGGCGCAACGCGACCGTGCGGAAGACCGTCGTCGCCACCACGATCTGCGGGGTCGCCGAGGGGACGACCACCAGAGCCGCCAGCACCACCGCAATCGCCCTCCCGCACATACCGCAGTCCCCCTGGGTGAACCGTATACCAGCGCGCCCGTAGAATCGAGTCGTGATCTTGGTCACCGGAGCGACGGGCTTCGTGGGACCGAGGGTCGTGCACGCCCTGCGGGAGCGGGGCCGCCCGGTTCGCTGCCTGGTACGAAAGCCGACAGGCGCGGTTGCGGGCACCCTCGCCGCCTGGGGCTGCGAGCTCGTCGAGGGCGACGTCGCCGACGCCGCGAGCCTGTTGCGCGCGACCCAGGGATGCGAAGTCGTCGTCCATCTCGTCGCGATCCGCCAGGGCCGGGAGGAACAGTTCCGGCAGGTGATGGAACAGGCGACGCGCGAGCTGATGACCGTGGCGAGCGAGGCCGGCGTGCGCCGGATCGTCCTGATGAGTGCGCTTGGCACGAGCGAGGAGACGAAGGACCTCGTGCCCTACTACCACGCGAAGTGGGAGATGGAGCAGGCCGTCGCCGAGTCGGGGCTCGAGCACGTGATCTTCCGCCCGAGCTTCATCTTCGGGCGAGACGGCGGGATCTTGCCGACATTCAGGAAGCTCGCCCGCTTGGCGCCGGTCACGCCGATCATCGGGTCCGGTACGCAGCGGATCCAGCCGATCTGGGTCGACGACGTCGCGGCCTACTTCGCCGCAGGAGTCGAACTCGCCGAGGCGAACGGCCGGATCTTCGAGCTCGGCGGGCCAGACGCCGTCAGCTGGAACGAGTTCTGGGCCCGGCTGAAGAAGACCCTGGGCCAGCGGCGTCCGAGCATCCACGTCCCACTGAGCTTCATGCGCCTCAACGCGCTGGTCACCGAGCGGCTGCCCGGCGACATCCCGCTCACCCGCGACCTCCTCACGATGCTCGAGCACGGGGACAACACCGTGTCGAACGACGACGCGGTCGAGACCTTCGGCCTGCCGCTCGTGCCGCTCGACGAACAGCTCCGCCGCGCTGCCTAGAAAGACAGAGGGCCGCACGAAGGCGGCCCTCTGAGCTGGTTACCAGCGCTGAAGTGGTAGAGGCGCTTCCGGCCGGAACGCTCGAAGCGAACCGGCGGCGCGAAGTCGCGAGCCCCCTACGCTGGCTAGGCGATTCCCCGTGGGTCCCGGGGACGCACCTCTACCCGCTGGTACCTCCGCTGCCCGTACTTGAAGAGTTCACTCTCGGACCACCTCCTTTCCGCGGTGACCTCACTTTACAGGCTGCGTCGAACGGTCAGAGCTGACGGAGGATCACCGAGAGCTCGAGTCCGCGGTCGAGCGGGACGGTGACGCTCTCGAGCGTGGGGTCAGCCTGCCGGGCGGCCGAGTAGGCGCCCAGGTGGTCGACGTGGGAGAGGACGTTGTCGGCCACGACGAGCGCTGCCGGTTCGAGCTTCGTGCGGGCGAGCTGGAAGAGCTCCTCGTACTGCTCCTTCTCGGCGTCCAGCAAGACCACGTCAAAGACGTCCTCCAGCGCGGGGAGCGTCTCGAACGCGTCGCCGGGAACGAGCTCGGCCCAGTCGTCGAGGCCCGCCTCGGCGATGTTCTCGCGCCAGGCGTCGATCCTCGGCGGGTCGTGCTCGAGCGAGGTCACGCTGCCTCCGAGGTAGCGGACGCCGGCCGCGAGCCAGATCGCCGAGTAGCCGCGCGAGCCGCCGATCTCGAGCACCGAGCAGTCGGCCTGCGGCGCGACGAGCGAGAAGAGGAACTGCCCGGTCGAGCGCGAGACCTGGCGGGAGCGCTGCGCCGACGGCAGCCCCTGCTCCCGTTCGCGCGCGTCCACCTCCTCGAGGCGCGCGAGCACGGCACGGACGCGATCGTCGAGCACGTCCGGACCCTACTGCTCCCTTCGAGGGTCCCGCGCGCGCGCCTACCTTCGGGTCCCGACCCGCCCCCCTGCCATGGCGTTCAGCCTACCCCGGCAGGACACACGTGTCCGTGACGCGGTCGTGCCGATTCTGTGTCGTCTGCGCGACCCGGCAGCCCGAGGCTCAGACCGGTAGTCGCGCCCCGGCCAGGGCGCGCTCGGTCGCCGGCCGGGCCGGGCATGTCGCCAGATGGTCGTTCACCACCCCGCACGCCTGCATCGCCGCATACACGGTCGTCGGGCCGACGAACCGGAAGCCCGCGTTGCGCAGCGCCTTCGAGAGGGCCGTCGACTCGGGAGTCTGCGAGTGCCAGTCCGCGTTCGACCGCGGCACACGTGGCCGCTTCGGCCGGTGCGACCAGACCATCGACGGCAGCAATATCCCCGCGTCTCGCAGCGCGAGCGTCGCCCGCGCGTTCGCGATCGTGGCCTCGATCTTGCCGCGATGGCGGACGATCGAAGCATCCGCGAGCAGCCGCTTCACGTCGCGCGCGCCGAACTCCGCGACGAGCTCCGGGTCGAACCCGGCAAACGCCTCGCGAAACCCTTCGCGCTTGCGCAGGATCGTCAACCACGACAGTCCGGACTGGAAGCCCTCGAGGCACAGCCGCTCGTAGAGACCTCGCTCGTCGACGACCGGCCGCCCCCACTCGTCGTCGTGGTAGGCGTCGTACAGCGGGTCAGAGCTCTCCCAGCAGCGCTCGCCCACGGCCCGCGCTCAGCTCACGTCGACCTTGACCAGCCCGTCCTCGACGAGGACGGGGAAGGTCTCGACCGGGAGCACCGCCGGCAAGGTCAGCGGCCGGCCTGAGCGGATGTCCACGTGCGCGCCGTGCCGTGGGCAGATCGCGTATCCCCCCTCGAGATCGAACTCGCCCTCGCAGAGGGGCCCGTCGTCGTGCGAGCAGCGGTCCTCGATCGCGTAGAACTCTCCGCCCAGGTTGTAGACGCCGACCGAGATCTGGCCCGCGTGGACGATCTTCACCGTTCCCGGCGGCAGATCCTCCACCGGGCCAACGTCGATCAGCGCCACCTTACGACCAGATGGAGGACGCCACAGCCGTCCTACGTCAGTTCCAGCTCGTCGAGCCCGGCCCACTCCTCGGGGAGCGGGGTCCCCTTGGCCCGGTGCAGGGCGACCTTGAGCACCCCGAGGCCGAGCAGCGCGCACTTGAGCCGGATCGGGGTCAGCGGGATGCCGACCTCCTCGAGGAGCGCCTCCTTGGGAAGCCCTGCGATCTCGTCCGCGGTCCGGCCCTTGACCATCTCCATCAGCATCGACGTCGACGCCTGGCTGATCGCGCAGCCGCGCCCGGAGAACTTGACCTCCTCGACCGTCTCCCCGTCGTCGGCAAACTGGACGTAGATCGAGACCTCGTCGCCGCAGAGCGGATTCAGGCCTTCCGCGCTCGCGTCCGCGTCCTCGATCACCCCGTGCCCGCGCGGGTTCTTGTAGTGGTCGAGGATGACCTCCCGGTACAGATCTTCGGCCACGGCTACCCGAGCAACTTTCGCGCCTTCTCGACGCCCTCGACGAGCCGGTCGATCTCCTCCGGAACGGAGTAGAGGTAGAAGCTCGCGCGGTTCGTCGCCGCTACCCCGAATCGGGTCATGAGCGGCTGGCAGCAGTGGTGGCCCGCACGGATCGCGACCCCTTCCGAGTCGAGCACCTGCGCCACGTCGTGCGGGTGGATGTCGCCGAGGTTGAAGGACACGATCCCCGCCCGTCGGTCGGGTGGCGGACCGTAGAGCGTGATGCCCGGCACTTCTGCAAGGCGCTCGAGCGCCAGCGCCGCCAGCTCCTGCTCGTACTCCTCGATCGCCTCGATCCCGATCGCGTCGAGGTAGTCGATCGCCGCGCGGAGCCCGATCGCCTCGGCGATCGGCGCCGTGCCGGCCTCGAACTTGTGCGGCAGCTCGCCCCAAGTGGTGCCCTCGAAGCGGACCTTGCTGATCATGTGCCCGCCGAGGTTGAACGGCTCCATCGCCTCGAGCAGCTCGCGACGGCCCCAGAGCGCTCCCACGCCGGTCGGCCCGCACATCTTGTGCGCCGAGAACGCGAGGAAGTCGCAGCCGAGCGCCTGGACGTCGACCGGATGGTGAGGAGCCGCCTGGGCCGCGTCCACGACCATGATCGCGCCCTGCTCGTGCGCCCACGAGGCGAGCTTCTCGACCGGGTTGATCGTGCCGACCGCGTTCGAGACGAGGTTGGTCGCGACGACCTTGACGCTCCCGTCGCGAGGAAACCCGTCGAGGTCGGCGAGATCGAGCTCGCCCGAGTCCGTGAGGTGGATCATCCGGAAGCCCGCGCCGGTGCGGCCTGCCATGTACTGCCAGGGCACGAAGTTCGAGTGGTGCTCGAGCTCGGTCACGACGACGAGATCGCCTGGCCCGAGGTTATTCAGCCCCCACGCGTACGCGACGAGGTTGAGCCCCTCCGTCGCCGAGCGGGTGAAGATCACCTCCCGCGCCGACGGCGCGTTGATGAACGTCGCGACGCTCTGGCGCGCCTGCTCGAACTCGGCCGTCGCACGCTCGGACAGCGTGTAGACGCCGCGGTGCACGTTCGCGTACGAGGTCTCGTAGAACGTCCTCATCTCGTCGAGGACCTGCCGCGGCTTCTGCGCGGTCACAGCCGAGTCGAGGTAGGCGAGCGGCTTTCCGTGGATCTTCTGCTCGAAGATCGGGAAGTCGGCGCGCAGCTTCTGCGCGTCCAGCCGTGAGCGTGCCGTCACCACCACGTGGCTATCGTACCCACGCACCGGGCGTATGAAGCTGCGCGTTCTCAGCGGCGGGGTTCTCCTCGCTATCGGGCTCCTCTCGGGCGGCTGCTCGGGCTCCAAGCCGACCTCGGACTCGCCCGGCGCGAAGGTGTTCGCCACCGCCGGCTGCGGCGGCTGCCACACGCTCAAGGCGGCCCACGCGAAGGGCCAGATCGGGCCGAACCTCGACGAGCTCAAGCCCGACGAGGCAACCGTCGCCCACCAGGTGCGCGTCGGCGGTAACGGCATGCCCTCCTTCGGCCACCGCCTGCGCGCCGGACAGATCGCGGAGGTGGCGGCGTTCGTCGCCGAGGCCGCTCGGAGCTCGGGCCCACTCGCCGCGTTCAAGCCCGACAGCACGACGATCGCGGGCTGCGAGCAGAGCGGCAAGCCGTTCTGCTACCGCCAGGCCTTCGGAGACATCGCGTACAGAGACGGGCCGCAGAAGGCGCTCGCCCTGCTCGCTACCGACGACAGGACGATGGCGTCGGTGCACGCCGACTGCCACCAGATCGCGCACTGGGTGGGACACGCCGGCCTCGCGTACTACAAGGGCAACGCCGCCGTCGCCCTCGCGCACGGCGGAATGACCTGCAACTCCGGCTACTACCACGGCGTGATGCAGCTGGCCTTCGCCGGCCTCGAGAAGAGCGAGGTCGTCGCGAAGGCCCGAAAGCTCTGCGCGACCCCGGCCGTGAACGTCACCACGTTCCTCCTCTACCAGTGCGTGCACGGGCTGGGACACGGGCTGATGATCTACAGCGGAGACGACCTCCCCTGGTCGCTCAATGCGTGTCACCAGCTGGCCGACGACTTCGACCGCGTCTCCTGCACAGGCGGGGTGTTCATGCAGAACCTCGACACCACCATGACAACCTCGCGCTATCTGAAGGCGAACGACCCGATCTACCCCTGCAACATCGTGGCGGAGCGCGACAAGCTCTACTGCTACCTGATGGTTACGTCCAGGATCCTCGACTTCGACGGCTACAACTGGCGGAAGACCGTGGCCTGGTGCCACAAGAGCGAGCGGGGCTGGGTGGCGACGTGCTTCCAGTCCTACGGCCGCGACGCGTCGGGCTTCACCCAGTACCACCCGGGGCGCCTCATCCGCCTCTGCAAGCTCGCGGGGAAGGAAGCCGGCGAGTGCATGTACGGCGCCGCGCGCGACTACGCGAACAACTACGCCGGGGGGAAGGAGGCCGCACACCTCTGCAGCCTCGGCCCGGCGCGTTACCGCGGCTACTGCTTCCAGGGCATCGGCACAATTCTGGGAGCGATGCACGCTCTCGGGTCCGATCGGCGGGCTGCCTGCAACGAGGTCACGCCGAAGAAGTACCGCCGCGACTGCTACCGCGGCGCGGCGGTCACCTGATGCTGCCGGCGCTCGCCGGACAGGTCTCGCTCTGGAACCGCCGGCGCAAGCTGAGGCTCTTCCTCCGGTCGATGCGGCCCGGGCCGGAGACGACGATCGTCGACGTGGGAGTCGGCGACACCGCGTTCGAGACCGAGCCGGGAATCGCCGCCACCCACAACTTCTTCGAGGCGGTCTACCCGTGGCCCGAGCAGATCATGGCCGTAAGTGACGTGCCGCTGCTGCGCTTCGCCGAGGCCTTCCCCCGTGTCCCGAGCATGACGGCGAGCGGGACCGACCTGCCGTTCTACGACGACGAGTTCGACATCGCCTTCTCGAACGCCGTGGTGGAGCACGTCGGCGACCGCGAGGAGCAGCGACGGTTCGTCTCCGAGCTGTGCCGCGTCGCGCCGAAGGTCTTCCTCTCGACACCGAACCGCTGGTTTCCCGTCGAGGTGCACACACTCGTGCCGCTCGCGCACTGGCTCCCGCGCAGAACCCGGGACCGCGTCTTCGAAGCGCTGCACCGCGACGCGTGGCGCGGGGTGGAGCTGCTGAGCCCGCAGGAGCTACTGGCTCTGTTCCCGGACGACGTCGAGCCGAAGATCCTGGAGACGCGGATCACGATCACCGTCGCGGCGATCCGCCGGGACTCCAAGTAACAGTCTGTTACTAAGTGGTCAGGCCTGCGGAATGCGCGCCTCGAGGGCGCTGGTGACGGCCTCGCGAACCGGCTCGAGCTCGATCCGGTCGAGCACGTCCTGGAAGAAGCCGCGGACGATCAGGCGCTCTGCCTCCGCACGCGGCAGACCGCGGGCCATCAGGTAGAAGAGCTGCTCCCGGTCGACCCGCCCCACGGTCGCACCATGGGTGCAGCGGACGTCGTTCGCCAGGATCTCGAGGCCCGGAATCGGCACGGCATGCGTCGTCGGCGACAGCATCAGATTGCGGCACTCCTGGTAGGCGTTCGTCTTCTGCGCGCCTTCCTCGACGCGGATCATCCCGCGCCAGACCGCCGTCGCGCGATCTCGCAGCGCTCCCTTGAACGCGAAGTCCGACTCCGTGTCCGGAGCAATGTGCTCCTGGAACGTGTCGTAGTCGAGGTGCTGCTCACCGTCGGCGAAGTACGCGCCCGTCACGCGCGAGGTCGCGCCCGGCCCCGCGAGGTCGTTCTGGATCCGCACCTTGCCCTTCTTCGAGCCGAAGCCGCCGCTGACCCAGTCGAGCTCGGCGTCGCGCTCGACCCGCGCGTGGTGCGACGCGAAGTGCCACGTCTCGCGCGAGAGGTTCTGGAGCGACACGTACTCGAGCTTCGCGTTCTGCTCGACGAACAGCTCGACGACCGCGTTCGAGTAGCCGGAGAGCGAGGACGAGGCCGAGCTGTACTCCTCGATCAGCGAGAAACGCGAGCCCTCACCGGCGATGACGAGCAGGCGCCAGAAGAGCGAGCCGCCCTCCGCCTCGTTTGCGATCCGGACGTACAGCGGGCGCTCGAGCTCGAGCCCGGCCGGGATCTGGACGAGTAGCCCGTGCTGCCAGACGGCCGCGTTGTGTGCAGCGAACTTGTCCTCCTCCGACGAGACGAGCGTCCCCAGCCTCTCGTGATCCTCTGACAGCGGCTCGAACCGGATCTCATCGGGCACGCGCGCGATCTCGATCCCGGTCTCGGTCACAGTGGCCATCGCGGCCACGTCCAGCGCGACCATCGCCTCTGCGGCCGCGTCCGGGGTCTGACCCCGGCCCTGGCCGAACGAGTCGGGATCGAACCCGCGCAGGTCCGTGAAGCGCCAGTGCTCCTCCGTCGTGCTCGGGACCGGCAGCTTCCGGTAGCGCTCGAGCGCCTCTGCTCTAGACATGCGGCCGGCGGCTAGCCGACGGAGCCTTCCATCTGGAGCTGAATCAGGCGATTCATCTCGACCGCGTACTCGAGCGGCAGCTCCTTCGTGATCGGCTCCACGAACCCGGAGACGATCATCCCGGAGGCCTCCGCCTCGGAGAGCCCGCGCGACATCAGATAGAAGAGCTGCTCCTCGCCGATCTTCGAGACCGTCGCCTCGTGGCCTACGTCGACCTCGTCCTCGTCGATCCGGATGTACGGGTAGGTGTCGGAGCGCGAGTCCTCGTCGAGGATCAGCGCGTCGCACACCACCTTCGACTTCGCGCCCTTCGCGCCCTTCGCGACCTCCAGCAGGCCCCGGTAGCCTGCGCGGCCGCCGTTCTTGGAGATCGACTTCGAGGTGATCACCGAGGTCGTGTTCGGCGCGACGTGGACGGCCTTGCCGCCCGCGTCCTGGTGCTGCCCGTCGCCTGCGAACGCGATCGAGAGCACCTCGCCGTGCGCGCCCTCGCCGAGCAGCCAGATCGCGGGGTACTTCATCGTCAGCTTCGAGCCGAGGTTGCCGTCGACCCACTCCATGGTCGCGTTCTCGTATGCGACCGCCCGCTTCGTCACCAGGTTGAAGACGTTCGTCGACCAGTTCTGGATCGTCGTGTAGCGGCAGCGCGCGTTTGGCTTGACGATGATCTCGACGACCGCCGAGTGGAGCGAGTCCGTCGAGTAGATCGGCGCAGTGCAGCCCTCGACGTAGTGCACGTACGCGCCTTCGTCCACGATGATCAGCGTCCGCTCGAACTGGCCCATGTTCTCGGCGTTGATCCGGAAGTAGGCCTGGAGCGGCATCTCGACCTTCACGCCCGGCGGCACGTAGATGAACGAGCCGCCCGACCACACGGCCGAGTTGAGCGCCGCGAACTTGTTGTCGTTCTGCGGGATGATCGTGCCGAAGTACTCCTTGACGATGTCCTCGTGCTCGCGCAGGCCGCTGTCCATGTCGAGGAAGAGCACGCCCTGCGACTCGAGCTCCTCCTGGAGCTTGTGGTAGACGACCTCGGACTCGTACTGGGCGCCGACGCCTGCGAGGTACTTCTTCTCCGCCTCCGGGATCCCGAGCTTGTCCCAGGTGTCCTTGATGTCGGACGGCAGGTCTTCCCAGGACGAGGCCTGCTTCTCGGTCGGCCTGATGTAGTAGTAGATGTTGTCGAAGTCGATCTGTGCGACGTCTCCGCCCCACGTAGGGAGCGGGCGCGCAAGAAAGTAGTCGAGCGACCGGTGACGGAACTTGCGCATCCAGTCGGGCTCGTCCTTGTGCGAGGAGATCGCGTCCACCAGCTCGTGTGAGAGGCCGCGGCCCGACTTGAAGAAGTAGTCCTCGGGAACGTGGAAGCCGTACTTGATCTCGTAGTCCGAGCCGATTCCGCTTACGACCTCGGTTTCCGTGACCGCCATCAGGCGACCGCCTCCTCATACGCCTTGTAGCCCTCGGCCTCGAGCTTGTGCGCCAGCTCCGGGCCGCCTTCTTCCACAATACGCCCGTCCACGAAGACGTGCACGAAATCGGGCGTGATGTGATTGAGGATCCGCTGGTAATGCGTGATCACCAGCGCCCCCATCTCGGGCCCGACGAGTTCCTGGACCCCGTTCGCAACCACCTGCAGCGCGTCGATGTCGAGCCCCGAGTCGGTCTCGTCGAGCACGGCGATGCGCGGCTTCAGCATCGCCATCTGGAGGATCTCGACCCGCTTCTTCTCGCCGCCGGAAAAGCCGTCGTTCAGATACCGCTGCGCGAGCTCACGCGAGATCTTGAGCCGGTCCATCTTCTCGAGCAGCTCCTTGCGGAACTCCGGGATCGGCATCGGGTCGTCCTCTCCGCCGGCCTTCGCCTTCCGGATCGCGTTGATCGCCGAGCGCAGGAAGCTCGTGACTGTCACGCCGGGCACCGAGTGCGGGTACTGGAACGCGAGGAAGAGGCCGCGCTGCGCGCGCTCGTCCGCCTCCAGCTCCGTGACGTCCTCACCGTCGAACAGGATCTGGCCCGAGGTGATCTCGTAGGCCGGATGGCCCATCAGCGCGTAGGCGAGCGTCGACTTGCCCGAGCCGTTCGGGCCCATCACCGCGTGAACCTGGTTGGTGTCCACGGCGAGATCGACGCCCTTGACGATCTCGGTGCCGTTTTCGAGCGCGACCTGGAGGTTCTTCAACTCGAGCAGTGCCATGTGCGACTCATGCTAGCGGTCGAGGTCGGGCCATCGGCTGCGAGAAGCGCTAACCTGTGTCCATGGTGCCGGAGTTCGGAATCACGGGGATCATCCTCATCCTGGTGGTGGCATTGATCGTGTTCGGGCCCAAGCGGCTGCCGGAGATGGGGCGCTCGCTCGGGAAGGGCATGCGCGAGTTCAAGGACTCGATCAGCGGCAACGACGAGCAGAGCGAGCTGCCGTCCTCGACCTCGGACGACGCTCAGACGCCCACGCCCAGGCAGTAGAGGATGAGGATCCTTCCGCGGCGTCTTCGCCACGGCGAGGAGGCCACGCTCGTCGAGCATCTCGAAGAGCTGCGCGCGCGGTTGATTCTGATGCTGATCGCGCTCGCCGCGGCGTTCGTGGTCACCTACACGTTTCACGGCCTGATCCTCGGCTGGCTCAACCGCCCGCTGCCGGCGAAGTTCGACCGACCGGTGACCTTCAGCCCGGTCGAGCCGTTCACCACCTCGATCTGGGTGAGCATCTGGGCAGCCGTCCTGATCACAATCCCGATCCTGTTCTGGCAGGTCTGGGCGTTTCTCTCGCCTGCGCTCGACGAGGCGCACCAGCGCTCCATCGCGGTGCTGGTCGCGTTCTCGGCGGTGCTCGCGGTCGGTGGGATCGCCTTCGGATACTGGGTCGTGCTGCCGCCGGCGATCCACTTCCTGACGAGCTACGACTCGGCGCACTACACGATCTTCATCCGGGCGCGTGACTACTACCGGTTCGCGGCATTCGTGCTGCTCGGCGTGGCCCTCGCATTCGAGGTGCCCATCTTCGTGCTCGGCTTGGTTCGCCTGCGGATCCTCTCCGCGGCCCGGCTGCGCCGGACCTGGCGCGTGGGCGTCTTCGTGATGGTCGTGATCGGAGTCGCGCTCCCGGGCGTGGATCCGATCTCGACGATCCTCAGCGTCATCCCGCTCGTCAGCCTCTACCTGCTCTCGATCGTCCTCGCCTCGATCCTCGAGCCGCGATGGCGGGCGACCAAGGCCGCTCCGAGCACGGGCTGACCCCGGCCCGGGGGCAGGCGCGATGACGTACCCGAAGATCGAGCTCCACGTGCACCTGGAAGGGACCGTGCGTCCGAGGACGCTGCTCGAGGTGGCGCGCCGGAACGACTACACGCTCCCCGCGGACACCGAGGAGGGCCTGGCGGCGCTCTACGACTTCCGCGACTTCGCGGACTTCATCGACGTCTGGATCCTGACCACGAACGCGCTCCGCACCGAGCAGGACTTCAGGCAGGTCGTCATGGACTACGCCGAAGAGGCCTTCTCGCACGGCGCCGTCTACATCGAGGCGATCTTCTCGCCCGCCGAGCGGGTGCGCCGCGGGGTCGGCTGGGACCAGATCTTCAGCGGCTACTGCGACGGCGCCGCCGAGGCACGGGAGACCTACGGAGTCGAGATCCGGCTGACCCCTGACATCGTGCGCGGCTTCCCGCTCGACGAGTCGGAGGAGGTCGTGCGGTACTCCGCCAAGTACCGGGACCGCGGCGTTGTCGGCGTCGGGCTCGGCGGCCTCGAAGCAGACTTCCCGCCCGAGCCCTACGAGCCGGTGTTCGCGCTCGCGCGCGAGCTGGGGCTCGCCTCGGTTCCGCACGCGGGAGAGGTCGCGGGACCGCCGTCGGTGCGCGGCGCAATCGAGGAGCTGGGCGCCGACCGCCTCAGGCACGGCATTCGCGCGGCCGACGATCCGGGACTGCTGCGGGAGATCGCCGACCGGCGGATCGTGCTCGACGTCTGCCCGATCTCGAATCTGCGCACGCGGGCCGTCGCCTCGCTCGAGGAGCATCCGCTGCCGAAGCTCGCCGCCGCGGGCGCCCTCTGCTCGATCTCGACGGACGACCCGGCGATGTTCCGCACCGATCTGTCGCTCGACTGCGACGCTGCCACCACGCTCGGGCTCGATCCGCGGGACTTCTTCGCAGCCGGGGTCGAGGGCGCGCTCTGCGACGGAGGGCTGAAAGATCGCCTACGGGGTATCGGCGAGGCGTTCGACTGGGATTCCATCCGCCCCGTTCCGGGCCAGATACCCTAGGGTCTGAGCATGGCCAGAGGAGCAGCACAGGCACAGCGCAAGCAGCGCGCCGAAACAGCGCCGAAGAAGAAGCAGTCGGCCCCGAGCTGGGAAGACCAGCTCTTCTTCTCGCGGCTACGCCGCCATGCCAAGTGGGTCTACGTGTTCCTGGCGGTCGTGTTCGCGCTCGGCTTCGTCGTGCTCGGGATCGGCTCCGGCTCGACCGGGATCAGCGACATCCTCCGCGGCAACTTCTTCGGCGGTGGCGGCAGCTCGATGAGCTCGCAGATCAAGGACCAGCAGAAGCTGATCGCGCAGAACCCGAAGAACATGGAGGCCTATCTGAGCCTCTCGACCCTCTACCAGCAGGACCAGAACACGCCGAAGGCGATCTCGACGCTCGAGCAGGCGGCCAGCGTCGAGCCGAAGAACCTCGACATCCTCAACCGGCTTGCCGGGATCTACCGCACGCAGGCGGAGTCGGCGCTGAACGCCGCCGCCCGCGCGCAGGCGGCGCTCGCGGCAAACAACTCACTGCCGCCCGGGCTCGACCCGACCTCGCAGCTCGGACAGGCCCTCGGCTCGGACCCGGTCAGCCAGTCGCTGAGCCAGAACGCGAACGCGTCCTTCGGCAGGATGTCGACCGCCTACGCGAAAGCAGAGAACGCGTACGAGCGCGTCGCGAAGGCCTCGCGCGGGACCGCGCAGGAAGCGAGCTCCCAGCTGCAACTCGGAAGCGTCGCCGTCGAGACCGTCCGGCTCACTGGCCAGCCAGCCGATGCGGTCCGCGCGATCGCCGCGTTCAAGCGTTACCTCAAGCTGGCGCCGGACGGGGCCAACGCGGCGCAGGCGCGACAGACCATCGCCCAGCTCCAGGCGTTCCTCGCCCAGAGCCAGCATTAGACTCCGCCGCGACACGGTGCGGAGACGAGCGAACTTCGATGCGGTGCGGGGCTCCGCGGCCGTCCTGGCCGTCGTGACCGGGCTGCTCGCCGCCGGCTGCGGGACCGGCGGGATCGCGAAGGGCGGCGACCAGACCCGCGGCGAGCAGCTCTTCAAGGACCGCTGCGGCGGCTGCCACACGCTCGCGGCAGCGGGGACCAACGGGACGATCGGGCCGAACCTCGACGACGCGTTCGCCTCGGACGTCTCGCAGGGGTTCAAGTCGATCTCCGTCGAGCAGGTCGTCCGCCAGCAGATCGCGCTCGCCGGCGGAAGGATGCCCAAGAACCTCGTAACGGGCGCCGACGCCGACGCGGTCGCCGCCTACGTGGCCGCGAACGCGGGTGTCCCCGGGAAAGCAGCAGGCCCTCCGACGAGCGGCAAGGACATCTTCACCTCGAACTGCGGCAGCTGTCACACGCTCTCGGACGCCAGCACGAGCGGCACCGTCGGGCCGAACCTCGACGACCTCATGCCGAACACGGCGACCGTGGAACGCCAGGTGACGAACGGCGGAGCGATCATGCCCGCGTTCAAGGGCAAGCTGACCCCGGCGCAGATCACGGCCGTCGCCAAGTACGTCTCGTCCGTGGCCGGCAAGAAGTAGCCGGCTAGCGCACTTCTTCCCGCTCTGCCTCGAGGTCGACCACCACGTGCGTGATCGGGACTGCGAAGCGGTCGCGCGCGCCTTCCACCACTCCCCGCTCGAGCCAGTGGGAGCGGCCCTCGGGATGCGTCGAGATGATGATCTCGTCGGCGCCGAAGGTCCGGAGGGCGTCCTCCATCGCCTGCAGCGGGTCGCCGTCGCCGACCTCGCCGCGAGCCTCGATTCCGGCCTCCCGTAGACGCTCGAGGCTCGCGTCGAGGCGCTGCTGCGCCTGCTCGCGGGCGCGGTCCTCGTCCGAGGTGAACGTCTTCAGCTTCGTGTTCAGCGCCGGCGTGACCACGAGCACCTCGGTGCGGTAGCCGGAGCTCCGCTTCTCGATCTGGTCACGAAGGGCGCCGCCGCCGACCGTCTCGTTCGCGACGACGAGGATTCGCCGCTCGTCCGGGCCGCCGCGGTGGACCGGCGCCGCTTTCGGCCGCTGCTCCTCCCGCCGCGCGTGCCACCACCAGCCGATCACGACCGCCGTGAGCAGGACGAACACCGCAAGCCCGAGCCAGGTGTTGATCACGCCGGCGATCGCGATCAGCCCGAAGTAGACGGCCGCGCCCAGCAGGAACCGGAACGCCTCAGCCTCGCTCCGGAGCGGATTGATCATTTCTGAGTCAGAGGATGTAGACCGTCGTGTAGACGACGATCCACATGATGTCGACGAAGTGCCAGTAGATGCCGGGGATCTCGACCCCGAGGTGCTCGTCCTCCGAGTAGTGGCCCCGGAAGGAGCGGATCGTCGCCATCAGCAGCAGCGTGAGACCGACGAAGACATGCGCCCCGTGCAAGCCCGTGAGGCAGTAGAAGACCGTCCCGAACGCGTCCGTGTACGGGGCGAACCCCACGCGTGAGTACTCGAGCAGCTGCGTGAGCAGGAACGAGAGGCCGAGCAGGAACGTGAGCGTCAGGCCCGCCTTCAGCCCCGACCGGTTGCCGCGCTTGATCGACTGCAGCGCCCAGTGCATCGTGAAGCTCGAGGTGACGAGGATGATCGTGTTGACGCCGGCGACGAAGACCGGCAGCTCGTAGCCCGGCGTCGGCCACGGCGTCCCGTTCGCGACCCGGACGAAGAAGTAGGCCGCGAAGAACGAGCCGAACAGCATCACCTCGGAGGCGATGAAGAGGAACATTCCGAGCGTGCGCGCGTCGACGCGCGAGCTCTGGTGCGCTGGAGGCGGGTGGGCGTGTGCCTCGGCGTGCGCGCTCACCGCGGCACCGCCTCGGTCTCAGGCTCGACCTCGATGTGCTCGACCGGCACCCCCGTCTGCTTGCGTAGCCGGTTGACCAGGTCACCCCGCAGCCACGTCGAGCGGTTCTCGCCGGGGAACGTCGAGACGATGATCTCGTCGACGCGCTCGTCCTGGAAGGCCTGCGACGCGGCCGTGAACGGGTCCGGGTGTGCGATCTGCCCGTGCGCGTCGATCCCCTCGCCGCGGAGAATGGCAAGCGCCCGCCGCAGCCGCCGGTCCGCCTCGGGATGGGCCGACATCGTCGGGTCGCTCTGGGGGCAGATGATGAGAAACGAGGCCGGTCCCTCCTTCGCCCGCTCGCGGATCCGCGCGAGCAGCGGATCCCCGACGAGCGTCTCGTTCGCGACCACGAGGACATTCGCCTCGCCGCCGGCCTCCTTCTCCAGATCGACGACGACGTGCTCGACGGGAATGCCAACGGCTACGCGCTCGATCTGCTCGACCACGTTGCGGCGCAGCCAGCCTGACTTCGACTGCGGGTGCGTCGAGACCACGATCTCGTCCGGCGGCGGCTCGAGCTGCGCGAGCGCGTCCTTCACGGCCTGGACGGGGTCGGCGTCTACGACATGCCCGGACGCGGTCATCCCCGCCGACCGGAGCGCCTCGAGCGTGCGATCCAGGCGGCGGCCGGCCGAGGCCCGGCGCGTGTCCTCGTAGACGACGTAGCCCTCGCGCGGCTGATTGACCGGGCAGAGGACGGTCACGAGGAGCGGTCCCTCGGCGCCCCTCCGCTCGAGGGCGTCGATCAGGCTTCGCCCGGCGACGGTCTCGTTCGCGATCACGAGCACATGCTTCAGTGCTGCACCTCCTCCAGTTCGGGCGCGCGGTCGCCATTGAACACCGCGTGCCGCGCGTCGGGAACCCCGTACTCGTACGGGTTGCCGACGACCTGCGGGACCTCGTCGAAGTTGAAGATCGGCGGCGGGGAGCTCACCTGCCACTCGAGCGTGAGCGAGTGCCACGGGTTCGCCTCGGCGACCGGGCCGAAGCGCCAGCTCTTGATCATGTTGTAGAGGAACACCAGCGTCGAGGCGCCGAGCCCGAACGAGGCGATCGAGATGAACAGGTTCAGGTCGGCGAAGCGCGGGACGTAGTCGGCCACGCGGCGCGGCATCCCCTGGATCCCGAGGTAGTGCATCGGGAAAAACGTCAGGTTGAAGCCGATGAACGTCAGCCAGAAGTGGAGCTTGCCGAGCCGCTCGTCGTACATCCGGCCGGTCATCTTCGGGAACCAGAAGTAGATCCCGGCGAAGATCGTGAACAGCGAGCCGCCGAACAGCACGTAGTGGATGTGCGCGACCACGAAGTACGTGTCCGAGACGTGGATGTCGATCGGCACGGCCGCGAGGTAGATCCCCGAGAGCCCGCCGATCACGAACATCGAGATGAAGCCGAGCGCGAACAGCATCGGCGTCTCGAGGTGGATGCGCCCCTCCCATAAGGTCGCGAGCCAGGAGAAGACCTTGATCCCGGTCGGCACGGCGATGATCAGCGAGGTGACCATCATCGGGACGCGCAGCCAGGGCGCCATCCCGGCGACGAACATGTGGTGGGCCCAGACCGAGAAGCCGAGCACGAGGATCGCCAGCAGCGAGAGCGCCATCAGCCGGTAGCCGAAGATCGGCTTCCGCGCCATCACCGAGATCACCTCCGAGGTGATCCCGAAGCCGGGCAGCATCATGATGTAGACGGCCGGGTGCGAGTAGAACCAGAAGATGTGCTGGTAGCCGAGCGGGTAGCCGCCCGCCGTGAAGTCGAAGAAGTGCGTGTGCATCACGTGGTCGAACATCACGAAGAACTGCGACCCGGCGATGAAGGGCGTCGCGATCACGACGAGCAGTGAGGTCGTGAAGTTCGCCCAGACGAGCAGCGGCATGCGCCAGAAGGTCATCCCCGGCGCGCGCATGGTGATGATCGTGACCAGGAAGTTGAGCGCGGTCATGATCGAGCTCGCGCCCGCCCACTGGACGCTCATGTTGAAGAAGACCGCGCCGATCGGCTGGTGCTCCGAGCACAGCGTCGCGTAGCCCGTCCACCCGCACGCGAACGCGCCGCCCGGGGCGAGGAAGCTGGCGAGCATCATGAACCCGGCGACCGGCAGCAGCCAGTACGAGAGCGCGTTCAGCCTCGGGAACGCCATGTCCGGAGCGCCGATCATCAGCGGGATCACGTAGTTGCCGATCCCGGCGAACGCGGGGATCACGAACAGGAAGATCATCAGCGCCGCATGAACCGAGAAGAGCCCGTTGAACGCCTGGTTGTCGACGTACTGCATCCCGGGCTGGGCCAGCTCGGCGCGCATCAGCATGGCCAGCATGCCCCCGATGACGAAGAAGAAGATCGTCGTCACGAGGTACTGGATCCCGATCACCTTGTGGTCGGTGTTGATCCGGAAGTAGTCGCGCCAGCTGTGGGCGCCGTGGCCCGAGTGGTCCTCGGGCCGGGTCGGCGAGCCGATCGCGTAACGGACCCAGTAGTCGAAGCCGCCGATGCCGGCCAGGAAGCCGATCGGCACCGCGGCGAGCTCGACGGTGGTGATCACCTGACCGTCCCAGATCGGGTACCAGCCCTCAGCCCAGCGGACGAGGCACGTGATCCCCGCGCCGATCCCGAAGAAGAGGACCATCATCCAGGGGACGCGCAGCCAGCCCGGCGCGAGCAGGCGGTGCCAGCCGGTGGGAGACGAGGGGGAGGGCGCGTGGCCGGTGGGCTCGTGCGCGATGACGGCCCCGGTCACTGCTTGCCTCCGGAGGCGAGGTAGCTCGCGAGCGCGTCGAGCTGGGCCTTGGAGAGGCGCGTGCCGAAGTCCTGCGGCATGATGCCGCTCGGGAACCCCGGCTGGATGTAGGCGTTCGGGCTCACGATCGACTGGTGGATGAACTGGTCAAGCGGCTGTCCCGCCTGCTTCGCCTCGGCAGCGAGATTATCGAGGTCCGGCCCGATCTTCGCCGTCGCTCCGGCCGGCTTGAACGTGTGGCAGCTGTTGCACGCGTTCGCCGTGAAGAGGGCCTTGCCCGAGACGCTCGGCGGGCCGGCGAGCTTCTTCTGCTCGCCGTTGGCCCAGGACAGGAAGCTGGTCTTCGAGGTCACCTGCGCCTGTGAGCGCATCAGCGCGTGGCCGAGGCCGCAGAGCTCCGTGCAGATGACCGGGAACACGCCGGTCCGGGTCGGCGTGATCACGAGCGGGTTGATCGACCCCGGCACCGCGTCCTGCTTCTGGCTGAACTCGGGCACCCAGAACGAGTGGATCACGTCGAGCGAGGTGATCTCGAGCTTGACCTGATAGCCGACCGGGAGCTTCAGCGTCGGCGAGTTGATGTTCCCGAAGTCCGGATACTGGAAGTTCCAGGCGAACTGCTGCGCGATCACGTTCACGACCAGCGGCTTGAGCGGATGGCTCCGAGTCGCCGCCGAGACACGCCCGTTGTCGGAGAGCACGACCGCGCTGACGATCGCGATCGCGGTGACGAGCGCCGCCGGAACCGCTGTCCACGCGATCTCGAGCCCCGTGTTCCCGTGAATCGGCGGGCCGTCCATGTCCTCGTCCGGCCGGGCCCGGAACTTGATCAGCGAGTAGATGATCACCGCCGCGACGAGCGCGAAGATCGCGATCGAGATCGCAGTGACGAACCAGAAGACGAAGTCGATCCGGTCGGCCTGCTTGCTCGCCGGGTCGGGGAGCCAGGGGATCAGGAGCGCGACCGCCGCGGCACCCGCGCCACAGACCACTCCGATCGCGACGAGCTGGACGATCGATCCCCTGCGCACCGGGGCCGAGACTACTCGACGGCGCGGGCGCCCGCCGGGGAACGCGCGGCCGCTCGAAACGGCTGCAACGAGGCTCGTTCGGGCGGCGACGCAGGCCGGCCATCTTCTAGAGTCGGCCGCGCCGGGTGCCCATCGACGCGGGGGTGTGGCGGTGACCGATATCTCACGCCTGTCAGCGAACGCGCTGCTCGTGTGCGCAGAGGTCGGGGCCGACACTGCGGTCGGCCGCGCGGCCGGTGAGCTCGTCGAGGAGCTCGGCAACCTGGACGTGACCGTCACGGTGGCGCGCTCGGCCGACGACGGGGCCGCCGTGATCGGCTCGGAGCCCGACCTTCACGTCGTCGTGGTCGACTGGGACCTGACCGACGGGGGCTCGGGAGCGACCGAGCTGGTCGAGCTCGTGCGCGAGCGGACGGACGGCGTCCCGCTGTTCCTGATGGCCGACCGCGAGTCGCTCGACGCCGTGCCGGTCTCGGTCGTCCGCCTGTGCGACGGCTTTGTCTACCTGCTCGACGACACCGCCGACTGGATCGCCGGCCGCCTCCTCGACGCGACGGAGCGCTACCGGCGTTCGCTGGCGCCGCCGATGTTCGGCGAGCTCGTCCGCTTCTCCCAGGAGCACGAGTACTCGTGGCACACCCCGGGGCACGAGGGCGGCGCGGCCTTCCGCAAGTCACCGATCGGAAGGACGTTCTTCGAGTTCTTCGGCGAGCAGATGCTTCGCTCCGATCTCTCGATCTCGGTCGGGGAGCTCGGTTCGCTGCTCGAACACTCCGGTCCGATCGGCGAGGCGGAGCAGGAGGCTGCGCGCATCTTCAACGCTGACCTGACGCTGTTCGTCACGAACGGGGGCTCGACGTCCAACCGCGTCGTCCACCAGGGATCGACGACTGCAGGCGACACGGTGCTCCTCGACCGCAACGCACACAAGTCCGCAGAGCAGGCGACGACGATCAACCACACTGTCCCCCTCTACATGGTCCCGACGCGCAACGCGTACGGGATCATCGGCCCGATCCCGCCCTCGGAGATGACGGAGGACGCCGTCGCCGCGAAGATCGCGCGCTCGAGGCTCGGTGCCACGAAGCCGGTGCTCGCAATGGTGACGAACTCGACCTACGACGGGCTGCTCTACCACGTGCCCACGGTCGGGAAGCTGCTCGGCCACCAGATCGACCGGCTGCACTTCGACGAGGCCTGGTTCGGCCACGGAGCGTTCAACTCCATCTACCACGAGCGGCACGCGATGCACCGCGGGGAGCGCGACCCCGATGGGCCGACGCTCTTCGCGACCCAGTCGACGCACAAGCTGCTCGCGGGGCTGTCGCAGGCCTCGTACATCCACATCCGCAACGGCCGCAACCCCGTCGATCTCGGCCGCTTCAACGAGGCGTTCATGATGCACGCCTCGACCTCGCCGCTCTACGCGATCATCGCCTCGAACGACGTCGCGGCGAAGATGATGGAGGGCCGACGAGGAGAGCTCCTGACCCGCGAGTCGATCGACGAGGCGGTCGACTTCCGCAAGACGCTCGCCCGCTCGGTGCGCGAGCTCGGGGACGACTGGTTCTTCGCGCCGTGGCAGCCCGACGACGTGCCGGACGGTAGGGGCGGCACGATCGCGTTCGCCGACGCGCCGAGCGACCTGCTCGCGACGAGCCCGGACGCCTGGGCCCTCCGCGAGGACGAGACCTGGCACGGCTTCTCGGGTCTGCCTGACTCCTACGCGATGCTCGACCCGATCAAGGTCACGATCCTCACGCCGGGAATGAACCGGGCGGGCGAGCTCGAGGACACCGGTATCCCGGCGGCGCTCGTCTCCTCGTACCTCGACCAGCACGCGTCGATCGTGGTCGAGAAGACGCAGGACTTCTCGATCCTGCTCCTGTTCTCAATGGGCGTGACCCGGGGCAAGTGGGGCTCGCTCCTCACCGGCCTGTTCGACTTCAAGCGCGACTTCGACCGGAACGCGCCGCTCGCCGAGGCACTGCCGTCCCTGGTGAAGGCGAGCCCGAAGCGGTACGGGTCGCTCGGGCTGGCCGATCTGGCGTCCGAGATGCACGAGACGCTGCGCGAGACCGGCCAGATGACGCAGCAGGCCGAGGCATTCGGGCGCCTGCCGGACCAGACGACGATCAACGCCGACGCGTACGCCCACGTCGTGCGCGGGACCGTCGAGCCGGTACGGCTGGGCGACATCGCCGAGCGCACGGTCGCCGTCGGCGTCGTCCCGTACCCGCCCGGGATCCCGCTCCTCATGCCCGGAGAGAGCACGGGCGCCGGCGACGGCCCGTTCATCGGCTACCTGCGCGCCCTCGAGGAGTTCGACCGCCGCTTCCCGGGGTTCGAGCACGACCTCCACGGCGTCGAGCACGAGGAAGGCGACTACGTGATCAGCTGCGTGAACGCGTGATCGACTAGTCGGGCAGCCAGTCCTCGCGGGCGGGCTGTGCCTCGCGGGCCGGAACGCGGGCATAGGCTTCCCGCGGATCGGTCGTCTCCTGCTCGACCCCGGCGTTGTGCCGGAGTGCCACGTCGTCCACGGTGTAGCCGCCCCAGTCCGGACCCATCGACTTGTCGCGCGCGCCGACGGCGAGCACGAGGCAGGTCGAGTCGCCCGCGCCGAGGATCGTGTGCTTCGCCTCGGGCGGGCAGTGGACGAAGTCCCATTGGCGAAGCGGCCGCTCCTCGCCCTCGATGATCAGCAGCGCCTCCCCCCGAAGGACGAGGAAGTCCTCCTGGTCGGCCTCCCAGTGGTACATCGACATCGGCTCACCCGGCTCCATCGCGACGAGGTGGATCCCCAGCTGCGAGAACTCCGGGTCGCCCTCGAGCCGGGAGTACGCGCCGCGCCCCTGCGCGTTACCCCAGACGGCGTCGCGGGCGTTGAGCACGTACCAGCCGTCGCCCTTCGGGACGAGCCCGTGCTCTGTCGACTCGAGCTTCGCCTCAGCGACCATCAGAGGAGCTTGCCATACCTAGGGGAACCGGCCGCCGGTCGAGATAGGGAGCTCCAGCAGAGACTGTTCGCAGCTTGACCAACGTCCAGCGACCGTCATGCCAGCGGAGAAAGGTCTGCAGCCGTTGGGCCCAACAGCACACCGAGCTCCCGCCGCGCGGCTCGTCGAACCAGACGAGCCCGCCCCTAGCTCCCCACGCCGTCTCGGTTATCTGTCGCCCGCGGACACCGACGCTCCCGTCCTTCGACCCTTCGACGAACCCGTGGCCATAGATCCTCTGGATGCGACGACCGATGTCCGCGAAGACCGAGACGGCAGCAACCGCGTGATTGCAGCCTTGGCACTCGACGGTGACGAGAAGGTCCGGATGGCCGTCTCCGGTCACGTCCGCCGTACGAACCGACGCTGCGCTGAACGCAAACGGAGAAGCGGGAACGAGCGTGTGTGGCGTCCAGCGAGCCGAGTTCGCACGGAGATGAGCCGGGTGCCAGAGCGTGAGCGCATATCTCTCATTGCTGGGCGTGGAGGGAACCCGATGGCGAGCTCGATACGACCAGCCCACGACCACTTCGGGAACCGTTCGCCCTGCCGCGACGTACCAGACGTGGCGTATCCGCCCAGAAGACGGCACGAGATCGTTCAGGTCGAGCTCGCGCGGGTCTCGCGACTGATCGACCAAAGAGTGGACCGGGCGACTTTGCGGGACTCCGGACTGGAACTCGTGCCGAACACCACCGCAACCAACCAACCCCGCGACCACGAGGCCACCCGTGACCAATGGGAGACGGCGAGCGAGAGCATTCATTTCAGCCACTTGTCTCACAACGGCCTCGCGGTGTCCATGCCGCCGCCGCGACCGAGTGGCGGGCGCAGCTCGCAACGGCATGAATCGAAACGACACCGACCGAAGTCGTGATGTGCCGCGAAGCGGCGCGGACTTTGGTCGGCTCATGGGCCGTGAAGGATTCGAACCTTCGACCTTGGGATTAAGAGTCCCCTGCTCTACCAGCTGAGCTAACGGCCCGAGGCGCCGCGTAGTGTAGCCCCGGATGAAGGTCGTCTCGGTCGTGGGCAACCGCCCTCAATTCGTGAAGTCGGCGCCTACGTCCGTGGCCCTCCGCGAGCGCGGGATCGAGGAGGTCGTGATCCACACCGGCCAGCACTACGACCACGAGCTCTCGCAGGTGTTCTACGACGAGCTGGGGCTCCACGAGCCGCGCTACCGGCTCGACCTGCGCACGCCCGACGCGGACGCGATGGAGCCTCTGATCCAGGAGTGCCTCGGCGCAGAGCGGCCGGACTGGGTGCTCGTCTACGGCGACACGAACTCGACGCTCGCAGGGGCGGTCGCGGCGACCGCCCTCGAGCTAACGCTCGCCCACGTCGAGGCCGGCCTCCGCAGCGGCGACCTCTCGATGCCCGAGGAGCGCAACCGGATCGAGGTCGACCGGCTCGCACAGCTTCTCCTCTGCCCGGACGAGCGCTCGCGGGAGATCCTGGCCGGCGAGGGCGTCTCCGGCCGGGCCGAGGTCGTGGGCGACGTGATGGCCGACGCCACCCGGATCTTCACGCCGATTGCGCAGAAGCGAGGCGGCCCGCTTCCGGACGGGCCGTACGCGGTCCTGACCATCCACCGCGAGGCGAACACGGAGCCCGGGCGGTTGCGGCGGCTCGTCACCGCGCTGGACGAGAGCGGCCTGACGTTCGTCTTCCCCGTCCACCCGCGAACGCGAAAGGTCATGGACGAGCACGGCATCGAGACGGCGCCACAGCTCCATGCCGTGGAGCCGTTCGGCTACCTGGAGATGCTCGCCCTCGTGGCCGGCTCGACCTGTGTCGTCACCGACTCGGGCGGGCTGCAGAAGGAGGCCTATTGGCTGCGGATCCCATGCGTCACCCTGCGACCGTCGACCGAGTGGGTCGACACGGTGCTCGCCGGCGCGAACACGCTCGTCGATCCCGACCACCCGGAAGGGATCGGCGCGGCGCTCGCGAACGCACGCTTCCCGGATGACGCACCCACCCTTTACGGCGACGCCCACGCTGCCGAAAGAGTCGCTGATGCGCTCTATACCCTTACGCGCGCATGAGTGAGCGCACGAGTGAGATTGCGATCGTAGGCGCCGGATATGTCGGCGTCCCCCTGGCGCACACCTTCGCGCAGGCGGGCCGCTCCGTGCTGCTCCTCGAGGTCCAGCCAGACCGCGTCGAACAGCTGAACCGGGGCGAGAGCTACGTCGAGGACGTCCCCTCCGAGTCGCTGGGCAAGCTCGTCGACAACGGGTTGATCCGGGCCACGAGCGACTACGACGAGCTCCGCGAGGTCGACGCGATCCTGATCGCACTGCCGACCCCGCTCTCCGAGCAGCGCGAGCCCGACCTCACGATCGTGCTCGAGGCGACCAAGGGCATCGCCTCGCGCCTGCGCAAGGGCCACCTCGTCGTCCTCGAGTCCACCACCTATCCGGGCACGACCCGTGAGCGGCTGCAGCCGGTGCTCGAGGAGAGCGGCCTGAAGGCGGGCGAGGATTTCCACCTCGCGTTCTCGCCGGAGCGCGTCGACCCGGGCCGCGAGGACTGGACGACGAAGAGCACGCCGAAGGTCGTCGGCGGGCTGACTCCGGAGTGCACGAGCCGCGCGGTCGAGCTCTACTCGAGCGCCCTCGACACCGTCCTGCCGCTCTCGTCACCCGAGGCGGCCGAGCTGACGAAGCTGCTCGAGAACATCTTCCGCTCGGTCAACATCGCGCTCGTCAACGAGCTTGCCCAGCTCTGCGACCGGATGGGGCTCGACATCTGGGAGGTCGTGGACGCGGCCGCGACGAAGCCGTTCGGCTTCATGCGCTTCGAGCCCGGCCCGGGCCTCGGCGGGCACTGCCTCCCGGTCGACCCGTTCTATCTCTCGTGGAAGGCGCGGCAGTACGACTTCTACACCGAGTTCATCGAGCTGGCCGGCAAGGTCAACGCGAACATGCCCTACTTCTGCCGCTCGTTGATCTCGCAGGCGCTGAACCATGGCCGCGAGCTCTCGCTCAAGGGCTCGAAGGTGCTGATCCTCGGCGTCAGCTATAAGGCCGACGTCCAGGACACCCGCGAGTCGCCGGCCCTGAAGCTGATCGAGCTCCTCCAGAACGCGGGAGCGGAAGTCGCCTACCACGACCCGCACGTGCCCGAGCTGCCGAAGCACGGGCTCGCCTCGGTTCCGCTCGAGCCCGCCGACCACGACTGCGTCGCAATCGTGACCGCGCACTCGTCGATCGACTACGACCGCGTCGCGGACGAGGCGCACCTCGTGGTCGACTTCCGCAACGCGACGAACACGAACGGCCGCGTCGACGGAAAGGTCTGGAAGCTTTGACGCGAGTAGGTCAGGTCGGTCTCGGCAACTGGGGTCGGAACCTCGCGCGCAGCTTCGCGGAGCTAGCCGATCTGCGCTGGCTCTGCGACGCGTCACCCGACGCGCTCGACGCCTCCGGTGCCCGGTACCCGCAGGCGCGGACAACGACGAGCTTCGATGAGCTGCTCTCCGACCCCGAGCTCGACGCGATCGTCGTCGCAACAACTGCCTCCACCCACTACGAGCTCGCAAAGCGTGCGCTCGAGGCAGGCAAGCACGTCTTCGTCGAGAAGCCGCCCGCGGAGACCGAGGCCCAGGCCGAGGACCTCATCGCCACCGCGGAGGCGAACGGTCGCGTGCTGGTGCCCGGCTACCTTTTGCTCTACCACCCGGCCGTGAGCGCCCTGAAGCGGCTCGTCGACTCCGGTGAGCTCGGCGACGTCCTCTATCTCTATTCAAATCGCCAGAACCTCGGCCGGATCCGCACGGACGAGAACACCATCTCCTCGCTCGGTGTCCACGATCTCTCCGTCATCCTGCACCTGCTCGCGGAGGAACCGTCGGAGTGCTGGGCCCGGGGCAACGCCTATCTCACACCCGGGATCGAGGACATCGCCTTCTGCTACCTGCGCTTTCCGTCGGGGAGGATCGCCCACATGCACCTCTCGTGGCTCGACCCGCAAAAGATTCGGCGAATCACCGTCGTGGGGACGGAGAAGATGGTCGTCTTTGACGACATGGAGCTCGAGCGGAAAGTGACCATCTACGAGAAGTGGCCCGAGCAGCCCACTGGGACCTACGGAGAGTGGCAGACCCGCACCGGCGACATCTTCAGCCCGAAGATCCCGACCGACGAACCGCTGCGCCTCGAATGCAGCCACTTCCTCTCGCTGATCGCCGGTGAGGGAGACCCCCTCAAGGCCGCACGTGACGGCCTCGCGGTCGTGCGGGTGCTCGAGCAGCTGCAGGCGTCGCTCGTCGCCACGCCCGCGTAGCGCGTGGCCGAGGTCGCCGAGACCGCGATCGTCTACCCGGGCACGGTGCTCGGCGAAGGCTGCCGCATCCTCGACTACGCGGTCGTCGGGAAGCAGCCGGCGCTCTCGCCTCGCTCGACGGCGGCTCGTGAGGCGCTGCCGCCGCTCGAGCTCGGCGCCGGAACGATCGTCTCGACGGCGGCCGTGGTCTTCGCCGGGACGACGATCGGCGAGAGCGTGATCGTCGGCGACCAGGCGTGCGTCCGCGAGCGCTGCCTGATCGGTGACGACGTCGTGATCGGGCGCGGGTCGCTCGTCGAGAACGACACGACGGTCGGAGCGCGAACGAAGATCCAGGCCGACGCATACGTAACGGCGTACTCGACGCTGGAGGAGGACGTCTTCATCGCGCCGTGCGTCGTCACGACGAACGACAACTTCATGGGCCGCACCGAGCGGCGGCACGAGCTGCGCAAGGGCCCGACGATCCGCCGCGGGGCGCGCATCGGCGGCGCCGCGGTGCTGCTACCGGGGATCGAGATCGGCGAGGAGGCCTTCGTCGGAGCCGCCGCCGTCGTGCTCCGCGACGTCCCTGCGCGCGCGGTCGTCGTCGGCAACCCGGCGCGCCAGATCCGCGACGTGCCGGACGACGAGCTGCTCTAGGAGCGTCGGATCTTCAGCCAGTACGAGCCCGAGTCGGGCTTCGCCGCCGAGACCTCGAGCGAGTACCAGCCGCTCTGGGTCGCCCTGTAGCTCAGCCGCTCTGGCACACCCAGGGGGTGGACGGAGCGCGCCGCACGGAACAGGTCGCTCGCGTCCGCGAGCGAGCCGAGCCCCGGCTTCCACAGCGTCAGCGAGATGTCCACGTTCGGGGTCGGGCCTGTGACCGCGGAGACCGTCTGGCCCTTCTGGAGCTTGATCCGGTAGACGTCGTCCGGGTCGTCCCAGTAGTCGATCGTGGCCCGGAGGCGCGCCTTCTTCCCGCGAACGGGGTGACCGAACCCGATGTCGTCGTTCGGCTCGAAGCGGTCCTTGACCGGCAGGGGTCGGGTCCGCAGCGCGTGGATCGCGGCGGTGATGTCGAGCTTGCCCCAGCCGGAGAGCGCGTCGCGGCTCCCCGTGCACTCGGAGCAGCCGTTCGCCGGGGTGGCGAGCATCGCCGTGCGCTCGATCAGCGTGGAGACCTGGTCCGGGCTCAGGCTGGGCCGGAGCGCGAAGAGCATCGCCGCCGCCGAGGCCACCTGGGGCGCCGAGAACGACGTCCCCGAGGCGTGCCGGTAGTCCTTCGGCCCGCAGCTCGAGTAGCCCTGCTCGGTGCAGCTCGTGTTCTTGCCGGTCATTGCGCGCGGGAAGAGCGAGAACATGTCCTGGCCCGGGGCGATCAGGTCGACGTAGACGGCGTCGCGGTTCGAGAACGAGGAGACGTCGCCGCTGCGGTCGTAGGAGCCAACTCCCAGCACGTGCGGGAGCGCCGCGGGATAGCTCGCATAGCGCCATGGCTTCGTCGGCGCGTCCGTGCTGTTCCCGACGGCGGCCACGACGAGGGCCCCGTGCCTCGTGGCGAAGTTGACGGCCCGCTGCTCGACCCACGAGTAGCCGCTGTTGTCGCCGTCCTCCGGATCGCGGACGCTGCCGAGGCTGACGTTGATCACCCGCGCGCCGTGGTACACCGCCCAGCGAATGGCGTGAGCCTCGGCCTTCGTCGAGACGGTCCCGTCGTCCCGGACGACCTTGGCGACGAGCAGTCGCGCAGAGGGGGCGAGGCCGGCGATCCCGCGGCCGTTGTCGACGATCGCCGCGATCTCCCCGGCGACGAAGGTCCCGTGGCCCTGCGTGTCCGCCACGGAGCCGCCGACGAAGCTCTTGGCCATCGCGATCTGCCCCTGGAGCTCGGGGTGCGTGAGGTCGACGCCCGAGTCGATCACGGCTACGCGCACGGGACGCAGCGACCCGAGGCCGCTGAACGCGTCGAACGCGCGGTCCTGGTCGACGTACCACTGCTTCGGCAGCAGCGGGTCGTTCGGGCTGAACGCCTGCGCGGCCGTCGGCACCAGGAGCCAGAGCGCGGCCGCGAACCCGGCCAGAAGCCACCGCTTCACGGGTTCGCCACCGTCAGCGTGTTGGAGAAGCCGATCGCGAAGCCGTGGCCCGCGACGATGCGCGCCCGGTAGCTGCCGGCGCTGAGATCGAGCTGCGCCGAGAACGTGCCACGTGCGTCCACCGTGGTGCTGGAGACCGTCTCCCAGCCGCTCGGCCCCATGCGCTGCACCTGGACAACCGCCCCTGACACCAGCGGCTTCGCCTGCCCGGTCAGAGAGATCCCGTCTGTGCCCGCAGAGAGCTTCACCAGCGGCGCCACCCCCACGCGGACGACGCTGCTCGCGAAGCCGCCGCTCTCGAGCCGGTAGTCGGTCGTGACCTTCGGCGCGACGCTCGGAGCGAGCGCTCCGCTCTTCGCGACCACCCGGCCGAGGCGCTTCCACTTGCCGCCGTAGGGCCGCGAGTCGAGGTAGATCTTCTGGACGCCGCGAGCGGTTCCGGCCAGTTTGACCGCGGCGCCGTACACGACCGCGCCCGTCGGGTTGGCGAGGTTCAGGAGCCCGAGCCGGAACCAGGTCGAGCGCAGGCCGAGGACGGCGCGCACCGAGGAGCCGCGCACGGTCCGCTCCCCCTTCGTCCCCGTGAGAGTGACCGTCCTCACCCGGCCGGACGGGCTCACGTTCGCCCGATAGTCGACGATGCTCCCGGGCACCCCCAGGCGCCTGGCCAGCTTGGACGCCCCGTACCGCAGCGGCCCCCAGTTGTGGTACGGCGAGAGCGTGTCGTACGGGTCCGCCACCGAGACGAGATACGGGACCGGTTTCGAGCTCGGGAACACGTCCTGCACGTTGGCGGTCCTGCCGCCCGAGCTCGACGAGAAGTACGTGAGCGCCGGCTCGTCGTCGTAGAGGACGACCTGGCCGGCGGTCTCGGTGACGGCCCCCGTCGCGCTCTTCGATTCGGCTGCGATCCCGCCGTAGACCTGGCTGCGCGTGTCGGGATAGAGGTCGAAGTCGCCCGACGTCGACCGTTCCGCGAGCGCGAACGTCCGTGCAGCGACCGCCTGCGCGGCCAGCGCCTCGGCCGGCCAGCGGTCGGGCATCTCCGACCCGACGACCCCGCGGAGGTAGGACTCGAGGCCGACGACGTTGACGACCTGAAGGGCGGAGCCGGCGACCTTGACACGGAGGGAGCCGCGGTACGCTCGGCTACCCAGCGAGAGCGGCGTCGTTCCCGGCGCGAAGAGGAGCGGGCCCGTGAGCGCCTTGACCGGCTTCGAGGGCACGAGCCGGAGCTTCAGCCCGAGGCCGATCGACTGCTTCCCCGCCGCGAGCTTGTGCACCTTGCCGGCGCCGTCGGTGACGGTGAAGGGCGAGGCCGACGAGATCGCGGCGCGCGTGGCTCCGGCGGCGAGCAGGACGCGCACCTTCGAGACCGGCGCGGGGCCGATCGTCGTCCCGGGGTAGTAGTGCGCGAGGATCTTGTCCCAGGTCCAGCCGTGAAGGGCGTATCCGTACGCGCCGTACTGCGCGAGGCCGACCCCGTGGCCCCAGCCGTGGCCGCTGACGAAGATCACCGGAAGCCGCTTCGCCCGGGCGGTCTTGGCCGCGTGCGGGCCGGCCACGCTCCGCGCTTTGACGGCATGCGGGACCGGGGTG
Source organism: Gaiellaceae bacterium (assembly GCA_035518635.1). GTDB lineage: Bacteria > Actinomycetota > Thermoleophilia > Gaiellales > Gaiellaceae > AC-32. Next base: position 39,629 of record DATIXI010000006.1, read on the forward strand.
CTCACGGCAGTGAGCCCCAGAGCGGCGAGAATGGCTGCTGCGACTTTGCTGACCATCGGCCTTGGCCTGAGCCTGGAGGACGCGTACCGGCCCTGGTCGGCCGGCCGCAGCCAGGGTCTGAGGGTACCGCACACATCGACGGAATTCCTCGTTTCTTTACAGAACGCGCATTACTCCGCATGATCTGGCGGATGAGGGTGCTCGTCACCGGAGCTGCGGGCTTCATCGGATCGAACTTCGTCCGCTACTGGCTTGAGCGAAGGCCGGACGACCACGTGGTCGCATTCGACCTGCTCACCTACGCGGGAAACCGCGAGAGCCTCGCCGACGTCGAGGACCGGATCGTGTTCGTCCACGGCGACATCGCGGACGCCGACCTGGCCGAGAGGACGCTCCGCGACGAGGAGATCGGGGTGATCGTCAACTTCGCCGCCGAGTCCCACAACTCGCTCGCGGTCGTCGATCCGGGCCGCTTCTTCCGGACGAACGTGATCGGGACACAGACGCTGCTCGAGGCCGCGCGGCGGTGCGAGGTCGGCCGCTTCCACCACGTCTCGACCTGCGAGGTCTACGGCGACCTGCCGCTGGACTCGGACGACGCGTTCACCGAGGACTCGCCGTACCTGCCGCGCACGCCCTACAACGCCTCGAAGGCGGGCGCAGACCACGCGGTCCGAGCCTACTTCGAGACCTACGGCCTGCCCGTCACGATCACGAACTGCTCGAACAACTACGGGCCGTACCAGTTTCCGGAGAAGGTGATCCCGCTGTTTGTCTCGAACGCGCTCGACGACCAGCCGCTGCCGCTCTACGCGTCGACGCAGAACCGGCGCGAGTGGCTGCACGTGCTCGACCACTGCCGCGCGATCGACCTCGTGCTCGAACGGGGCGAGCCGGGCGAGACCTACAACGTCGGCTCAGGCGTCGAGCAATCGATCGAGCAGATCGCGAATGCCGTCCTCGAGCTGACAGGCAAGCCGGCGACGCTGAAGACGATCGTCCCCGACCGGCCCGGCCACGACCGCCGGTACCTCCTCGACTCGACCCGGATCCGGGAACAACTCGGCTGGCGCGACGAGATCGCCTGGGAGGACGGCATCGCGCAGACCGTGCAGTGGTACACCGAGCATCGCGACTGGTGGGAACCGCTCCGCGAGCGAGCGCCCGTCGACGAAGCGGCCTGGCGCTAGCCGAGCCTCGAAAGGCACTCGCGCAGGCCCTCGCGCCAGTGCGGCAGGCGCGGCGCGCCCTCGCGCTCGCTGCGGAGAACCGAGTAGGCCGGTCTCGGCGCCGGGCGGCCGAGCTCCTCGGTCGTGATCTCGCGCACGCGGCAGTCCAGGTCCGCCTCGTCGAAGATCGCGCGCGCGAACTCGGCCCACGAGCATTCGCCCTCCGCGGCGACGTGCCAGATCCCCTTCGGGAGGTCGAGCAGCTCCCGCGTCGCCGAGGCCAGATGGCCGACGTAGGTCGGGCAGCCGACCTGGTCCGAGACGACGCTCACCTCGTCACGGTCCTGCCCGAGCGCGAGCATCGTCCGGACGAAGTTCCGCCCGGTCCAGCCGAAGAGCCACGAGCTGCGGACGATCCAGCCGTCGCGCACCTCGAGCTCGCCGGCGAGCTTGGACTTGGCGTAGATCCCGAGCGGGTTGGGCTTGTCCGACTCGACGTAGGGCTCGCGCTTGCGTCCGTCGAAGACGTAGTCGGTCGAGTAGTAGACGACGGGAACTCCGAGCGCGACCACGTTCCGCGTGCCGATGACGTTCACCGCCTCGGCACCGACCGGGTCGGCCTCGGCCCCGTCCACGTCGGTCCACGCAGCCGTGTGAAGCACCAAGTAACAGTCTGTTACTAAGTCGAGAGGCCACGTAACGTCGAGCTCGGCCCGGGATCGCGCGTCGGCCTCCGGAAAGACCTCGCGCAGCGCGACGCCGAGCTGCCCGCCTGCGCCGGTTATGAGCACGCGGCCAAGTCGCGCTCCGAGAGGATCGGCGAGCCGGTGCTCCAGAGGTGCTTCACACGCGGGTCGGCCCAGCAGAGCCCGTGCTCGTCCGGGTCGTCGGGGTCGTACTCCTCGGTGACGTGGTAGAGGAAGAGGCAGTCGGTCAGCGCCTCGTACCCATGGGCGTGGTGGCCCGGGACGTAGACGGCCACCGGGTTCTCGTCGCCGATGTCCTCGCTGAACGTCTCGCCGCTCTCGCGGTCGAGCACGACGACGCGCACCATCCCCCTGACGCACGCGAACAGGTCGTCCTGGCCGCGCTCGTGGTAGTGCAGCCCGCGGATCACGCCCTTCCGCGAGAAGACGAGGTTCGACTGGCGCACCGGTTTCGGCAGGCCGGACGCGCGCATCAGCTCCGAGAACCAGCCGCGCTCGTCCTCGAACCGCCTGAGCGGGATCAGCTCGACGCCGTCGACCACGACTCGTCCTTGTTCGCGCCGTTCGCGCGCACGAAGTCGTTCACCTCGTAGTACGCGTCAATCGACTCGCCCGCGTCGCCCCAGAAGCCCTCCAGCACGTCGTACTCCATCTGGCCCTCGCCCACGTACCAGTTGTTGACGTCGGTGATCTCGAGCTCGCCGCGGCCGGAAGGCTCGAGCGTCGGGATCACGTCCCACACCTGCTCGTCGTAGAAGTAGATCCCGGTCACGGCGAACTCGCTCGGCGGGTCGTCCGGCTTCTCGACGATGTGCACCACGCGGTCGCCGTCGAGCTCCGCGACGCCGAGGTGGCGCAGGTGCTCCGGCTCGTCGAGGCGGGCGAGCAGGATCCGGCCCCCGCGCTCCTGTCGGCGGAAGTTCTCGACCGCCGGCGCGAGGGAGCTCTCCACGACGTTGTCGGCGAGCATGACCACGATGCGGTCGCCGCGGCCGAAGCGCTCGGCGAGGCCGAGCGCCTCCGCGATCCCGCCGGGCCGCTCCTGGTAGGCGTAGAAGAGCCGGTCGATCCCGTACTCGTGCCCGTTGCCGAGCAGCCGGAAGAACTCACCCGCGTGCGTCCCGCCGGTGACGAGCATCAGCTCGGTCACGCCCGCCTTCACGAGCGCCTCGATCGCGTACGTGACCATCGGCCGGTCGTAGATCGGCAGGAGGTGCTTGTTGGTGATCCGCGTGAGCGGGTGGAGACGCGTCCCGCTGCCGCCCGCGAGGATCACGCCCTTCAGCGACGGCTCCATCGGCCGGGGATGCTACGAGGTCTACCGGCCCGCGGGGCGAAGCGCGGCGCTGCTCGCGGGCTCGAGCGGCGACGGCCGAACGCGCACCACGCGCGCCATGCGCTCCGGCAGCCACCAGTTCCAGCGCCCGAAGAGCGCCATCAGAGACGGGACGAGCAGCGCCCGCACGATCGTCGCGTCCAGGAAGATCGCGACCGCGAGGCCGAAGCCGAACTCCTGCAGGCCGACCACACGGCCGGCGATGAAGCCGGAGAACGCCGCCACCATCACGATCGCCGCGGCGGTCACGATGCGCCCCGTGCGTTCGAGCCCGAGGGCGACGGCACGCGTGTTGTCCTTCGTCTCGTCCCACGCCTCGCGCATGCGCGTGACCAAAAAGACCTCGTAGTCCATCGACAGGCCGAACAGCATCGCGAACAGGAAGATCGGGATCCACGCCTCGATCTGCGTGAACTGGTACAGCCCCCAAGCGTCGCTTCCGATCCCCCACTTGAAGACGGCGACGAGCGCGCCGTACGCGGCGGCCACCGAGAGCAGGTTCAGCAACACCGCCTTCAGCGGGAGCAGGAGCGAGCGGAACGCGCGCAGCAGGAGCAGGTACGTCAGACCGAGCACCCCGAGCACGAGCCACGGAAAGACGGCGTACGAGCGGTCGATGAAGTCGACCCCCTGCGGCGGGCCTCCTCCGGCGAGAACGCGAACGTCCGCGGGCCAGCCGGCGGCCGGGATGATGTCGTTGCGTAACCGGTGAACGAACTGCTGCGCGGGCTCGTTGCCGTACTCGTGCACTCCGGCGATCACGATCTGCGCGTAGCGGCCGCTCGGGTCGACGAACGGGGTGGTCGGCTTGTAGCGGACGAAGCGCACCTCCGGGTCCTTGCTCACGTCCGTCACGAACGTCTGGATCGACTGCTGCACAGCGGGATCGCTCGCTCCTCCGGCGCGGCCGGTGTCGACGATCACCTGGGTCGGCGAGAGCGCGCCCGCGCCGACGGCGCCCTTGAGGATGTCGAAGCCGCGTACCGCCTGCGGGTGGCGCGGAATTCCCTCCGCCGAGCCGGGCGTCAGCTTGAGCCAGAAGGCGGGAATCGCGAGCAGGAGCATGAACGTCGTCCCGCCGACCAGGAACAGGATCGGCCGGCGCATGATCGTGCTGGCCAGGCGCTCCCAGTATCCGCGACTCTCCTTGTCCTTCTTTCCGAACCGCCAGACGGGAATCCGCCGAACGCCCCCGCGCCCGTACAGCGAGAGCAGCGCGGGCTGCAGCGTAACGGCCGCCGCGATCGAGACGAGCGGGATCAGGAACCCGCCGATGCCCATCGAGCGCATGAACGGCGAGGGCATGAACAGCAGCAGTGCGAGCCCGATCGCGACCGTCGCCCCGGAGAACACCACGGCGCGACCGGCGGTCTCCATCGTCCGGACGATCGCGTCGTCCTTGGAGCCGTTCCGCTCGACCTCCTCCCGGAAGCGATAGACGATCAGCAGCGAGTAGTCGATCGCGATGCCGAGGCCGATCAGCTGGACGAGGTTCGTCACGTACGTCGCCATCGTGAGCTCGTGCGCGAAGCCGTAGACGATCCCGAGCGTGCCCATGATCGTGCACGCGGCAAAGAGGAGCGGGATCGTGACCGCTCCCGAGAGGCCGAACACGAACAGCAAGATCAGCAGCGCGATCGGAATCGCGATCAGGAACTCGCCCTTCTTCAGGTCCTGGTTGAAGATCGGGTCGAGGTCGTGCTGGATCGCGGGCTGGCCGGTCACGTATGGGTGGACGCCGTCACCGCTGGGTAAGGCGTTCAGGATCTTGTCGGTGTAGCCCTTCGCCTTCGCGATGTCGAGCGTGGAGACGATGTCGCCGTAGACGAGGTGGTCGCCGACCGGCGTGAGCGGCCTCGCCTCGCCGGTCGGGACCTGCGCGGCGGCACGCCTGGCTCCCGCCTGCAGCCGCTTGAGTTCGGGGTCGCGCGTGTTCGGGACCGTGAAAACGACCGTGAACGCGCCGTCGCTGCGGTCGCCGTAGTGCTTCTCGAGGATCGTGCGGGCCCGCTCCGAGTCGGTGCCGGGCATGGTGAACGTGTTTGAGAGGAGGTCCGGGAGCTTGCTGTTCGCGTATCCGCCGACGAGGAGGATCACGAACCAGATCGCGACCACCAGCCAGCGATTGCGTAGCATCAACCGGGTCCAGCGTTCCACTGCGGCGGCGCCCTCCTTCGCAGTGCGATAGTTAGTCGGCGCTAACCTAGCGTCTGCTAACTTAACACCACGCACCGGGCTGTCAAGGGGGAAGCGCCGACGGCCCGTTGCGACCTCGAAGAGATGCCCAAGCGAAACGACATCGACCGCCTGCACGACGAGATTCGCGAGCTGGTGGACGACCTCTGGCACGTCCCCCGCTTCCTGATCGCCAAGCGCGGCTTCCGCCCCAACGTCGACTGCATCCGCAGCGACGATCCGCCTGCGCTGCACGTGATCGTCGAGCTTCCGGGCGTCGACCCGTCTCAGATCAAGGTGATCGCGGCCGAGCGCGTGCTCGTCGTCGCCGGCGAGCGCTGCCGCCCGCCGGGCGAGGGCCGCTACCGGCAGATGGAGCTCGAGTACGGGCCGTTCGAGCGGCGCATCTCGCTCGACGAGCCTGTGGACACGAGCGCCGCCACGGCCCGCTACGAGCAGGGGCTGCTGACGATCGAGCTTCCGATCGTGGCCAAGCCGCAGCAGCAGACGCGTGTCGCGATCATCGTCGGGAGCCTCAAGTGAGCGAGCTGAGCTTCGAAGAGCAGCTCGAGCAGGGCGACGTCGAGATCCCGTCGGTCCTGCCGGTCCTGCCGCTGAAGGAGACGGTCGTCTTCCCGCAGTCGGTCTCGCCGCTGGCGATCGGCCAGGAGCGCTCCGTCAAGCTCGTCGACGACGTCACCGCCGGCGAGCGGCTGCTCGCGCTCGTCACCGTCAAGAACGACGAAGCCGACCCGCCGGGCTGGGACGATCTCCACGAGGTCGGGACCGCGGCGATCGTGCACAAGATGATCCGGATCCCCGACGGCTCGCTGCGGATCCTCGTCCAGGGCATCGGCCGGATCCGGCTCGAGCGCCCGCTCCAGGACGACCCCTACCTCGTCGGCGAGTTCAGCGAGGTGCCCGAGGATCTCGACGAGGAGAACCCGGAGCTCGAGGCGCTGACCCGTAGCGTCCAGAACGAGTTCAGCCGCCTGATCTCCCTCGTTCCGTACCTCCCGGCCGAGCTCGAGCTCGCCGCCGCGAACGTGGACGACCCGACCGCGCTCTCGCACCTCGTCGCCTCCACGCTGCGGCTCAAGACGGAGGAGAAGCAGAAGCTGCTCGAGGAGCCGAACGTGGCCGTGCGGCTGCGCGAGATCCTCGTGATCCTGAACCGCGAGCTGGAGGTCGTCGAGCTCGGCTCGAAGATCCAGTCGCAGGTGCAGTCCGAGATGGAGAAGGGTCAGCGCGAGTTCTTCCTGCGCCAGCAGCTGAAGGCGATCCAGGAGGAGCTCGGCGAGGGCGACGAGCAGCAGGCAGAGCTAGCCGAGCTGCGCCAGCAGGTCGAGGCGAAACATCTTCCGGAGGAAACCCGCAAGGCCGTCGATCGCGAGCTCGCGCGGCTGGAGAAGCTGCCACCCGCAGCCGCCGAGTACGGCGTCATCCGCATCTACATCGACTGGATCCTGTCGCTCCCGTGGACCGAGACGACACAGGACGACCTCGACCTCGACCGCGCTCGAAAGGTTCTCGACGAGGACCACTACGACCTCGAGAAGGTCAAGGACCGCATCCTCGAGTACCTCGCGGTCTCGAAGCTGAAGAACGACCTCTCCGGCCCGATCCTTTGCTTCGTCGGCCCGCCCGGGGTCGGCAAGACTTCGCTCGGGCAGTCGATCGCGCGCACCCTCGGCCGCAAGTTCATGCGGCTGTCGGTCGGCGGCGTCCGCGACGAGGCCGAGATCCGCGGCCACCGGCGCACGTACATCGGGGCGATGCCGGGCACGATCATCCGCTCGCTGCGCGACGCGGAGTCGAAGAACCCGGTGCTTCTGATCGACGAGATCGACAAGATGGGCGCCGACTTCCGCGGCGATCCGGCGAGCGCGATGCTCGAGGTGCTCGACCCCGAGCAGAACAGCAAGTTCCGCGACCACTACCTCGACCTGCCGTTCGACCTCTCGAAGGTGCTGTTCATCTGCACCGCGAACCAGCTCGAGACGATCCCGGGCCCGCTCGTCGACCGGATGGACGTGATCCAGCTCTCGGGCTACACGGAGGACGAGAAGCTCGGGATCGCGCGCAAGTACCTCGTACCGAAGCAGCTCGAGGCTCACGGGCTGACCGAGGAGCAGCTGACGATTCCCGACGACGTCCTCCGCATCGTCGCCCGCGAGTACACGCGCGAGGCGGGTGTGCGGAACCTCGAGCGCCGCATCGCCGACCTCTGCCGCAAGTCGGCCCGTGAGATCGCGGCGGGCGAGGCCGAGTCCGTCGAGGTCGACGAGGAGAAGGCCCGCGCCTGGCTCGGGCCGCGGCGCTTCCCGGCCGACCCACGCAAGCGGACCGCCGACCCGGGGGTCGCGACCGGGCTCGCCTACACGCCCGTCGGCGGCGACGTGCTCTTCATCGAGGCAACCGCCTACCCCGGGAAGGGCCACCTCACGATCACCGGCCAGCTCGGCGACGTGATGCAGGAGTCCGCCCAGGCGGCGCTCTCCTGGGTGCGCGCACACTCGGAGCGACTCGGCCTGCCGGAGAACTGGTTCGCCGAGCACGACGTCCACATCCACGTGCCGGCCGGGGCCGTGCCGAAGGACGGGCCTTCCGCCGGGATCACGATCGCGACCGCGATCGCCTCGCTCGTGCGCGGCCTGCCCGTGGCGGAGGACGTCGGCATGACCGGCGAGATCACCCTCACCGGCCAGGTGCTGCCGATCGGCGGCCTCAAGGAGAAGGCGCTCGCGGCCCAGCGGGCCGGGCTGAAGCGAATCGTGATCCCGCGGGAGAACGAGCCCGATCTCGAAGAGCTTCCGCCGGAGACCCGCGACGAGCTCGAGTTCATCCCGGTCGACTCGATCGAGCAGGTGCTCGAGGTCGTGTTCCACGAAGGAGAAAGCGCCCGTCCGAAGACCGCACCCTCGACCGAGCGCCAGGCCGCGCTGCCTGCCTGACTCGCGCCGGGCCGCCGTACGGTAGAAAATGCCCATGCCCACGACCGAAAGGACGGCCTATCTGATGGCCACAGCGAAAGACCGAGTTTCCGACTTCACGCCGTACGTGAAGCGGGCGATCCAGGACGAGGAGCTGCGCGAGAGCATCCGCAGCGCCTACGCGACAGCGCGCAGCGTCTACGACGAGCTGATCGGCGGGCGCAGCATGAGCGCGGCTGCGACGAGGGTCGCGAGCGACAAGGACATCCAGGAGCAGCTGCGATCGGCGATCGAGGACCTGCGAAGCGCGGCCGACCGGATCAAGGGCAAGGAGGAGGCCGGTAGAAGCTTCAACGGCTCCCTGCTCCTGATCGGGATCGCGCTCGGAATCCTCTTCAACCCGGTGACCGGGCCGGACACGCGCCGCTGGCTGAAGGACAAGATCTTCGGCGAGAACGAAGAGTTCGGCTACGGCCCGGGCGACAACTCGAGCTAACCCTGGTCGGTCCCCGCGTTTGACGGCGGGTTGAAGCCCAGCGACCGGAGGAGGGCCTGGTCGCCCTCGCCCGGAGCCTTGGGCTTGATCGCGCGCTGCAGCGAGCCGGGGTCGAGCCCGCTGGCCTCGGAGATGTCCGAGACCTGGAGCAGGATCGCGCCCGGCTTCGGCGCCGGGTCGGAGACCGCACCCGCCGGCACCCAGCCGGCGACGTTCTGGAAGCGGACGTCCTGGAGGTGCTTCCAGGCCGTGAGGTAGGCCGTCGGGTCCACGGCCCCGTCGTAGCCCATCCAGATCAGGGAGGCCGGGTGCACCTCGAAGTGAAGATGCGTCGGCGTCCCGGCCGCGTCACCGGTGTTGCCGACGAAGCCCAGCACGTCGCCGGCCTTCACGTGCCGCCCGTTCTTCGCGAGCGGCGAGAAGGCGGAGAGGTGCGCGTAGTAGAACTCGTTCCCCTGCGAGTCACGCAGCCAGAGGCGGTTGCCGCCGATCTCGTTCCAGCCGACCGAGAAGACGATCCCGTCCGCGCAGGCCAGGAGCGGCGCGCCGAGCGGGGCGAAGATGTCGTCGCCGTGGTGCCAGTTGCCGGGCACGTCGCCCCGGAACGCGCCGAAGGTGTCGACGAACGACGAGGGCCCGTAGACCGGGAAGACGTAGCCGCCTGCGGTCAGCTTCGGCTGGAGGCCCGACGGCGCGGGGAGCAGCGGCAGCTGGCCCTTGCGGTGGGAAGGCTCGGGTGCCTTCGTGCCCTTCTTGCCCTTGGTCGAGGAGCCGGGCGCGATCGGCTTCTGCGACTTCGGCGCGGGGGCCTGCACGTTCGTGTCCGCGTAGCCGACCTGGATCTCGGAGCCGGCGGGCAGGCCGCCGTGGTCGGCCGTCAGGTGGACGTCGAGGGCGGTGACGAAACCCGCGAATGCCTTGGCCCCCGACGGGCCGGAGCTCGTGTCCGTCCCCTGCTCGAGCGTGATCAGGTAGCCCCAGTCCGCGAGCGCGACGCGGCCGTTCGGCACGACGGCCGTCTGCTGCTGCCCGAGCACGGTAAGGCCCGAGATCGCCGATGCCGAGAGCTTCCCGCGCGCGGTCGCGCCCTTGGTCGAGCCCGAGGCCTTCGCGCTCACCGTCTGGGCGGTGATCTCGCCGCCGAAGAGGGACAGCGAGAGCACCTCGCTCGATGACTTCCCTGACGCGCGGGCACCCACGACCGCGTTCGCGGAGGTCGTGATCTGCGCTGTCGTCGCGACCGAGCCGTCCTCGGGGTACACGAAGGTCTGGGCCGACGCGTTCCCGGTGGGTGGCGCAGAGACCTGGCCGGCCTGTGCGCCCGTCTGCCCAGGCACGACGATCCGGATCGCGTAGGCCTGTGCGGAGGCGCCCGCGCCCCCGGCGGAGCCGCCCGCCCCGGCGGAGCCGGCGGTGAGCAGCAAAACCCCGCTGAGCAGGCTGAAGACGAGCCGCTTGGCCATCTTCGTGGTCATTATGGACGAATCGGCCAACGGACTCGACCGGCCGCCTGAATCTAGGCGCGGGCGCGCAGGGCCTCGAACGCGGCCGCTGCCAGGAAGAGCCCGGTTGCGGTGAGCACGATCGTCCCGCCGGGAGGCAGGTTCGCGTAGTAGGAGAGCGTGAGGCCTGCGAGCACGGAGCCGAGTCCGATCCCGACCGCGAGGCCCATCGTCGAGCGAAGGCTCCAGGCGATCCGCTGCGCGGCGATCACCGGCAGCACCATCAGCGCGGCAATCAGCAGGATCCCGACGATCCGCATCGAGATCCCGATGGTCAGCGCTGCGAGCATCGCGACCGCACCGTTCAGCCACGGGACAGGCAGGCCGGACACGCGCGCGCCCTCCTCGTCGATCGCGACCGCGAGAAGCGAGCGCAGGAGCACCGCGATCAGCGCGAGCGAGGCGAACCCGAGCACGACGATCGTGACCAGGTCGCCCCGCGTGACCGTGAGAATCGAGCCGAAGAGGTACGCGAAGAGGTTCGCGTTCAGCGCCCCGGCCGCCGAGATCAGGACCACCCCCGCCGCGATCCCGGTGTAGAAGACCATCGCGAGCGCCTGGTCGCCCGCGGCCTTGCGGTGGGCGCGGAGCCACTCGATCGCCGCCGCGCCGACGATCGCGGCCGCGAGCGCCGTCCAGACCGGCGAGATGCCGAGCAGGTAGCCGGCCGCGACGCCCGCGAACGCAACGTGCCCGATCCCGTCGCCGATCAGGCTCATCTGCCGCTGGACGAGGAAGAAGCCGACGACCGGCGCGAGCAGCCCGATCACCACCCCCGCGGCGAACGCCAGCCGCATGAACTCGAACTCAAACATGCGTGTGCGACGGGTCGTGCCAGAGCTCCGGAAGCGCGGCTGGCTCGCCGTCGAACACGATCGTCTCCCGGACGAGCACCAGCCGCTGGACGACGTGCTCGATCGCGCCGAACTCGTGAGAGACGAACAGGATCGTCACGCCGAGCTCGCCGTGGAGCTGCGCGAGCAGGTCGGCGAGCGCCTCCTGCGCCTCGACGTCGACGCCGGCCGTCGGCTCGTCGAGCGCAAGCAGCCTGGGGTTGGCGACGAGCGCCTTGGCGATGAACGCGCGCTGCTGCTGGCCGCCCGAGAGCCGCATCAGCGGTCGCTTCGCCAGGGCCGAGAGACCGACGCGATCGATCGCGCGGTCGATCGCCTCGCGGTCGTCCCGGTTCAGCCGCCCGAACGGGTTCAGCGGCGAGCGGCCAGCCGCTACGACCTCGCGGACGGTTACCGGCGCCTGCACGCCGAGCTGCGCGCGCTGGGCGAGGTAGCCGAGCCGCGCGCGGTCGCCGAAGCGCTCGGCGGACTCCCCGAAGAGCAGCACCCGGCCGGTCGCCGGGCGCTCGAGCCCGAGCGCGAGGCGGAGGAGCGTCGTCTTGCCGCCGCCGTTGGGCCCGGCGATCGCCAGGAACTCCCCGGTTTCGACCTCGAGATCGACGTCGCGGAGCACTCGAGGCCCCTGCCCGTACGAAAAGCCGACCTTGTCGAACTCGACTGCTAGCGGCATCCAAGAGCCCGCCGCAACTGATGCAGGTTGCTCCGCATCAGCGAAAGGTAGTCGACGCCGCGCGTCTGCTCGGCCGGCGTCAGGCCCTCGATCGGGTCGAGGACGGTCGCCTTCGCTCCTGCATCGCGGGCCACGGTCTCGGCGAGCCTCGGCGAGACGAGCCGCTCGAAGAAGACCGTGGTGACGTGCTCCTTGCGGACGAGCGAGATCAGGGCGGCTAGCCGCTTCGGGCTCGGCTCTGACTCCGGATCGATCCCGGTAATCGGAATCTGGTGGAGGTGGTACCGAGCGGCGAGGTACCCGAACGCCGCGTGGCTCGTGACGAAGTCTCGGCGCGCGCAGTGCGCGAGCCCGGCGCGATACTCGCCGTCGAGCGCGAGGACCCGGCGGGCGAGCCTGTCGGCCTGGCCGGGCCGGCCGAGCGCCGAGCCGATCCTCCTGACGACCCTCGCGAAGAGCACCGGATCGAGCCACACGTGCGGGTCGGTCTTCCCGGCCTCGTCGCCGACCCCCCGGCGCAGCCCGATTCCGGCCAGCGCGTCGACCAGCTTGCCCTTGGCGCCGTGGACGGCCTGCTCGACGGCGGGCTGGAAGCCATGGGAGAGGTAGAGCACGACGTCCGCGGTCTGGATGCGCGCCACGTCACCCGGAGTGAGCTCGATGTCGTGGGGCTCGGCACCGGGGGGCGTCAGGTTGTCCACCGAGACGTGCGGGCCATCGATCTGCTCGGCGGCGAACGCGAGTGGGTAGAAGGCGGCCACGACGGTCGTCTTGCCCTTTGCGCTTGTGGCGGGACCGCATCCGGACAGGAGGGCGGCGCCGAGCAGCGAGGCAAGAACGATTCTCATCGAGGCGTAGACGATAACCATTCTCGTCAGCGTTGTCGAGAACCGTTACCATCATCTGATGGCCGCCAGCAGGACAGCTTGGTCGGAGCGGGCACTCGCCGAGCTGCGTGCCGCCGGCTACCGCCGCGGCCTCGCGCGTGGGCGCGTCATCGACTTCCTCGACCGGCAGGAGTGCTGCGTCGGCGCGCAGGAGATCCACCGGGAGCTCCGCTCTCGAGGTGAGCCGGTCGGCCTCGCGAGCGTCTACCGGGTGCTGGAGGTGCTCGCGGACAAGCGGCTCGTGCAGCGCCTCGACCTCGGGGACGGCGTCGCGCGTTTCGAGCCGATCCGCGACTCCGTCGAGCACCACCACATCGTCTGCGACGACTGCGGCAAGATCGAAGCGTTCGCCGACCAGCGGCTCGAGCGCGTGCTGCGGGACGTCGAGCAGAACAGCGGCTACGCGGTCGTCGGGCACGACATCGTGCTGCGCGGCGCATGCAGATCCTGCCGCTAGACCCGGGCTGTCCTGCGTAGAGCGTGACGGACGATCTGCGCGGCGACGACCAGTGCCAGGACGCCGAACAGCCGCCGCAGCGCGTCCTCGGGCAGCGCCTCGGCGATCTGGACTCCAGCCTCGACACCGGCAATCGACGCGACCCCGATGATGAGCGCCGGGCGCCAGCGGACGTTCCCGTAGCGCTCCTGGCGCCAGGCGCCGACCGCGGCTGCGGGAACGATCGCGAGCAGGCTCGTCGCCTCGGCGTGGATCTGCGTCAGGCCGAGCACGAGCGTCAGCGTCGGCACGAACAGGATCCCGCCCCCGACGCCGAAGAGCCCGGCGAGAACGCCTGTGAGACCTCCGAGAACCGCGGCGAGGACGAGGGCCCACATCAGACGAGCATCCGCACTCCGACCGCGGCGAGCAACGCCGCGAACGCGAGCGAGAGCGTGCGGCCGGCCAGACGCTGCTGCAGCGCGGTGCCCGCCACGGCGCCGGCCACGGCCGGAATCCCGACGACCAAGGCCGCCGCCGGCTTGATCTCTCCGTGGATGGAGTAGGTCACGGCGCCGACTAGCGCGATCACGAGGACAGCGCCCAGGGAGGTTGCCATCGCCGGACGCTCGCCGAAGTCGGCCGCGAGGATCAGGAGGGGGACGATGACGATCCCGCCGCCGACGCCGAACAGCGCGCTGAAGAGGCCCGCGAGAAGGCCGATGGCGACGAGCCGCACCCGCCGTATTCTGCTAGCCGTGAAGGATGTGCTGGCTCCGTTGATCGCCGAGCCTGAGAAAGGGGCGATCTTCCTCGACGTCGACGGCACTCTCGCGCCGATCGTGGCCCGACCCGGGCTCGCCGAGGTGCCCGAGGACGCGCGGACCGAGATCTCCAGGCTCGTTGAAAAGTTCGCGCTCGTCGCGTGCATCAGCGGGCGCACCGGAGAGGAGGCGCGGCGGCTCGTGGGCGTGGACGGTGTCGTCTACGTCGGGACGCACGGACTGGAGCTCGAGCCTGAGGCCGAGCGCTGGCGGGCGGCCCTCAGACCCTTTGCCGAGCTCGACTGGCCGTGGCTGGAGGACAAGGGCCTGACGGTCGCGTTCCACTGGCGTGAGGCGGCGGACGAGGGCGCGGCGCGCGCCGAGCTGGAGGCCGTAGCCCAGCGCGCCGAGGCGGCCGGACTCGTGGCGCGCTGGGGGCGGAAGGTGCTGGAGCTGCGGCCTCCGGTCGATGCGGACAAGGGAACCGCGGTGCGCGCCCTCTTGCGCGATGCCGGCCTGAACCGCGCTCTCTACGCGGGCGACGACGAGACCGACCGCGATGCATTCCGCGGGCTCGACGGCTGCGAGGTGGCCGTGCGGGTCGCCCTCTTGTCGGACGAGTCGCCGTCCGGCCTCCGCGAGGCGGCGGATCTCGTCGTCGGCTCACCCGCGGAGCTGCTCGAGCTTCTTCGCCTCCTCTAGGAGAGCGCCAGCAGCGCGACGCCGGCCGCGACGAGAACGGCTCCCGCGAGGCGCAGCGGCCCGACCCGCTCCTTCAGCACGACCGCAGCGAGGGCGGTCGCGATGACGACACTCGTCTCCCGCACGGCCGCCACGGCAGGTGCGCTCGCGAGCCGGAGCGCGAGCAGGACGAGCAGGTAGGCGCAGGCCGCGGCGACCCCGATCGCGACCGTCGCCGGGTCGAAGGCGCGCGCGTACCGCGTGCGGCCGACGAAGAGCGGGTACGCGATCGCCGGGCCGAGCATCACGAGCATGAGGTAGGGCGCCGCGTTCGCGTGGTGGATGCCGTACCGGTCGGCGACCGTATAGCCGGCGATCACCGCAGCGATCAGCGCCCCGACTCCCAGGCCGCCGAGGCTTCCGCGGAGGTGCCCTCGCACCATGAACACCCCGGCAGCGACGGCAAGCACGCCTGCGACCTCGCCCGCCGACGGCCTCGAGACCGCGACGATCACAGTGAGGACGAGCACGAGCACCGGTGCGAGGCCGCGCGCGACCGGGTAGACCACGCTCAGCTCGAAGCGCCGGTACGCGGCCACGAGCAGAACCACGTATACGAGCTCGAGCGTCCCCGAGACGACGATGTACGGGACTGCGGCCGCCTCGACGCGCCAGGTGAGCGCGGCCGGGAGCGCCATCGAGAGCACGATGAAGCTGACGGCCACGGCCGCGGCTGCCTCGGTGTCGCGCTCGCGCGCGAGGAAGAGGTTCCAGAGCGCGTGGAGGAGAGCCGCCGAGAGCGCGAGCGCCAGCGCGTCGAGCGGCATCTACGGGCGCGGCCGGCGGACTCGAGGCACGGCGCGACCGTACCATCGGCGGGGTGCACGTCACAGAGGCCGTGCTGGAGTCGCTCCAGGAACGCTACGGGGCAGCCGAGAGGCTGCGCTGGGAAGGAGAGGTGAGCCGGCAGGAGTTCGCCCTGGCGGGCAGCTCGCCCGAGCGGCGGCATGACGTGACCTTCTTCGTCTTCGACGCACGCGAGCGGCTTGCGCTGATCCAGAAGCCGTCCTACCCGCCTGACGTCTGGCGGCCTCCCGGCGGCGGCGTGCGGCCGGAAGAGCGCTTCGAGGACGGAGTACAGCGGGAGGCAGTCGAGGAACTCGGCGTCGAGATCGCGCTCGAGCGATTTCTCGTCAGCACGGAGGCGACCTTTCGCTGCGGCGACGAGATGATCGAGTGGCGCACGCTCGTGTTCTCCGCACGCACGGACGCCGACGCGCTCGACCCGCAGGACACCCGCGAGATCGCGGCAGCCCGGTGGGGCACGACCGCCGAGCTGGCCGGCCCGTTACGAGCCGCGATGCTCGAGACCGGTCGAGCCCTCTGGCGCTACCGCGTCTCCCTACACGACGCCACCCTGTCCGTTCTGGCCAGGTCCGGGGTCTGACCCCCCGGCATGGCCCTTACGGCCGGTCGGGGCCCGTGGCCTCCCGCTGTAGGACATCCCACGCGAGGCGAACGTCGTCCTCGGTCGTCCGCTCGTTGCCGACGGCCAGGCGCAGGACGAAGCGGCCGTTCAGGCGCGTGGGCGAGAGGAACACCTCGCCGCTCGAGTTGACGCGTTCGAGGAGCGCCTCGTTCTTCTCGTCCGACCCTTCTCGCCGGAAGCAGACGACCGAGAACGGCCTCGGCGCGCACAGCTCCCAGCCGGGCTCGTCGCGCACCCAGCCTTCGAACAGCTCGGCCAGCCGCACCCCACGGCGGATCAGCTCCTGCAAACCCTCACGCCCGTAGCAGCGGAGGATCGCCCAGAGCCGGAGCGCCCGGAAGCCGCGGCCGAGCTCCGGTCCGTACTCGCTGAAGCTGACCACCTCGTCGGTCGTCCGCAGGTACTCGGGAACGACGCTGAACGCCGCCCGCAGGTCGTCCGGCCTCCGCGTCCAGAGCGCCGAGCAGCCCTGCGTCGAGAGCAGCCACTTGTGCGGGTTCACGACCACCGAGTCCGCGTGCTCGATGCCCTCGAACGCCCAGCGGAACTCGGGGCAGACCATCGCGCAGCCCGCGTACGCCGCGTCGACGTGCAGCCAGGCGCCGGCCGCTGCGCACGCCTCGGCGATCGGCGCGACGGGGTCGACCGAGGTCGTCGACGTCGTCCCAACCGTCGCGACCACCGCGCAGGCGCCGTCCAGCTCGAGCGCGTCGGGCCGGAGGCGGAACGCCGAGTCCACCGGCGCCTTGCGCAGCTCGAGGCCGAGCAGCTTGCACGCGCGGTCGACCGACGAGTGCGCCTGCTCGGACGCGACCGCGAACCCGGGCCGGGCCTCACGCGCAGCCGCCAGCGCGGAAAGCGTCGAGAGCGACGCGCCCTGCTCCAGGTGGCCATGCCAGCCGCCCGGCAACCCGAGCAGCTCCGCGAGCCACCCCAGCGTCACCTCCTCGAGCTCCTGCAGCGCGGGCGACGTGCGCCAGAGGATCCCGACCTGGTTCAGCCCCGCAGCGAGCAGTTCGGCGAGCACCGCCGGCTCCGAGCCGGTGTCCGAGAAGTAGGCGAAGAAGCGCGGGCTCTGCCAGTGCGTCAGCCCAGGGACGAGCCGCTCGTCCAGCTCGCGCAGGACGTCCCCAAACGGAGCACCCCGCTCGGGTGCCGACGGCTCGAATGCCACTCGCACCTCCCCGGGCGAGACCTGAGCCAGGACGGGCAGCTCCCGCACCCGCTCGAGGTACGAGGCGAGCCAGTCGAGCGCCTCGTGCCCGTCCTCGCGCAGGCTCACTTCTTCATCAGCTTCCTGAGCTGCGCCCAGGTGCGCGTGTTCGCGACCTGGTCGGCGGTAAGCCATGCGCGCCTCGCCTGCGCGACGCCGAACTCGACGTAATTCTGCGCCTTGAGCTGGTGCGCGTCGCTGGAGATCACGATCTTCACGCCCGCCTCGCCCGCCAGCCGCGCGTTGACGTCGGAGAGGTCGAGGCGGTCCGGCTGAGAGTTGATCTCGAGGAACGTCCCGGTCTCGACCGCCTTCTCGACCACCCGTTCGATGTCGATGTCCATCGGCTCCCGCCTGCTCAGCTTGCGCCCCGTCAGGTGGCCGATGCAGTGGACGTGCGGGTTCTCCATCGTCGCCAGGACACGCTCGGTCGGGTCGCGCTGAAAGGCGGTGTGGATCGACGCGACGACCCAGTCCCGCTCGGCGAGCTGCTCGTCGGGCACATCGAGCGTCCCGTCCGCCTTGATGTTGACCTCGACGCCCTTCAGCAGACGCATCGGTGCGGCGCGCTTCGCCAGGCGGTCGATCTCCTTCGCCTGCTGCTCCATCCGGCCCTCGCGGAGGTAGTGCGAGTGGTCGGTGATCGCGTAGTACGCGTAGGCGCGCGCCTTCGCGGCTTTGACCATCTCCGCGAGCGTGCTCTTGCCGTCCGCCGACCAGTGCGAGTGTGTGTGCAGGTCGCCGCGCAGCTGGCCGAGCTCGACGAGCGTCGGCAGCTCGCCCTTCCGCGCCGCCTCCAGCTCGCCCCCGTTCTCGCGCAGCTCGGGCGGGATGTACGAGTAGCCGAGCCGCTCGTAGAGCTCCTCCTCGGTCTCGGCGGTGAAGACCTCGCCGGTCTCGACCTCGGTCACGCCGTACTCCGAGATCGAGAGCCCGCGCCGGACCGCGTCCTCCCGCATCGCGACGTTGTGGTCCTTCGAGCCCGTGAAGTGCTGGAGCAGGTTGCCGTAGCACTCGGGCGGCACTACCCGGAGGTCGAAGCGGAAACCCTCGTGCGAGACAACGGTCGCCTTCGTCGGCCCCTTCGCCGCGACCTCCGAGACCCAAGGCAGCTGGGTGAAGAACTCGGTCAGCGCGGCCGGGTCGCTGGCGGTCGCGATGATGTCGAGGTCGCGCACGGTCTCCTTGCGCCGGCGCGCACTCCCCGCCTCGGAGACCCGGTCCGAGGCCGGGTGCTTCCGCAGCTCCTCGACGGCCTCCAGCAGCGGCGGGAGCGCCTGGCCGAGCAGCGCGCGCGGCGGGCCGGTCGCCTTCTTCTTCCGGCCGACCTCCTTGAGCACGTTCTCCTCGACCTTCGCGCCGAGCCCGGGAAGCGTGCGCAGCCGGTGCTCCCGCGCGGCGGCCTTCAGCTCTGCGAGCGTGGTGACGCCGAGCTCCTGCCAGATCTTGCGCACGGTCTTCGGCCCCAGGCCGGGGATCCGCAGGAACTCGACCACCTCCGGCGGGATCGTCTTGCGGCGCTTGCGGAGCGCCTCGATCTCGCCGATGTCGACGATCTGGACGATCTTGTCCTGGATGGTCGCCCCGATCCCGGGCAGCTCCTTCGCCTTGCCGTCGAGCGCGAGCTGGGCGACCGGCGTGCCCGTTTCGCGCACGCGGGTGGCCGCGCGGCGGTAGGCGAGGACGCGGAAAGCCGCCTCGCCCTCGATCTCCAGTAGGTCGGCCAGCAGCTCGAGCTGCTCAGCCACATCCGCGTTCCGCGGGAGCGTCGTCGCCACCCGGGCGATGATACGGGCGTGCGGCCCGTCGTCTGCCTCCCGACCTACAACGAGCGCGAGAACCTCGAGCGCATGGTGCGCGCGCTTGGCCTGCTCGGCGTCTCGGTGCTCGTGATCGACGACAACTCGCCGGACGGGACCGGGGAGCTCGCCGACCGGCTGGGGCAGGAGCTCGACCATGTCGAGGTGCTCCACCGCGACCGCAAGGAAGGGCTCGGGCCCGCGTACCTCGCCGGTTTCCGGCACGCGCTGGCCCAGGGCGCCGAGCTCGTGCTCGAGATGGACTGCGACTTCTCGCACGACCCGGCGGACGTTCCGCGCCTGGTCGCGGCCACCGAGGAGGCCGACGTCGCGGTCGGCTCGCGCTATGTCGAGGGCGGCTCGATCAGCAACTGGGGCCTCCTGCGCCGCTTCGTCTCGGCGGGCGGCTCGCTCTACGCGCGGGTGCTGCTCGGCGTAGGCGTCCGCGACCTGACCGCCGGCTTCAAGTGCTACAGGCGCGCGGTGCTGGAGACGATCGACCTCGACGCGATCTCCTCGCGCGGCTACGCATTCCAGATCGAGACCACCTACCGCGCGCTGCGCGCCGGGTTCAGCGTGGTCGAGGTGCCGATCGCGTTCGCCGACCGGGAGCGCGGCGGCTCGAAGATGAGCAAGAGCATCGTGCTCGAGGCGATGTGGAAGGTCCCCGCGCTGCGGCTCCGGGCCCTCACCGGGCGCCTGTAGCATCGTCGCCATGGACGAGCTGACGGACGGGGACTTCGAGGAGAAGGTCCTTCGCGCGGACCGGCCGGTCGTGGTCGACTTCTGGGCGCCCTGGTGTGGTCCGTGCCACGCGGTCGAGCCGATCCTCATGGAGCTCGAGGAGGAACACGGCGACAGGGTCGTGTTCACGAAGCTCGACATCGACCAGAACATCCGCACGGCCTCCCGCTACAACGTGCTCTCGATCCCGACAGTGATCCTCTTCGCCGACGGCGAGCCGCGCGAGACCGTCATCGGCGCGCGCCCCCGCTCGCACTACGAGCAGGCGTGGTCGGCCTGGCTCGCACCCGCCGCCCAGCCCTAGGCCGAGACGCTCTGCGGAGCCGCCTCGCGCGACCGGGCCCGGCTCGCGCGCGGCCGGTCCTCCTCGTCCAGGCCCTTCGGCGAGTAGCCGACGCGCGGGTCGAGGTACGCGTAGAGCAGATCGACGATCAGGTTGAAGATGATGATCGCGACGGTCACGAGCACGATGATCGCGATCAGCACGGGCAGGTCCTGGCGCCGCAGGCTCCTGACCGCGAGCGAGCCGATGCCGGGCAGGCCGAACACCGTCTCGATGAAGACCGCGCCACCGAACGCAAGGCCGAGGTCCATGCCGAGCATCGTGATCAGCGGCAGCGCGGCGTTCCGCAGCACGTGGTGGCGGATGACGCGCCACTCGGAGGCGCCCTTCGCCCGGGCGGTCGTCACGTAGTCGGCACCGAGCGTCTCGAGCACGCTGGCCCGGATCATCCGCGCGTAGAGCGCCGCGAACATCAGGCCGAACGTCATCCAGGGCAGGATCAGGTGGTACGCCCACTGCGTCGGCCCGCCGCACTGCTGCCCGAGGCTCGGGTAGAAGAAGTCGCAGTAGCCGGCGAACGGCAGCGCGTGGAGCTTGTAGGCGAACAGGTAGTTGAGGATCAGCGCGAGCCAGACCGGATGCACCGAGATCCCTATCAGGATGAAGATCATCGACGCGCGGTCGGTCAGCGAGCGCGGTCGTAACGCCGAGATGATCCCGATCGGGATCGCGAGCATGAGCCAGAAGATCGCTCCCCCGAACACGAGCGACGCGGTGATCGGCACCGCCCGCCGCATGATCGCGTTGACGTCCTCGCCCGTCGCGGTCGACTGGCCCATCGAACCGCCGGTGACGATGTGCTGGAGGAACTGCTCGTACTGCCGGTAGACGGGGCCGTGGAGCCCGGTCAGCTGCTCGGTGCTCTTCGTGACCTCGTTCCCGCGGGTCGCCTGCGGGCGATTGGCGGGGATGACGTAGAAGATGATGTACGTCGAGAGCGTGACGGCGATGAACACCATCACCGCCCACGCCAGCCGCTTCAGCACGTAGGGCAGCACTGCTAACGCCTACGTTGACGGCTCGCGGCCGGTTCGGCAACTCAGGAGCGGAAGTGCTCCCAGCCCGAGAGCTCCCTGGGCTCTCCGGCCAGCCGTAGCTCGACGCCCTCGCCCGCCTCGCAGCGGCCGATCTCGGCGAACCCGAGCGGATCCGGTGTCGCCGCGAGGAGCTCGTAGTCCTCGCCGAAGCCGAGGTCCTCGGTCGTCGCGCCGTCGGCGAGGGGGACCCGCTCGAGGTCGATCGCCAGGCGGCAGCCCGAGCGGCGGGCGAGGTGGCCCGCGTCGACCGCGATGCCGTCCGAGACGTCGATCAGCGCATGAGCGACCGCGGCAAGACGTCGACCCTCCTCGAGTCGCAGCGGTGGCCTCGCGTAGCCGCCACCGCGAAAGGCCGCACCGGCGGCGCCGAGCTGCCCCGTGACGACGAGGAGGTCGCCGGGCCTGGCGCCATCGCGGCCGGGCACGCGCTCCGAGCGGCCGAGCGCCGTGACGCAGAGCGTGAGGAGGTCGGCGCGGGTCGTGTCGCCGCCGACGATCGGCACCCGAGGCTCGTTCAGGCCCGCGTAGAGCTCGAGAACGTCGTCGAGCTCTGTCGTTCCGGGCGCGGCAAGCGTCACGAGCAGCGCCTCCGGCTCCGCCCCCGAGGCGGCGAGGTCGCTCAGGTTGACGGCGGCAGCCCTGAACCCGAGCTCGCGGTAGGTCGTCCAGTCGAGACGGAAGTGGACGCCCTCGACGAGCGCGTCCTGTGTCACGACGAGCCCACCCGAGAGCCGGGCCGCGTCGTGCTCGATCCCGCTCGCGAGCCCGCGGCGCTCCAGCTCCGCGAGCAGGCCGAGCTCGCCGAGCTCAGAGAGCCGCATCGACCGCCGCCAGCACCGCCGCGGCGTCACGCGCCGCGCGGACGACCGCGACACCTGTCGCGCCCGCGCGGACGCAGTCGCCCGCGTTGGAGGCGTCGATTCCGCCGATCGCGACCACGGGCACCGACACGGCCGCGCAGATCTCGGCGAGGCCCTCGAGCCCGATCGGGGGGTCCGCATCCGGCTTCGTGGGCGTCGCCCAGACGGGCCCGGCTCCGACATAGGCGGCTCCCGATGCCTCGCCCGCCCGCGCTTCGACGACCGACGCGGCGGAGGTGCCGAGGAGAAGGCCCGCCGCGATAGCGCGCTCGGCGCCCGGGTCGTCCCGGCCGAGGTGCACGCCGTCGGCGCCGAGCCGGATCGCCGCTTCCACGTCGTCGTTGACGACGAAGACGGCCCCGAGGTCGCCGAAGGGGCGCCCTGCCTCGACCACCTCGTCCGTGCTCGCCCCTTTGAGGCGCAGCTGGACGACCGTCGCGCCGCCCTCGACCGCGGCGCGCGCGGTCTCGAGATCCTCGACGATCGCGTGCAGCCTCACGCGACGCGGTAACGGGAGTCGAGCGTCCCTGGGTCGAGGGCCGCAAGCGCGTCGTAGAGCGCCGCGTGGAAGGTGCCCGGCCCCTTCGCCTCGGCAGCCGCGTCCTCGGCGGCGACCCCGAACGCGACCAGCGCCTCGGCGGCAGCCTCGAGCGGCGCCTCGGGACGGACGGCGAGGAAGCAGCCGGTGATCGCCGTCGACATACAGCCGGTCCCGCTGACCGCGCCCAGCAGCGGGTGGCCGTTCGCAACCGCGTAGCTCCGGTCGCCGTCCGAGACATGGTCCACGGGCCCCGTGACCGAGGCGACGCAGCCGAGCGCCTTCGCCGCGGCCTGCGCGAGCTCCGGGCTCGCCGCCGCGCCGACCGACTCGACTCCACGGATCTCCGCCTCCTGCCCGGCCAGCGTCGCGATCTCGGCCGCGTTCCCGCGCACGACCGCGATCTCGAGCTCGCCGAGCAGGCGCTCCGCCGTGGCCGTCCGGTAGGTGGTCGCCCCCGCGCCGACCGGGTCGAGCACGATCGGCGCGCCGGCCCGGTTCGCCGCCCGGCCGGCCATCAGCATCGCCTCGATCCAGTGATCGGAGAGGGTGCCGATGTTCAGCACGAGCGCCCCGGCGACGGACGCCATCTCCTCCACCTCCTGCGGAGCGTGCGCCATCACCGGGAGCGCTCCGATCGCGACCGTCGCATTCGCAGTCTCGTTCATGACCACGTAGTTCGTGATCTGGTGCACGAGCGG
Source organism: Gaiellaceae bacterium (assembly GCA_035518635.1). Classification (GTDB taxonomy): domain Bacteria; phylum Actinomycetota; class Thermoleophilia; order Gaiellales; family Gaiellaceae; genus AC-32. The sequence continues at coordinate 62,963 of DATIXI010000006.1, forward strand.
CTTGCGCTCGCGCATCGCACGGAGATCGGCGCCCGTGGTGAGAGTCACGCGGCTCCTCGCAGGCCGATCACGTCGACGGGGCCTTCGCCGGCCCCCAGCTCGGTCAGGCCCTGGGCGACGGCGCGCGAGGCGGCCTTGGCGGCGCCGCGGGCCGCGGCCTCGAGGCTCTCGCCGCGGGCGAGCAGCGCCGCCAGGGTCGCCGAGTGCGTGCAGCCGGCGCCGTGCGTAGCTCGGACCGCGTGACGCTTGACCGGGATCTCGATGTGCTCCTCGCCGTCGAAGAGGTGGTCGACGGGCTCGGCCGCGTGACCGCCGGTGACGACCACCGCCGCGGCGCCGAGCTCGTGCAGCCGCTCGGCCAGCACGGAGGGCAGGCCGTCGCCGACCAGCGCCTCTGCCTCGGGCACGTTCGGCGTGATCACGGTCGCGAGCGGGAAGAGCCGCGCGACCAGCGTCCCGACGGCCTCGTCCTTGAGCAGCCGCGCGCCGGAGCTCGCGACCATCACCGGGTCGACGACCAGAGGAACAGGGTGCTCGTCCAGGAAGTCCGCGACCGCCTCGATCTGGGCCGACGAGGAGAGCATCCCCGTCTTGGCCGCGTCGACGCCGATGTCGTCGAACACCGCCTCGAGCTGGGCAGTGACGATCTCCGGCGGAACGTCGTGGACGGCGGTCACCCCGGTCGTGTTCTGCGCAGTCAGCGCGACGACCGCGCTCATCCCGTGGCAGCCGGCGGCGGCGAAGGCCTTCAGGTCGGCCTGGATCCCAGCGCCGCCCCCGGAGTCCGACCCCGCAATAGTCAAACAGCATGGGGGAACCCATGGTTCCCCCATGTGCCCCCTCCTTAGCGGGCGCGACATGGCCAAGGACACTCAGCTCCGGCCGAGCAAAGCTCGGCCTCCGCGGCGGGCTGCTCGTTCTCCAACTTGGGCTCCTCCCTCCGCCGGCATGACCCGGGTCAGGTTCGTCGGGTGTGATCTCAGCCCGTGAGGGCACCCCGGTGCGGCAAGGCTACCATCGTCTCGTGGCCACGAGTGTTGCCCTCTGGGACGACGTGCTCCAGGGCGAGGAGCTCGCCCACCTCGGCGCGGAGCCCGAGCGCGCGGCGCGGACCGTGCCGCTGCCCGACGCGCTGCACCCGCGCGTTCGTGCGTCGCTCGGCGTCGAGTCGCTCTACACGCACCAGGCCGAGGCCTGGGCGGCAGCCGCGCGCGGCGAGCACGTGATCGTCACGACGGGCACGGCAAGCGGGAAGACGCTCGCGTTCAACCTGCCCGTCCTCGACGCGCTCGCGCGCGAGCCCAAGCGCCGGGCGCTGTACCTCTACCCGACCAAGGCGCTCGCACAGGACCAGCTCCGCGCGCTAGGCAGCCTCAAGCTCCCGAGGTTGCGGGCGGCCATCTACGACGGCGACACGGCAGCCGAGCGCCGCTGGCAGGTGCGCAAGTGGGCGAACCTGATCCTGTCCAACCCGGACATGCTCCACATCGGCGTGCTGCCGCATCACGACCGCTGGGGCGACGTGCTCGCGAACCTGAGCTACGTGATCGTGGACGAGGCGCACGTCTACCGCGGCGTGTTCGGCTCACACGTCGCGAACGTGCTCCGACGGCTGCGAAGGCTCGCCCGCGTGTACGGCGCCGAGCCGCAGTTCCTGCTCGCCTCGGCGACGATCGCCAACCCGGGCGAGCTCGCGCGGTCGCTGATCGGAGCCGAGACGACCGTGGTCGGCGACGACGGAGCGCCGCGAGCCGAGCGGACGGTCGCGCTCTGGAATCCGCCGCTGACCGACGAGGAGCTCGGCTTGAGGGCGAGCGCGCTCGGCGAGGCGTCGCGCCTGATGGCCGATCTCGTCTCGCGCGGCCTCCGCACGCTCTGCTTCTCGAAGAGCCGGCGAGCGGCGGAGCTGATCCACCGCTTCACGGCGGAGCGGCTCGGCGACGACTCGGCGCTCTCGCCCTACCGGGCCGGCTACACGCCCGCTCAGCGGCGGGAGATCGAGCGGCGCCTGCTCGACGGCGAGCTGCTCGGAGTCTCGGCGACGAATGCGCTCGAGCTCGGGATCGACGTCGGCCTCCTCGACTGCGTCCTCTCGGTCGGCTTTCCGGGAACGGTCGCCTCGCTGCGGCAGCAGTGGGGTCGCGCGGGTCGGCAGGGCCACGGGCTCGCGGTGCTCGTCGCGAGCGAGGACGCGCTCGACCAGTACTTCATGCGCGAGCCGCATGCGCTGCTCGGCCGCCGCGTCGAGGCGGCGATCCTCGATCACGAGAACCCGCGCGTGCTCGACGGCCACGTGCTGGCCGCGGCGTTCGAGGCGCCGCTCGACGACGCCGACCGCGAGCTGCTCGGCGACGCGGCGCTGGAGCGCGCAGCCGCCCTGCCGGAGCTCAAGAAGACGAAGGCCGGCTACGTCTGGGCCGGGCGCGACTACCCCGCTGCCCGACTCTCCCTGCGCTCGACCGGGCCGGAGTCGATCACGATCGTCGACGCGTCGAGCGGGGCGATCCTCGGCATCGTCGAGCAGGAGCGCGCCTACTCGACCGTCCACGAGGGCGCGATCTACCTCCACCTGGGCGAGAGCTATCGCGTCGGGGAGCTCGACCTCGAGTCGCGGACCGCCCTGGTCGAGCCGTTCCGGGGCGACTACTACACGCAGGCGAAGACCGAGACCACGACTGCGATCGTCGATCCCCGGCGCATCGAGACCCGCCTCGGGCTCGAGCTCTCGTTCGGCAGCGTCGTCGTCACCGACCAGGTGGTCGGCTACCAGAAGCGCTCGATCCAGACCCAGGAGAGCCTCGAGGTCGTCCCGCTGGCGCTGCCGCAGACCGAGTTCGGGACGGAGGCCGTCTGGTTCCTGCCGGAGCCGTGGATGCTCGAAGGCCTGGAGAGCCAGCCGCGGCTGCTCGGGTCACTCCACGCTGCCGAGCACTCGATGATCGCGCTGCTGCCGCTCTGGGCGATGTGCGACCGCTGGGACATCGGCGGGCTCTCGACCAACCTGCACTTCCAGACCGGGCGACCGACGATCTTCGTCTACGACGGCCACGCAGGCGGCGTCGGGATCGCAGAGCGAGGGTTCGAGGCGTTCGAGGGCTGGGTCGAGGACACGGCCCGGCTGCTCGCGGGGTGCCCGTGCGAGCGCGGGTGCCCGTCGTGCGTCCAGAGCCCGAAGTGCGGCAACCTGAACGAGCCGCTCGACAAGGAAGGGGCGCACGAGCTTCTCGCCCGGATGCTTGCAACCGGCGTCACAATCTCGTAACCTGGGTTCAGAGCGACAGCCAGATCCGTCCTGCGGCCCGGATCGGACGGGAGACGCAGATGAGCACCTGGCTCGCAAACATCCTCCATCCCGAGCGAAGCGTGGCCAGCGCCGAGCCCGAGACGCGTCACCCGCGGGAGGCCGATCAGGTGCGCTTCTCCGATCTCGCCTGGGACCACTTCCAGTGGGAGCGCTGCCGCGAGGAGCCGACGGCGGACCTTCGTGACTGCGAGGACCGCTACCGCGAGACTCGGGCCGCCTTCGAGGCACGCCACGGCGAGATCGTGGACGAGTACTGGTCGATCACCGAGCCGTCCGGCGTCGCGCTGACGCGCAGAAAGGCCCCATTGCTCCTTCGCCCATTCATCGACGACGTGCGCCGCTTCCACCGCGCGACCGACTGGGTCACTCGCGACGCCCCACCGATCGCGGACGTTCTCTTCGCCTGCGAGGCCCTCGCCATACAGGTCACGGAGGCGCTCAGGTTCACGAGCGAGAGCGTTGCGATGCGGCGCATCGTCGCCGTCGCCAGCCACCTGCTCGGCTGCCTCGACAAGGCCGGTGGCAAGCCCGAGCCCGGCAAGGCACAGCTGATCGCGGACGACCAGCAGGCCGAGCTGGACAAGATCGAGGCCTACTACCACGAGGCAGGCGTGCAGACGGGCCGGACGGTCTACATGCAGGGAATGCTGATCGGCCTCGCCGCGGTGATGGCGCTCGCGGCCCTGGTCGTGGTCCTCGCGCCGCACGTCCATCTCTTCTCGGTGCACCCGGTCAAGCGGGACCAGGTGCTGAGGACGCTGCTCGTCGCCTACGCGTCCGGAGCGGTCGGCGCGTTCGTCAGCGTGCTCCAGCGGATGGCCTCGGACAAGTACGACGTCCATTACGACCTGGGCAAGCGGACCGTCCTGATGCTCGGGACCTACCGGCCGGTGCTCGGGGCCGTGTTCGGCGTCTTCACCTACCTCGTCCTCGCGAGCGAGCTGCTCCAGACCACGGCGCCCACGGCCGGCCGGGCGATCTACTACTACGGCGCGCTCGCGTTCGTGGCCGGGTTCAGCGAGCGCTTCACGAGGGTGCTCGTCAAGAGCGTCTCGAGCGCGACCGGCGGCGGCGAGGCGAGCTCCGCAGCCTAGGTTCCGAGCTGCGGGCCGTAGAGCCCGGCCGGCGGCGGCCCGGGCGGGGCCTCGGTCGGAAAGTCCGGCGTGTCGGGGTGCAGATCGAGGTCTCCCCCCGCCCGGCATTCGCCCGACTGGTACTCCTCGGGCATCCCGCCTTGGACGGCGAGCATGAACGACGCAACCGCCTTCCCCTCGGCGAGCGTCCCGCCGAGCCGCTCGACCGTGTACGCGACCTCCTGGATGCCGTAGCACTGGGCGGTCGCTTCGTCCGCCCAGCCGCGCAGGTGCATCGACTCGTGCGCGAGGGTCATCAGCGCCTCGGCTTCGGGGTCGGCGTCCCGGATGCAGTCGGCGTTCGAGGCGTCCGCCTGGGTGAACCGGCTCCAGTCGATCCTGGTCAGGCAGTCGAGCTCGGGATGGCTCGACACCTTGCGGAAGTGCGTGAGCTTGCCGCAGACGGCGCGGGTCAGGTGCGTGTGGGCCGATGCGTAGCCGTTCGGGAAGGGCACGTCGCCGAGTCGATTGTCGACGTCGACGAGCGACTTCCAGAGGCTCTGGCACGAGACGTGCACCGAGCGGCCGGCCAGCTCGCTCGCGACCACGCTGAGGGCAGCCTCGTTCTTCGTGCGGACATGGTGCTCCCAGCCCCAACCGCTGACGACCAGGACCACGAGCAGCAACGGAGCCGCGAGCTTCATGCGACATGTATCGGCACGGGAGGTGTCGATCAGCAACGCTTCCGTTCGTCGTACCCTCGTAAGCGATCGAAGGAGGACGACGTGCAGTACATGCTTCTGATCTACGGAGCCGAGGACGGCTGGGAGTCGATGAGCGAGGAGGAGCGCGGCCAGGTCTTCCAGGCCTACGTCGCGTTCACGAAGGAGCTCCAGGACGCAGGCGCGATGGTCGCAGGGGATGCGCTCGACTCGACTCAGACGGCCACCACCGTCAGGGTGAAGAACGACGAGACACTGACCACCGACGGCCCGTTCGCGGAGACGAAGGAGCAGCTCGGCGGCTACTACCTGATCGAGGCCAACTCACTCGACGAGGCAATCGAGTGGGCGGCGAAGGTCCCGGCAGCCCGCCACGGCTCGGTCGAGGTGCGGCCGGTGATGGTCTTCGAGGAGGACGGCTCGTAGTAGAGAACGTCTTCCGGGAGGAGTGGGGGCGTACCCTCGCGATCCTGGCGCGCTCGCTCGGCGACGTGGAGCTCGCGGAGGACGCCGTCCAGGAGGCTTTCGCGGCCGCGCTGGAGCGCTGGCCCAGCGAGGGCGCCCCCGAGAATCCCCGCGCGTGGCTGCTGACGACAGCGCGCAACCGGGCGATCGACCGGATCCGGCGCGAGCGGACGCTCCGGCGCAAGACGGAGCTGCTGGCCGCGCTCGAGCCCGACCGCGCAGACGAGGAGGACGAGACGATTCCCGACGAACGCTTGAGCCTGATCTTCGCGTGCTGCCATCCAGCACTTGCCCGGGAAGCGCAGGTCGCGCTGACGCTTCGCACCCTCGGCGGGTTGACGACGGAGGAGATCGCCCGCGCGTTCCTCGTCCCCGAGGCGACGATGGCCCAGCGGCTCGTGCGGGCAAAGCGGAAGATACGGGCCGCGGGGATCCCGTTTCGCGTTCCGCCCGACCACCTGCTGCCGGAACGGCTGGGGACGGCGCTCGCCGTCGTCTACCTGATCTTCAACGAGGGCTACGGGCCGCCGCCCCGCGCGGAGCTCTGCGACGAGGCGATCCGGCTCGGGAAGGTCCTCGCGGTGCTGATGCCCGACGAGCCGGAGGTGCTCGGCCTGCTCGCGCTGATGCTGCTGCACGACGCTCGCCGCGAGGCGCGGATCGACGCGGCCGGCGGGCTCGTCCTGCTGGGCGAGCAGGACCGGGAGCTCTGGGACGAGGACCGGATCGGCGAGGGTCGGCGGGCGCTCGAGCGGGCGCTCCCCCTGCGGGCGCCGGGGCCGTACCAGCTCCAGGCCGCGATCGCGTCGCTCCACCTCGAGCCGGAGACGGACTGGCCGCAGATCGCAGCCCTCTACGGGCGGCTGGCCTGCTACACGCCCTCGCCCGTCGTGGAGCTGAACCGCGCGGTCGCGGTCGCCATGGCGGTGGGCCCCGAGGCCGGGCTGGCGTTGATCGACCGCATCGAGGGCCTCGACCGCTACCGGCACCTGCATTCGGCTCGAGCCGACCTCCTGCGGCGACTCGAGCGCGGCGACGAGGCGGCCGAGGCGTACGTACGGGCGCTCGAGCTCGCTTCGCAGCCTGCGGAGCGCGAGTTCCTGGAGCGGAGGCTCTCCGACGTACGATCGTCCGCGTGACGGCCGAGCCGATCCGTTACGGCTGTCTGTCGATGACCGGCGAGCTGCGGCGGGTGCTGGTGCGGCCGCCTCGCGCAGGCGACCTCCACGGCTGGCAGGGCTGCGGCTGGCGCGCTGCACCGGACCCGGCCGGGATCGTGCGGGAGCACGAAGCGCTGTGCGCGCATCTGGAGGAAGCCGGGGTCGAGGTGGTCGTCACGCAGTCGCCGGCCGAGGGCAATCCTGACGCGATCTACGTCTACGACCCGGTGCTGGTCGCAGACGAGGGCGCGATCCTGCTCAACCCGGGCAAAGAGTGCCGCCGCGGGGAGCCCGCGGCCCTGGCTGCCGACCTCGAGCGCGCCGGTGTCGCGATAGTCGGGCGGCTGGAGGGCGCGGCGCACGCGGAGGGCGGCGACTTCCTCCGGCTCGACCTGAACACGCTCCTGGTCGGCCGCGGCTACCGGACGAACGATGCCGGGATCGTCGCGGTGCGGCTGCTCCTCCCCGCCCTGGAGGTGATCGCGTTCGATCTGCCGCACTGGCGCGGCCGCGGCGAGGTGATGCACCTGCTCTCGCTGCTCAGTCCCCTCGCGCCCGACCTCGTGGTCGCGTACCCGCCGCTCCTGCCGGTCAGGCTCGCAGAGCTGCTCGAGGCCCGCGGCATCGAGATCGTGCCGGTGCCCGACGAGGAGTTCGAGTCCATGGGACCGAACGTCCTCGCCCTCGCCCCGCGGGTGGCGCTGGCGGTGGACGGGAACCCCGAGACACGGAAGCGCCTCGAGCGGGCGGGGGTCGAGGTCGAGGTCTACGCGGGCGAGGAGCTCTCGAAGGGCGACGGTGGGCCGACCTGCCTCACCCAGCCGCTCCTCCGAGCCGGCTGAGCGCGAGGTCGACGGCCTCGGACGGCGACCAGGCGCGCGGCACCCCGTCCACGGCGAGGCCCGGCTCGAGGATCACCACCGGCCGCCCGAGCCGCGAGGCGAAGCCGATCTCCGTCAGCGTCCCCCAGCTCCCGCCGACCGCGATCACCGCGTCGCCCGTGGCGACGACCGCAAGGTTGCGCGCATGGCCGGTCCCCGTCACGACGACGTGGTCGGTCCACTCGTTCGCGTCGGCGCGGCTCTCGCCCGGCAGGATCCCGATCGTCGCGCCGCCCGCCTGCTTCGCACCACGTGCCGCGGCGGCCATGACCTCGCCGAGCCCGCCGGTGACGACCGTGCAGCCTCGCTCGGCGAGCAGGCGCCCGACCTCCTCGGCCAGACCCTCGTGCTCGGCTCCGCTGCCGATCACCGCGACCTGAACTGACGGCACAGCGCGATAGTAGAGAGGTGAGCAGCGACCTCGCACGCGCGTACGCGTTTCTCGACCGCGGCGACACCTACGTCACCCGGACCGAGCCGTCGACCGTGGGAACGGCCGGCTACCTCGACGAGCTGCCGAGGAGGCTCGACGCGAACTTCCTGCGCGTCGAGCGGGAGGCCGGGCCTGAGGAAGTGGCCTCCGAGGCGACGCGGCTCGAGCGCCGGATGATCATCGTCCCGGATCCCGAGCACGGCGAGCGGCTGGCCCCGTTCTTCGAGCGACGCGGCTGGCAGATCCACCGGGTCGTGATCATGGTGCAGCGCCGCGAGCCCGAGCGCAGCGCCGACCTCGGCCTCGTCCGTGAGGTCGCCGAGGAGGACCTGCGACAGGCGCGGCTGCGGGTCAACGCCGGCTTCCCGTGGGGCAGGCCCGAGGTCATGGCCCAGCTGTTCGCAGGGAAGCACGTGATCGCGGGACAGGTCGAGGCCCGCTTCTTCGCAGTCGTCGCCGAGGGCGAGGTCGTCAGCTACGCGGACCTCTACCAGGACGGCACGGACGCGCAGGTCGAGGACGTCGGAACGCTTCCGGAGCACCGCGGCAACGGCTACGCGACCGCCGTCACCCTGGCCGCGATCGCGGCCGCGAGAGAGGCGGGCGCGACCTTCGTCTTCCTGGTCGCGGACCACGACGACTGGCCGAAGAAGCTGTACGAGAAGCTCGGCTTCGACGAGCTCGGCTACTACGTCAAGTTCGTGGACGTGCGCGGCGCCGACGGATGAGCCGGCCCGGCAGGCACCGGGTGGTCGTCGTCGGAGGCGGGTTCGGCGGGCTCAATGCGGTGCGCGGCCTGCGCCGAGCGCCCGTCGAGGTCACTCTCATCGACCGGCAGAACTTCCACCTCTTCCAGCCGCTCGCCTACCAGGTGGCGACCGGCGCGCTCTCTCCGGCCGAGATCGCCTCGCCGCTGCGGGCCGTGTTCAAGCGTCAGAAGAACGTCCGCGTGCTGCTCGCCGAGGTGACCGGATTCAATCTCGAGCGCCGGGCGGTGATCGCCGATCTGGCAAACGGCGACAAGGGCGCGGCGATCGACTACGACACGCTCGTCGTCGCCGGCGGCTCGCATTACTCGTACTTCGGCCACGACGACTGGCGGGAGAGCGCGCCCGAGCTCAAGTCGCTCGCCGGCGCCCTGGAGATCCGCGGGCGGATCCTCACCGCCTTCGAGGCGGCAGAGGCCGAGACCGACGAGGCGCGTCGGCAGGCCTGGCTCACGTTCGTGGTCGTCGGGGCCGGCCCGACCGGCGTCGAGATGGCAGGGCAGATCGCCGAGCTCGCTCGCGACACGCTGCGCCGCGACTTCCACGACATCGACACGCGGAGCGCGCGGGTGCTGATCGTCGAGGCACTCGACCGCGTCCTGACGAGCTTCCCTGAGTCACTCTCCCGAAAGGCTGCCCGTTCGCTCGAGCAGCTCGGCGCGACACCGCTCGTCGGCCACACCGTCGTCGACATCACGCACGACTCGGTGGCGATCCGCGATCCCGACGGTGAGACTGAGCGCATCCGGACGCGCACGGTGATCTGGGCCGCGGGAGTCACGGCGTCCGAGCTCGCGGGATCGCTGGCCGAGGCCGCCGGCCTCGAGGTCGACCGCGCGGGACGCGTGACCGTGAGGTCGGACCTCACCCTGCCGGGCCATCCCGAGGTCCTCGCGCTCGGCGACATGGTCCGGGTGCAGGGCAGCGATGGCGAGATCCAGCCGCTCCCCGGGCTGGCGCCGGTCGCGATGCAGGAGGGCCGTCATGCGGCCGAATTGATCAAAGATCGAACGCGCGGGAGGGAACCTCGGCCGTTCCACTACGTCGACAAGGGCAACCTCGCCACGATCGGCCGCTCCAAGGCGGTCGCC
>DATIXI010000007.1:0-61220 GCA_035518635.1 Gaiellaceae bacterium
GGCGTTGTACAAGGTCGGCGACAAGGTGGTGTACCCCCACCACGGGGCTGGCACGGTCGTCAAGAAGGAGACTCGCGAAGTGCTTGGGGAGAAGCGCGAGTACCTGACGATCAAGATCCTGCACAACGACATGACGGTCAACGTTCCGAGCGACAACTCCGAGCGTGTGGGTCTCCGCAAGGTGATCGACGAGCAGATGGTCTCGAAGGTCCTGAAGGCGCTGACCGGCAACGGCACGACGATGCCGAAGAACTGGAACCGTCGCTTCAAGCACAACCGCGACAAGATGAAGACCGGCGACATCTTCGAGCTCGCCGAGGTGGTGCGGAACCTCGCGCTCCGCGACCACGAGAAGGGTCTCTCCACCGGCGAGAAGCAGATGTTCGTCAAGGCGAAGAAGATCCTCGCCAGCGAGCTGATGTACGCGAAGGACATGGACGAGGACGAGGCGGCCGAGTGGCTGGACGGCGTCCTCGCGCGCGGCGGCAAGAAGAAGAGCGCAGCCAAGGTCCCCGCGACCGCGTAACGGGCACGTGTCCACCTGGGCCGTTCTCGCTGCTGCGGGTCGCGGCGAGCGGCTCGGGTCGGACCGGCCGAAGGCGTTCGCGCGTCTGGGCGGGCGCCCCCTGCTGGCCGAGAGCCTCGAGCGGCTGGAGGGCTCGGACTGGATCGAGCGGATCGTGATCGCGGCGCCTCCGGAGTGGGAGGAGCCGTCGATCCTCGTCGCAGAGGAGATCGCCGCGACGAAGGTCAGCTCGGTCGTAACGGGCGGCGAGACGCGCTCCGAGTCGGTGCGTCTCGCCCTCGAGGACGTTCCTGACGATGCGGCTGTCGTGCTCGTCCACGACGCGGCGCGCCCGCTGCTGCCGGAGGACGTGATCGAACGCGTGGTCGCAGCGCTCGGCGAGGGCTGGGACGGAGCCGTCCCCGCGCTTCCGATCCCCGACACGGTCAAACGCGTGGACGGCGACCAGGTGGTGGAGACGCTTCCCCGCGCCGAGCTCGTCGTTACGCAGACGCCGCAGTCGTTCGTCGCGCCCATGCTGCGCGAGGCCCTGAGCGGCGACGTGTCGAACGCGAGCGACTGCGCTTCGCTGGTCGAGGCGCGCGGTGGCCGGATCACGATCGTCAGGGGCGACCGCCGGCTGCTGAAGGTCACCGACGCTGACGATCTCGCGCTCGTCGAGAGCTGGCTCGGCGTTTGATCGTCGATTACCACATGCACCTGCGCCAGCCCGAGGGTCGCTACTCGACCGACCGGGCCGAGCAGTACGTCGCGCAGGCGCGGCGGGCCGGAGTTCACGAGATCGGGTTCACGGATCACGTCTACCACTTCCGGCAGACCGAGGCGCTCTGGGCGATTCCCTGGATGCTCGAGCGCTGCACCGACGACTTCGATGACTACGTCGGCGCTGTCCAGGAGGCGAAGGGTCGCGGCCTGCCGGTCAAGCTCGGGCTCGAGGTCGACTTCTTTCCCGGGATCGAGCGCGAGCTGTCCGGTCTGCTCGAGCCGTACCCGTGGGATTTCCTGCTCGGCTCGGTCCACTTCGTCGACGGGTTCGCGGTCGATCAGGAGCCCGGCCTGGTGCACCGCATCCCGGTCGGCGAGGCGTGGCGACGCTACTTCGTGTGGCTGCGCGGCGCGGCCCGAAGCGGGCTCTTCGACTGCCTCTCGCACCCGGATCTGATCAAGTTCTTCGGGATGAGGGCTTCCGACGAGGAGCGGCACTACCTGCACGTGGAGACCGCCGATGCGATCGAGGCGGCCGGCGTATGCGTCGAGGTCTCGACCGCGGGCCTCTACAAGCCGGTCGGGGAGCTGTACCCGGACCGCGAGCTGCTCGCGGCCTGCTGCGAGCGCGGGGTTCCGATCACGCTTGCCTCGGACGCGCACGAGCCGTCGCACGTCGGGCGCGACCTCGACCGGGCGGTCGCGCTCGCGCGTGAGGTGGGGTACGAGACCGTCACGGTCTTCGAGGGCCGTGCTCGACGTCAGGAGCCTTTGGGATGAGGCGTCGCTTGCGATGCCGACGTCAGGTCGCGCGGGGTTTGCCCGAGCGTCCGTCTGAAACGACCGGTCGATACGCGTGGAGCCAGGAGGTTGGCGTGTGAGGGTCGGAGTAGGAGTCGACGCGCACGCGCTCGTCGAGGGCGTCCCGCTCGTGCTCGGCGGGGTAGAGGTCGAGTCCGCGCGCGGGCTTGCCGGCCACTCGGACGGCGACGTGATCGCGCACGCGCTGATCGACGCGCTGCTCGGCGCGGCGGGGATGGGCGACATCGGCTCGCTCTTCCCTTCCGGGTCGGCGGAGTGGGAGGGGGCGTCGTCGCTCGACCTGCTCTCCCGCGCCTATGCGCAGGTGCAAGAGGCCGGCTGGGAGCTCGCGAACGCCGACTGCGTGCTCGTCGGCGAGGAGCCGCGGATCGGGCCGCTGCGCGGAGCGATGCAGGCAAGGCTCGCCGAGGCACTCGGTGTCGAGGCGGGGCTCGTGACGGTGCGGGCGACGACCACCGACGGCCTCGGTTTCACCGGCCGCGGCGAGGGTCTCGCGGCCGTCGCGGTGGCGCTGCTCAGCCCGGCAGGCTGACGAGCTCGCCATCGACCCGCACCAGCTCGTCGCGCTCCAGGGCGACGACGGCCTCGGCGTCGAGCTCGGCGACCGGCCGCGGGCCCTCTGAGACGATCCGCAGCGTGCGCGCCCTGCGCTGGCGGAAGGAGCCCTCGAAGGGCCCCTGCTTGCGCAACGGCTCGAAGCGAAGGCCGCGCGAGGGGCACCGGGTCGCGAGCGGGCACTCGCCACAGCGCGGGACGCGCGCGATGCAGACTGTCGCGCCGAGATCCATCAGCGCCTGGGCGCAGGTGTGGTCGAACTCCCAACCGGTGCGCCCGAGCACGCGCCCGACGTTCACGTCCACGGGCAGCACGGGCCGGCCGAGCGCGAAGCACGCGACCGCGTCGGCCGTGTAGCGGCCGACCCCGGGAAGGCTCGTGAGGTCGTCCGGCCAGCCGTTCGCAGCGATCTCGCGGGCGGCGCGCTGCAGGTTCACTGCGCGCCGGTTGTAGCCGAGCCCCTGCCAGGCGCGGATCACCTCGGCCCCCGGCGCGCTCGCCAGCGACTCGACCGTCGGCCAGCGCTCCAGCCACGCGACGTAGCGAGGCACGACCCGCGCCGCCTGCGTCTGCTGCAGCATCACCTCGGAGACGAGGATCGCGTAGGGGTCGCGCGTCCGGCGCCAGGGCAGGTCGCGCCCGTTGTCGGCGAACCAGGACAGCAGCGCCTCGCTCACGCGCGGGACCCTAGACTGCCGCTCGGACCATGTGCTTCGAGCTCGACTCTCTCCCACCGATCCCGGTCGTCTCGGGAGCCGCGGTCTCGCACGACGACCTCGAGCTCGAGGCGGCCGACGGCAACCGCTTCGCCGCCTTCCTTGCGACCCCTGACGAGCCGGCGAAGGTCGGCGTCGTGATCCTCCCGGACGTCCGCGGCCTCTACCGCTTCTACGAGGAGCTCGCGCTGCGCTTCGCCGAGCGCGGGTACACGGCGCTCGCGTTCGACTACTTCGGCCGCACGGCGGGTGTGAGCAAGCGCGACGAGGAGTTCCCTTACATGGACCACGTCGCGCAGACGACTCCGGAAGGCGTCCAGGCCGACGTCGGCGCCGCTGTCGAGCACCTGCGAGGGCTCGACTGCGAGCGGGTCTTCACCGTCGGGTTCTGCTTCGGCGGGCGCAACTCGTGGCTCGCGACCGCGAGCGGCCACGGGATCGCGGGCGCCGTCGGCTTCTACGGGATGCCGGCCGAGCGCAACGGCGTTCCCGGCCCGACGCAGCGCGCGTCCGAGCTCGCCGCTCCGATCCTCGCGCTCCAGGCGGGAGACGACCAGAACATCACCGCCGAGCTCAACGCGGCCTTCGACGAGGCGATGACGGAGGCCGGCGTCGAGCACGAGCTCGTCGTGTACGAGGGCGCGCCGCACAGCTTCTTCGACAAGAAGTACGAGGAGTTCGCCGAGGCCTCGGAGGACGCGTGGTCGCGCACCCTCGCGTTCATCGAGCGCTACACCGTGTAGGGGTTCGGCAGCGCCGTCCAGAGGACGACCGCCTCGTCCGAGGCGGACAGGTTGCGCCAGGTGTGCGGGTCGCGCTACTGGCAGAAGAGCTTCCCGGGCGACCGGCGGATCGCGATCGAGCCGAAGGTGTCCGTGCCGCTCACCTCCACCGCCTTCTTCGCCGGCAGGGATCCTGTGCTCGCGGCCGCGCTCGCCTACCGAGTCCGCTAGGCGGCTGCCACTGCCGGACGGACAGCGGGTGTCCGCGGCAGGAGAATGCGGGCAAGCCCGAGCCAGATCACTGGAGCCGCGGCGATCGCCACGACGACGAGCCCGCGAATTCCTCTGAGATCGGTCCCGACGGCGAGCGCGTGGCCCAGGAAGAGCACGAAGGCCGCGAAGCTCGCGTAGTGGAAGAGCCGCCACCCGCGATGGCCGATCCAGTGCTTCGCCCGGAACGAGAGAGCGAGCACCAGGGTTAGCCAACCGGCGATCACGCCGGCCGCGACGCCGATCGGCCGCCAGGGTGCGGCGAATGGGACCAGCACCGCCGGCAGGCCGAAGTGCAGCACCGGGTCGAGTAGCACCGAGAGGGCGTGCAGTCCGACCATCCAGAGCGCGGTCCACACCAGCGTGCGGTGCCAGGCGAACAACGCCTTCTGCCGTCTTGGACCGAGAAGTCGGGTGCTCATGGCGAGCCCGAGCCAGACCGAGAGCGTGAGCAGCCCGAATGCGACCAGCCCGGACGCCCGCGCGAGCAGCCAGATCGCCGGGACACCGGCGGCCGCGCTCATCTCCCGGCCGCCGGCGGCGAGCTGTGGGTCGTCGTGTGGGTCGCGACGCTGCCGGGCAGGAGGACGACGTGGCCCTTCTTGCCCTTGACCACGACGACGGTTGCTCGGGTCGGTGCTACCGACTGCGTCGGCGGGTGTGACCACGCGAGCACCGCGACGATCGCGAGCAGCGCCCAGGTCGCGGCCACGGCTGCCCAGACGCGGCGCACTAGTCGGACTCCTCGCCGCGAGGAGGCGCGGGGGCCGGAGGCTGTGCGAGCTGGACCACTGCCGCCGGGGGCGACGCGTGGGAGACGCCGTGGCGCAGGCCGGTGAGGGCGGCACCACCGGTGAGGACGGTCAGCGTCAGCGCTGCCGCGAGGGCAAACGCCTGTCGCCGGCTGGTCGGATGCGGATCGTCTCTCATCTCGCCTCAGTTCTAGCGATCGACGGGTAACGCTCGACCCTCGCCCCGCCCAGCCGCAGGTTCGGGCTCGGGAAAGGTTCGACAACCCGGGTTCTCTGTACGGTCCACGCTGTGGCGCGAAGCGTGGGATCCGAGGAAGCGAGGCGCATCGCCGTGCGCGCGCAACTGCTCGACGGCTCTGCCCGCGGTGCCCTCGAGACCGTCCGACGCCTCGGGTTCCTGCAGCTCGACCCGATCTCGACCGTCGCGCCGCCGCAGCACCTCGTCCTCTGGAGCCGCCTCGGAAGCTCCTACGACCGCGCGGAGCTCGACCGGCTGCTGTGGGAGGAGCGGAAGCTGATTCAGTGGGATGCCTTCGTCTGGCCGGTCGAGACCCTGCCGCTGCTCAGGGCGTACATGCGCCAGAACCGGCGCGCGACGAGGTACCAGTGGCAGCGCTGGCGGCGCCAGTTCCTGCGCGAGAACCAGGGTTTCAGGCGCTATGTCCTCCGCGAGCTCGGCGAGCGCGGTCCGCTGTTCTCGCGGGAGCTCGAGGACAAGACGGGCGGCATCGGCGAAAGGCACGCGTGGTGGGGAACCCGCCAGGTCGGCTGGATGCTCGAGGCGCTCGAGTCGTACGGCGAGGTCGCCGTCGCGGGCAGGCGGGGCGGCCAGCGCCTCTGGGCGCTCTCCTCCGACTGGTGGCCGGCCACGGAGACCATGCCGATCCGCGAGGCCGAGCGGCAGTTCGAGGAGCAGCGGTTCCGCTCGCTCGGCGTGCGGCTCGCGAAGGGCGAGTGGGAGGTCCATCCGGACGCGGCCGACGGCCCGGTGCCGGACCGCGTCACGCTGCTCTCGCCGTTCGACCGTCTGGTGCACGACCGCGGCCGCGCGGAAGCGCTGTTCGGCTTCCGCTACAGGTTAGAGATGTACGTGCCGGCCGCGAAGCGCGAGTACGGCTATTACGTCCTCCCGATCCTGGTCGGCGACCGGCTCGTCGGCCGCGCCGAGCCGCGCTTCGACCGCAAGACCAGAGCGTTGGAGCTGCTCGGCGCCTGGGGCGACACCTCACGTCTCAACGAGGCGCTGGCCGAGCTGGGCGAGTTCCTCGGCGCTTCCAATCGGCTCGCCGAACCCTCCAAGTAACAGACTGTTACTAAGTGGATTGGACACCTAGACTGGCGGCGCGATGAAGAGGGTGCGGTTCGCTCCGAGCCCAACTGGGACGCTGCACGTCGGCAACGCGCTCAGCGCGGTCGCCAACCGCGGCTGCGGCGACTGGCTGCTACTGCGGATCGACGACACCGACCCCGCCCGCAACGTGCCAGGCGGGGAGGAGGAGCTGCTCGCCGACCTGGAGTGGCTCGGGCTCCAGTGGGACGAGGGCCCCGTGCGCCAGAGCGAGAGGCGGGAGCGGCACCTCGAGGTCGGCGCGCCGCTCGGCGAGCGCTTCGACGGGGTCACGCTCGTCCGCGAGGACGGGACTCCGACCTATCACCTCGCGAGCGTCGTCGACGACCTCGACTTCGGGATCACGCACGTCGTTCGCGGGAACGACCACCGCCCGAACGAGGATCTCCACCGCAGGCTGTTCGTAGCGCTCGGCGCGGAGCCGCCCGAGTTCGTCCACCACGGCCTGATCCTCGGCGACGACGGCAAGAAGCTCTCCAAGCGGGCCGAGGGCGCGACCGTCGCATCGCTTCGGAACGCGGGGATTCCCGCCGAGGCCGTACTGGGCTACCTCGAGGAGCTCGGCCTGCCGAAGCACGACGTGCGCTACGACCTGCCCCGGATCCGGCGCCTCGCGATCGAGGCGATCGCGGAGATGCCGGACGCCGAGCTGGCCGAGCGTGCAGGCGCGCCGCCCGAGCTCGTCCCTGCGCTGCGCGGGGCGCGCGACCTGAACGAGGCCCGCGCGTACGCGCGGGCGATCATCCAGCCGCCCGCTCCGCACCGCGGCGACTCGCCCGAGACCCTCGAGCGCTTCCGCGAGCTGGTGACGCGCGCGAACGGCAACGCCGACCCGAAGGAGCTCGTCCGCGAGCTGAAGGCGGTCGGAGGCGACCTGCGCGCCCTCCGGGTGGCGCTCACCGGCGCCGACCGCGGCCCCGAGCTCTGGGCTGTCGTCGCCGCCCTCCCGCCCGAGGAGACCCTGCGGAGGATCGATGCGGCTCTATGACACCGCCACCCGCTCGCTCCAGGAGCTGCCCGCTCCGCCCGGGCCCGTGCGCATGTACTTCTGCGGGCCGACCGTGTACCAGCGGATCCACGTCGGCAACGCGCGCCCGTTCGTCATCTCGATGTGGCTCAAGCGCTGGCTCGAGCGCACGGGCTACGACGTGACGCTCGTCGAGAACATCACCGACATCAACGACAAGATCTACCTGGCCGCGCCCGGCCACAGCGCCGAGCTGGCCGAGCAGGCGAGCGCCTGGTACCTCGAGGACACGAGCGACCTCGGCCTCGGCCGGCCCGACCACGAGCCGAAGGCGACCGAGACGATCCCGCAGATCGTCGCGCTGATCGAGGAGCTGGTCGAGTCCGGCCACGCATACCCGGCCGGCGGCGACGTCTACTTCCGCGTCTCCAGCTACCCCGACTACGGGAAGCTCTCCGGCCGCCACGGCGACGAGGACGCCGTTCGCAACCCCTCCGAGGAGGAGGAGCCGAGCGAGCTGAAGGAGGACGCGCGCGACTTCGCTCTCTGGAAGGGGCACAAGGAGGGCGAGGACACCTGGTGGGAGTCGCCCTGGGGCCTCGGCCGGCCGGGCTGGCACATCGAGTGCTCGGCGATGGCGGAGCTCGTCTTCGGGCCCGCCTTCGAGATCCACGGCGGCGGGCTCGACCTCGTCTTCCCGCACCACGAGAACGAGATCGCGCAGTCGCGGGCGGCCGGGCGCGAGTTCGCGCGCATGTGGATGCACAACGGAATGCTGCGGCTCGCCGGCGAAAAGATGTCGAAGTCGCTCGGCAACATCGTCTCGCTGCGCGAAGCGCTCGACACCTGGGGCCGCGAGACACTGCTCGTCTACTTCCTGGGCGGCCACTGGCGCAAGCCGCTCGACTACTCGGACGAGGTGCTGGAGCAGGCTGCCGCCGCGACCGAGAGCTTCCGCAACGTCTTCCGCGCCGAGTCCGAGCCGGCTGGGGAGTGGGGGCCGTTCGCGCGGGCGCTCGACGACGACTTCAACACGCCCGAGGCGCTGGCTGCGATGCACGGCTGGCGCGACCACGAGCTCCTGCGCCGGGGGCTCGAGGTGTTCGGCCTCGAGTCGCTGGCCGAGATCCAGGCCGCGCCCGCCGAGCTGGAGGAGCTCGCGCGGCGGCGCGCGGAGGCACGGGAGCGGCGTGAGTTCCACGAGGCCGACCGTCTGCGCAGCGAGATCGAGGACGCGGGCTGGGTCGTGCGGGACGTCGAGGCCGAGCCCGGCTTCCAGCTCGTCCCGAAGCGGTGACCTCCGAGCTGGTCTACGGGCGCCGTCCGGTCTTCGAGGCCGTGCGCGGGCCGCGTGAGGTGCTCGAGCTCTGGGCGACGGAACGTGCGCTACGTGCAGAGCCGTGGCTCCGCGAGGCCGGGGTACGCGTCCAGCGCAAGCCGGAGCGCGACCTCAACGCCGAGGCGGGAACGAGCGACCACCAGGGCGTGCTCGCGCGGGTCGAGCCTTTCCGTTACGCCGACGCGCACGAGCTGGCAGAAGGCCCTTCGCCGCTCCTCGCGGTGCTCGACTCGGTCACTGACCCGCGGAACCTCGGAGCGGTGATCAGAAGCGCCGAGGGCGCGGGCGCGTCCGGGGTCGTCCTTCCGGCTCACAACTCCGCGCGCGTCACGCCGGCCGTCTCGCGCGCGTCGGCCGGCGCAGTCGAGCACCTGCCGGTTGCGGTGGTCAAGAACCTCGCGCGCTACCTCGGCGAGGTGAAAAGCCAGGACCTCTGGGTCTGGGCCGCCGACGGCGCAGCCGAGAAGACGATGTGGAAGGCCGACCTCTCGGGCGGGATCGCGCTCGTCTTCGGCGCCGAAGGGAAGGGCCTGCGCCCCCTCGTGCGCCGCACCTGCGACGACGCGGTCGCGATCCCTCTCGAAGGGCAGGTCGGGTCGCTGAACGTCAGCGTCGCGGCAGCGGTTCTGCTCTACGAGGCGAGGCGACAGCGCGGTGGCTGACCCGACCCTCTACCTGTTCGACGGCTACAACCTGCTCCACGCGGGGGCGTTCGAGGACCCGCGCGAGCTCGTCGACCGGCTGGCGAGCTTCGTCGCGCTCCAGGGCGCGCGCGGTGTGGTCGTGTTCGACGGGGTCGGCGAGGAGCGGACGCACGGCCCGCTCGAGGTGCGCTACGCGCCGCACGCGGACGCGCTGCTCGAGCGGTTGGCCGCCGAGAACCGCGGCACGGAGACGGTCTGCCTCGTCTCGTCCGACGCAGCGATCCGCGGGACCTCCGGGCAGGAAGTGCAGAAGCGGACCTCGAAGACGTTCCTGTCGGATCTCGAGGAGCCGTCGCACGGCGAAACGAGCCGTTACCGAATCGGCGATCGCGTGGACGAAGAAACGCGAAAACGCCTTGAAGAGCTGCGCCGAGGACAAGGGTCCGGTTAAAGAAAACAGAGCGCAAGGTCTTGAAACGTTGTTGGGACCTTGCTATGTTGATCCTCAACCTAAGGGTGAGGCTTGCGGAGCTCGCCTGCCGTCAGCGAGGGAGGAGCAGCAGTGGCCGCACGACCTGCTCAAGCGCTCCACAGTCCGCAAAAGCGCCAGCGAGAGCTCGAAGACCTGCAGCTCGTCATGCGGGCGCGCAACGGCGACAGCAAGGCGCTCGACGAGCTGATCCGCCGCTACCACGGCTTCGTCCGGCTCAAGGCGAGCTCGTACTTCCTCGCCGGGGGCGACTCCGAAGATCTGATCCAGGAGGGGCTGATCGGCCTCTACAAGGCGGTGCGCGACTTCAGCGCCGAGAAGGCCTCGTTCCGCAGCTTCGCGGAGCTGTGCGTGACGCGGCAGATCATCACCGCGATCAAGACGGCCACGCGCTTCAAGCACGCCCCGCTCAACACCTACGTCTCGTTCAGCCACACGCCGGCCGGCCAGGAGTCGGAGGCCGACTGCACGCTCGGTGACGCGCTGCCCGGCCCGTCCGTCGACGACCCGTCGGTGTGCGTGATCTCGACCGAGGAGCTGCAGAGCCTCGTATTCACGCTCGGGACCGGCCTCTCGAAGCTCGAGGCCGATGCCCTCAAGCTCTACCTCGAGGGCGAGTCGTACGAGGAGATGGCCGAGCGCCTGGGCTGCGACACGAAGACGATCGACAACGCCCTTCAGCGCGTGAAGCGCAAGGTGCTCTCGCACCAGCAGTCGCGCCAGGTTCTGCAGTAGCGCACGCGTCCTACCACCCGAGCGCCCCCAAACCCACTTAGTAACAGACTGTTACTTGGAGCTCGGGGCGCGCGGACTGATGGCGATGGCCCGAGGCGGCGCTACGCTGGGTCTCGCGCCGGAGTAGCTCAGCTGGTAGAGCAAGCGCCTTGTAAGCGCTAGGTCGTGGGTTCGAGTCCCTCCTCCGGCTCTCTCTTGGCAAGGGACTGGATCAGGTCCGCGGCCCTCGTCGTGCCCGGCGTCGCCCGGAGGCGGGTCGAGACATCTCGGAGGCGCGGGTTCTCCGCTGCGAGCAGACCGTTGATCGCCTCGTGGAGCTGCTCGTCCTCGAACTCGTAGGTCGGGAGGCGCACGCCGAAGCCGACCTCCTCGACGCGCTGGGCGTTGTCGTACTGGTCCCAGAAGAGCGGCAGGACGATCATCGGCTTGCCGAAGTGGATCGCCTCGGTGACGGTGTTGTTGCCGCCGTGTGTGATCACGAGGTCGGCGTGAGGGAGGACCGCCGGCTGGGGCAGGAACTCCGCGCCGGTCATGTTCGGCGTGAGCTCGATCAACTCGTGCTGCGGGCCCTTGCTGACGACGTAGCGGTGCGGCGTCTCCGCGAGAGCCGCGACCAGGCGGTTCATCAGCTCGACATCGGCCGAGCCGAGGCTGCCGAGGCTGACGTAGACGAGGGCGCCGTCGCCCGAGGGTGGCTCGAAGGCCTCGTCAACAGCGCGGACGCACGAGTCGAGCCGGTGCCAGCTCGAGCCGAGCGGCTGCGCGCGCTCGTAGTCGGCCTCGGCGGGGTAGAGGGTGAGATTGAGGAACGGCGACTCGTGGATGAACTCGATTCCCGGCAGCGGCGGCGCGGCCCGCTCCTCGCAGAACGCGGAGAACTCGGACTGGAGCGGCTCGTGCAGCTCGAGGTAGCGGCGGCGGAACTCGTCCCAGCCGGAAGGGTCTCCGGTCGGATAGCCGGAGAAGGTCGGCGGAAGCGCCGGGTCCTTCAGCTCGAGCGGGTTGCACGAGACGATCCGCACCCAGGGCCGGCCCGACGCGGGCACGGCCGGGAACGCGACGACGTTGTCCTGGACGATCACGTCCGGCTCGAGCTCGCCGAAGATCTCCTCGAGGCGCCCGTCGACGTAGCGGGCGCCGTCGACGAGCTCCTGCCACACGGGGAGGATGAACGTCTCTAGCTGCTCGATCGTCGGCTTGCGGAACTCGGGCGCGGTCTCCCGGACGAAGTCCTTCCAGAATTGCCCGGGAGCCTCCTCGACCTCGGGCGGGGGCTTGAGCCTCATCAGGGCCTCCTCGAAGCCCTGTGCCTCGAGGGTGCCCGCGAACGATTCCTCGACGACGAAGACCACTCGCGCCCCGCGCTCGAGCAGCACCTTGCCTATCCCGACGCAGTTGTTCGTCGGGCCGAAGGCGCCTTCAGGGAAGAACACAAAACTGCTCACGCCAAGGCCTGCTCCAGGTCGGCCCAGAGGGCGTCGGCATCCTCGAGGCCGACGCTGAGGCGCAACAGACCGGGCGGGACGCGGTCGCCCTCCCAGCGCGCGCGGCTCTCGAGCACCGAGTCGACGCCGCCGAGGCTGGTCGCGTTCTCGACCAGGCGCAGGGAGGTCTCGACGTGCCGCGCCTCGTCCGCGCCCGCGACGTCGAACGAGAGCAGGCCGCCGAAGCCCGGGTAGCGGACGACCTCGACCGCCGCGTGAGCTTCGAGCCGCCGGGCCAGCTCCGTGGCGGTGGCGGTGATCCGCTCCATGCGCACGGACAGGGTTTTCAGGCTTCGCGCCAGGAGCCAGCACGGATCGGGTGCCGCGACGATCCCGGTGACCCCGCGGAACGCGCGCAGCCGCTCGGCGTCCCCGGTCGACCGGCAGACGACGGCCCCGAGGAGGACGTCGTGGTGCCCGCCGAGGTACTTGGTCGCGCTGTGCACTGCGAAGTCGGCGCCGCTCTCGAGAGGGCGCAGGTAGACCGGCGTCGAGGCCGTGGAGTCGACGACCAGCGGCGCTGGGTGCGCGACCGCGGCCTCGAGGTCGGGCATGGTCAGGAACGGGTTCGAGGGCGCCTCGACGAGCACGAGTTCGACGCTGTCGGGCGGCGGCCCGGTCTGGTCGAACTCGACGTACCGTAGCCCCCACTTTCCGAGCGTCTCGAAGAGACGGCCCGTCCCGAAGTACGCGCCCTCGGCGAGCGCGATCGTCTGTCCGGGCTCGAGCAGGGACAGCACGAGCGCCGCGATCGCGCCGGTCCCGGAGGGGAAGAGGAGCGCCTCGCCGCCCTCGAGCTCTCCGAGCGCCCGCTCGGCCGCGACCCCGGTCGGGTGCGCGTAGCGCTGGTAGTAGAACGGGCCGGGCTGCGCCTCGTCGTACGGCCAAATCGTCCTGCGGTCGAGCGGCTCCACGGGCGCCAACTCTAGACGGGGAAGGCGCTTCCCACTTGACGTGCGTCCCGGCTTCACACTAATGTCTAGAACTTCGGTGGACAAAATTGAGAAATAAGGAGTCAGAATGAGAGTCATTTGGATCGCTTTGGCTGGGGTCGCTCTCCTGGCCGGCTCGGCGAGCGGAGCTTCGAAAGGCGGTTCGGTCAACCTCGTCGCCTACTCGACACCCAAGGACGCCTACGGAAAGATCATCTCGGCCTTTCAGAAGACGCCGGCCGGGAGCGGGGTCAGCTTCACGCAGTCGTACGGCGCCTCGGGCGACCAGGCCCGTGCGATCGCGGCCGGACAGCCGGCCGACATCGCCGCGCTCTCGCTTGACCCCGACATCAACGTGCTCGTCCGGAAGGGGCTCGTCCCGAAGAAATGGAACGCCAACAAGTACCGGGGAATCGTCTCCGACTCGGTGGTCGTGTTCGTCGTCCGCGACGGCAACCCGAAGCACATCAAGGGCTGGGGCGATCTCGTCAAGCCGGGCATCCAGGTGATCACTCCGAACCCGTTCACCTCTGGAGGCGCCCGGTGGAACGTGATCGCGGCGTACGGAGCACTGCGGCGCTCGGGCAAGACCGACAAGCAGGCGGTCAGCTACGTCTACAAGCTCTTCAAACACGTGCCCGTCCAGCCCGACAGCGCGCGAGCCGCCACGCAGGTCTTCGCGCAGGGGAAGGGCGACGTCCTGCTCACGTACGAGAACGAGGCGGTCTACGCGGAGCGGAAGGGCGTCCACACCGAGTACCACACGCCGAAGGCCTCGATGCTGATCGAGACGCCGGTCGCGCTGACCAAGTCCGGGCAGTCGAACCCGGCCGCGAAGGCGTTCTACAAGTACCTCTGGACAGCGCCCGCTCAGAAGGCGTTCGCGGCCCAGGGCTACCGCCCGGTCGTGAAGAGCGTCGCGAAGGGCTTCCACTTCTACAGGCCGCCGGGCCTGTTCACGATCAACTCGAAGCGCTACGGCCTGAACGGCTGGGCGAAGGTGAACAAGCGCTGGTTCGACCCGAACAAAGGGATCATGGCCAAGATCGAGAGGTCGATTGGCCAGTAGCGCCGCGGTCGCCGAGCAGCCCGCCGCCGCGGTGCTCCATCGCGGTGGCGGCTCCCTGGCCAGAGGGGTCGCGCTCGGCTACCTCAGCGTCGTCGTCCTGCTTCCGCTCGCGGCGCTGATCTGGGCCGCGCGGGTGGGCGGACCGGGCGCGTTTTGGGACCAGGTCACGCGGCCGGAGGCGGTCGCCGCGCTGAAGCTCTCGCTCGGCGTGGCCTCCCTGTGCGCGCTTGTCAACGCCGTCACGGGCACTGCCATGGCCTGGGTGCTCGTCCGCGACCGGTTCCGCGGCAAGAGCTTCGTCGACGCGGTGCTCGATCTCCCCTTCGCCCTGCCCACGATCGTCGCCGGGCTCACGCTGCTCGCGCTCTACGGGCCGAACAGCCCGTTCGGCGTCGACATCGCGTTCACGCGGACGGCGCTGCTGGCGGCGTGCCTGTTCGTGACGCTGCCGTTCGTCGTCCGCGCCGTCCAGCCGGTGCTGCTCGAGCTCGACGTCGAGATGGAGGAGGCGGCCGCCTCGCTCGGCGCCGGCCCGGTCGCGGTCTTCCGGCGGATCATCTTCCCGAACCTCCTGCCGGCGGTGCTGTCGGGGGTGGCGCTCTCGTTCGCGCGCGCGGTCGGCGAGTTCGGAGCCGTCGTGCTGATCTCCGGCAACCTGCCGTTCAAGACGGAGGTCTCCTCCGTCTACATCTTCGGCCAGCTGCAGTCGGGCAACCAGAGCGGCGCGGCCGCGGTCTCGGTGCTGCTCCTGCTGATCTCGCTCGGGGTTCTGCTCGCGATCGGCGCCCTCCGGCACTGGAGGACGAGGCACGACCATGTCTAGGTATGTCCTGCGCTTCGGAGTCCTCGGCTACCTGCTGGTGCTCCTGGTCCTGCCGGTCGGGCTGATCTTCTACAAGGCGTTCGAGCACGGCTTCGGCCACGCCTGGGACGCGGTCACGACGCCGCAGGCGCTGCACGCGCTCAAGCTCACGCTCCTGATCGCCGCGATCGCTGTCCCGGCGAACACCGTCTTCGGGATCGTCATGGCCCTCGCGCTCGTGCGGACCCGACTCCCGGGGCGCGGGCTCGTCAACGCGCTGGTCGACCTCCCGCTCGCGCTCTCGCCGGTCGTGGTCG
The DNA here is from genome assembly GCA_035518635.1 of Gaiellaceae bacterium. Classification (GTDB taxonomy): domain Bacteria; phylum Actinomycetota; class Thermoleophilia; order Gaiellales; family Gaiellaceae; genus AC-32. The sequence continues at coordinate 15,196 of DATIXI010000007.1, forward strand.
GCCTGGCGCTCTTCCTGCTCTACGGCCGCGGCGGCTGGCTCGGCGGCCTCGCCGACCACGGCGTCCACATCCTCTTCGCGTTGCCCGGGATGGTGCTCGCGACGATGTTCATCACGCTGCCGTTCGTCGTCCGCGAGGTCGTGCCGGTGCTGCGCGAGATCGGAACCGAGCAGGAGCAGGCCGCGGAGACGCTCGGCGCCTCCCCGTTCCAGGTCTTCCGGCGGATCACCCTGCCCGCGATCCGCTGGGCCGTCCTCTACGGCGTCGTGCTGACGACCGCGCGCGCGATCGGCGAGTTCGGCGCCGTGGCGGTGGTGTCCGGGCGGATCGTCGGCAAGACCGAGACGCTCCCGCTCTACATCCAGGGCCAGTACGAGAGCTTCGACACGTCCGGCGCCTACGCGTCGTCCGTCGTCCTCGCGCTGATCGCCATCGGCACGGTTGTCGCGCTCCGCGCGGTGCATCCGAGAGAGGAGAAGGAGGACGCATGAGCGGCATCACGGTGATCGAGGTCACCAAGCGGTTCAACGGCTTCACCGCGCTCGACGACGTCTCCGTCGCGATCCCCGAGGGCTCTCTGACCGCGCTGCTGGGCCCGAGCGGGAGCGGGAAGTCCACGCTGCTGCGCGTGATCGCCGGGTTGGAGCAGCCGGAGGCCGGCCAGGTGCTGATCGGGCAGGACGACGTGACCGACCGGCCGGCGCGGGCCCGCGGCGTGGGCATGGTCTTCCAGCACTACGCCGCCTTCAAGCACATGACTGTCCGGGACAACGTCGCGTTCGGGCTGACCGTACGCAAGCGGCCGCGCGCGGAGATCGACAAGCGCGTGCACGAGCTGCTCGAGCTCGTGCAGCTCGAGGGTCTCGCCAAGCGCTACCCGGCCCAGCTCTCGGGGGGCCAGCGGCAGCGGATGGCACTCGCCCGCGCGCTCGCGGTGGAGCCGAGCGTGCTGTTGCTGGACGAGCCGTTCGGGGCGCTGGACGCTCGCGTCCGCAAGGAGCTCCGCAGCTGGCTGCGGCGCCTGCACGACGAGGTTCACGTCACGACGATCATCGTCACGCACGACCAGGAGGAGGCGATGGAGGTCGCCGGCCAGGTCGTCGTCCTCAACGAGGGGCGGATCGAGCAGATCGGCTCGCCGCGCGAGCTGTACGACTCGCCCGCGAACGAGTTCGTCATGGGCTTCATCGGGCCGGTAAACCGCCTCGGCGACACGTTCGTCCGCCCGCACGACGTCGACCTGCGGCTCGAGCCGGAGGAGGGCGCGTTCGAGGCGATGGTGGAGCGCGTGGTGCACCTCGGCTTCGAGGTTCGCGTCGAGCTCGTACGCGACGACGGGCAGCACCTGCTCGCGCAGCTGACCCAGGAGGAGGCGGAGCAGCTCGAGCTCGCACGCGGCCAGATCGTCTACGTGCGGTCGAGCCGCGAGACGACGTTCAGCCGCTCCGGCTAGTGCGGCAGCCAGGCCTCGGGGTCGGCCGCGATCCGAGCGACCTCGTCCGGTAGGCGGCCCGCGGCGACGTCGGCAAGCGTCACCGTCTCGAGCACGGCGCGGAGGTTCGCCCGGACGGCGATCCAGACGTCCCGCAGCTCCGCGGCGGCGCCGGCGTACTCGACCTGCTCGGGCCGCATCCCGCGGACGTTGGCGATCGGACCCTCCACCGCGCGGATCACGTCGGCAAGCGAGATCTGCTCCGGAGGCTGCGCGAGCCAGTAGCCGCCCTCGGCGCCGCGCTGGCTCTGCACGAGGCCCGAGTGCTTGAGCTCGAGAAGGATGTTCTCGAGGAACTTGAGCGGGATCTGCTGCGACTGCGCGATCCGCTCGCCCTTGACCGGGCCCTCTCCCGCCGCCGCTGCGAGCTCCGCGCCCGCCCGCACGGCATAGTCGACCTTCGCCGAGACGCGCATGCAGGCAAACCCTAGCCGGGGCTAGCGCTTGCCAGAAACGTGGCGCCGCCGGCGCTCGGCCGGCTCGCTCGATCTGTCGGCGGCTCCGGGTGACGGCGCTGGGGCGACACGGTTCTTGCCCGACCGCTTCGCCTCGTAGAGCGTCTCGTCCGCCGCGGCCACGAGCTCCTCGGCCCGGGGCAGGTCGCCCTTGACCGCGGCGCCGAAGCTGGCGGTCACGGTGACGGTGCTCCCGTCCGGAAGCTGAACCTGCTCCTGCTCGAGCGCGACGCGAAGTCGCTCGGCGAGCTGGACCGCGCCTTGGAGGTCGGTCTCCGGGACGATCACGGCGAACTCCTCGCCGCCGTAGCGAGCCGCGAGGTCGACCTGACGGACGTTCGCCTGTAGGACACGGCCCACGACTCGCAGGACCTCGTCGCCGACCTGGTGGCCGTACTGGTCGTTGATGGCCTTGAAGTCGTCGATGTCGGCGAGGATCAGCGCGAGGGGGTCGCCCACCCGCTCCGCGCGGCGCCACTCCAGCGCCAGCTCCTCGTCGAACGTCCAGCGGTTGCCGAGCCCCGTGAGCGAATCGGTCGCCGCCTGGGAGGCGATGCGCCTGAAGTCGCCGAGCGTGCGCACGATCGGGCCGCCGAACAGGAGCCCGACGAGCATCAGCAGCGCGAAGCTGCCGATCGCGGCGATCATGACGCGGTTCTTGTACGGCTCGGCGGCCGCGGTGATCGCCGCCATCGGTCGCAGCCCGAGCAGCCGGGTTCCCGCGCCGTTCGAAATCGGGGCGAAGAGGCCGCGGTAGTGCCTGCCGGCGATCTTGACCGTCCGGCCGTCGACCTCCACATGCTCGCCCGAGCCGTCGACGGCGCCGTTCCGGACGAACAGCAGCCGGTCGCCTGGCGCGTGAGGCGCGGCGGCGCGCAACTGCCTCTGCAGGCGCCGGTCGAACGGGACGAAGCCGACGACGTGGCCGACCTCGGCCCCGTTCAGCGTGAGGGACACCGGCCGGACCAGCGCGTTCTTCGGCGCCGGGCCGGCAACCCGCTTCCCGTGGAGGTAGAAGGCCATCCGGGGGTGATGCGCGGCGATTCGCCGGATCGTCTTGCGGTCGTTCGTCAGGAACGCGCGCTGGAGGGCGTGCGAACCGGAGAGCTCCTGCGCTGCCGACGCCGCGTTGTCGGAACGCACGCCGAGGTCGTTCGTCGCGCTCTGAAGCTCGAACTGGATCGCCGTGTCTGCGTGCGCCCGCTCGTTGCGAAGCGCGTTCGAATCGAGGATCCGCACGGTCGCGACCACGGGGATCCCGGCCACGACGAGGAGCGCAGCCAGGAGCTGGAGCCCCGACTTGCGCGTGATCGAAGGCTTGGGGTTGCGACGGCGCGGCGGTGCCTGCCGGTCGGCAGGGGAGGCCGATGGAGCCGCAGAGCTCATGCCCTCGTTATCGGCCCGGCCGGTACCGGGCTTGATCCCGTCGTGTGGGGCTCGAGACGGTCGGCGCGGCGGCTAGCTGCCGGCGCTGTAGTGCGCGGCGATCCGCGCGGCGCTCAGGGCGCTCGAGTACATGGCGACCTCGTCGATGTCGTTCTTGCCGTAGTCGTAGCCCCTCCCGATCCGGAGGGAGCTCGTGCTGGTGTTCGTGGGGAAGCTGGCCGAAGTCGTCGTCTTCAGCACGCCGTTCACGTACCAGCGGACCTTCCCGCCACCGTAGGTGACGACGAAGTAGCGGAAGCTCGAGGTCAGCGCGCCGCTGCCGGACCCGATCGAGAGGCCGTTCCGGTTCAGCCTGAGGGTTCCGTTCGAGTCGGCCGAGATGTTGTAGCCGCTGCTGTAGCCGCCACCGCCGCCCCAGTACGAGTACGACGAGCTCTTTGACAGGATGCCGGGCCGCCTGTTGACGAACGACCGCTGCCTGGCCCAGAACTCGATGCTCCAGGAGCCGTTCAGGCGGAGCGCCGTGTCGTCGGCGATCCGGACGCAGTCGTTGACGCCGTCGAAGCGGGCCGCAGCGTTGGGGTCCCCCGTGAGCGCGCCAGGGAGAAGTCCGAGCGTGACGCCGTTCAGGTAGGTGCCGTTTCTGTTGTGGCCGCTCGAGTCGGCGGCGACCGTCCCACTCGTCTCACCGAGGCGCCAGTACGCGATCGGGTTGTCCGCGAGCACGGTGGCCGCGTAGCTGCCGGGCGGGGGAGGCGGCGGAGGAGGGGGTGGGGGCGGAGGCGTGCAGTCGACCGTCGAGCTGGCCGAGGCCGAGCCGCTACCGCCGTCGGTGCTCGTGAACGAGGCGGTGTTGTCGTAGTCCCCGCAGGCGGGGTCGTCCGTGTTGCTGACGACGTGGACGGCGGTGCTCGTCCCGCCCGCGAGCGTGGTCGGGGTGTAGACCAGGGTCTGGCTGGGCGCCGTGCCACTCACCGACCAGCCTGCGTCACTGTCGTTCGTCTCGACCGTCCAGTCGATCCCGGTGCCGCTGGGAAGAGCGTCCGTGAAGGACAGGCCGTTCGCCGTGCTGCCGCCGGTGTTGGTGAGCGTGATCGTGAACCCGAGCTGTGCGCCCGACGGGACGCTGGCGCTGTCGGCCTGATCGGCGATCTCGACCGCGGCAGGCGTGGGCGGCGGCGGAGGCGGGGGTGGCGGCGGAGGAGGAGGTGGGGGTGGCGGCGGGGGCGGCGGAGGCGGTGGCGGCGGGGGAGGCGGAGGCGGAGGCGGCGGCGGCGTGTTGTTCGAGGGGAGCTGGGTGGGCGTGCTCGTCGGCGGGACGATTGCCGGGGTCAGCGGCTTCTCGGGCACGCGCGGGCTCGAGCCGTGGCTGTGGTGGCGGTGCAAAGTGTTTCGAGGCTTCTTGTCGTGCGCGGCGCGGCGGGCCGCCTCGACCGAGTGCAAGACGGCGGGCGCAAAGCTCGCGAGGGCGATCGTGTTGGACGGCGCGGTGCCACGGTTCTCGCCGGGCGAGCCCGCGTCGAAGACGACGTTGCGGGCGAGCCGGTCGCTCGCCGAGGCCGAGGTGACGTCCGTGAGGATCGGCAGGCCCAGCGTCACCCAGAGAACGGAGACGAGCGGCAGCGCGAGCAGCATCGGAAGCGCGCGGGAGCGTGAGCGCCGCAACGCGCGCGTGGAGGGAAGCCGCCGGGGTAGGTCGACGTAGGTTTGCCGCATGTCTTCGTCCGCAGTGCCCGTGAGGGCCGAGTGCCCTCACCATCGGCCCGTCCCGGCCGGCGCGCTTCCCCCAAACGGGTATCCGCCGCTATAGGCTCGCTCCGTGGCGACGACCGACGACCGTTCGGAGACGACTGCCGGCAAGCTCGAGCGGCTCCAGGAGCTGCGCGAGGAGGCGCTCCACGCGGGAAGCGAGCGCGCGGTCGCCCGGCAGCGCGAGGAAGGGAAGCTCCTCGCGCGCGAGCGGGCCGAGAAGCTGCTCGATCCGGGCTCGTTCGTCGAGCTCGACCGCTACGTGCGCCACCGCGAGGTCGAGTTCGGCATGCGCGATCGGCGGCCGTACGGCGACGCGGTCGTCACCGGCTACGGCACGATCATCGGGCGGAAGGTCTTCGTCTTCTCGCAGGACTTCACCATCTTCGGCGGGAGCCTCTCCGAGGTCTTCGCCGAGAAAATCTGCAAGGTGATGGACATGGCCGCCCGGTACGGCTGCCCCGTGGTCGGCATCAACGACTCCGGTGGCGCGCGCATTCAGGAGGGCGTGGTGTCGCTGGCCGGGTACGCGGAGATCTTCTGGCGGAACGTCCAGTGCTCGGGCGTGATCCCGCAGGTGAGCCTGATCATGGGCCCGTGCGCGGGCGGTGCTGTCTACTCGCCCGCGATGACCGACTTCGTGCTGATGGTCGAGGGCAGCTCGTACATGTTCATCACCGGCCCCGACGTGGTGAAGACGGTGACGGGGGAGGAGGTGACGTTCGAGGAGCTGGGCGGGGCGGCGACGCACGCGGCCAAGTCGGGTGTCGCGCACCTGATCGCCCCGAGCGAGGCGGCCTGCCTCGAGGACGCGCGCTACCTGCTCTCGTTCCTCCCGCAGAACAACGTCGACCCGCCTCCGTACGCAGAGCCGTCCGATCCTCCGGGCCGGGAGGACGCCGAGCTCGAATCGGTGATCCCGGACGACCCGGCCAAGCCGTACGACATGAAGGAGGTCATCCGACACGTCGTCGACGACGGCGAGTTCCTCGAGGTGCACGAGCGCTGGGCCGAGAACCTCGTCTGCGGGCTCGCGCGGCTGAACGGCCACCCGGTCGGCGTGGTGGGGAACCAGCCGCACTCGCTCGCCGGCGTCCTCGACATCGACTCCTCGTCGAAGGGCGCCCGCTTCGTGCGCACGTGCGACGCGTTCAACATCCCGCTCGTCACGTTCGTCGACGTCCCCGGGTTCCTGCCGGGCACGGCGCAGGAGTGGGGCGGGATCATCCGCCACGGGGCGAAGCTGCTCTACGCGTACGCGGAGGCGACAGTGCCGAAGCTCGCGGTGATCACACGCAAGGCCTACGGGGGCGCCTACGACGTCATGAGCTCGAAGCACATCCGCGCGGACTTCAACTTCGCCTGGCCGACCGCCGAGGTCGCGGTGATGGGGCCCGAGGGCGCGGTGAACATCGTCTTCCGCCACGAGCTCGAGGGTGCCGACGCGGAGACGAAGCGCGCGGAGCTCATCGACCACTACCGGGAACGCTTTGCGAACCCGTACGTCGCCGCGGAGCGGGGCTACGTCGACGACGTGATCGAGCCGCGGCGGACCAGGCCCGTGCTGGCGAACGCGCTCGAGACCGCGCTGACCAAGCGCGAGCGCCGCCCGCAGCGCAAGCACGGCAACATTCCGCTCTAGCCGCTCGCCTCCGACCGGTCGGCCCGACGGGCGTCCTGTTTAAGGCACACCCGGCCTCCTCCCCGAGGCGAACGTATCGCCGAAATCCGCACGCGTGTGTGCCGCGATCGTGCCGAGACCGTCACAACGACGAGCTGGAGGGTGCGCGGCGGGGCGGGCGCCGCCGCAGTGCCCGCCCCGCGCGCTCAGGACGCCAGCGCAGCAGCCGCCGTTTCTGTCGGCGTGGCGTCGAGCCCCAGCTCTTCGGCGAGCGCCATCACGATCTCCGGGTCGAACTGCGAGCCCGCGCAGCGGTCGAGCTCGGCGATCGCCTCCTCGGGCGCGACCCTGCTGCGGTAGACGCGCTCCGAGGTCATCGCGTCGTACGCGTCCGCCACGAAGATGATCCGCGCCCCGAGCGGGATCCGGTGGCCCGGCAGGCCGTCCGGGTAGCCGCTCCCGTCCCAGCGCTCGTGATGGTGCAGGACCCACTCCGCAACCGGGTCGACACCGAGGCTCTCGAGCATCCGGAAGCCGATCTGCGGGTGCCGCTCGAGCACGATCCGCTCGGGCTCGGTCAGCGGCCCGGGCTTGCGGAGGATCTCCTCGGGGATCGCCAGCTTGCCGAGGTCGTGCAGGCTCGCGGCGAGCCGGGTCAGCTCGACGTCCTGCTCGCTCAGGCCCAGCCGGCGTGCTGTGCGGGCTGCGAGCTCCGCCACGCGCTGGGAATGACTTCCCGTGTAGACGTCACGTGCGTCCACCGCGCGGGCGAGGCTCGCTGCCGCACGGAAGCGCGCCGCCCGATCAGGCCCCCCGGCGAGGCGCTTCAACTCGGCAAGCTCGATCACGTCCGGCCTGTAGGAGCGGACGCGATTCTTGCCGTATTCCTTTGCCCAGTAGAGGGCGCTGTCTGCGAGGCGGATCAGCTCGTCCCGGTCGGCGGCATGCTGCGGCGAGATTGCGACGCCCGCGCTCACCGTTACGGAACCGACCTGGTCGAGGTCGAGCGCGCCGATCCGCTCGACCACCGAAGAGGCGGCCGTCAGCGCGGCGGACTCGTCGTAGCCGGGCAGGAGCAGCGCGAACTCGTCGCCGCCCAGACGGAAGGCCTCGCCGGTCTGGCGCAGACGGGCGGCGAGCTGCGACAGGACGTTGTCGCCCGCGGGGTGGCCGAAGCGGTCGTTGATCCGCTTGAAGTCGTCCACGTCGACGAAGCAGAGCGTCAGCGGAAGCTGCCGCTCGTGCGCCGACGCGAGCTCCCGCTCCAGCCGCTCGTGGAAGTGGCGGTGATTGCCGAGGCCCGTGAGCGGGTCCGTGAGCGCGAGCCGCATCGCCCGGAGCGCCCGCACGATCGCGCGCTGGTAGAGCTGGATCGCGAGCAGCGGCCCGACCAGGGCGACCGAGAGGAACGGAGAGCGCTGCCAGAGCACGACCAGCATCAGCGCGGCCGAGGCCATCAGCGAGAAGGGCACGATCGTCCAGCGGATGTTGGTGCGGGCCAGCGCGAAGAAGGAGCGGTGCGAGCTGACCGCGACGACGGCGGTGATCAGGATCAGATTGACCCCGTACTGGGCCGAGGCCGCGGCGCCCACCCTCGCGAGCACGCCGCTCGCTCCTGTCTCCCCGTCGAGCGGGGCCGAGAGCGCGCCGGCCGCGGTCGCCGCAAGCGCGAGCACCGAGACGTTGTAGGCGATCCGGATGCGAGGCCGGTGCTCCAGCAGCTGCGTGACCGCGGGTGCGAGTACCACGACGAGCACGCCGGCGGCCCACCCGAAGAGGACGATCGAGGCGACGCCGAAGACGAAGGAGAGCGAGACGCCGCCGGTGTCCGCTCCTTCGATCGGGACCGGGAAGCGGTCAGCGAGCGTCGAGGCGGCGAGGAGGGCGGCAAGCCCCACCATCGTCGTCGTCTTGTGCGGCGTGACCGCGAACGAGATCGCGGCCGCGATCGTGACCCCGAAGCCCGCCACGCACACGGGCACGACGACCGCGAGGAGGCGCGGCGGGGGAGCGGCGGCCTTCGTCACTCCTCCCTACCAGTAGAGATTTCGCAGCGTGTCTCCGAGGTCGCCGGGATCGAGCTCGGCGCCGACAACGGCGATCACGATCAGTGCGATGACGGCTATGACGACCAGCAGCCGAGGACGCCATTGAAGCATCGTCCACCTCCCCACAACGCGAAACATGACGCCGACGATTGTCCAATCCCCGCAAACGCGCGGCTATCCCCCGGAAGGGTGACTTGGCGCTTGCTAGACGCTAGGCCAGGCCGGCTTCGGCGAGCGGGCGGCGGCCCCAGGCGAACGTCTGCTTGTACCAGCCGGTCAGCGGCACCACGGCGACACCCTGCCCAGAGGAGTGGATCAGCCAGCCGTTCCCGAGATAGATACCCGTGTGGCCGATCGAGCCCGGCTTCGAGCGCGGGCCGCTGGGGCCGAAGAAGAGGAGGTCGCCCGGGGCCAGCTTGGCGAACGGGATCCGCTTCGCGCGAGGAACCTCACCGCTCATCGCGTAGGTCGTCCGCCCCTTGATCGTCGCGTTCAGCGCCGCGCCCCCCGTGTACTTCTGCAGCTTGTAGACGCGCCAGACGAAGCCCGAGCAGTCGAAGCCGCCGCGAGCCTGGACGCCGAACGGGGCCTCCGCTTTCTCACTCGTACCGCCCCAGACGTAGGGGAAGCCGATGAACTTCACGGCGGTGTCGAGCACGCGCGTCTGCCAGGCGGTCAGCGCCGGGAGCACGAACGTCGCGGCCGCATCCTCGACGTACTGCTGCTCCCAGCCTCCGAAGGCGAGGATCTTCGCCACCGAGTAGGCGGTCTCCGCGCGCGTCGCAGGGTCGCTCGGCCGGAGCTCGAGGTCGTCGGACTTGGCCGGGTGGTTGATGCGCAGCCCGAGCAAGCGCGCGACGGTCTCGTTGCCGAACCGCGCGGGGACGCTGAGGCCGGCGGCACGGGCTCCCGCCAGGAACATGTTCGCCGCGTCGGAGAGCTCGATCGTCCTGACGAGGCCCGCGTCCAGCTGGGCCATGGTCACGGGGGCGTAGGGGTTCGCCACCGCCTTGGCCGGCTGCTTGGTCAGACCCGAGACGAGCGTGGAGAGCTCGCCCTGGGTCAGCGTGTCGTTCGGGCGGAACGCCGCAACGCTCTTCGCCATCAACCCGTGCGCCACGACGACGCGGATCTGCGCCTGTGCCCACGACTTCGCGGGAGCGGTGCTCTTCGTGCGGTAGCCGGTGCTGCCCGGGTCGCCGCCGATGTTCGCGGCGAGGGCGGAGGGGGCGGCGAGCACGGCGCAGCAGGCGGCGAGGGCGACGAGGCGGCTCATCCCGGTTCGTATCGTCGTCGCGCGCGGAGGCCTTTAGTCCCCTACTCTCAGGGCCGTGGAGGCCCAGATCAACCCGGATCCGACCCCCGAGGAGCGCGCCGCGATCCTCGCGGCCCTCGACCGTCTGCTCGCGGGTGATTCGCAGCCGGCGGCCTACCGAAGCGCCTGGCGCGAGGCCGGGATCCGCGAGAACGTGGACGACGCCGAGGCCGGCGAGTAGCCCGCTAGCGCGCGACCGCTCGGCGGCGCAGCAGCCCTGGCGCCATCCGTGCGTAGTCGAGGCCGGACGCCCAGGTCAGAACGAGCGCGACGAGGAGCGCCCACCACGCGACGCTGTCGTCCCAGACCCCGGCCGCGGCGAAGCCGCCGATCGCCGCCGCGATCGCCTGCGACCAGGTCTTGAGCTTTCCGAGGTCGCGCGCCTCCATGACCACGCCGCGCTCGAGCGCGGCGAGCCGCAGGCCCGAGACCAGGAACTCCCGCGCGACGATCAGCGCGACCATCCACCCGGGGAAGACGCCTTCGCCGACCAGCACGATCAGCACTGACATCACGAGGATCTTGTCCGCCACCGGGTCGAGCAGCGACCCGAACGGCGAGGGGCGGCCGCGGCTGCGGGCGACCCGCCCGTCGAAGAAGTCCGTCGTCATCGCGACGATGAAGACGACGGTCGCCCACCAGTCGTGATTGGGGAAGTCCCAGACGTAGAGCAGGATCACGACGGGGACGGCGGCGATGCGGATGAGGGTCAGCTGGTCGGCCAGGCCCATGCGCAGCAGAATACGGGCCGTGGCACCGTTCTCGAAAATCCTGGTTGCAAACCGTGGTGAGATCGCGGTTCGGATCTTCCGCACGCTGCGCGAGCTCGGGATCGGCACCGTCGCGGTCTACTCCGAGGCCGACCGTGGCTCGCTCCACGTCGCGGCGGCCGACGAGGCATACCTGATCGGGCCTGGGCCGGCGGCCGAGAGCTACCTCGATCCCGAGCGGATCCTCGAGGCCGCCGGCCGCGCGGGTGCCGAGGCGATCCACCCCGGCTACGGGTTCCTGGCCGAGAACGCATCCTTCGCCCGAACGGTCTCGCGTGCGGGGCTCGTGTGGGTCGGCCCGCCCGGGGACGCGATCGAGGTCATGGGCTCGAAGACCGCTGCCCGCGAGCAGATGCAGGCCGCCGGGGTTCCGGTCGTCCCGGGGACGACGACGCCCGTGACCTCGCCGGAGGAGGTCGTGCGGCTGGGCGACGAGCTCGGCTGGCCTCTCGCGATCAAGGCCGCAGCCGGGGGTGGAGGCAAGGGCTTCAAGGTGGTCGAGGGGCCCGACGAGGCCGAGCGCGCGCTCGACTCCGCCCGGCGCGAGGGCGAGGCGTACTTCTCAGACCCGTCCGTCTACGTCGAGCGCTACCTCGACGATCCTCGCCACGTCGAGATCCAGGTGCTCGCCGACACGCACGGCAACGTGATCCACCTCGGCGAGCGCGACTGCACGATCCAGCGGCGGCACCAGAAGCTCGTCGAGGAGACGCCTTCGCCAGCTGTCGACGACTCCTTGCGAGAGCGAATCGGGGCGATCGCCGTGGAGGCGGCGAGGGCGGTGCGCTACCGGAGCGCGGGCACCGTCGAGGGCCTGCTCACGCGCGACGGCGAGTACTTCTTCCTCGAGATGAACACGCGCATCCAGGTCGAGCACACGGTCACCGAGATGGCGACCGGCCTGGACCTCGTCCGGGAGCAGGTCCTGATCGCGGCCGGAGAGCCGCTGTCGCTGGGCCAGGAGGACGTCCGGCTCACGGGCCACGCGATGGAGTGCCGGATCAACGCGGAGGATCCTTCGAGCAGGTTCCTGCCGAGCCCGGGGCGAATCACGAGCTACCGCGAGCCTGCCGGGCCGGGCGTGAGGGTCGACTCCGGGGTCGCCGCCGGCTCGGAGGTGCCAGGGCTCTACGACCCGCTGATCGCGAAGCTGATCGTGCACGGGGTCGATCGCGAGCACGCGCGCAGGCGGATGCTCCGCGCGCTCGGCGAGTTCGAGATCGGCGGGATCACGACGCTGGTCGGCTTCCACCGCGCGCTGCTCGAGCGCCCGTGCTTTGTCGCCGGCGAGACGTGCCTCGGGGTCGTCGAGTCGCCGGAGCTCGCCGAGGAGGCGGCAGGGCTGGCTGCGGCGACGAAGGCGCCTGTGGCCGCGGACGGCAGGCTCAGGGAGCGCGTCTCCACGGTCGAGCTGGACGGCCGCCGCTTCGAGGTCAAGGCGCTCGTCCCCGAGCCGCCGCACGTCGAGCTCGCGCGGCGTCGCCGCGAACGGGCCGCTGAGCACGCCTCGAGCGCCGCCAAGGACGCCGTCGTCACGCCGATGCAGGGCACGGTCCTCACGGTCGAGGTCGCCGACGGTGACGAGGTGGGAGCCGGTCAGGTGATCTGCGTGGTCGCCGCGATGAAGATGGAGAACGAGATCACCGCCCCCCGAGCCGGGAAGGTGACGGAGCTCTCGGTCGCTCCAGGCGAGGCTGTGACGACCGGCCAGGTCATCTGCGTCGTCGCGCAGGACGGCGCCTAGCCCGCCCTGCTACAGCTGGCGCTGGTAGACGCGGAACGTCCACGTCGCGAAGGCGGCCGTCGCGACGGTCAGCCCGGCGAGCAGGAGCAGGTGGACGCCGACCGAGCTCCAGTCGGTCGCCGGGAGCACGACGCCGCGCGAGGCGACCACGCCCCAGTTGACCGGGTTGAACTTCCCGAGCTCCTGCATCCACGAGGGCATCTGCCTGAACGCGATCAGCGTCGAGGAGAGGAAGAAGAGCGGCAGCCCGATGAAGTTCGCGATCGCGATCATCGTCGCCTCCTTCCGCGTCAGCAGCGCGAGCCCCTGGGAGATCCCGGCGAACGCGCTGTTCATCAGCATCGCCGCGAGCAGCACGACCACCCAGCCGGCCACGCCTGCGTGGACGCGCACGCCGAGCGCCAGCGAGACCACCAGGATGATGATCCCCTGGATCAGCGCGGTCAGCGCCGAACGGACGATCTGCGAGACGACGAGCGAGACCCGGCTCACGGGTGTAGCGAGGAAGCGCGGGATCACGTCGCGGTCGAGGTCGCTGACCATCGCCATCCCGCTCCAGGTCGCGCCGAAGAACGCGTTCATGATCACGATCGCCGGTGCGAGGAACTCGATGTACGAGGTCGTGCCGAAGCCGCCGCCCGGCAGGTTCGTGACCCGCTTGAACAGCTGTCCGTAGAGCAGCAGCCAGATCATCGGCTGGACGAGCAGCAGGACGATCCAGATCGGCTCGCGCATGAGGTTGCGCGCCTGACGCCCGACCATGAACCACGTGTGGACGATCGCCTTCACTCGGCCTCCTCGAGCCCGCCCGCCTCGTCCTCTGCGCGGAAGTCGCGGCCGGTGTAGTGCAGGTAGACGTCGTCCAGAGACGGCCGGTGCATGGTCACCGCCTCGACGGCGATCCCGTTCGCCTCGAGCGCAGCGAGGATCGGCGGCACGGCGCGGGCCCCGTCCTGGACGCGGCTGCGCAGGAGCTTCCCGTCCATGGTGACCTCGGCCACCTCCTCGAGCGGGCGAAGGACGGCTGCGGCGTCGTCGACGGCGCCGTTCACGAGCTCGACCACGACGGCCTCGCCCTGCAGGTTGCCCTTCAGCTCCTCTGCCGTGCCCTCGACCACGACGCGCCCGCGGCTCACGATCGCGAGCCGGTCGGTGAGGACGTCCGCCTCCTCCAGGTAATGCGTGGTGAGCAGGATCGTCAGCAGCTCCTCGCGCGCCAGCACCGCCAGCTCGTCCCACATCGCGGCGCGGGCCTCCGGGTCGAGCCCGGTCGTCGGCTCGTCGAGGAAGAGCACCTGCGGGCCATGGACGAGCCCGAGCCCGACGTCCAGCCGTCGTTTCATCCCGCCGGAGTAGCCGCGCACGACCCGGTCGGCGGCGTCCGCAATGCCGAGCTGCTCGAGCAGGTGCTGGACGCGGTCACGCAGCCTGCGGCCAGACATCCCCTGCACCCGGCCCTGGAGCATCAGGTTCTCCCGGCCGGTCGCATCCCGGTCGACGCCCGAGCTCTGCGGGACGTAACCGATCGAGCGCCGGACGGCGTTCGGCTCGCGCACCACGTCGTGGCCGGCGACCTCCGCCTTGCCGCCGTCGGGCGTGGTCAGCGTCGTCAGCACCTTGACAGTGGTCGACTTGCCCGCGCCGTTCGGTCCGAGCAGGCCGAAGACCTCTCCCGCGCGCACGCGGAACGAAACGCCGTCGAGTGCCTGCACGTCCCGGTAGCGCTTCACGAGGCGCTCCGCGACGATCGCGTCCACGGGCGCTGAGACTACCTCGCTAGACTCGCCCGCCGATGGACCTCTACGAGTACCAGGGCAAGGAGCTCTTCGCCCGGTTCGGGATCCCGGTCTCGGAGGGCAGGATCGTCACGACTCCGGCCGAGGCGCGCAAGGCGGCCGAGGAGCTCGGCGGCCAGGTCGTCGTCAAGGCGCAGGTGCTGACCGGCGGGCGCGGCAAGGCCGGCGGCATCAAGCTCGCCGATGACCCGGACGCGGCGGAGGCGAACGCGGAGCACATCCTCGGGCTCGACATCAACGGCCATGTCGTGCGCAAGCTCTGGATCGAGCGCGCGTCCGAGATCGCAAAGGAGTACTACCTCTCGGTCACGTTCGACCGCGGCGAGAAGAAGCCGCTGTTCATGCTGACGACCGAGGGCGGCGTCGAGATCGAGGAGGTCGCGGCCGAGAAGCCCGAGGCGCTCGCCCGCCTGCACGCCAGCCCGCTCGAGGGCTTCCAGCCCTACCAGGCCCGCCGCCTGATCTACGGCGCAGGGATCGACGACCCCGACGAGCAGAAGCAGATCGCGGCCTTCGTCGAGAAGCTGTACCGCTGCTTCGTCGAGACGGACGCGATGCTCTGCGAGATCAACCCGCTGATCGTGACTCCGGAAGGCGAGGTGCGCGCGCTCGACTCGAAGTTCACGGTCGACGACAACGCGCTCTACAAGCACCCGGACATCGCCGAGATGCGCGACCCGGGCGCGTACCCGCCCGAGGAGCGGGCTGCGCGCGAGAAGGGCGTCACCTACGTCAAGCTCGACGGCGACGTCGGCATTCTCGGGAACGGCGCGGGGCTCGTCATGTCCACGCTCGACGTGATCGCGCTCGTCGGCGGCCGGCCGGCCAACTTCTGCGACCTCGGCGGAGGCGGCGATGCGGAGGGCGTCGTTGAGGCGCTCGAGGTGATCACGGCCGACCCGCAGGTGCGCTCGATCCTCTTCAACATCTTCGCCGGGATCACCCGTTGCGACGAGGTCGCGCGGGGGATCCTGCAGGCGCTCTCGCGGATCACGATCGAGCACCCGATCGTCGTCCGCTTCGACGGCACGAACGCCGAGGAGGGCCGCGCGATCCTCGCGGAGGCCGCACCGGCGAACCTGCACGTGGAGCCGACGATGCTCGACGCCGCGCGCCGGGCCGTGGAGCTGGCTGGATGACCGCAGACGCCTGGTCCGAGCGCGCCGAGGCCTACCGCGAGAGCGAGGCGCACAGGCAGGGCCGCGACCTCGAGCTGTTCGCGGTGTGGGCCGCGGGTGGAACCGTGCTCGACGTCGCGAGCGGCGGAGGCCACGTCGCGCGGAGGCTCCGCGAGGCCGGCTGCGAGGTCGTGACCTGCGACCCCGCGCCGGGGATGCGCCCGGACGTGATCTGCCGCGCCGAGGACCTCCCGTTCGCCGACGGCAGCTTCGACGCCGTCGCCTGCCGTGTCGCCGCGCACCACTTCGAGGACCCGGCCGTCGCGCTGCACGAGTTTGCCCGCGTCACGAACCACCTCGTGCTCGTCGCCGACAACCTCTACCTCGGCGAGGACGGCGAGGAGGCCGACCGCCTCCGCGACCCGACGCACGTGCGCAACTACTCGGAGGACGAGTGGCGCGCGATGTTCGCCGCCGCGCGCCTCGAGGTCGAGGCGTTCGAGCGGGAGCCGAAGCGGGTCGAGCTCGAGCCCTGGCTCGAGCGCGCGGGCTGCGTGGGCAAGGAGGCGGCACGGGTGCGGGAGCTCCTCGCGGACCGGGTCGAGGACGGCCACCTGCGGCTTGACCGCGGCATCTTCGAGGCGAGGAAGGCCGGCTGATGGCGATTGTCGTCGACAGGGACACGCGCCTCGTTGTCCAGGGCCTCACCGGGCGCGAGGGCCGCTTCCACGGGCTCCGCAACCGCGACTACGGCACCCGCGTCGTCGCCGGCGTCACTCCCGGAAAGGGCGGCCAGAGCGTCGAGGGCGTTCCCGTCTTCGACACGGTCGCCGAGGCGGTCGACGAGGCCGGGGCGAACACGACGATGGTCTTCGTCCCGGCCCCCTTCGCGGCCGACGCGATCTACGAGGCCGTCGACGCGGGAATTGGAACCGTGATCTGCATTGCCGAGGGGCTCCCCGCGCACGAGATGCTCGGGATCTACAACTTCATCCGGCCGCTCGGGACCACGATGCTCGGCCCGAACTGCCCGGGGGCGCTCTCGCCCGGGAAGGCGAACGTCGGGATCATCCCGGCCGAGATCTTCCGCGAGGGCGCGGTTGGAGTCGTCTCGCGCTCGGGGACGTTGACCTACCAGATCGGCCACGAGCTGACGCAGCGCGGGCTCGGTAACTCGACGATCGTCGGCATCGGCGGCGACCCGGTGGTCGGCTCGTCGTTCATCGACATCCTGGAGCGCTTCGAGGCCGACGGCGAGACCGAGCTGATCGTGCTCGTGGGCGAGATCGGCGGCGACGAGGAGGAGAAAGCGGCCGCGTTCATCGAGGCAAACGTGACCAAGCCCGTGATCGCCTACATCGCCGGCTTCACGGCGCCCCCCGGGAAGACCATGGGACATGCGGGCGCGATCATCTCCGGCTCCTCCGGGACCGCCCAGGCGAAGAAGGAAGCGCTCGAGCAGCGTGGCGTCCAGGTCGGCACGACGCCGACGGAGGTCGCGGATCTCGCCGTCGCGGCTGCCGGCGCCCGCGCCTGAGCGCCTTTCTGCCCCCGGGTTCCGGCGTAAGATCGACCAATGGTCGGCGTCCGCGCAGTAGTTTGCGCCGCGCTCCTGATTACGCTGCTCGGTTGCGTCGCCGCCTCGGCGTCGTCTCGAAGCAGCCGACGGGCGAGTTGCCTGCCGCGCACGGGTCCGTACTTTCCGGGAGAGGACGGGAATCCCGTTTGGTCGCCTGACGGGAGCCGGGTCCTGTTCTCTCGAGACTGGTCAGGCGCCGAATGCCGTCTCGTAGTGATCTCCGCCGAGGGCGGCGGTGTCGAGGCCGTGGGCGGGTTCGCCCGGTGCGTGTGCTCCTCACCGGACGGGGACTTCGCGTGGTCGCCGGACGGGAGCGAGATCGCGTTTGCGGCCGAGCACGGAGCACGCGCAAATCCGAAACGAGCTGGCATCGCATTCGTTCGACCCGACGGCACTGTCGTGACACGGTTCGACACCGGCGCTGCGGGGAACCTCCGGTGGTCACCCGACGGAGCGCGGCTCGCTTGGGCCGGAGACAACGACGGCCACCTCCACGTCGCGTCGGCCGACGGCAAGGGCATGAGGACGATCGCCGCAGATGCCCGCTTCTACGACATGTCGCCCTCGTGGTCTCCGGACAGCCGTTCCATCGCGTTCGTGCGTTGCGGCCAAGAGTGCGACTCGATCTTTGGAGATGTCTACATCACCTCTCTCGACGGGAGTGCTCCGGTCCGGGCGACTCGCGACGGGCGGAATGCGGAGCCGAGCTTCTCACCTGATGGCCAGCGGCTAGCGTTCGTGCGCGCGTTCGGCAGGCACCAGGACCGCTTCCGGATCGTGGTGGCGGACATCGACGGAAAACACCTTCACGTCGTCGGATCCGGCTTCGGCCAGAGCCTGTCTCCGGTGTGGTCGCCGCGAGGAGACACGATCGTCTATCTGGGCGACTACCGCGACCGCGGCGTCACCACCGGGCCCGAGCTGCGGGAAGTCTCACCGGACGGCGCCGACGACCACCCGCTCGCCCGTGCGTTCGAGGCGTTGCGCCGGACGGGAAGCGAAGTCAGCGTCTCGTGGTCCCCGGGAGGCGACTGGATCGCGTTCGAGCACCTGAGCAACCGCGAGGGCGACGGCAACGGTGGCATCTACGTTGTTCGAGCAGACGGGTCGGGGCTCCGCCAGCTCACGCGTGAGCCCTGAGGCTCAGCGGACCCTGATTGCCGCGCAGGCGGGCTTGCTGTGGTTGTCGGCCGAGTCGGTCGCGACGACACAGAAGCGGTACTTGCCGGCCTTCCTCGGCGCGTGCCAGATCACCGAGTACGCGATCTGGGAAAGCGTCGCGCGAAGCCGCCGCCGGTAGATGCTCAGCTTCTTCGACTTCCGGTAGACCGTGATCCGCTCCGCGGTCTCGCCGCGGTCGTCCGAGACCCGGTAACGGAGCCGGATGAGCTGCCTGCGCCGACCGTGAGTCGCGTAGGCATGGGCGGAGGGTGACTTCGTGTCGAGCGTCAGCGGAGGCGGTGGCGGCGGAGGAGGCGGGGGCGCCTGCGGGGGCGGAACCGGCGCGGCGAGCGCCGCCCCGACGTCGATGCGCCCGTAGCCGAAATGCGGGTCCCACGTGCAGCCCGTGCAGGTCGCGTAAGGATCCGCTCCGTAGCTCACGCCTCCGACCTTGTCGGAGGTCTTGGCCAGGATCTGACGGACGGCGCTCACCGAGGCCGTCGGGTGCTCGCCGAGGAGCAGCGCGGCGAGTCCGGTCACGTACGGCGAGGCCATCGAGGTTCCGTCCTCGTACGCGTAGGTGTTGCCCGGATACGTGGAGAGAATCGAGACGCCGGGGGCTGAGACGAAGACGTTCGGCGCGCCGTAGTTGGAGAAGGACGCCGCCGCATCGCTCGGGTCCGTGGCGGAGACGCCGATCACGCCCGGGCAGGAGGCCGGGTACGTCGCGACGGACGAATGCGAGTTGCCCGCGGCCGCGACGACGACCACGTGGTACGTGTTGATCGCCGTGGAGATCGCGCTGCAGATCGTCTGCGAGTAGGTGGGTGCGCCGAGGCTGAGGTTGATCACGCGGACGCCGTGCTGCTCGGCCCAGACGATCCCGTCGGCCACGTCGGCGTCGGAGGCGATCAGCCCGTCCGTGGGGTCGTTGTGGAAGACCCGAACCGCGACGATCGGTGACGAGAAGGCGAGCCCCGCCACACCGGTGGCGTTGTTCGCCGCCGCGGCGGCGATCCCGGCGACGTGCGTCCCGTGCCCGTTGATGTCGGTGGGGTTGCCAGCGACGCAGCCGTTGACGCAGGTCGCCCCGGACGAGGTGAGGTTCGGCGCGAGGTCCGGGTGGCTTGCCTCGACCCCCGTGTCCACGATGCCCACCTTCGCGCCGGGCGCCGGCGAGAAGCTCCCGGGGAAGAGGTTCCAACCGGCCAGGGCGGAGATCGCCGACAGCGCCCATTGCGAGGCGTAGCCGGGATCGTTCGGCGCGTTGAGGGCGAACGCGCGCCGGAAGCCGTTCGGCTCGGCGTAGAGGACGTCGCGCCGCGCGCTGAACGCGGCCAACGCCTGCGCCTCGCTCTCGCCCGGGGCGACGCGGACGACCGCGACGTGGCCCGCCGTCTGGCGGACGACGTCGTCGCCCAGCGACGCTGCCTTCGCAGTGGCGTCGGCAGGGTCGGAGAACCGGACCAGGATCGTCCGCGCGGCGGACGCCTGCGGGGCGAGCACGAGGGCGGCCAGAAGGGCGAGCGTGAACCGCACAACCTGTAGTTCGGCACGGGCCGCACGCTCCTCTAGACTCGATCGCGTGACGACCATCTCTCTCGCGCGCGGGATCCCGGCGCCGGAATGCCTCCCGGTCGAGGAGCTCGCCGATTGCGCCGCGACCGCGCTCCGTCTCGACGGCAGCACCATCCTGTCGTATGGAAGCACGCTCGGCTACACGCCCTTGCGCGAGTGGATCGCCGAGCGTCACGGAGTCGAGGCAGAGCGCGTCTTCGTCACCAACGGCTCGCTGCAGGCGTTCCACCTCGTGCTCTCCTCGCTCGGCGAGGGGCGCGTGATCGTGGAGCGGCCGACCTACGACCGGCCGCGCAAGGTCCTGGCCGCGGAAGGCCGGGAGATCGCCGAAGTCACGCTCGACGAGGACGGGCTCGACGTCGACGAGCTGGAGCAGGTGTGCGAGAGCGGGCTGACGTCGGCTTTCCTCTACACGATCCCGACCTTCCAGAACCCGGCGGGCGTCACGCTCTCGGCGGCGCGGCGCGAGCAGCTCGCGCGCCTGATCCGCGAGCGGTCCCTGCGCGTCCTGGAGGACGACCCCTACGGTCTCGTGCGGTTCGAGGGCGAGCCGTTGCCGACCCTGTTCGAGCTCGAGGGCGGCGAGCACGTCATGTACGGCTCGTCGTTCTCGAAGACGGTCGCGCCCGGCCTCCGGGTGGGCTACATGATCGTTCCCGCCGGGCTTGCCGCGGACCTCGAGCCGCTGGTCGCCTCGACGTACATCACGCCCGCGCTCGTGGCCCAGGCGACGCTGTACGAGTTCCTGCGGCGCGGGCTGTTCGAGGCGAACGTGGAGCGCGTGTGCGGGCTCCTCCGGGCCCGGCGAGACGCGATGCTCGAGGCCCTCGAACAGGAACTCGGCGGGCGGGCGACCTGGAGCCGGCCCGAGGGCGGCTACTTCCTCTGGCTCGAGCTTCCCGAGGAGATCGACACGACCGGCCTGCTCTCGGCCGCGGGCGAGGCGGGCGTGACGTTCGTCCCGGGCCCGGACTTCGGCGGCGCCCCGAACACCGCGCGCCTCGCGTTCAGCTTCGTCTCGCCGGACGAGATCGCGGAAGGCGTCCGCCGGCTCGCGCAGCTAATGCCGGCGTCGCCTGCGGCGGTAGAGCTGGGATAGGAGCACTCCGCCGACCAGCCCGATCGCGAGGCAGATCAGGATCACCCACGTCAGCGAGATCTCCGTCGTGCCGAACACGAAGTCGACGTCGACCTGGTTGTTGTTCTGCAGCACGAAGGCGATCACGTAGGCGATCACCGCCAGCAACAGCGCGAGCTTCACCCAGAGGAACGACTCGCGAACCGGCCGCCTCGCGGCTTCCTCCCGCTGAGGCTGGCCCTCGTGCGGCTGCTGCTGAGCCGCGTGCTCCTCCTCTTCGCGACCGTCGGCCTGCTCCGGCATGGCCGAAGCCTAGACGGTCGAGATTCGACGTCTTAGGCCGCGGCCTGGGAGTGGCCGGTGAGCGGCCGCGGGATCAGTCGGGGCTGGCGAGGCGGGACGAGCGAGCCGCGGCTGTGGAGCCTGAACGTCGGGCACGGCTCCTGGAGCGAAAGCGCACAGAGCCCGGCTCGGCGGAAGTAGCAGTCCTCACAGGTTGGTTTGATGTTTTTGCTGATCTTCGTCCCCGCTCCCCTTCAGCGCCCCTTTGGACAAGGGGGGACTATAGGCGTCCCGCGATCAGTTGCAAGACTTGCCTGTGGAGAAAACAATGCAATTTCCGGCGGTTTCAGGGAGGCCGAAAACTGCCTGAATTTCACGCTTTCGGGCCTAAGGTTGCCAACGCGCGCAACGCCTGTGGAAGGTTTTCCACAGGGATGATGCGGAGCCCGTCCGCGTAGCGCCTCGCCTCCTGCGCGTTCTCCCCGGCAGGCACAAGGAAGACGTCCACACCCGCCTTGCGCGCTCCGAGCGTCTTTTGCTTCACGCCCCCGATCGGGAGCACCCGGCCGTTGAGCGCGAGCTCGCCGGTCGCCGCGACCCTGCGCCCGCGGGCGACGTTCCGGCCGAGCTCCTGGAGGATGTCGAGGGCGAACGCGAGCCCCGCCGACGGGCCGCCGATGTCTCCGGTGTCGATCCGGACCGGGAACGGCAGCTTGACCTGGAGGTCGTCCAGAGCAGAGACGCCGATGATCGCGCGCTTGGCGTCGGTGGGGTCGGCTGCCGTCTTCAGCGTGGCCACGTGAGCCTTCCCGTCCCGCCGGAAACGGATCGTGACCTCGTCGCCGGGGTGCTTGTCCGCGAGGAGTCCGCGCAGCTCGAGGATCGTCTTCACCGGGTGGCCGTTCACCGAGACGATCACGTCGCCCGGCTGAAGGACCCTCGCGGCCGGCGCATGGAGCTCGACCGCCAGGATCGTCACTCCTCCGCTCCGCGCGCTCACCTTGTAGCCGAGAAGCTTGAGGGCGACATAGGGCGCGATCTTCTGCGAGTCGGACATTTCCTGCTGCCCGAGACGCCGGTCGAGCGCGGAGCTGATGTCGGGGGCTTGAACGAGCGACGCTCCGTCAGGTCGTGCCCAGGGCAGGATTCGCTCGATCAGCCGGGCTGGGCGGTACGGAACATCCACGAAGTAGATCGAGCCCTTGCTCCGGGACGGACGCTCTCCCTTGAGCGAGACGAGCGGCGCGACCGGGTGGGCGGGATCGACGAACTCGATCTGGTAGCCGTGGGCCGGGGCGATCCAGAGGATCAGGAGGACGGTTACGAGGATGATCAGCCCGAGCCCGGCGATCCGGGTGGGCGTGAACCATCTCAGCCGGGAGGTCGGGTTCGGGGTAGGCGGCTCGGCGTTCGTCAAAGTAGCCCTCGCGTCAGCCCGCCGTCGACCGGGATCACGGTGCCGGTCACGTAGCTGGCGGCGTCCGACGCGAGGAAACACACGACCTGCGCCACCTCGCGCGGGGTGCCGAAGCGTCGCAGGGGGATGCGCTCGAGGGCCTCTGGCGGGGGATCGCCGTCGTAGACCTCAGAGAGCCGCTCGGTGTCGATCTGGCCGGGCGCGATCGAGTTGACGGTGATCTTCTTCGGGCCGACCTCGCGCGCGAGCGTCTTCGCCCAGCCGATCACGCCCGGTCGCACGGTGTTCGAGAGCGCGAGGTTGTCGATCGGTTCGCGGACCGAGCTCGAAGTGATGTTGATCACCCGCCCGCGGCCGCTGCTCTCGAGCCGGGGGAGGCAGAGCTCGGTCAGGCGGATCGCCGAGAGCAGGAGCAGCTCGACGGCCTGCTCCACCTGCTCGTCGACGAGGCCGCCCGCGGTAGTGCGTGGCGGGCCGCCGCCGTTGTTGACGAGGATGTCGACCCCGCCGAAGGCCTCGATCGTCCGGTCGACGAGTCGGGACAGATCGGCGGGATTCGTGAGGTCGCCGCGCACTGCGAGGGCGCCTAGCCGCTCGGCCTCCCGCTCGAGCAGCTCACGGCGACGCGCGAACATCGCCACGTTGGCCCCTTCCGCGACCAGGGCCTCCGCGATCGCGAGCCCCATGCCAGAGGACGCGCCGCAGACGATCGCCGTGCAGCCTTCTAGCCTGAGCTCCATGTTCTTCTCGGCGCCCGTTGTAAGTTCACGCGCGCGTCCCCACCCGGGTGGGGAGGAGAGTCCACCCGCCACCCGCTGAGAGCGTATCGCCGACGTTGTCGCAGGTCTGTGCCGGGTCTGTGCCGGATGGGTGCCGATTCGCCCACAGCGGGCCTAGGTGCCGCCGCCGAGCACGCTGACCACCTCTCGCACGGCCGCTGCCGAGGCTTCGAACGCAGAGCGCTCGTCGTTGCTCAGGTCGAGCTCGACGATCTGCTCGATCCCGCCTGCGCCGAGCTTGACCGGTACGCCCATGTAGAGGCCGTCGACTCCGTACTCGCCTTCGAGGTAGGCCGTGCACGGGAGCACGCGGTGCTCGTCGAGCATGACCGCGTCGACCATCTGTGCGGCGGCCGCGCCCGGTGCGTACCAGGCCGAGGTGCCGAGCAGCTCGACGATCTCTCCGCCGCCCTTCGCGGTGCGCTCGACCATCGCGGCGATCCGGTCCTCCGGCACGAGCTTGCGCAGCGGGATCCCGCCGACGGTCGTCGCCGACACGACCGGCACCATCTGGTCGCCGTGGCCGCCGAGCACCATCGCCGTCACGTCCTTGACGGACGAACCGGTTTCCCAGGCGATGAACGTCGAGAAGCGCGACGTGTCGAGGATTCCGGCC
This sequence comes from Gaiellaceae bacterium, assembly GCA_035518635.1. Lineage (GTDB taxonomy): Bacteria > Actinomycetota > Thermoleophilia > Gaiellales > Gaiellaceae > AC-32. Next base: position 39,180 of record DATIXI010000007.1, read on the forward strand.
ATTCCGAAGACACGCTCCTTTGGCCACCCGGAGACGTCCTTGGCCACGTGGCACATGGCGTCCAGCGGGTTCGAGACGACGATCAGCACCGCGTCCGGCGACTGGGCCGCAACCTGCCCGGCGACCGAGCCGACGATCTTCTCGTTCGTCGTGACGAGGTCGTCGCGGCTCATCCCCGGCTTCCGCGGCACGCCGGCCGTGACCACGACCACGTCCGAGCCGGCCGTGTCCTCGTAGCCGTTGGATCCGACCACGTTCGGCTCGTACCCGAGAACGGCGCCCATCTGGTTCATGTCGAGCGCCTTGCCCTGCGGCAGGTTCTCGACGATGTCGACGACTACGACGTCGGCATAGTCGCGCGTCGCGAGCACCTGCGCGCACGTCGCTCCCACGTTCCCCGCGCCGACGACGGTCACCTTGCGGCGGCTCATACACGCGCCCCCATCGCGTCGATGATCGCGTCCGCGACCTCGCTCGTTCCGACCGCCGTCGGGTCGTCGCGGGTCGGCTTCATGTCGTAGGTGACGCTTCTGCCCTCGCCGATCACCCCGGCGATGGCCTCCTCGAGCCGGTCGGCGGCCTGGCGCTCGTCGAGGTGTCGGAGCATCAGCATTCCGGAGAGCATCATCGCCATCGGGTTGACCCGGTTCTGGCCCGCGTACTTGGGCGCCGAGCCATGGGTGGGCTCGAACACAGCGGCGTGCGTGCCGAAGTTGGCGCCGGGCGCGAGACCGAGCCCGCCGATCAGCCCCGCGGCGAGATCGGAGACGATGTCGCCGTAGAGGTTCGGGAGCAGGAGAACGTCGTACTCCTCCGGCCGCTGCACGAGCTGCATGCAGAGGTTGTCGACGATGCGGTCCTCGAACTCCAGGTCGAGGTTCTCCTCGGCGACCTCGCGGGCGACCCGGAGAAAGAGGCCGTCCGAGAACTTCATGATGTTGGCCTTGTGGACGGCGGTCACCTTGCGTCGGCCGTTGCGGCGCGCGTGGTCGAACGCGAACTCGGCGATCCGGCGGGTGCCGTCGATGGAGAGCGGCTTGACCGAGATCCCCGAACCGGGCGGAACCAGCCCGCCTCTCGCCTCGATCCAGTTGGCCAGTTCGATCGCCTCCGGCGAGCCTTCCTCGTACTCGATCCCCGCGTAGAGGTCCTCGGTCGCCTCGCGGATGATGATCAGGTCGACGTTCTCGTAGCGCGAGCGAACCCCGGGGTAGCTCTTGCACGGGCGAACCTGCCCGTAGAGGTCGAGCGCCTTGCGCAGGGTGACGTTGACCGAGCGAAAGCCGCCGCCGACCGGGGTGGTGATCGGTCCCTTCAGGGCGATCCCGGTGCGCACGATCGAGTCGAGCACGTGGTCGGGCAGTGGATTTCCCCCGAACCGGTCCATCACGTCGGCGCCGGCGTCCTGGACGTCCCACTCGAAGTCGACGCCGGTGGCCTCGAGGACGCGGCGCGTGGCCTCGGTGAGCTCGGGCCCGGTGCCGTCGCCGGGGATCAGCGTTACCTCGTGAGCCACGGCGCCTGACTCTAGCGGAGGTCTATACATTTCCCGCCGTGAACGATTTCAAGCCTGGGCTCGAGGGGGTCGTGGCCGTCCAGACGGAGATCGCCGAGCCGGACCGTGAGGGAGGCTCGCTCCGCTACCGGGGCATCGACATCGAAGAGCTGGTCGGGAAGGTTCCCTACGAGAAGGTCTGGGGTCTGCTCGTCGACGACGACATCAACTCGGCCATGCCGGACCCCGAGCCGTACGAGCCGGCGGCCCTCACCGGGAACGCGCCGTCCGACCTGCAGGCGGAGACCGCGCGGCTCTCGGGCAGGTGGAAGCTCGGCAAGCTGAACGAGATCTCGGACGAACAGGCGCGCGAGGACCTCGGCCGCCTCTCCGCGCAGATGATGTCCATCGTCGCCCGCTCCGCGCGGGTCGCCGACGGTCACCATGACCCGGTGCCGGACGACGTGGTTGCCCAGGGCCAGACCGCCGCCGAGAAGTTCCTGCTCCGCTGGCGCGGCGAGGCCGACCCACGCCACGCGACGGCGATCGACACCTACTGGATCTGCACCGCCGAGCACGGCCTCAACGCATCGACGTTCACCGCCCGGATCGTCGCCTCGACCGGCGCCGACTGCGGCGCGTCCCTGTCGTCGGCCGTCGGTGCGCTCTCGGGCCCGTTGCACGGCGGCGCCCCGGCGTACGTGATGCCGATGCTTCGCGAGGTCGCGGAGGCCGGAGACGCGGAGAAGTACGTCAACGACCTGCTCGACGGCGGCGGCCGGATCATGGGTTTCGGCCATCGCATCTACCGCGCCGAGGACCCTCGCTCGCGGATCCTCAAGCGGACGGCCAGGGAGCTCGACTCGCCGCACGTCGAGGTGGCCGAACAGCTGGAGCGCGTCGCGCTCGAGGCGCTGCAGAAGCGCCACCCGGAGCGGGTGCTCGCGACGAACGTCGAGTACTACTCGGCGATCGTGCTCGACATCGCCGAGATCCCGCCCGCGCTCGCGCCGGCAATGTTCGCGTGCTCGCGCGTGGCGGGCTGGTCCGCTCACATCCTCGAGCAGAAGCGCACAGGGCGGCTGTTCAGGCCATCCGCCGAGTACGTCGGCCCCGCGGAACGATCGCTCGCCTCGGTGTGACCCTCGCGGAGGCAGCCGCCCTCGCGGACGAGCTGGCGAAGCAGGGCAAGGAGCGGGAGCTCGCCGATCTCCGGCGCGACTGGGACGAGGAGCTCGAGCTGGCCGCGCGATCGGACGACTACCGGGAGCGGGCGGTCGCGTACCGCGCGATCGGGCAGCTCCGCTTCCGCCAGAAGACCGAGCTCCTGCGGCGTGGGCTCGAGGACGAGAGCCCGGCGTGTCGCGGCTCCGCTCTGCTCTCGCTCGAGCTTCTCTCGCGCGACGCCCCTCGTGAGGTCAACGCGACGCGGCCGCTGCTGCACGCGCTTGCGAACGCGGACGACAACGCGGCGGTTCGGCGTCTCGCGATCCTGTGCCTGCGAAACGGCTCGCCCCAGCGCGACACGATCGTCCTCCTCCAGGGCATCGCCGAGGAGGAGGATCGGGACCGCGACCTGCGCGAGACCGCCTCGAAGGTCGCGACGACGCTTCAGAAGCGCGCGAACGTCCGCTGAGCGGAACGCCTAGCGACGTTTCGCGTGCGGGTGGCTGCGGAAGTAGACGTCGCGGCGCCGTCGGTCGCTGACGTGGGTGTAGAGCTCGGTCGTCCCCAGGTCGGCGTGGCCGAGCATCTCCTGGACGCTGCGCAGGTCGGCGCCGCCCTCGAGCAGGTGGGTGGCGAACGAGTGACGGAGGAGGTGCGGGTGGACGCGCTCGGGCTCGAGGCCCGCTCGCTCGGCAAGCTTCCGAAGGATCAGGAAGGCGCCCGCGCGCGTGAGTGGCCCGCCTTGTGCGTTGAGAAAGAGCTCGCCTCGGTGCCGGCGGTCGAGGTAGGGGCGGCCGTGCGCGAGGTATCGACGGAGCGCATCCGTAGCGTGGCGGCCGACGGGCACGACCCGCTCCTTGTTGCCCTTGCCCACGCAGCGCACCAGGCGCTGCTCGAGGTCGACGTCGGTCTTGCCGAGCCCGACGGCCTCGCTCACCCGTAGCCCGGCGCCGTAGAGTAGCTCGACGAGCGCCCGGTCACGCAGCGAGCGGGGCGTCGTCCCGGGCGCGGCCTCGATCAGGCGCTGGGCCTCCGCGGGAGAGAGCGTGCGCGGCAGGCGGCGTCTGCGGCGCGGGAGCTCGAGCGCCGCGGCGGGGCTGTCGGTGCGGACGCCGAGCAGGATCAGGTGCCGGAAGAAGGAGCGCACGGCTGCGACGCGCCGCGCGATCGTCGCGGGGGCGAGGCCCGCCGCGCGCAGCTCCGCGAGCCAGCGCTCGAGGTCGTCGGCGGTCGCGCTCGAAGGCGGGCCGCCGAGCCAGTCGCCGAGCGCGCGCAGGTCACGGCGGTAGGCGTCCACGGTCTTCTGGGCCCGCTGGGAGGCGAGCAGCGCGAGAAAGCCCTCGACCTCGGGATCGGGAGCAGCCTGAGCCGGCCGTGGCTTGGCCATCGGACCTTCTTCGTTCGCCCCCAACCTCTGGAGGCCTGCCGATCTCCGACCTGGGACCGTGACTTAGTAACAGTCTGTTACTAGGTCGGGTTCGGCGGCCGCGTTGAGGGCCGGCGTCAGGAGCGCGGATGTGCCCGGTCGTACACGCGCCGCAGGCGCTTCGCGTCGACGTGGCTGTACATCTGGGTTGTCGACAGCGAGCTGTGGCCGAGCAGCTCCTGGATCGTGCGGAGGTCGGCTCCGCCTTCGAGGAGGTGGGTCGCAAAGGCGTGCCGCAGACGGTGCGGGTGAGGGAGAAGCCGTCGCAGCGTGCTCGTGTCGAGGCGGCGGCCGCGCGCGGACAGGAAGAGCGCGTTCTCGGCGCCGCGGGCGAGCTTCGGCCGTGCGCTCGCGAGATAGAGCCCGAGCCGGTGCGACGCCTCCTCGCCAAGGGGGACGACACGCTCCTTTTCGCCCTTCCCTTTCACGTGAACCAGCTCCTGCTCGAAGTCCACGTCGGCGAGGTCGAGGTCGACGGCCTCCTGCGAGCGCAGGCCGGCCGAGTAGACCAGCTCGACGAGCGCGCGGTTGCGAATCGCGAGGGGCGTCGTACCCCCGAGCGCGTCCAGCTCGCCGTCGACCTCTGCGGGGCGCGGCGCGTCGGGAAGCCGCCGCGGGCGGCGCGGGGCGAACGAGGCGTCGGGAACGCGGTCGGCGCCGAGCGCGTGCCGCAGGAAGGCTCGAACCGCCGCGAGCTTGCGGCCGATCGTCGACGGCGCGAGCTTGCGCGGCCGGGCGCGGCCGAGCTCGGCCGCGTAGTCGGCGAGGGCTCGCACGTCGACGTCGTCGAGCCGCGTCCCGCGCCGGTCGAGCCAGCGGGCGAACTCCTCGACGTCCACCCGGTAGGCACGCCGAGTCGAGTCGGAGAGCGCAGGGCTCGCGAGGAAGCGTTCGATCTCGTCGGTCACGGCGACGGATTCGCCGCCGCCGAGCGTTATCCCCTGGCTACCTCAGGAGACGGCTGCGACGATCTCGTCGCTGAGGCTCGAGAAGCCGCGCAGGAACTCGGCGCGCTCGGCCTTGAAGCGCTCGACCAGCGCGCGGTACTCGTCGCCGCGGCCCTGCTCCTCGTAGAGGCGCCGCGGCTGCAGGACGCCGTCGTCGTCGATCCCCGGAACGGACGAGGCGACGAGATAGCCGAAGTCCGGGTCGCGCTCCCACTCGATCGTGTCCTCCGCGATCCCCTTGACGATCGCGGACGAGTGTTTGATCCGCACCTTGTGCGACCGCTCGTCGCCCTCGGGGCCTCCCACACGCCCGGTGTTCATGACGTAGACCTCGAGCGGGTGCTCGGCGAGCAGCTCGAGGAACCGGTTGCCCTGGAGGTCGTGCGGCATCGGGAAGAACGGGTTCGTGCCGGGCACGCGCAGGAACTTGCCGGCCTCGTCGGCGCCGCCCGCGCTCGTGCCGGTCGTCTCGCCGAGCATGAAGAAGGCCGCCGCCTGGGGCCCTTCGAGCTTCGCAACGGCGGGGACGATGTTCTCGTTCTTGTTCAGGACGAGGAGGAAGTGCGCCTCCTCGATCTCGTCGGCCGACGCGGCCTCGATCACCGAGAACGGGAAGGTCGCGCGGCCGTTCGAGGTGTAGTTCGTGTCGTAGAAGTCCGCTTCGTCGCCGTGCTGCGAGACGTTCTCGAGGTACGAGTCCGGCTGCGTGACCGCTCCGTAGATGGTGGGCTCGTCCTCGGGGTTGAGCCCGAACGTCTTCGCGAAGCAGCCGTTCTCGGTGGCGTAGACGCGGCCGTTTGGCATCCAGGCGACGAAGTCGTCCTGCACCGGCAGCGAGCCGTTCTGACGCGTGAACGTGGTCGTCGTCTTGCCCGTGCCCGAGAGCCCGACGATCAGGCCGATCCGCTTCCCGCGCTCGGTCGGGATGATCTTGCACCCCGCGTGCAGCGGGATCCCGCCGCGGTCGTAGACGAGCTTGTTCCACATCCGCAGGCCGCCCTTCTTCGACTCGCCGAAGTAGTCCGAGTTGAAGACGCGCGTCACGCCCTGCTCCAGGTCGACGGCGATCAGTCGGCCGTCCGGGAAACCCTCGGCCTTCAGGTTCGGCGTATAGATGACGGTCAGCTCGGGCTCGATCTCCTCGCCGCCCGGGGAGAAGTAGAGCTGCTGCTGCATGCCCGCGATGTTCGCGTTCGCGGCCTCGATGTAGAGGCGGGCGGGCGTGCGGAACTCCGGGTCGTTCCCGATGTAGCCGTCGATCACGACCATCTCCTGCTCCGCGATGTACTCGTCCTGAAGCCGGGCCCAGCGCTCGCCTTCCTCGCGTGGAATCGCCTGGTTCTGGCCGTCGGGCTCGTCGGTGACGATGAAGGTCGAGCCTTTCGAGCGGCTGACGACCTCGGTCTGGACGTTCAGGCTCCCGTAGCGCGTCCACTGCGCGTTCGACATGCGCGCCGCGAGCTCCTTGAGCTCCTGTGGTGTCGGGTTGACGGTGACGGCCGCCGCGTCGGGCAGCCGGAACAGCATCTTGGCCATCTGAGAGGAGCATACCCAGGAGCGCGCAGCGGTACTGCCGCTCTGCACAATGAACAGCCGTGAGGGGCGCGAACCGTGACCGGCTCTGGCTCGTCCTGTTGTTGGGAGCTGTCGCCGTCGCGCTCTTCCCGTGGACGGCCTATCTGAGCACGACGCTGCCCGAGCGGCACCTGGCCGAGCACTGGGACGTGGCCTGGGTCGGTTTCGACCTCTTCCTGGCGGCGGCGCTGTGCCTGACGACGCTCGCCCTCCTCCTCCGCTCGCCGCTCCTGCCGCTGCTCGCCGCGGTCGCCGGGACGGCGCTCCTCTGCGACGCCTGGTTCGACGTGGTGACCTCCCACCCCGGGAGCGAGCGCGCCTGGGCACTCGGCGAGGCGCTCGTGGTCGAGCTGCCGCTGGCGGCGCTCTGCTTCTGGATCTCGCTTCGGCGAGCTAGGGGAGGCGCGGCTTCGGCAGCTGACCTTCGATCCACATCGCGGCCAGCGCAACGCGCGGCAGAGCGGGGAGGCTCTCGTGCATCAGGTAGCGAGGCTCCCAGCGCGGGAAGAACTTCGCGTTGAAGCGGTAGAGGCGCTCGATCTGGAAGACGGCGTCCGCGGCGAGGAGCACCCGCCCGGTCAGCCGCTCGACACGGTTGCGCGGGGCGTGGATGAACCTGGCGAAGGCGGCGAAGTTGAGGGAGACCTCCTCGACACCCTCGTCGCGCAGGAGCTCCAGACCGCGGGCGACGAGGAACTCCGTGAGCCCGTTGGGCGTGTCCCGATCGCGGCGCATCAGCGAGAGCGACGCGGCCGGCCGCCCGTAGCTCGGCGCGAAATGGAGGAAGCCCCGGGTCTGCCCGTCGGCGTCGCGGCCGACGACCACGACGCTGTCGCCGTGATCCTCCTTCCGGAGCTCGTCGAGCGACATCGCGAAGCCGCGCTCCTGCTTTCCTTGCCGCCAGCCGTGGCTCACCGCCGCCAGCTCCGCGAGCTCGCGGTCCGACAGCTCGGAGAGCCTCTGCAGGTGCGCGGTGTATCCGTGCTTCGCGAGCCGCGAGACCGACTGCCTGACCTTGCGGATCGCGCGACCCTCGAGCGAGAAGCTCGCGGTCTCGACGATCGCTTCGTCTCCGATGTAGATCGATCGGAGGCCGAGGTCCTCCCAGAGCGGCACCATGCGCTCGCCGACGCCGAGCGCTGCCACACGCAGGCCCCGCGCGGAGGCGAACGCGCTCAGCGTGCGCAGCAGGTCCGGGAGCGCCTCGGCGGGGCCGACCGGGTCGCCCGACACGAGCAGCACTCCGGCCTCGACCCGGTAGCCGAGGAAGGCGCGCCGGGCGTGGCCGAACAGGTAGTGCTGGTCGTGCCGGAGCTTGAAGTAGGCGAGTGTGTCCGAGCCGTGGCTGCGCACGAGCGCGCCGGCGGCGCGGCGGCCCTCGGCATCCGGGAGCGAGCGCGGCGCGGCGAGTGGGCGGAAGAGGAGATAGGCGCACCAGGCAAGCGCCACGAGGCCGCTGAGGCCGATCGCCTCGTCGAGGTGCGCCAGCTCGTCCCGGAAGTGCATCGGGCCCTGCTGCCAGAGGAAGGCGTCGCCGGTCTCGCGCGCGACCGTGACCAGGCCGACGTCGCCGTGGCCGGCGAGCCACACCGCGAGGCCGCAGAGGAGCGCGACCGTGCCGGCGAGCAGCGGAACCCGGCGGAGCTCGACGCGGAGGGTGTCTGGGTCGTGGCGGACGTAGAACGAGCCCCGGCCGAGCCAGAGAACCGTCACCGCTGCGGCGCTGCCCGAAGCAGCCTCGACATCGAGGCCCTTCAGCAGGTCGAGCGCGGTGAGGCCGGCGAGGAGGGCGAGCCCGAGGCGCAGCGCCGACTGGCGGCGGCGCCAGAGGTAGGGGGACGAGACAAGGAGCAGGAGCGAGATCGGAACGGCCGCCGCGTGCGAGAGCTTCAGTCCTTCGAGCGGCTCCACGCCGAGCAGCAGGTGGTTGCGCCAGGCGATGTTCGGCCGGACCGCCGCCGCGAGGTTGACGAGGCCCGCGAGAGCTGCAGTGAGCGCGACCAGCTTCGGGAGGGGGTCGGCGCGGTACATCGTGCGCAGGGGGGCCGGCTCCATGTGAAGGCCGAGGCGCCAGGTCGCGGTGTCGCGCTTGGATGGAACGAGGTCGCGCCAGTCCTTGGCGATCAGCAGGACGCCTGCTGTCCCGACGGCGAGCGTCCCGAAGCTGCGACCTGCGTGATCGAGCAGCGCCGCCGCTCCGAGCGCGACGAGAACGGCCACGCCCAGGTGCCACTCGTGCACCCGGGCCCGGAACACGTAGACGCGCGGCCCCAACGGATGACGCTCAATTCGAAGCAAAGACCCTCCTCGCACGATAACGAGCGGTGCGGCCGTCCGCCCGGATTAGGGTTCAGGGGGATGGAAGCGAGCACCACCACCGCACCACGCGGCTTCGGCGCCACTGGAAGACGCGACGCCTGGTGGCGCGCTCCGCTCCTGACCGCCGTCGGGCTGACCGCGTTCGGCGTCTACTCCCTCGTCGCCGTCTGGCAGGGCTCCGACTACCTCTACACGGACGGCGGCGCACGGTACCTGTCGCCGTTCTACTCGCCCGACCTCCATGCGTTCGGCCTCGACCTTCCCTTCTCGTTCGCCCCCCTCGTGGTCTGGGTGCCTCTGGGCTACCGCCTGACCTGTTACTACTACCGCAAGGCCTACTACCGGGCCTTCTTCCTCGCTCCACCGGCCTGTGCAGTCGCCGGTCCGCGGCGGCGCCGCTACCGCGGCGAGGGCTCCTATCCCTTTCTTCTCCAGAACCTTCACCGCTACTTCCTCTACCTGGCGGTGATCGTGCTCGGCTTCCTCTGGTACGACGCCGTCCGCGCCTTCTTCTTCAAGGGCTCGGACGGATCGCTGCACGCGGGAGTCGGCGTCGGCTCCCTCGTTCTCCTCGTGAACGTCGTCCTCCTCTCCTTCTTCACCCTCGGGTGTAACTCGCTGCGCCATCTCGCCGGCGGGCGACTCGACTGCTTCTCGTGCTCGGCGGCGGCACGCACCAGCCACCGTCTCTGGAAGGGCGTCTCCGTCCTCAACCGGCGACACACGGAATGGGCGTGGCTGAGCCTCGCGAGCGTCGCGCTCGCCGATCTCTACGTCCGGCTCGCGGCGATGGGCGTCTTCAGCGATCCGAGGGTCTTCTGAGTGGGAGCCGAGACGAGCCACGAGACACACGAGTACGACGTGATCGTGATCGGGGCCGGCGGCGCAGGGCTGCGGTCGGCCATCGAGGCATCCACGTACGGTGCGCGGACGGCCCTCGTCTGCAAGTCGCTCCTCGGCAAGGCCCACACGGTCATGGCCGAGGGCGGCGTAGCGGCTGCTCTCGGCAACGTCGACGGCGACGACAACTGGCAGGTCCACTTCCAGGACACGCTCTTCGGCGGGAAGTACCTCAACAACTGGCGCATGGCCGAGCTCCATGCCAGGGAGGCCCCTGAGCGCGTCCGCGAGCTCGAGCGGTGGGGCGGCGTCTTCGACCGGACACCCGACGGCCGCATGGCGCAGCGCGCGTTCGGCGGCCACACCTTCCGGCGACTGGTTCACATCGGCGACCGCACCGGGCGCGAGCTGATCCGCACGCTGCAGGACAAGGCGGTTCACGAAGGGGTCGACGTCTACATGGAGTGCACGATGACGACCCTCCTGAAGGATGGCGACCGGGTCTGCGGCGCCTTCGGCTACTGGCGCCAGACCGGGGAGTTCGTCGTCTTTGAGGCCCGGGCGGTGGTGCTCGCGACCGGCGGGCTCGGCAGGTGCTACCGGATCACGTCGAACTCCTGGGAGTCCACGGGAGACGGGCACGCGCTCGCGTACGACGCCGGCGCCGAGCTGGTCGACATGGAGTTCGTGCAGTTCCATCCGACCGGGATGGTCTGGCCACCCGGAGTCGTGGGCCTGCTGGTGACCGAGGCCGTCCGCGGCGAGGGCGGCATCCTCCGAAACGTCGAGGGCGAACGCTTCATGGAGCGGTACGACTCGAAGCGCATGGAGCTCTCCACCCGGGACGTCGTCGCGCGGGCCATCTACACCGAGGTGAAGGAGGGGCGTGGCACGGAGCGGGGCGGCGTTCTCCTCGACGTCTCGCACCTGAAGGCGGACGAGGTGAAGAAGAAGCTGCCGAGCATGTACGACCAGTTTCTCGAGCTCGCGGGAGTCGACATCACCAGGGAGCCGATGGAGGTCGGCCCGACCTGCCACTACGCCATGGGAGGCATCAGGATCGACGCCGAGACCGGGGCGAGCTCCGTGCCGGGGCTCTTCGCGACCGGCGAATGCTCCGGCGGCATGAACGGCGCCAACCGGCTCGGGGGCAACTCGCTCTCCGATCTGCTCGTCTTCGGCAAGCGGACCGGCGAGGGAGCGGCCACGTATGCGCGCGGCGCGGGTGCGCCTCAGGTGTCGGAGGCGCAGGTCGACGCCTCAATCGACGACCTGAACGCGTATCTCGCCGACACCGGCGGGGAGGATCCCTACCAGCTCGAGGCCGAGCTCCAGGAGACGATGCAGGGTCTCGTCGGGATCTTCAGGGACGAGGCGGGGCTCGTCGAGGCGATCTCGAAGCTGGAGGAGCTCGAACGCCGCGCTGGGAACGCTCGGGCGGTCGGCGGCCGGGCCTTCAACCCGGCCTGGAACCTGTGCCGCGATCTCAGGAGCCTCGTCACGTGCTCGCAGGCCATCGCTCGTGCGGGGCTGCTACGCCGGGAGAGCCGCGGTGCGCACAGCCGCCTCGACTTTCCGGCCTTCGACGACTACTGGGGTGGGCACAACGTCGTCGTCCGCAAGGAAGGAGACGGCATGCACGTCGAGGCCGTGCCGGCGACGACGGTCGCCGACCTAGAGCCGCTCGTCGACGAGCGGAAGGCAAAGGAGCGAGCCTGAGCACGCGGGCGTTCCAGGTGTGGCGCGGCGATTCCGGGGGCGGCGGCTTCGTCGGCTACGAGATCGAGAGCCAGGTCGGCATGGTCGTCCTCGATGCGATGCGCGAGATCCAGCGCTCGCAGGCGAAGGACCTGGCCGTCCGCTGGAACTGCAAGGCCGCCAAGTGCGGCTGCTGCGCGGCCGAGGTCAACGGGCGGCCGCGCCTGATGTGCAAAACGCGGCTCGACGATTTTCAGCCGGGCGAAGAGATCCGCGTCGAGCCGATGCGGGCTTTCCCGATCGTCCGCGATCTCGTCACGGACGTCTCCTGGAACTACGAGGTCGACAAGCGGATCCCGCCCTTCACCCCGAAGCAGGACGCCGTCTGGCGGATCGGCCAGGAGGACGTCGACCGGATGGGCGAGTTCCGGAAGTGCATCGAGTGCTTTCTCTGTCAGGACGTCTGTCATGTCCTCCGCGAGCACCAGCTCAAGAACGGGTACTTCGGGCCGCGCTTCATGATCCGGATCGCCAGCCTCGAGATGCACCCGCTCGACGCCCTCGACCGCACCGAGCTGACAGGCGGCGAGGCAGGCATCGGACTCTGCAACATCACCAAGTGCTGCTCCGAGGTCTGCCCCGAGGGGATCGGAATCACCGACAACGCGATCATCCCGCTGAAGGAGCGTGTGGCCGATCGTCGTTACGACCCTCTGGCCGCGCTGATGCGCAGGCTGGGCCGCGCGCGCTGGAGGCAAGGGTCGGCTCGGTAGTGCCGCCGGAGCGGCCGGGCTTGCGATAGCTTCAAGCGGGATGGAGGCGGAGCACGACGTTCTTGTCGTCGGCGCCGGCTTGGCCGGAATGCGCGCCGCGATCGAGGCCCATGACGCGGGCGCGGACGTCGCGATGATCTCCAAGCTTCACCCGACCCGCTCGCACTCGGCGGCTGCGGAGGGCGGGATCAACGCGGCCCTCGGAAACGCCGAGGAGGACAGTCCCGAGGATCACGCCTTCGACACGGTCAAGGGCTCCGACTACCTCGGCGACCAGGACGCGATCCAGATCCTGTGCGAGGAGGCGCCGGAAGACGTCTACCAACTCGAGCAGTGGGGCGCGGTCTTCAGTCGCGCGGAGGACGGCAGGATCGCCCAACGCCCGTTCGGCGCTGCCGGCCACCCGCGAACCGCCTACGCGGCCGACATCACGGGGCACGTGCTGGTCCAGGTGCTGTACGAGCAAGTTCTGAAGCGTGACCTGAAGATCTACGAGGAGTTCTTCGTCTGGAAGCTGGTCGAGCACGAGGACCGCTGCCAGGGCGTGATCGCGTGGAACCTGCTCGACGGGGGTCTCGTCTCGATCGGCGCGAAGACGGTCATCCTCGCAACCGGGGGCGCCGGCCGGCTGTACACGGGGACGACCAATGCGTACGCCTGCACCGGGGACGGCATGGCGATGGCGCTCGAGGTCGGCGTCGGGCTCGAGGACATGGAGATGATGCAGTTCCACCCGACGACGCTCGCTCCCACCGGGGTGCTGATCACCGAGGGCTGCCGCGGAGAGGGCGCCTACCTCCTGAACTCCGAGGGGGACCGCTTTCTCGAGCGCTATGCCCCGCACGCGATGGAGCTCGCGTCTCGTGACGTCATCTCCCGCGCCGAGCAGACCGAGATCGACGAGGGCCGTGGGATCGACGGCAACGTGCTGCTCGACCTGCGCCACCTCGGTGCAGAGAAGATCCTGGAGCGCCTGCACGGGACGCGCGAGCTTTCGATGGTGTTCCTCGGGGTCGACCCGGTCTTCGAGCCGATTCCCGTGCGCCCAGGCGCCCACTACCACATGGGTGGCATCGACACCGACGTGTGGGGCCGGACGGCGCTCGAAGGGCTCTACGCGGCGGGGGAGTGCGCGTGCGTCTCGGTTCACGGCGCGAACCGGCTCGGAGGCAACGCGCTGATGGAGACCATCACCTTCGGCAAGCGCGCGGGCGCGCACGCGGCCGACTGGGCGCTCTCGCACACGACGATCGAGGTGCCGGTCTCGGCCGAGGCCGACGCGGATCGCGAGCTGCGGGAGCTGCTCGGCCGGGCCGAAGGCGAGCGGCCGTGGTCGATCCGCAACGAGTTGGCCGAGACCATGCACGACAACTTCGGCGTCTTCCGGCGCGAGGCGGAGATGCTCGAGCAGGGCGAGATCGTCGCCTCCCTGCGCGAGCGCTACAACCACGTGGTCGTCGAGGACAAGGGCAACGTGTTCAACAACGACCTCACCCAGACGCTGGAGCTCGGCTTCCTGCTCGAGCTCGCCGACTGCATGGTCGTCGCCGGGATCGAGCGCAAGGAGAGCCGCGGCGCCCACGCGCGTCCGCACGACCACCCGGAGCGCGACGACGAAAACTTCCTCCGCCACACGATCGTCACGTGGCGGGACGGGGCGCCGAAGCTCAACTGGAAGCCGGTGACCGTGACGAGGTGGCAGCCGATGGAGCGGTCGTACTGATGCGCTGGCCGGGTGGGGCCGTGGTGATGCTCGCCCCGGCGGTGGTGCTGGCCGGCTGCGGGGGCGGAGGCGGAGGAGGGAAGTCCCTCTCGCCCGGACAGATCGAGTCGGCCGCGCAGAAGACCTCGAGCGTCGGGAGCCTGAAGGCGAACTTCACGATCTCGGGCGCGGGCCTGCGCAGCAGCGGCAGCGGCGTCTTCAACAACGGCCAGGACACCTCCGGCCGCCTGACGATGACCGTCGACTCGAACGGCCGCCGGTTCACCGTCGACACGGTCAGCGCCGGCAACGTCCTCTACATGCGCTCGACGGCGCTCTCGCAGCTCGGCCTGCCCAAGGGGAAGCAGTGGCTCAAGCTCGACCTCGGCCAGCTCGCCCGTCAGCGCGGCATCGACCTCGGCGGCCTGCAGAGCACGAGCCCGAACCCGGCGAGCGCGCTCGCCTACCTGCTCGGCTCGGGAAAGGTCCAGAAGCTCGGGAACGACGCCGTCCAGGGCGTCGACACCACGCACTACAAGGTGACGGTCGACCTCGGCCGGGCGGCGACGGAGGCGAGCGGGAGCGTGCGGCAATCACTCCGCAGCGCCCTGAAGGCGAGCGGCTCGGCGCGACAGCCGGTCGAGGTGTGGGTCGACGACAACGGGTACGTCCGCAAGGTCGCGTACAAGGCAGGGACATCCGGCGCGCCCGCGTCGACGATCACGATGGAGCTCCACGATTTCGGCCCGCACGTCACGATCACACCGCCGCCGAGCAGTTCGGTGGTGGATTTCATGAATGCGCTCCAAGGAGGCTGATGGACGTCGCTCTGAAGATCTGGCGCTTCGACCCGGAGACGGGCGAGCGTGCGCTGCGCGAGTACGAGGTGGACGCGCCCGAGTGGGCCTGCCTGCTCGACGTGCTCGACCTGATCAAGGACAAGCACGACGGCACGCTCGCGTACCGCAAGAGCTGCCGCATGATGATCTGCGGCTCGTGCGGGATGCGGATGGACGGCCGGGCGGTGCTCGCCTGCAAGGAGCGGATGAAGCCGATCGCCGACGCCGGTCATGTGCCCGTGATCTCCGCCATGGGGAACCTGCCCGTGCTCAAGGACCTCGTCGTCGACATGGCGCCCTTCTGGAACAAGATCCGCGCCGTCAAGCCCTGGCTCGACCCTGGCTACGAGGAGGCCGCCGAGAAGGAGCGGATCGTCTCGCAGCAGCAGATGAACGCCATCCACAAGGAGTCGCTCTGCATCCTCTGCGGCTGCTGCGTCTCGGAGTGCAACTCGATGGAGTCCGACCCGGACTTCCTCGGGCCGGCCGCGCTGGCGAAGGGGTTCCGGTTCGTCGGTGACGTGCGCGACAAGGCCGACGTCGAGCGGCTGAACGCGCTGAACGGCAAGCACGGGATCTGGGACTGCACGCGTTGCTACTTCTGCAACGAGCGCTGCCCGAAGGGCGTCGACCCGCGTGATGCGATCGCCAAGCTCGGCGCCGAGTCGGTCAAGCAGGGGATCGATCACGACATGGGCGCGAAGCACGCGAAGTGGTTCGTCCGCTCTGCGGAGTCGACCGGCTGGCTCCGCGAGACGGAGCTCGTTCCGAAGACACAGGGGATCGTCGAGGCGATCAAGCAGACCGGGTTCGCGCTCAAGCTCGCCCGCCGCGGCAAGGTTCCGTCTCCGTTCCCGCCGCATGTCGCCAAGGACGTGAAGGAGGCGCGCCAGCTTCGCGAGCTGGTCAAGGAGCAGGGACGCGAGGGAGCGCTCGGGATCGTCCAGGGCGAGCACGGGCTCGGGCGGATCGAGTTCGAGCAGGAGGTCGCGGAGCGCGAGGAGGCGACGTGAGACGGGTCGCCTACTACACGGGGTGCCTCGCGGCGCTGTCGGCGAAGGAGCTGAACAGCTCGACGAAGGCGCTCGCGCCGAAGGTGGGGCTCGAGCTCGTGGAGCTCGAGTCGGTCACCTGCTGCGGCGCCGGCGACATCCACGAGGCGGAGCCCGACTACTACCTCCACCTGAACGCGCGCATCCTCGCGTACGCCGAGGAGACCGGCTGCGACACGCTGCTCACGATCTGCAACGTCTGCACGCTCAACCTGCGGCAGGCGGACTGGCAGCTGAAGAACGACCCCGACCTCCTCGCGCGCGTGAACGTGAACCTCGAGACTGTCGGCGCGCCGCCATACTCGGGCGCGGTCGAGGTCAAGCACCTCCTCTGGCTGATCGCCGAGGGCGACGGGTACGAGCGCTTGAAGGAGGTCGCGCACAAGGGCCTCAAGGGCCTGCGTGTGGCGCCGTTCTACGGCTGCCAGATCCTGCGGCCCTCGAAGATCCTCGGCTTCGAGGACCCGGACAAGCCGTGGTCGCTCGAGGCGATCATCGAGGCCTGCGGCGGCGAGCCGATCGACTACCCGGCGAAGATCAAGTGCTGCGGCTTCCCCATCATCCAGGCACGGGAGGAGGTCGCGCTCGGCGAGCTGATCCAGCCGATCGAGCAGGCGATGGAGGCGGGCGCCGACGCGATGGTCACGCCATGCCCGCTCTGCCACCTCTCGCTCGACGCCTGGCAGTTGAAGCTGCGGCAGTCCACGGGCAGGGACTTCGCGATGCCGATCCTGCACCTCTCGCAGCTGATCGGCGTGGCCGCGGGTCTGGAGGAGTCGGAGCTGAAGTTCAAGCGCCACGTCGTCTCCGTCGGGCCCGTGGTCGAGAAGCTCGAGGCCTAGCTTGCGGTTTTTGAAGGCCGGGGCGGCCGCTGCGGCGGCCGGGCTCGCGTGGGGCCATTTCGAGGCGGGGTGGGTGCAGCTCGACACGCTCGCCTGCCCGCTGCCGGGGCTTCCGCCGGAGCTCGACGGCCTGCGGATCGCGCACCTCTCGGACTTCCACCTGGGGTTCCCGTCGCGCGGACAGGTGGCGGTCGAGCGCGCGGTTGACTGGGTCGAGGAGCGGCGACCCGACCTCACGCTGATCAGCGGCGACCTGCTCTCCAGGCGCAGCGGCGAGCCTCGCCTGCGCGAGCTGCTGGCCCGCCTGCCTCGCTGCTTCGCGGTGCTCGGGAACCACGACTTCGCGATCACGCGAGACCCTTTCTCGCACCCGGCCGACCTCGTCGACCTCCGGCCGGCGACGCTGCTCACCGACGACGCTCGCACGATCGACCTGCACGGAAAGCGTGTGCAGATCGTCGGCGTCGACCCGCGCTCCTATCGCCGTAAGGTTGCCCGGCCCGAGCGGCTCGTCGATCTCGATGCCGACCTGCGAATTCTGCTCTGCCACTTCCCGGACGTGATCGACCGCATTCCCGCCGGCGCGTTCCACCTCGTTCTGGCCGGGCACCTGCACGGTGGGCAGATCTGCGTGCCCTGGCCGGGCGGGCGGCTGCGCCTGGCGCACATCCGCTGGACGTACATCCGCGGTCTCTACCGGCGGCCGACCGGGACGCTGCACCTCTCCGCCGGGCTCGGCACGACGTTCGTCCCGTTCCGCTTCCTCGCCAGGCCCGAGGCAACGGAGCTCATCCTAGAATCGCCCTGATGGAGGGCACAGCGAGCGTCGCCTCCGATGTGCTTGCCAGCTATGCGGCTGACGCGGCGCTGGAGGTCGAGGGTGTTCGCGGCCTGGTCGCGAAGCGGATGCCGAGGCACGGCGCCGTGCGGATCGAGGAGGCGGACGGCCGCGCGAGAGTCGAGCTGCACCTCGAGCTGGAGTGGGGCGCGTCGGCCGAGGCGGTGGGCCGTGAGGTGCAGGCGCGTGTGGCCGACTACCTGGAACGAATGGCAGGCGCGCGGCCGGAGACAGTCACCGTGGTCATCGACGCAATCGGTCCGCCGTGAAGACGCGAGTGGCGGGTCTCACGGGAGCGACGCTCCCTCAGGTCGCCCCGGTGTGCCACGAGTGCGTCTGGTGGCAGTCGCGCAACGCCGGCCGGAGCGTCGACAAGGCGCGCTGGATCGAGAAGGCGGAGACCGAGTTCGGCGCCTGGGGCACCGTCTACTACGACGACGACGGGCGCGTGCTCGGCTCGATGCAGTACGGACCGGCCGGTCTCTACCCGCGCGCGGCCGAGCTCCCGGCCGGACCGCCCTCGTACGACGCCGTGCTCGTCACCTGTGCCTACCTGATCGACCGCACGAGCCCGTGGGTGCTCCAGTCGCTCTTCCTCGCCGCGATCGGCGAGGCGAAGGACAGGGGCGCGGCCGCGCTCGAGGCGTTCGCCTACCGCTACCGCGAGGGCGAGTCCGACTACGAGCGCTTCCTCGTCCACCGCACGGTCTTCCCGCACGACTTCCTGGCCGACTTCGGCTTCCAGACTGTGCGCGCATCCGGCCCGGTCGAGCTGACAAGGCTCGAGCTCGGCGGTCTCCTGCCCGTGGAGGAGACCAGGCGGGCGAGGCTGTGGCGAAGGCTGAAGGACGCGTTCCTGCCCGAGCCGGTTCCGGCTCCCAGGCCCTAGCCTCTAGTACGCGTTCGACCAGGCCGCTCGGAGGGCCGAGGGCGTCGTGACGACGAGGCGCACCGGGTGGCCGGTCGCGAGCTTGAGCCGCGGGAGGACGGTGTCGTCGGTCGGGTCGATGACGGCCACCGAGAGCTCGCCGTCCGGGTGGAGGCGAAGCGGGATCGCGCGCAGCCTCTGCGCGTCCTCGCGGGGCAGCAGGAAGACCGCCCGCGGGTCGAACGACGTGATGCCGATGTCCACGAACTCGACGTTCGCCTGATCGCCGAGCACGCGGGCGATGTCGTTTTCGAAGCAGATGCGGAGGCGAACCAGCGCCTCGCCGAGCAGCTCGCCTTCCTCGCGCTCGGCCAGCGCCCGGTCGAGCTCCTCGTGGGTCACGAGGCCCTTGCGGAGCAGGAGCGCGCCGAGCCGCGAGCGTGGCTCGTCCTCGAAGAAGGTGTGGTCGAGTCGTGCGGGCCGCATCCCAGAACGGGTTATCGGGATTTCGCGGCCCCCACTTGAGAACATGCCACATGCGACCGGCCGAAAGGAGAAGCTCGTGATCGACCATGTCACAGCGAATGTCGACGACCTCGAGGAGGCGAAAGGCTTCTACGAGAAGGCGCTCGCGCCGCTTGGGTACTCCGTCCAGATGGAGTTCGAGGGCATCGCCGCCGGGTTCGGCACCGGCGAGGGCGTGCCCGACTTCTGGATCGGCTCGAGCGAGGAGCGCGGCGCGACGCACATCGCCTTCAGCGCGCCCGACCACGCGACCGTGGACGCCTTCTACGAGGCCGCGGTCGCGGCGGGCGGCAAGGACAACGGAGCGCCGGGGTTGCGGCCGCACTACCACGAGAACTACTACGCGGCCTTCGTCCACGACGCTGCAGGCAACAACATCGAGGCGGTGTGCCACCTGCCCCAATGAGGGCGCGTCGCTGAGCTAGGCGGCGACCGGGCGGCTGGAGAGGACGAGCTCCGCGATCTGGATGCCGTTCAGGGCGGCGCCCTTGCGGAGGTTGTCGCACGCCACGAAGAGCGAGAGGCCGTTCTCGGCGGCGGGGTCGCGGCGGATGCGGCCGACCAGCGCCTCGTCGCCGCCCGCCGCCTGGCCGGGCGTCGGGAACTCTTCGACCCGCACCGACGGCGCCGCGGCCAGGAGCTCGCGTGCGTGCTCGGGTGAGAGCGGCGCCTCGGTCTCGAGCCACACCGACTCCGCGTGCCCGACCGGGACAGGGACGCGCACGCAGGTCGCGCTGAGTGGCAGGCTCGGCAGCTCGAGGATCTTCCGCGTCTCCTCGCGGAGCTTCGACTCCTCCTCGAACTCCTCGCCGTCGTAGTCCCAGTCCATCGAGAGGTCGTGCTCCGCCTGCGGCTCGTCGAGCAGTCGCTGCAGGCGCTGGGCGCCTGCGCCTGAGGCCGACTGGTAGGTCGCCACGCGGACGGCTCGCAGGCCAGCTGCGTCCTGCAGCGGCTTCAGCACGAGCGTGAGCGGGATCGTGCAGCAGTTCGGGTTGGCGAGGATGCCCGCGTGCCCGCGCGCGCGCTCGCTGTTCACCTCCGGGACGACGAGCGGGACCCCGTCCTCGAGCCGGAACGCGGCGGACTTGTCGACGCAGACAGCGCCGCCGCGGACCGCGTGGGGCACGAGCTCCCGGCTCGCGGTCGAGCCGACCGAGAAGAAGCAGACGTCGAAGCCCGCGAGCGACTCGGGGGTCGCCTCGTCGACACGCAGGCCGCGAACGTCGCTCCCGGCCGAGCGGGCCGAGGCGAAGAGGTGCAGGTCGTCCAAGCCGCGCTCGAGGAGCAGGTCGACGGTCACGCGCCCGACCGCGCCCGTCGCGCCGACGACCGCGACCCTAGCCATCGCTTGCGATGCCCAGCCTCAGGATGTGCGGCTCTGCCGCGCATCCGTCGGAAATGACCGGTCGACACTCAGGCCGATGACGATCCACGCTCTTAGGCATGCGCGCGCTCCGCCTCTGGGGCGTCGAGCTCGAAGGCCCGGTGCAGGACGACGACCGCCGTCTCGACCTCTTCGCTGCGCACGTGGCAGGCGATCTTGATCGGCGACGTGGTCACGACCTCCGGCTCGATGCCCGCGCTCGCGAGCGTCTCGAACGCCTTCGCGGCAACTCCCGGGTGGCTCTTCATGCCCGCCCCGATCACGCTCACCTTGCCGAGGTCGTCGCGCGAGCTCCAGTGCGCGCCGAGATCGTCGAGCACGCTGGTCGCCGCGTTGTAATCGTCCGCGGGGGCGGAGAAGACGATCTCCGGCCCTGTGCGGACGATCGTGTCCACGTTCACGCCCGCCTCGGCCAGCGCCGCGAACAGGCGGGCCGGCGTGGTGCCTTCGACGCGGTACAGCGTCTCTTCGAGCGTGTGCGTGACTCCGGAGATCAGCGCCTTCTCGAGCATCCGTTCGTCCTCCTCGCGAATCCAGGTGCCGTCCGCGGCCGAGAACGTGGAGCGGACGTGCAGCTTGACGGAGTGGTTGCGCGCGACCTCGACCGAGCGTACCTGCAGGACCTTCGCGCCGGAGGCCGCGAGCTCGAGCATCTCCTCGTAGCTGACCGCGTGCAGCTTGCGCGCCTCGGGCACGAGCCGTGGGTCGGCGGTGAAGACGCCCTCGACGTCGGTGTAGATCTCGCACACCTCGGCGCCGAGCGCCGCCGCGAGCGCGACGGCGGTCGTGTCCGAGCCGCCGCGGCCGAGGGTCGTGATGTTGTCCGATTCATCGGCCCCCTGAAAACCGGCCACCACGACTACCCGCCCGCGGCCGAGATCGGACAGGATCTTCTCCGAATCGATGCTTGTGATCCGCGCTTTTCCGAAGGCGCTATCCGTGGCGATCTTGATCTGGAATCCCAGGTAGGATTTGGCATCGCACCCCATGTTCTTGATGGCGATGGCGAGGAGGGCGATCGAAACCTGCTCCCCCGTCGCGACGAGCACGTCCAGTTCCCTTTCATCGGGCATCCGGGTAATCTGATGGGCGAGCCGTAGAAGCCTATCGGTTTCGCCCGCCATGGCGGATACGACAACGACCACCTGGTGTCCCTGATCCCGAGTCCGAAGAACACGCTTTGCCACATTGGTGATGCGTTCGATGTCTCCGACGGAGGTTCCTCCGAATTTCTGAACAATGAGCGCCATCCCCACGCCTCCGCTTCCTTGGGTGTGAATCTTAGGTTTCGTCTTCCCTGAACTGCGCCTCCAGGAGCGCTACCATCTCCTTGTACCGCCTTCCCTTCCCCTGAAGGTCGATGAGTCGCCCGTGCCGATCGAGAAAGCGGAGCCTGACCCACAACAATTCCCGGGGGAGAAGCGACGGAATCCGGTCAGCCCATTCGATGGCCGTGACGCCGGCTCCTCCCAGGTACTCTTCGAAGCCCAACCCCGCCGCTTCTTCTTCGGCTGCCAAACGGTAAAGATCGACGTGATAGAATGGTATCCGGCCGTGATATTCGTGAATCAGCGTAAAGGACGGTGAAGCGACGCGGTCCGCCCTTCTTACCCCGACACCCGCAGCAAGCCCCTTGACCAAATGGGTTTTTCCCGATCCCAGTTCGCCGATGAGGGCCACGACCTGTCCGGGCCGGAGAAGCTCTCCGATCCGTCTACCCAGATGAACCGTTTCTCTTACGCTTTGAGTAC
>DATIXI010000008.1:0-55589 GCA_035518635.1 Gaiellaceae bacterium
GCCCACGAACGCGCGCACCGCGAGCTCCTGAACGCGCTCGATCGTGTCCTGCGGCAGGCGCGGCGGGACGACCAGGTCCATGCCGCCCTCGTCGTACTTGGCGGAGAAGTCGTACCAGTCGACGCCGGTGAAGCCGTGCGAGACGATCTCGCCCGGCAGAGACGCGAGCGGCTCCTCGTTGCCGAGCACGCCGCACTCGACCTCGACTCCAGGGACGAACTCCTCGACGAGCACCTTCTCGTCGTGCTGGAAAGCGAGCTCCACGGCCGGCGCGAGCCCGTCCGCCGTGAGCACTTTGGAGATCCCGACCGACGAGCCGAGCCGGGCAGGCTTCACGAAGACCGGATAGCCGAACGGGTTCTCCGGCGCCTGGCCCAGCCGCAGCGTGATGTTGCGGGTAACCGGGACGTCGCGGTCGCGCATGACCGCCTTGAACACGTCCTTGTCCATCGCGAGCGCCGAGCCAAGGACGCCTGCGCCCACGTACGGGACACCTGCGAGCTCGAGCAGGCCCTGGACCGTGCCGTCCTCGCCGAAGGGGCCGTGCAGGACCGGGAAGACGACGTCGACCTCGCCGAGCGCCGACGGCACCTTCGCGGTCGGGACCGGCAGCGTCTCCGCAGCAGCGCCGTCTTCGCCCGTGCCGAGCTCCCAGCGCCCGTCGCGGCCGATCTCTACCTCGACAGTCTCGTAGCGCTCCGGGTCAAGTGCCTCGATGACCGAGCGCGCGGAGGCGAGCGAGATCTCGTGCTCGCTCGAGCGGCCGCCCAGGAGGACGGCGACGCGGATGCGCCGGCTCATGGGTTCGACGGCACCGCGAAGTTCCCGACCGTGATCGTGACCGTCGAGCCCTTGGGCGCCATGGTGTCGCCGGTCGGTTTCTGCGAGAGCACGATTCCGTCGAGGCCCGGGTCGGTGACGTCCTGGGTCTGGACGCTCACCTTGAAGCCCGCGGCCTGAAGTGTCGCCGTGGCCGAGTCGACGTCGTTGTTCGTCACGTCGGGGACCGTCGTGGCAGGCGGGCCCTTCGAGACGGTGAGGGTGATCGTGGCGCCCGGCGCGGCAGAGTTGGTCGGGTCCTGCGAGACGACCGTGTCCTTGGGCTGGTTGCTGTCGACGTTGACGCGCTTGACCCCGAAGCCGGCGCCCTGCAGTACAGAGCTCGCGCTCGCGAACGACTGGCCGACCACGTACGGGACGGAGACCGGCGTCGGGCCGCTCGAGACGTTGATCCGCACGCGCGAGCCCTGGACGACCATCGTGCCGGCGCCCGGGTCCTGGCCGGTGACGGTGCCCGCAGGCTTGCCCGAGTGGACGGAGAAGACCTTCGCGACGAGCCCCGCCTGAGTGAGCGCGCTCTCGGCGTCGGACTGGCTCTTGCCCATCACGTCCGGCACCTGCACCTTCGGCTTGCCGCTCGAGACGTTGATCGTGACGGTCGTGTTCTTCGCGACCCGGGTGCCTGCGTCCGGGCTCTGGCCGGTGACGACCCCAGCCGCGACGGTCTGGCTCGTCTGGCGGACGACATGCGGCACGAGGTTGGCGTTCTGGACCTTGTTGACGGCCTTCGCCTCCTGGAGGTCGATCACGAGTGGGACCGAGACCGGCTCGTTGGCGTTCAGCTGGTCGCGGATCTTCGTGTACGCGAACCACGACGCGAAGCCGGCCGCGGCGAGCAGCAGCACGGCGAGCACCCACGGCCAGATCGGCCGTCGCCGCCGCGGCGGGCCCTCGTAGCCGTAGTAGCCCGCAGGAGGCGTCGATCCGGGAGGTGCTCCGCGAGTGGTCTCGGTCGGCGGCGTGATCACCGAGGTCGGCGCGGCCGCGATCACGCCCGCTCCGGAGAGGACCGCGGTGGCGGCGTTCGCCGTCTCCTCGCCGACCGGGAGCCCCTCGAGTACGCGCCGGAGGTCGGCGTCCATCTCCTCCGCGCTGTGGTACCGGTCGCCCGGGTCCTTCGCGAGCGCCCTCAGCACGACCTGGTCGAGGTTGCGTGGGACCTCGGGGCGCAGCTCGGACGGCGGCTCGGGAACCGCGGAGAGATGCTTCATCGCGATCTCGAGCGGTGTGTCGCCCGTGAACGGAACCTGCCCGGTGAGGAGCTCGTAGAGGACGACGCCGACCGAGTAGAGGTCGGACGACTGGTCGACTGGGGCGCCCTTCGCCTGCTCGGGCGAGAGGTACTGCGCGGTGCCGATGATCGACCCGACCTCGGTCATCTGGCTCGCGCCGGAGCGCGCGATTCCGAAGTCCGTCACCTTGAGCCGGCCCTCGGGGCCTACGAGCACGTTGTGCGGCTTGATGTCGCGGTGGACGATCCCGTGCCGGTGCGCGAAGCCGACCGCGGCGAGGATCTGGCGCGTGTACTCGACCGCGATCTTGATCGGCGCGGGGCCGCGCCCGACGATCAGCTCCTTGAGGGAGCGGCCCTCGAGGTACTCCATCGCGATGTAGTAGGTGTCCTCGGCCGTCCCGCGGTCGTAGATCGAGACGATGTTCGGGTGCGACAGCCCGGCCGCGTTCTTCGCTTCTCGGCGGAAGCGCTCGACGAACTGCTCGTCCGCGGCGTGCCGGTCGTTGAGGATCTTGATCGCGACACGCCGTCCGAGCTCCTGGTCCTCGGCCAGGTAGACATCGGCCATTCCGCCCGCGCCGAGCTTCCGGATGATCCGGTAGCGGCCGTCGAAGACGGTGCCGATCAGCGTGTCCGAGACGGCCATCTGTCCATGGAGGTTAGGGGTTCGACCTTCCCGCCAACAACGCCTGCAAGATCTCCTTCGCGATCGGCGCGGCGGTCGTCCCGCCGGTCTCGGTCTGGTTCTGGAGCACGACGGCGACCGCGTAGCGTGGGGCATCGGCGGGCGCGAACGCGATGAACCAGGTCGTGTTCGGCGTGCCTGGGCCGCCGGTCTCCGCGGTTCCCGTCTTGCCCGCGACGCGGACGCCTGGAATCTCGGCCGCCGTGCCGGTGCCGCCGGTGACGACGGCTTGCATCATCTCGTTCAGCGCCGCAGCGGTACTCGTCTTCATCGCTCGGCGGTACTTGTGCGGCTTCGTGCGGCTGATGACGCTGCCGTCCGGAGCGGTCACGCGCTGAACCACGTAGGGGCGCATGACCACGCCGTGGTTCGCGACTCCGGCGGCGACCATCGCCATCTGGAGCGGGGTCACGAGCATCCGCTCCTGCCCGAAGGCGAGACGGCCCGGGTCGACCTGGAACTGCGGCCGCGATGGGTTGAACAGGCGGCCGTGGTTGTAGAGGCCGCTCGGCGGGCGCTCGTTCTCGGGCGTCTCGAGCGGCGGGCTCTTGTAGAAGCCGTAGCGCTTCGCGGCGTTCAGGATCGAGCGCGCGCCGATCGCCTTGCCGACGTCGCAGAAGACGGCGTTGATCGAGTGCTGCAGCGCCTGCAGGAACGAGACCGGGCCGAAGCGCTCGGGCCCGTTCTGGTCGCCGAAGTTCTGCACCTCCTTGCCGTACTCGATGCAGTAGCCGCGGTCGACGAAGCGCGAGTCGATCGAGTAGCGCCCGGAGTCGAGCGCGGCGGTCGCCGTCACGACCTTGAAGCTCGATCCCGGCACGAACAACCCCGCCGTCGCGCGGTTGAGGAGCGGCGAGGTCGGGCTGCAGGGCGCGGACCGCGCCCTGTTCGTGATGCGGCTGAAGTTGGACTCGACGAGGTTCGGGTCGTAGGTCGGCCGGGTCGCCATGACGAGCACGGCGCCGGTCCGGATGTCGACCGCGACCGCGGCACCGCATTTGCCGTTCAGCTGCTGCATCGCCACGCGCTGCGCCGAGGGCCGCATCGTCAGCCAGAGCGTGTTGCCCTTTATCGTCGCGCCGCGCAGCTTGTCCAGAGTCCGGTCGATCACGGTCTTGAGGTTCGTGTTGGAGCCCGTCAGGTAGTCGTTCTCGGAGGACTCGAGCCCCGACCTCGCGCGCGACTGGGTCGAGTAGCCGACCACCGCGCCGAAGAGCGCGCCCTGCGGGTAGCGGCGGAAGTAGAGCGTCTGGCCGCCGATCCGCTTCCTTACGTTCGTCGCGAGGATCGTCCCGTCGGCCGCCCGGATCAGACCGCGCTTGATCGAGAACTGCGCTACCCGCTGGATCTCGTTGTCCTGCCGGTCGTTGAGGCTCGCCGTCGCCCAGGTCTGCCAGTAGGTGGTCCCGACGATCAGCGCGGCGATGAGGCCGAGGCCGATGAGCGCGAGACGTGCGATCTGGCGGTTCACAGGCGAGCCGCGTTCGCGCGGTTAGAGACGAGGAGGAGCCCTGCGAGCAGGACGAAGTTCGCGACGACGCTCGAGCCCCCGTAGCTGACGAACGGGAGCGTGATGCCGGTCAGCGGGATCAGGCGCAGGATCCCGCCGACGATGATGAACGTCTGCAGGGCGAACGCGAACGTCAGGCCTGCGGCGAGCAGCTTCGAGAAGCCGTCCTGCGCGAGCATCGCGATCCGCATCCCGCGCGCGACGAACAGCATGTAGACGAGCAGCAGCGCGGCGGCGCCGACGAGCCCGAGCTCCTGGGCGAGCGCCGAGTAGATGAAGTCGGTGTTCAGGTACGGGATGAGCGGGTGCCCGGCCGTGGTCTCGAAGGTCCCCTTGCCGAGGCCGGTGCCGAACCAGTTCCCGTGCGAGAGCGAGTAGAGCGACTTGACGAGCTGGTAGCTCGCGCAGTCCTGGCGCGGGAGGAGCTTGCCGTTGAGGGCGCAGTAGACCGGGTGGTCGGTCCACGGGTGCAGCCAGATCGTGATCCGGTCGCGGACGTGCGGGACGATGTGGTAGACGCCCGCCGCCCCGGCGACGAACAGCAGCGCGCCGATCGCGACGAACAGCGCTCGCGCCGTGGCGATGTAGAGCATCGCGAGGAAGATCCCGAAGTAGAGGAGTGCCGAGCCGAGGTCGTTCGTCTCGACGAGGACGAGCATCGCGCCGCCCCAGATCACGAGCAGCGGCCCGAAGTCCTTGAGGCGGCCCTGGGCGAGGACCTCGCGCTTCTCGCGCAGGTAGCTGGCGAGGAAGACGATCAGGAACACCTTCGCCAGCTCGCCGGGCTGGAACTGGAGCGAGCCGAAGTGGACCCAGAGGCGCGCGCCGTTCACCGACTGGCCGAAGAACGGCAGCGCCGGGAGGACGAGTAGCGCGATCGCGCCGATCCCGAACAGGTACTTGTAGCTCTCGAGCTGCCGGTAGTCGTGGCGGAGCAGGAACAGGGTCACGACGAGGGCAACGAGAGCGACCACGATCCAGAGCGTCTGGCGGAAGGCGTCGGTCGGATCGAGGCGGTAGATCTCGGTCACGCCGATGGCGGTCAGGAGCGCGGCCATCGGGAGCAGGAACGGGTCCGCGTAAGGCACGGTCAGCCGGCAGGCGAGATGCGCGGCCAGGTAGAGCGCGAAGAAGAAGCCCGCGTACGAGAGCGAGGCCGTCGAGACGACCGCCTGCCGGGCGATGTAGACGCTTGCAAAGCCGATCGCGGTCAGCAGCCCGACGAGGACCAGATTGACGAGCTCGCGATTCCGGAGACTCATCGACCGATCTCTTCCTCGTAGCTGTGGACCTCGGCCATCGCGGAGGACTCGCTGCGCAGGCTGTGGTCGAACAACTTCTGCCGCTCGGGCTGGCTCAGCTGTGCCGCGAGCACGGGGCTCACATAGACCGCGCGGTAGAGGCGCAGGTTGCCGGCGATGTCCCAGGGAACGCCCTGGTAGACGGCGACGTGGCCGTTCTGCTCGGCGCCGACGAAGTGCGAGCGCCACAGGCCCCACATGGCGAACGCGCACGCGAGCAGCACCACGAGCGCGAGCAGCGCGCCGAACAGGAGGCGCGTTCCCAGGCGCGTCCGCTTTTCCGGCTCCTCGGGCCACCCGTCCCGGGCGGCGCCGTTGGTGTCGACGACCGGAATGCGGTCGAGCTCGTCAAGGGTGTCCTCGTCCTCGGCGGCGGGTTCCTGTGGCGGCGGCAGCGTGAGCGTCCGGCCGGGCTCCTCGCCGTCTCCGCCCGCGATCTCGAAGAAGACGACCGTGATGTTGTCCTCGCCACCCGCGCGGTTGGCGGCCCGGACGAGCCCCTTCGCGGCCGATCGCAGGTCGTCGCGCTTGCGCCCGATCTCCTCGAGGATCGTCGCGTCGTCGACCATCGACGTCAGGCCGTCCGAGCACAGGAAGAAGAGGTCGCCCGACCGGGCCTCGATCACGAACGTGTCGACGTCGACGACGGGGTCGGTTCCGAGCGCGCGCGTCACGACCGAGCGCTGCGGGTGCACCTCGGCCTCCTCCGGCGACAGCTTCCCGCTGCGGACGAGCTCGGCGACCAGCGAGTGGTCGTCCGTGAGCTGCTCGAGCCGGCCGTCGCGCACCAGGTAGGCGCGGGAGTCGCCCACGTGCCCGATCCAGACCCGCTCGCCCTCGACGAGCGCTGCCGTCATTGTCGTTCCCATCCCGGAGACCGTCGCGTCGTGCGTCTGCCGCTGGTAGACGCGCCGGTTCGCCTCCTGGATCAGCGCCTCGACGCGCTCGCGGCCGCCGCCGCCGCCCGAGTCGTCGCGGAGCGTGGCCGCCGCGAGGCCGGACGCGACCTCACCCGCCTGCGCGCCGCCGATCCCGTCCGCGACCGCGAACAGCGGCGGCTCGCAGACGTATGCGTCCTCGTTGAGCCGCCTGCGCCGCCCAGGATCGGTGGCAGCGGCACTGTTACCCAGAGTCACAGCTCGTACCTCAGCTCGGTCTCGCCGATGCGCACGACATCGCCCGGCTCGAGGCGCGTCGCCTCCTGGACGCGGACGCCGTTCAGGTAGGTGCCGTTCGTCGAGCCCACGTCCTCCACGAAGACGCCGTCGCGCCGCGGCTCGATCCTCGCGTGCCGGGACGAGGCGTACTCGTCGCGCTCGAGCGGGATGTCGTTCGAGGACCCTCGGCCGAACGTGAGCGGCGAGGAGTTGAGCTCCCACTCGTCGCCCTCCGAGAGCGCAGGGCTCTTGACCACGATCACCCGGCCGGTATGGAGGCCGGCGGCCTCGCGCAAGGCGGCGGCCTCCGAGGGCGCGAGCACGAAGCTCTCCTGCGGCAGGCTCACGTCGCGCGCGGCCGATCGCACGATCCGCCAGATGAAGAGGTACAGGAGGACGAGAAAGAGGATCTTGAGGACGAGGAGCGCCTCCTCCACCGCGATCGAGCCGAGCATCACGACGTCACTCCGTGTCGCGCCGGAAGACGAGCTCGCTTGAGCCCAGCGTGATGCGATCGCCCTGGCGCAGCTTTGCTCGCTTCAGACGGCGTCCGTTCACCTCCATGCCGTTCGTCGAGTTCAGGTCGACGGCCCAGTATGCGGCTCCTTCGAGGCGCACCTCGGCGTGATGGCGGGAGACGTTCGGGTCGGGCAGCTGGATGTCGCAGTCCTTCGAGCGGCCGATCAGCGCGCGGTCGTGCTCGAGCTCGTGCTTCGTGCCGTTCACGGTCAGGCTGACGAGCTCGCGGCCCAGGCCGAGCTCCTCGACGGAGACGGCCTCGGTCTCGGGCTGCGGGCGATAGACCATCGTCGCGCCCGGCACCGGCTGCGAGGGCGGCTCCCCGGGCTGCGGCGCGGGGCCCTGCACCATTCGCGTCGCAATCCCGAACTCGCCCATGTCCAGGTCGTCGTCCGTCTCGAACTTCACCGTCGGCGGCGAGATCAGCTCGTAGCGCTCGCGCTTCGCGTTCTCGGTGATGTACTCCTGGAGCTCGCCCCGGAGCGAGTCTTCGTAGCTCGTGAACTGCGCGTGGTCGGAGGGCGCGAGGTAGACGGTGTACTCGTTCGGCGCGTAGATGCGCGAGACCGAGACCACGCGGTGGTCCTCCATCTCCTTGGCGAGCTTGCGCGCGAGCTCGACCGGCTGCACGTGCGTCCGGAAGGCACGGCCGAAGACGCCCTCGAAGAGGCCTTCGATCTTCTGCTCGATGTTCCGGAGGACGCTCATCTTGGCCGGGTTCTACCCGGGCTGAACTCTAGCTCCGGGCCTTCACGGCCTCGACGATGCAGGTTGCCCAGACCCCGAGTATCAGTGGGATCGCGGCCACCGACGGGGCCGGGAGGACGGTGAGCACGATCACGGCGGCTCCGAACCCCACGATCCCCCAGACTCCGCGTGTGCGCGCGAACGGGAGTGCGACGGCCGCAGCGGCGAGCACGGCAGCCTCGAAGAGCAGTGCGGGATGGTGGAGCAGCGCACGCCAGAGCGCGAACGCGACGGCGAACGGGTCCTCGCTGCCGGCGATCCCGAGCCCCTTCGGCGGAGCGGAGCCGGTCAGCGGAAGGGGCGCGTGGCGCAGGCCGGCGACCATCGCAGCGAGCAGCACTGCCGCCGCGACCTGCAGCGCGCGCCGCGCCGGGCTCTTCACGCCCTGGGACGCGAGCGGCAGCAAGCCGAGCGCAGCGATCGGCGCGAGCAGCGGGCCGAGGGCAAGGAAGAGCCCGTCCCGCGGTGCCCGCCACGAGAGCGCGAGCCAGACGCACGCGAGCGCCCCGTAGGCGAGCGCGAGGCCCGAGGAGATGTTCCCGAGTGGCAGCACGGGGACCGCGAGCGTGAACGCGAGGCCGAGCCGCGGCCGGTGCAGCGTCAGCCCGAACGCGAGCAGGCCGAGCAGCGGAGCGAACAGAGCGGGGAAGAAGGGCACCGCGGCAGCCGTCCACCCCGCGAAGACGCCGGCCGCGGCCGGGGCTGCGAAGCGCAGGGCGGCTCTCGGCGAGAGCTCCTGGCCGCCCGTGCGGTCGCGCACGCGCTGGGTGAACGCGTCGCGAAGCTCGTGGGCGAGCCGTCCCGCGGCCGGTCGAGCCGCGGCATCGATCGCGAGCATCCGGTTCACGAGCTGGCAGAACGGCTTCGGCAGGTCGGGCCGGACCTGCTCGAGCGGCACGGCGCCGGTCTCGATCCTGCGCGCCGTCTCGAGGAGCGAGCCGTTCCAGAACGGGTGCCAGCCCGCGAGCGACTCCCAGAGCATGACGCCGACCGCCCAGATGTCCGCGGCGGGGCTCCCGGCCTCGCCCTTGAGGCGCTCGGGCGGAACGTAGGCCAGCGTCCCGGGCACGTCTCCGGTCGCGGTCAGCGTCTCCTCCTCGGCGAGCTGCGCGAGCCCGAAGTCGAGCAGGCGGACGGAAAGCTCCTCGCCCTCGGCGACGAGCACGTTGGACGGTTTGACGTCCCGGTGGACGATCCCGCGCGCGTGCGCGTGCGCGAGACCCTCGAGCACCTGGGCGGCGGCCTCGACAGCGCCGCGGTCGTCCAGCTCTCCGGCACGGAGCGCCTCGCGCATCGTCTGGCCGGGCACGTACTCGTAGGCGATGTAGACGTTCCGCGAGTCGCGCTCGAGAGCGTAGGCGCGCAGGCAGCGCTCGTGGCGCAGCTTCGCGGCGGCCAGCGCCTCGCGCTCGGCGCGCGTCGCAGCCTTGCCCTCGCGCGGGACGATCTTCAGCGCGACGTCGAGCCCGTTGCTTTCGTCACGCGCGAGCCAGACGGACCCGGAGCCGCCGCTCCCGAGCGGGCGCAGAGGCCGGTAGCGCTCGGCCACGAGCTCGCTTGGGGACAGCGCAAGTGCAGCCTCGGCCACGACCCTTGAGATTTCGCGTGGCGTGCTTGATTCCTCCGCTGCCGGATCGCCCGGAACGGACGGGTCGGCCGGGTAACGAGATAGAGTGAGCCGGCTTTTTCCTGCAATTTCCCGCTATGAGCGAGCGCGATCTCGACATCGACTTCGACTTCTTCGAGGAGGAGCCTCCGACCCAGGAGTCCTCGCGTACTGAGCCGGACACGCGCCGGTCCGGGCCTCGGGGGCCTCGGCGCCCGCCGCGGGCGCCGCAGAACCTGACGCCGCTCCTCCGGCTCGTCGGCCTGATCGCCTTCGCGATCCTGATCATCGTCCTGCTCGTGTTCTGGATCAAGAGCTGCCAGGCGGCCGGGAAGTCGAAGACCTACCGGAGCTACATGAACAAGGTCTCGGAGGTGGCGACCTCGTCGCAGGAGATCGGCAAACGCCTGAGCGAGGCGCTGCTCGCACCCGGGGTCAAGCGCGCCCAGCTTCAGCAGCAGATCGCCGGCCTCGCGCGCCAGGAGCAGCTCGACGTCCAGCGCGCGCAGGCGATCACGCCGCCCGGCCCGCTGCGGGACGAGCACGCGGCGGTGATCCAGGCGCTGCAGTATCGGGTCAGCGGCCTGACCGGCCTCGCTAGGGCGCTGGGCGCCACCTCGTCGACACAGAACGTCACCACAGCGGCCTCGGTGCTCGCGGCCCAGATGCAGCGCCCGCTCGCGAGCGACGTGATCTGGGACGATTCGTTCAAGGCTCCCGCCCAGTCCGAGCTCAAGCTCCAGGGGATCACCGGGACGACCGTGCCCGACTCGAACTTCCTCCAGGATCCGGCGCTCGCGACGACGTCCGCGATGACCCCGGTGCTGGAGAAGCTGCGCGGCGCCTCCACCAGCACGACGGGTGGCGTGCGTGGGACATCCCTGATCTCGACGAAGGTCCTCCCCTCCGGTCAAGAGCTGGGCACCTCGACGACCACCACGATTGTCGCCACAGTGGATATGGCGTTCCAGGTCACGGTCGAGAACTCGGGCACCGTGCAGGTGACCACCGTCCCGGTCACGTTCACGATCGAGCAGTCGAAGGGCAGCAACATCGTGAAGAAGGCGACGATCGACTTCCTCAACCCCGGCGAGCAGAAGGTGATCACGTTCCGCAACTTCCCGCAGCCGAACTTCTCGACGCCGGCGATGATCAAGGTCGAGGTGACGCCCGTGACCGGCGAGGTGAGGACCAGCAACAACTCGGCCGACTACCCGGTCATCTTCTCGGTCGGAGCCTAGTGCTCGGAGCGAGCGTGTCCACCGTGACCGCCGCCTGGATTGCGATCGGTGCCGCGGCGGCTGCGGCGATCGCGCTGATCCTGTGCGCGTGGCTCTGGATGCGGATGCGGCGCCTCCACATGGCGCAGTCGGTGCTGCTCGGCGGCGGGAAGGCGGATCTCGTCGATTTCGCCGTCTCGCTGCAGGGGCGGATCGACGACCTCCACCGTGCCGTGGACGAGGTCGCCGCCGGGCTCGTCCGGGTCGACCGGCGCGTCGACGAGTCGGTGCGGAACACCTCGATCATCCGCTACGACGCGTTCGGTGCGAGCGGCGGGTCGCAGTCGGCCTCCCTGGCCGTGCTCGACTCGCGCCGCACCGGGATCGTCGTCAGCGCCATCCAGGGGCGCGACTACGCGCGCATCTACATGAAGGAGCTCGACCGCGGGAATCCCTCCGTCGCGCTCTCGCCCGAGGAAGCGGAAGCCGTCGAGCGCGCGATGTCACGCTGACGGGGCGCGGCCGGGTCACACGCACCACGGCTGCTAAATTCGTCCGGGTGCAGCAGGTTCTTGTCCTGAATGCGAGCTACGAGCCGCTGAACGTGACCACCGTTCGGCGCGCTCACGTGCTCGTGTTCAAGGGCAAGGCCGAGGTGATCGAGAAGCTCGAGGACCCCCTCAGATCCGCAACCGACACCTACCCTCGCCCGCACGTGATCCGGCTCGTCCAGTACGTGCGCGTGCCGAGGACGCTGCAGCGGAAGATCTCGCGCCGAGCCCTCTTCGCGCGTGACGGCTGGCGCTGCATGTACTGCGGCTCGACCGGCGGGCGCCTGACGCTCGACCACGTCGTCCCGCGGAGCCGCGGCGGGGGGTCGGTCTGGGAGAACGTGGTCACCTCGTGCGCGCCCTGCAACATGCGCAAGGGGAACCGGCTGCCGGAAGAGGTCTCGATGTCGCTGCGCGCCAAGCCTCGGCCGCCTGCTCCGGTGCTCTTCATCCACCTCGCGACGCCGAGGATCCCGAACGGCTGGGAGCCATACCTGAACGGCTTCTCCCGGCACGCGACCGCCACCGCCTAGCCCGTACGTGACGCGCCGGTGTGCCGGCGGCGTACTTCAGCCGTAGGCAAACCAGGAGGACACGATGAAGATCGCCTCGATCGCCGCGGTTGCGGCGCTCCTCGTAGCGGCGGCCGCGCTCGCGGGCGTGGGCCGGCCGCCGGCCGCGCACAGCGCCGGCTCCACGGAAACACACACGATCACCGTCGACGGCCGCGGCACTGCGCGGGGCGTCCCCGACACCGCCGTCTTCTCACTCGGAGTCGAGTCGAGCGGCGCGACGGCACGGGCCGCCTCGGCGGCGAACGCCGACCACATGCGCCGGGTGATCGAGGCGCTCGTCGGCGCCGGAGTCGCCCGGTCCGATCTCCAGACGCAGGACGTCTCCGTCTATCCACGCGAGAACGGCTCCGGGAACGTCATTGGATTCACCGCGAGCGGCTCCGTCTCGGCAACGGTCAAGGACATCGCGCGCGCGGGCAAGGCGGTCGATGCGGCCGTGGCCGCCGGGGCCAACCAGGTCTCGGGCCCGCAGTTCGAGCGCTCCAGCCGCGCCGAGCTCTACCGCCAGGCCCTTCGCGATGCGTTCTCCAACGCCCGGGCGAAGGCGGAGGCACTCGCCGAGGAAGCCGGAGCCCAGCTCGGCCAGGTGCACCGGATCAACGAGAACGACTCGGAGTCCGTGCCGGTCTACCCGATAGCGCTTCGTGCCGCCGAGTCGACACCGGCAACGCCGGTCGAGCCCGGCACGCAGGAGGTCGACGCCAACGTCACGGTCACGTTCGAGCTCGCCTAGCGGCGGCTCGAAAAGCGATGCCTAGCCGCGCTCGACGGGAAGGCCCAGCTGCTCCCACTCGCTCCAGGAGCCCGGGTAGAGCCTGCCCTCCCGTCCCGCGAGCGCCAGGCGGTGCAGCGTGACGCAGGCGGTGACCCCCGAGCCGCAGTAGGAGACGAGCTCACCCTCGGGCAGGTCCGGCACGGGCTCGTTCCACGGCGCGCTGAGCGCCCCCGGAACGCGTCCCGGCACGCGGTCGATCGGGTTCGGCTCACCACGGAAGCGCTCCGGGAGGCGCGCGTCGACGACGACGAGGCCGTCCAGGCGCGCCGCGAGCTCCTCCGCCGAGATCGTGTCGTCCGTTCGCGGTCTCGGCTCGAACCGGGCGGGGGCGATCTCCTCCTCGCCCGCGCGCAGAGGGCCGAGCCAGCCGTCGTGTTCGAGCACCGCGCAGTCGTCGTGGCCGAAGTGGCGCAGCAGCCACCAGAGCCGCTCCGCGCCGCCCATGTTTCCGTAGGCGACGACGAACACGCCCTCGCCGATTCCCGCGCCCGAGGCGGCGCGGGCGAAGTCCTCGGCCGAGGGCAGCGGATGGCGGCCGCCGGCACCCGGCGGAGCGGCGAGGTCCTCGTCCACGTCGAGGAACGCCGCTCCCGGGATGTGCCCGGCGAGGTAGAGCTCGCGCCCACGTCCGGGCGAGCCGAGCTCCCAGCGGCAGTCGACGAATTGGTACCTCACGCCGCCTAGGCTAGGCGAGGGAGGCGGCGGCGGTCACGGCATAGCTGCCGTCTTCGCAAACGCGGATGTAGGCTCCTGGGTGGCACGCAATCCTGTGCGGTTGCGCCGAGGCAATCGCGGCGGGCCGGCAGTCGATCCGATGGTGCGAGATGCCTAAGCCGTCTCTCCGCGCTGGGCGGTACATGCCCGGCCTCGACGGCCTGCGCGCGATCGCGGTGCTGGCGGTGATCGCCTACCACCTCGGCTTCGGCTGGGCCTCCGGCGGGATGCTCGGAGTGGGCGTCTTCTTCACGCTCAGCGGCTACCTGATCACCGACGTGCTCCTGAGCCAGTGGAGCGAGGGGCGCCTGCGGCTGGGAGACTTCTGGCTGCGGCGGGCCCGCAGGCTTCTTCCCGCGCTGTTCGTGATGCTGATCGTGGTCAGCATCTGGGTCGCGATCTCCGACCGCGCGCGCCTCCACGACCTGCGGTTCGAGGTCGCCTCGGCCGTGGCCTACGTGAACAACTGGTGGCAGATCTTCCACCACCAGTCCTACTTCGCCCGCTTCGGCCCGCCGTCGCCGCTCGGCCACCTCTGGTCGCTCGCGGTGGAGGAGCAGTTCTACTTGATCTGGCCGTTCCTGCTGCTGCTCGGTGTCCGGTTCATCCCAGAGCGCGCGAGGCCGTTCAACATCCGACCGCGCCTGGCGACGGTGACGTTCCTCGTGGCGCTCGCGTCCGCGGTCGAGATGGCGCTTCTGTACCAGCCGAGCTTCGACGCGTCGCGCATCTACGACGGCACCGACACGCGCGCGTTCGGGCTCCTGTTCGGCGCCGCCCTCGCGATGGTCTGGCCCAGCCGCAACCTCACCCGGAAGGTGGCTCCGCGCGCCGTGACGATCCTCGACGTCCTCGGCGTGATCGGGCTGGTGACGATCGCCGCGCTCGTCTGGCGCACCACCCAGTACTCGGCGTTCGTCTACCAGGGCGGCATGGTGCTCCTCTCGCTGGCGACGGTGCTGGTCGTCGGCGTGGCCGCGCACCCTGCGACGAGGGTCGGCCGTGCACTCGGGAGGCAGCCCCTGCGCTGGATCGGCGTGCGCTCGTACGGCATCTACCTCTGGCACCAGCCGATCATCGTGCTGACGACCCCTGCGCTCGCCCACGGTCACGATCCGCTCCGCGTCACGGCACAGGTCGCGGCGACGTTCGTCGTTGCCGCGCTGTCCTGGCGCTACGTCGAGGAGCCGGTGCGCCGCGGCGCGCTCGGACGGCTCCTCCAGCGGTTCAGGTCGGAGGGCTGGCGCCCGCGCTCGCTCTCCCGCGAAGCTCGCGTGGCGCTCGTCGTCGTCTTCGTCGCGCTGATCCTGGCCTCCGTCGCGCTGGCCGGCGTAAAGCCCCCCGGCGTGTCCGGCTCGGCCTCGGGGCAGCTGGTCGGCGCCGTCGGTGCGATCGACCCGGGGGGGTCGGCGGGCGGCGGCGTGGCAGTGCGCAGCACGCTGACGCCGCCCGTCCGGGGATCCGTCCGCACGTCGTGCCACGGGGTCGTCCATATCGGCGACTCGACGTCGGAGGGCCTCACCTCGCCCCGGTACCTGCCCGATCCGCGCCAGCGCATGGGTGCCCAGTACGGCCGGGTCGGGGTTGCGAGGCGGCACTTCGAGATCGCCGGTGCCACGTCGATCGTCGAGACGCTCCAGGGAGGCATCAACGCCTACGAGGTCGCGCAGGACCGTGTGCGCCAGGGGTACCGCGGGTGCTGGGTGCTGGCGCTCGGCACGAACGACACCGCCGACGTCTCGGTCGGGTCGGGCGTGAGCCGCGACACGAGGATCCGGCGGATGATGTACGTCCTCAGCGACTTCCACGTGCTCTGGGTCAACGTGAAGTCGCTGCGGCCCGACGGGCCGTACTCGGCGGGGAACATGCGGCTGTGGAACCAGGCGCTGAGGCGTGCCTGCTCCAGCTATCCGAACATGCGGATCTACGACTGGGCCTCGGTCGTCAAGAACGCCTGGTTCATCCCGGACGGGATCCACTACTACTCCCAGGGCTACGCCTCGCGTGCCTACCTGATCGCGAACGCGCTCGCCAAGGCCTTCCCGAAGGGCAAGGACCCGAGCAAGGGCTGCATCGTCCGCACCAAGTCGCTCTCGGTGCCGGTGCGCAAGTAACAGACTGTTACTAGCTACGAGAAGGCGCTGCGGAAGATGGCCGGTCGTAAGCCGATCGGGCGCTTGCAGCGCCCGCACCAGCTCTCGCCCGACCCCTTCTGCTCCGAGCGTTCCCGCAGCACCGGTCTCTCGCAGGTGCAGTGCTTCTCGCTCTTCATGCGGCCTCCCCGACCGGTTCGGGCGACGGCTGCGGCACGCGGCGCTCGTGTGCGTGCCCGACGAGGTGACCGTGTGCCTCCGTCCCGTAGCCGCCGGGAACCGGGATGTAGAACTCGGGGTAGCCCCACATGCCGTGCTCGGAGACGTCCAAGCCGGCGGTCTCGGTCTCCTCCTCGACGCGGATCCCCCAGAGCCGCTTCATCGCCCAGAGGCACGCGAACGAGGCCGAGAACGTGAACGCGCCGACGGCTGCGAGCCCGATCAGCTGCACCCAGACCTGGTGCAGAGAGCCCGTGTAGACGAGGCCGCCCTGGCCGGTGTTCAGGGTCTTCGCGAGCGCAGGCACGGCGAAGAGCCCAGTGGCGATCGTTCCCCAGACCCCGGCGGCCCCGTGCACGGAGACCGCTCCGATCGGGTCGTCGATGCCGATCCGCTCGACCGCGAGCACGCCGACCACCGCGATCACGCCCGAGACGAGCCCGATCACGACGGCCGCCCAGGGCGCGACGAAGCCGGAGGCCGCGGTGACGGCCACGAGGGCCGCGAGCACGCCGTTCAGGATCATCGAGATATCGGGCTTGCGCAGCACGAGCCAGGCCGTGACCGCGCCGCTGAGCGCGCCGGCCGCCGCCGCGAGGTTCGTCGTCAGCGCGACGTAGGCGAAGTAGCCGACCTTGTGGCCGGTGACGACGGCGAGCGTCGAGCCCGGGTTGAAGCCGAACCAGCCGAACCAGAGGATGATCGTCCCGAGGACGGCGTACGGGATGTTGTGCCCGGGGATCGGGTTGGCGCGCCTGCCCTCGAACTTGCCGATGCGCGCGCCGAGCAGCAATGCGCCGGCGAGCGCAGCGAGCGCGCCCTGGTAGTGCACGACCGTCGAGCCGGCGAAGTCCTGCATCCCCAACCCCATCAGCCAGCCTCCGCCCCACACCCAGTGCGAGGTGATCGAGTAGATGACCGTGAAGATCGCGCCGAAGACGAAGTAGACCCAGAGCTTCGCGCGCTCGGCCATTGCCCCCCAGACGATCGCGAGCGAGACCCCCGCGAAGACGACCTCGAAGAGGTAGCCGGCCGCGGCCGGGACCGTGGTGAAGAACGCGTACGGCGCCTTGCCGACCGCGAGCAGCGAGTCGACCGAGGGCGCGAACCCGTGCGTCCCGATAACGGAGCCGCCGTCGCCGAAGGCGATGCCAAAGCCGACCGCCCAGTAGACGAGCGAGCAGACCGCGAAGATGAGGACGTTCTTGCCCGCGATGTGGGCGGCGTTCTTCATCCGCGTCAGCCCGGCCTCGAGGAACGCGAAGCCTGCCTGCATGAACATCACGAGCACGGCGGCGACGACGACCCAGAGCGTGTTCGCCGCGAGGAGGAGGTCTGAGTTCTTCATGCGGCCTTCTCCGCGCGCTCGAGCGGCAGGCCGGTGCGGTTGTGCGTGACGCGGTAGGCGGGCGTCGTCCAGACGAGGCCGTCGCCGCAGTCGTTGCCGCTGCGCGCCGCGTCGGCGATCGTCGCGACGACCGCGTCCGCGAGCTCGTCGGCGACGACGAACGTGAGCAGCGCCTTCGGCAGGAAGCGCGACTCGAAGACCCGGCCGCGGTACTCGTGCGTGATCCCGGGCTCGCGCCCGTGCCCGACCGCCTCAACGACGGTCACGCCGACATGCCCTGTCTCGTCCTCGACAGCGTCGATCACGATCTCGACGCGCTCGCGCAGGACGACCGCCTCCACCTTCGTCATCTCACCACCTCGCTTCGTCGTTCCAGCATCACCGTGTCTCGCCAGGCGCCGTGAAGCCGCGCGATCCGCTCGCGCACTCCGACGACCCGAAAGCCGAACCGCTCCAGCAGCGCGAGGCTCGGCCCGTTCTCCGGGAACACGCTCGTCTCGAGCGTCCAGATGCCGCCGCGCTCCGAGCTCTCGACGGCCACGGCGAGCAGCGCCCTCCCGACGCCCTCGCCGCGTGTCTCCTCGGCGACGTAGGCGCTGATCTCGGCCACGCCCGCGTAGCACGGTCGCTCCGAGGTCGGCGCGAGCGCGACCCAGCCGACGACGCGGCCGTCCCGAACCGCCGCGAAGCGGTGCTCGCGCAGGTGCGCGCTGTCCCAGGCCTCCCACGAGGGCGCCTCGGTCTCGAAGGTCGCGTTCCCGGTCGCGATTCCCTCGAGGTAGATTCGCGAGACCTCGGGCCAGTCGCCCGGCCCGAGGTCTCGCACGTCGATCGACGTCGCCAGCACTAGCAGTCGTAGTAGAGGGCGAACTCCGCCGGGTGAGGGCGGAGCCTGACGATGTCGACCTCGTTCTCTCGCTTGTAGTCGATCCAGGTGCGGATCAGCTCCTCGGAGAAGACGCCGCCCGCGAGCAGGAACTCGTGGTCGTCCTCGAGCGCGTCGAGCGCCTCGGCCAGCGAGCCCGGCACCTGCGCAACACCGCGGTCCTCCTCGAAGAGGTCGTAGTCGGCCGGCTCTCCCGCGTCGAGCCCTTTCTGCACCCCGTCGATCCCGGCCATCAGCATCGCCGAGAACGCGAGGTAGGGGTTCGCCGCCGCGTCGGGGCACCGGAACTCGATCCGCTTCGCCTTGGGCGACTCGGAGTACATCGGGATCCGGATGCACGCCGAGCGATTCCGCTGCGAGTAGACGAGGTTGACAGGCGCCTCGAAGCCCGGCACCAGCCGGCGGTACGAGTTCGTCGTCGGCGCGCAGAACGCGAGCAGTGCCGGTGCGTGCGCGAGCAGGCCGCCCACGTAGGAGCGCGCGAGCTGCGAGAGCCCGGCGTATCCGGAGCGGTCGGCCATCAGCGGCGTGCCCTCCTTCCAGAGGGACTGGTGCGTATGCATGCCCGACCCGTTGTCCCCGTAGAGCGGCTTCGGCATGAAGGTGACCGTCTTGCCGGCCGCACGCGCGAGGTTCTTGACGACGTACTTGTAGGTCAGGACCTGGTCGGCCATCCGCGTCAGCGACTGGTAGCGGAGGTCGATCTCGCACTGGCCGCCGGAAGCGACCTCGTGGTGGTGGAACTCGCACGGGATCCCGAGCCGCTCGAGCGTCAGCACCATCGAGCTGCGCAGGTCGTGCAGCGTGTCGTGCGGAGCCGGCGGGAAGTAGCCCTCCTTGGGCCGGACGGTGTACCCGAGCCCCGGCTCCGCGGAGTTCCAGTGGCCCTCGGCCGAGTCGATTGCGTAGTGGGAGCGGTGGTCGGCGAGATCGTACGAGACCGAGTCGAGCACGAAGAACTCGCATTCCGGCCCGAAGTACGCCGTGTCGGCGATGGCGGTCTCGATCAGGTGTTCCTCGGCCCTCCGCGCGATCAGCCGCGGGTCCTTGGAGTAGCCCTCCTTCGTCACCGGATCGGCGATCTCGCAGATCAGCGAGAGCGTCGGTGCCTCGGTGAACGGGTCGAGCACAGCGCTCGCCGGGTCGGGCATCAGGAGCATGTCCGATTCGGCGATGCTCTGCCAGCCGCGGATCGAGGAGCCGTCGAAGCCGAGCCCTTCGTCGAACGCTGACTCGTCGAAGGCCGAGATCGGCAGCGTCACGTGCTGCCAGGTGCCGAGCAGGTCGCAGAACTTGAGGTCGACCATCTGGGCCTGCGTCTGGCCTGCCCATTCCAGGGTCTCCCTGGGCGCCGGCTTCTCCGCTGAGCCGTTCGCCAGGTAGTGCCGTGTCTCTTCCGCCGCCATGCTCCTCCTTTCGGACCAAACAAAAAGGGCCCAGGACTCCCGTGAGTCCTGAGGCCCCAATGCCTCCGCGCCTGCCTTCTGCGGCCGACGCTTGCAGCCCACAGTAGAGGAGACCGCGGACGCTGTCCAGGGACCCGGAGGTTGCGGTTCGCCGATTGCCCCGGTAGCCTCGCGACCAGCATGCTGCTCAGTCGCTGACTCCGGTACCCGCGCGCCGCCTCCTGGTGAGCGCGCACTGTCCGTGTCCCGTCGAGTTGGAGCAGCTCATGAAAGCCCTCGAAGTCCACAACTTGCGCAAGGAGTTCGTCCGCCGCGACGGCCGTCGCGGGCGGAGGCGCGTCACTGCGCTCGGCGGCGTGACGTTCGACGTCGAGCGGGGCGAGTGCGTGGCCGTGCTCGGCCAGAACGGCTCGGGCAAGTCGACGCTCGTCCGGTTGCTCTCGACGCTGCTCATCCCTGACGGCGGGAGCGCGCTCGTCTTCGGCCACGACGC
Source organism: Gaiellaceae bacterium (assembly GCA_035518635.1). Lineage (GTDB taxonomy): Bacteria > Actinomycetota > Thermoleophilia > Gaiellales > Gaiellaceae > AC-32. Next base: position 19,880 of record DATIXI010000008.1, read on the forward strand.
GTTCAGAGAGGCTCGCGCGGTCCAGCAGCTGGTGAACCGGGTCTCGGTCGAGGCCTCGTTCTTCAAGAAGATGTCCGCGGTCGAGAACCTGAGCTACGCGGCGCGGTTCTACGGCATGCGCGGCACGGAGACGCGCGAGCGCATCCCGGAGATTCTTCGGCGGGTCGGCTTCCCGGACGACCGCGGCGGCGACCCGATGGAGAGCCTCTCGCGCGGAATGCAGCAGAAGGTCGCTCTTGCACGCGCGCTGCTAACGGCACCGATCCTGCTCCTGCTCGACGAGCCGACGACCGGGCTCGACCCACGCTCGAAGCAGGAGGTACAGGCTTTCATTCGCGAGGTCCGCGCCGAGCACGACGCGTCCGTCCTGCTCTGCACGCATGACCTCGCTGAGGCCGAGACCCTCGCCGACCGCATCGGGATCCTCGACGACGGCGAGCTGCTCTGCCTCGAGCCGGCCGACGAGCTCAAGGCGCGCTACGGCGCCGAGACGCTCGAAGAGGCGTTCTTCGCCGCGAGCGGCCACGCATTCGCAAACGGAGAGGAGGAAGACGGATGAGGGCCATGAGTCTTGCTCTGCGCCACGAGCTGATCGGGCTCGGCGGAGTCGTGGAGCGCAACATCTACCTCGTCAAGCGCTACATCTGGTGGGACGTCGCGTTCTTCGTCTGGACTGTCGCGAACACGCTCACGATCGTCTTCATCGCCGAGGGCATCCCGGCAATGGGCGGCAAGGTGAACGTCGAGGAGCTGACGACGATCTTGCTGGTCGGCGCCGTGATCTGGGCCTACCTCGGGATCATCTTCGAGATCCTCACCGAGACCGTCGCCTGGGAGCGCTGGGAGGGGACGATCGAGTACACGTTCATGGCGCCGCTCTCGCGGCCGGCACACCTCCTCGGGATGGGCCTCTTCGCGATCGGCTACGGCGTCGTCCGGGCCGTGCTCCTGTTCGGCGCGGTCGCGGTCTTCTTCAGCCTGAGCCTCCCGGACGCGAACTACGCGGCCGCGCTCGTGCTCCTGATGATCGCCTCGATCTCGTTCATCGGGGTCGGGATGATGACGGCTGTCCTGCCGCTGATTTCGCCCGAGAAGGGGACGCAGCTCGGGTTCGTCGCGCAGGGCCTCCTGCTCGTAGTCTCGGGCGTCTACTACCCGGTCTCGGTGCTGCCGGGCTGGATGCAGGCACTCTCGAAGATCTCGCCGGCCACCTACGCGCTGGAGGGCTGCCGCTCAGCGATCCTCGACGGCACAGGCCTGACCGGCCTCTGGAGCGACATCTGGCCGCTGATCCTGATCGGGATCGTCTCGGTCCCGCTCGGGCTCTGGACCTTCCGGACGGGTGAGCGCCACGCGAAGAAGCACGGGAAGCTGAAGCGGTCTGGCTGATCCGCTAGTCTTCCCGCGGTTCGTAGGCGACGAGGCCTCGGACGCCTGGGCGTCCGGGGCTTTTCTGCTTGAAGGGAGGAAGAGCGTGGCGCAGGTCGAGAGCAAGCCGAGGGCGACGAGCGATCCGAAGGCTCGCAAGGAGGTTCTGGGGCGGATCCAGGAGGAGCAGATCGAGTTCCTGCTGCTCTGGTTCACCGACATCGAAGGGCACCTGAAGAGCTTCGCGGTCACGCCGAGCGAGATCGAGGACGCGCTCGACGACGGGATGGGCTTCGACGGCTCGTCGATCACCGGCTTCAACGCGATCGAGGAGTCCGACATGGTCGCAATCCCGGACCCTGAGACGTTCGCCGTCATGCCGTGGCGGGAAGGCGAGACGAAGGTCGGCCGGATGATCTGCGACGTCGTCACCCCGGACGGGCAGCCGTACGAAGGAGACCCGCGCTACGTCCTTCGCCGCGCGCTCGACCGGATGGCCTCGATGGGCTTCGACACGTTCAACGTCGGTCCGGAGCTCGAGTACTTCCTCTTCCGCGACGACCGCGGGACCGAGACGCTCGACGAGGGCGGCTACTTCGCGATGACGACGATGGACGCTGCGAGCGAGCTGCGCCAGGAGACGGTGCGGGCGCTCGAGTCAGTCGGCATCCCGATCGAGTACGTGCACCACGAGGTTGGCCCTTCGCAGCACGAGATCGACATGCGCTTCGCCCCCGCGTTGACGATGGCCGACCACACGGTGACCTACCGGCTGATCGTCAAGGAGATCGCGAAGAAGGCGGGCTTCCACGCGACGTTCATGCCGAAGCCGATCTTCGGCGAGAACGGCTCGGGCATGCACACTCATCAGTCGCTCTTCACGGAGGGCCGCAACGCGTTCTTCGAGGCCGACGACGAGTGGAACCTCTCGGAGGCGGGCAAGGCGTTCATCGCCGGCCAGCTCCGGCACGCGCGCGAGATCTCGGCGGTGTTCGCGCAGTGGGTCAACTCGTACAAGCGGCTCGTGCCGGGCTACGAGGCGCCGGTCTACGTCGCCTGGTCGAGGCGCAACCGCTCGGCGCTGATCCGGATCCCTCTCTACAAGCCCGGCTCGGAGCAGGCGACGCGCGCGGAGATCCGGTGTCCGGACCCGGCCTGCAACCCGTACCTCACGTTCGCCGCGCTGCTCCACGCCGGCCTCGAGGGGATCGAGCGAGGTTACGAGCTTCCGGAGCCGATGGAGACGAACCTCTACCACCTGACGCCCGAGCAGCGGCGCGAGCGAGGGATCGTCTCGCTACCGGAGACGCTCGGGGAGGCGATCGACGAACTGGCGGGCTCGGAGCTCGTGCGCAAGGCCCTCGGCCCGCACATCTTCGACCGCTACGTCGAGCTCAAGCGTAAGGAGTGGGACGACTACCGCGTACAGCTGACGGACTGGGAAACGGACCGCTATCTCTCGGTCCTGTGACGGACGACTGACTCCCTAACGACCGCGAGCTGCGGAATACCCAGCAGCTCGCAGTCGGCCGTCAGTTTGATCTCGACTGCCGCAGAGCAGCACGAGACCTATCGGCATTCTGTCATGTCCTGGGCGGTCTCGGTAGGCGAGTTACGGCTTGCCGGCCATCGCGAACCAGGCGACGGCGAGCGCGAGCAGGTAGATGCTTGCGAGGATCGGCACGGCCAGGAGAACTCGCTTCTTGCGGACCGAGACCCAGGCGAGGATGCCGACGGCGATCAGCAGCAGGGCTCCCGGCTCGGAGACGATGAAGCCGACGCCGACCCAGCCCGGCTCTGATGCATTGCCCGGGAACTCCTTGTCGACGATCCAGGCGGCGCCTGCCCGCATCAGGATGAAGCTCGGCAGGATCACTAAGACCCAGGTTCCCGCCACGACCCGTGCGAGCAGCGCCGAGTTGTCGGGCGTGCGGCGGCTCGCGTACCCGGCGATCGCGACGGTCGCGGTGGAGCCGAAGAGCAGGGTCGCGCCGAGGACGTGCAGGAAGAGCGGGAGGTCGAAGCTGTCGGGGCGGAGAGCGGCGAGCATCAGGCCCCCGGCTTCCACATCATGAGGGCCAGGATCGCGATCAGCAGCAGTCCGCTCCCGTAGCTGAGCGCGAGCGCGGCCGGGTCGCGGACCCGGCGCAGGAGCTCCTCGCTCGGCGAGTCTTCCTGCTCTGCGAGCGCCTTGGCAAACCTCGCAGTCTCCCCGTCGCGCCGGCCGCCAATCGAGCCCATGACCACCGAGAGGATCAGGAGCAGGATCGCAGCGATCACCCAGCCGTCGCCGTAGCTGTAGCCGAACGGGGCCTCGTGGACGAGCCAGAGGCCGAAGATGAACGCCAACAGCGCGCCGATCGTGAGCGCGACGACGGCGATCCGGATCAGGCCGAAGAGGAGGACGACCTCGCTCGGTCGCCGATTGCGCCGTGCGGCGGTGAGGTTGAGAGTCGCAGCGACGACACCCCCGCCGAGCATCAGGAAGGCGCCCGTGACGTGAAACACGAGCAGCCACTCGTACGTGTCCACGGCGGCGAACTCTACGGTGCGAGTCGCTCCTACAATCGGAGAAGTGGACGAGACCGCCCGGCACCTGCGCCTCCTGACGCAGACGATCGCCGCCGTCAACTCGAGCCTCGATCTCGAGGAGGTGCTCGCGCTCGTCGCCCGAGAGGTCGCCGACGCCCTCGGCGCGGACGCGTGCTTCGTCTACCTCTACGACGAGCAGGCGGACGAGCTGGTGCTGCGGGCGACGCACGGCACGCGGGTCGAGGAGATGACCGGCCGACCCCGGATGCGGCCGGGCGAGGGGATCACTGGGTCGGCTGCCTCCGAGCGCGCGCCGGTGATGATTCCCGCGCAGGCGCACCTCGACGAACGCTTCAAGGCGTTCCCGAACCTGCCGGAGGACGAGTACGAGTCGATCCTCGCAGTGCCGATCCTCGCGCGGGAGAAGCTCGAGGGCGCGCTCAACGTGCGGACGCGGAAGCCGCGCGAGTTCTCGCCGGCCGAGATCGACCTCCTCGTGGCGATCGCAGCGCAGGTGGCGCAGACGATCGAGCACGCGAAGCTCTATGCCCAGGCCCAGCGGCGGGTCGACGAGCTGGAGGCACTCGCGCGCATCTCGGAGGCGGTGTCCGAGTCGCTCTACCTCGAGGAGTCGCTGGAGGGGATCGTCGAGGCGACGGTCGACGCGCTCGACGCGACCGGAGCCGCCCTCGTGCTCGAGGACGGCGAGGTCGTCTGGCCGGAGGGGCGTGCGGGCAAGCACGCCGTGAGGGTGCCGCTGCGTTGGAAGGGGCGGCAGGTCGGGGAGCTCGTCTGCGATCGCGACACGCCCTTCTCCGCGGAGGATCGCGCGCTGCTCGGTTCCATTGCCAGCCATGCCGCGGTCGCGCTCGAGCACGGGCGCGCCGTCCTGCGCGGAGTGCTCGCCCAGGAGATCCATCACCGGGTCAAGAACAACCTGCAGACGGTCGCGTCGCTGCTGCGTCTGCAGGCTCGGACCGACGGGGTCGACGCGCAGAAGGCGCTGAACGACTCGGTCAACCGGATCCTGGCGATCGCGGCCGTGCACGAGGTGCTGACGGAGCAGCGGGACGAGGACGTCGAGCTGGCCGAGCTGCTCGACCGCCTGCGGGCGATGCTCGTCCAGGGCCTCGGCGCGTCGAAGAGCGTCGACGCAGCGTTGGAGCCCATCTCGCTGGCCGGAGACCGGGCGACTGCGCTGGCGCTCGTCTTCTCGGAGCTGCTCCAGAACGCGCTCGAGCACGGCGGCCAGTCGGTGCAGGTGGAGCTGGCCAGGCGGAACGGGCAGGTCGCGCTGACGATCGCGGACGACGGCACAGGGATCGACGGCGAGCCCGTCTCCGGGACCGGGCTGTCGATCGTTCGCGCGCTGGTTCGCGACGAGCTGGGCGGGACGCTCTCGCTCGACTCGAACGGCGGCCTCAAGGCGGAGGTCGTGTTCCCGGTCGCGTGAGCGGGCTCGTGGCGTCGGCGTGAAGTGGCGGCTTCGACACAGGTGCGGCACAGACCTGCGCGAGGTTCGGCGGTAGGCTGAACGCCATGGCAGGGGGGCGGGTCGGGACCCGAAGTTAGACGCGTGCGCGTGAACATCCACTAGCCTCCTCAGGCGTGACGTACCGCATCTTCGACACGGCCGAGATCGAGGAACGGCGCAAGGCGGTGGCAGCCGAGCTCCAGGCGAGCACGATCAAGGTCAACCAGTTCGACTCCCAGCCCGAGCAGGCGGGGAAGGAGCACGACGAGACCGGATCGGGCCAGGAGGAGATCTACATCCCCGTCCGCGGCAGCGGCGTGCTCCACGTCGACGGCGACGACGTGCCGCTCGAGCAGGGCCGGTTCGTGCTGGTCACGCCCGAGGCGACCCGCCAGGTCGTCGCGGGGCCGGACGGGCTGACCTACGTCGTCGTCGGCGCCGTCGTCGACTAGGCGTCGAAGGCCGTCCTCAGGACACGCGCTCGAGCACGGCCAACCGCCAGACGCGGCCCGTGTGCTCGTGTACCGGAGCGAACCCGCGCGAGTGCGCCGCGCCGAGGATCGTCTCGGGCGGGTGCACGAACGTCTCGAAGTTGCAGGCCAGCCGGAAGTAGACGTTGGCGACCCGCGCGCCGAGCCTCAGCCACCACGTGCGCCGCGGAAAGCTGAACGCCAGCACGCGGCGAGCGTGTCCGGCCGCCGCGCCCACGAGCGCGTCGGGATCGGGGTAGCAGCAGACAACCCGGTGCATCACGACGACGTCGGCTGGGTCGACCAGGGCCTCGTCCTCGACGAAGTCGCCGTAGCGCCGCACCACCCGACCGCCTAGCCCGGCCTCGGCCAGCAGCTTCTCGCCCTCTGCGTCGTAGCCGTGCGAGAGCTCGACGTTCGTCGCGCGTTCCGCTCCGCGCTTGAGCAGCTCCAGCTCGATCGCGCCGACCCCGCCCCCGATCTCGAGCACCTCCGCGTTCTGGATGTCCAGGCCGGCGACCTCGTCCACCAGCCGCTGCGCCGTCGCATCCAGGCCCTTATGGCGGTAGCGGCGGGCGTCGCGACGGGCGACCCGCTCGCCGAAGATCCGGTTGTAGCCGCCCGCGCAGCAGTTGCCCACGACCCTGAAGTCTACGATCAGCGGATGAGGATCCTGGTCGCCGAAGACGAGACGATCATCCGTCTCGACCTGAAAGACCTCCTCGAGCGCTCGGGCTTCGAGGTCTGCGCCGAGGCCAAGGACGGATTGGAGGCGGTCGAGCTCGCGCGCGCCGAGCTGCCGGACCTGGCGGTGCTCGACGTCAAGATGCCGCGTCTCGACGGAATCGAGGCCGCGCGGCGGATCCTCGACGAGCGCCCTATCCCGATCGTGATGCTGACCGCCTACGGCCAGGACGAGCTCGTCTCGCGTGCCGTCGAGGCCGGCGTGTTCGGCTACCTCGTGAAGCCGTTCCGCGAGCAGGACCTGCTGCCGGCGATTCGGACCGCCTGCGCGCGGCACGAGGAGCTGGTCGCTCTGCGCGAGCAGGCCGACTCGCTCGCCGAGGCGCTCGCCGCACGGAAGGCGATCGAGCGCGCGAAGGGCCTGCTGATGGAGCGCGAAGGGCTGAGCGAGCAGGAGGCCTTCGCCCGCCTGCGCAAGGCGAGCCAGGTCTCGGGCCGCCCGATGCGCGTCGTGGCCGAGGCCCTGATCGCGACGTTCGCCGAGGAGAGCGCCTAGCCGCGCTCGAACAGCTTTTCCCAGCGGGCGAGCAGGGACTGCAGCTCGTCGCGCGCCCGCCGGTGCTCCGCCAGCGTCTCGACGTTCGACCAGTCCTCGGACAGCTGCCGCTCCAGCTCCGCGACCGCCTGCTCGCGGGAGGCGATCTCGACCTCGATCTGCTCGAGCTCGCTGGGCCCGGCGCGCTTCGCGGGCGCAGGCTTCGGCCTTGCTGCCCGCTTGGCCGGGGCGTGCTCCTTGACCGGCTCCTCCTGCTCGGAACGGATGCGCGTGTACTCCGCCCAACCCCCGTCGTACGAGTTGATCTCGCCGTCCTCGATCGCGAGCAGCCGGTGCGCGACGGCGTCCAGCAGCGCCCGGTCGTGGGAGACGAGCAAGACCGTGCCCGGAAACGCGTCCAGTGCCCCCTCGAGCGCTTCGCGACTCTCGAGATCGAGGTGGTTCGTCGGCTCGTCGAGCACGAGGAAGTTCGCGCCCGACGCGACGACGAGCGCGAGCGCGAGCCGTCTCCGCTCGCCTCCGGACAGCGCGACGACGGGCTTCGCGTGCGCCTCCCACCCCGAGAAGAGGAAGCGCCCCAGGAGCGACTGTGCCTGAGGCCGCGGCAGGCCTGTCGTCCGCTGCGCGCAGTCGAGGACGCTGCCGCGCTCGTCCAGCTCGACCTCGTGCTGCGAGAAGTACACGGCCTCCACCCCGTAGCCGATCCTCGCCGACCCGGCGCTCGGCTCGCGGCGTCCCAGGATCGTCTCGAGCAGCGTCGTCTTGCCCGAGCCGTTCGGCCCGACGAGGCCCACGTGCTCGGCGCGCTCGATCGCGAAGGACGCGCCGTCGAGGAGTTCCTTCTCGCCGGCCGAGACGGCGAGGTCCTTCGCCTCGACCACGGTGCGGCCGCTGCGGCTGGGGTTGAGGAAGTCGAAGCCAAGCGATTTGCTCCGCCGCGTGAGGAGCTCCAGCTCGCCCGCCGCGCTCGCACGCTCCTCCTCCAGGCGGGCGATCTGCGTCAGCTTCGCCTGGGCCTGCTTCGCCTTGGTCTTCTTGTAGCGAAACCGCTCCACGAACCGCTCGAGCCGCGCGATGTCCTCGCCCACGCGCTCCGTCGTCTTCGCCGCGGCCGCCGCCCGTGCGGCCCTCTCCCGCCGCCAGACGTGCCAGGGCCCGGGGAAGAAGAGCGAGCGGCCGGCCTCGAGCTCGAGCACCCCCGTCGTGACCGCTTCGAGGAACCAGCGGTCGTGGGCGACGAGGATGACGGCTGCGTCGAGCGACTGCAGCTCCTGCTCGAGCCACTCCAGGTTCGCGACGTCGAGGTGGTTGGTCGGCTCGTCGAGCAGCAGCAGGTCGGGGTCGCCGGCCAGGGCCCGCGCGAGCGAGGCGCGCGTGAGCTCGCCGCCCGAGAACGTGTCGAGCGGGCGGTCGAGGTCGCGGTCCGCGAAGCCGAGCCCTCGTAGCGTTCGCGCCGCCCGGTCGCGCCAGTCGTAGCCGCCCGCGTGCTCCAGACGCGCCTGCGCCTCGGCGTACCGCGTGAGCGTCGCCGCGCCGTGGTCGCCCGAGGCCATCGCCTGCTCGAGAGCCCGCAGCTCCTCCTCGGTCGCGGCGAGATCGGCGGCGCCTTCGAGCGCGTACTCGCGCAGGCTCAGGCCGCTCCGGATCGGCGGCCGCTGGTCGTGCAGAGCGATCCGCGTTCCCTTCGAGAAGACGAGCTCGCCGCCGTGCAGCTCCGTCTCGCCGGCGAGGATCCGGAGCAGCGTCGTCTTGCCTGCTCCGTTCGGGCCGGAGAGCGAGAGCCGGTCCCGGCGCCCAACGGAGAACGAGACGCCCTCGAAGAGCAGCGAGCCGGCGATCTCCTTGCGGAGGTTCGACGCGATCACGACAGCCATGGGCCTAAGCGTAGAGTCCGGCCTCGTGCGGGTGCTCGCGCTCGACGTAGGCAGCTCATCGGTTCGGGCCCAGCTCTACGACGAGCGCGCAGGGGAGGTCGGCGGCCCGGCGCGGCGGGAGTACGAGCCGAATCTCGGACGCGACGGCTCCGCCGAGCTCGACGCGGGCGAGCTCGTGCGGGCGGCCCGCGCGGTGCTCGAAGAGGTCGAGGACGGCCACGACGCGCTCGCGATCTCGTGCTTCTGGCACAGCCTGCTCCTGCTCGACCGGCAGCTCCGGCCACTCACGCCCGTGCTGCTCTGGCAGGACCGGCGCGCAGCGGCCCAGGCCGAGGAGCTCGCACTCCGCATCGACCCCGAGCTTGTGCACCAGAGCACAGGCTGCCACCTGCACCCGAGCTACTGGCCGGCCAAGCTCGCCTGGCTCGCGGCCAAGCGTTCGGACACGTTCGCGCAGGCGAAGCGAGCGGTCTCGTTCGGCGACTACCTGTTCCTGCAGCTGACGGGCGAGCTCCGCAGCACGCTCTCGACAGCGTCGGGCACCGGGCTGCTCGACCTTCGCAGCCGGCAGTGGAGCTCCGAGCTGCTCGAGGCGCTCGATCTCGAGCCCGGTTTCCTGCCGCCGCTGGGAGACGAGGCGGCCGGAAGCGTCTACCCGCCGATCGGCGACGGTGCCTGCTCGAACCTCGGAGTGGGCTGCACGAGCTCGGATCGAGCCGCGCTGATGATCGGGACCTCGGGCGCGTACCGGGTGCTCCGCGACGGCGAGCCGAAGCCTCGGCCGGGGCCTCTTCTCGTACCTGGTGGACGAGGGCCGGGTCGTCGAGGGTGGCTCGGTCTCGGACGGTGGCAATCTGCTGGCCTGGCTTTGCCGGGTGCTCGACGACCCGGCGACACCGTCTTGGAAGGGGCCCGATGGCCATGGGCTCACGTTCCTGCCGCTGCTCGGAGGGGAGCGCAGCACCGGCTGGAAGTCGCGAGCGACCGGCGCGGTCGCGGGGCTCAGCCTCGCTACCGGGCGCGGAGACCTCGTGCAGGCCGCACTCGAGGGAATCGCCTACCGCCTGGCCGAGGCCGCCGACAGGCTCCCCGGCGTTCGCGAGATCGTCGCGACCGGCCGCGCGCTCCTCGCGAGCCCCGAGTGGATCCAGGTCTGCGCGGACGTGCTCGGGTACACGGTCACCGCCTCGGCTGTGCAGGAGGGCTCGGCCCGAGGCGCAGCGGCCTACGTGCTCGAACGGCTCGGAGTCGACCCCGGCCCCGCACCGCTCGGCGACGCCTTCGAGCCCGACCCCGAGCGCACGGAGGTCTACGCGGCGGCGCGGCAGCGCCAACGCGTCATGTACGAGCGGCTGTTCTAGCGCGCGCCGACCGCGGCGCCGACCAGCGCACGCGCGGCCTCGGCGATGTGCGCGGCATCGATCCCGGCCGCGGCCAGCAGCTCGGCCGGCTTTCCGGAGCCGGGCAGGTCGCGCACGGCGAGCCGCACGAGCTGGAGCGGCCCTTCGCCGTCCGAAAGCGCTTCGAGCACCGCGTCGCCGATCCCGCCTTCGGCCCAGTGGTCTTCGACCGTGATGATCCGTCCACCCGTGGCGTCTGCCGCCGAGCGAAGCGTCTCTGCGTCGACCGGCTTGACCGAGTAGAGGTCGATCACGCGCGCGGAGATCCCTTCTCCGGCCAGCGCCTCCGCCGCCTGGAGCGACTCGTGCAGCGTGATCCCCGCTCCGACGATCGTGACGTCGTCGCCGTCGCGCACCACGCGCGAGCCGCCGATCGGGAACTCCTCGTCCGGGCCGTAGATAACCGGGGTCGCCGCGCGCGTCGTGCGCAGGAAGACGATCCCCTCGCGGTCCGCCATCTCCCCGACGAGCTTCGCCGCCTGGTTGCCGTCGGACGGGTAGAGCACAGTCGAGCCGTGAACGGCGCGCATCATCGCCAGGTCCTCGAGCGCCATCTGTGAGGGGCCGTCCTCGCCGATCGAGACCCCGGCGTGCGAGCCGCAGAGCCGGATGTTCGCCTGGCTGATCGCGGCCATGCGGATGAAGTCGTAGGCACGAGAGAAGAACGCGGCGAACGACGAGGCGAACGGAACCCAGTTGCGCACCTGCAGGCCGACGGCCGTTGCGACCATCTGCTGCTCGGCGATGTACATCTCGAAGTAGCGGTCGGGGTGCGCCTCGGCGAACAGCTCGGCGAACGTCGAGTTGTTCACCTCGCCGTCGAGCGCGACGACGTCGCCGCGCGCCGAGCCGAGCGCGGTCAGGGCGTCGCCGTACGCGCGCCGCGTCGCGACCTCCTGGCCCTCGGCCCAGGTCGGAAGCTCGAGCTCACCTGTCGCCTCGAAGCGATGCGGCTCGGCGCTGCGGTCGGGCTTCGGGACGTCGACCACGATGTTCCGGACGCCGCCGAGCTCAGCGATCGCTCCCTCCGGGTCGTCGAGCGCCTTGCCGTGCCAGCCGAGCTTGTCCTCGACCTCCTTCACGCCCTTCCCCTTGAGGGTCTTGGCGATGAGCACCGTCGGCTGGCCCTCGATCGCGATCGCCTCCGCGTACGCGCGGTCGATCGCCTCGACGTCGTGTCCGTCCAGCTCGATCACGTGCCAGCCGAATGCCTTCGCGCGGTCGGCGTAGGACGCGAGATCCCAGCCGTGCATCGTCTGGCCGCGCTGGCCCAGCCGGTTGACGTCGATGATCGCGACCAGGTTGTCGAGCTCGTAGAAGGCCGCGTGCTCGAACGCCTCCCACATCGAGCCCTCGGCGATCTCGCTGTCGCCGCAGAGGACCCAAACGTTGTACGGCAGCCGGTCGAGCTTCTTGCCCGCGAGCGCGATCCCGACGCCGTACGGCAGCCCCTGCCCCAGCGAGCCCGTTGCGACGTCGACCCAGGGGATCGCCGGCGTCGGGTGCCCCTGCAGGCGGCTTCCGAAGACGCGGAACGTCAGCAGCTCCTCCTCGGTGATCGCGCCGGCCGCGCGGTACATCGAGTAGAGCAGCGGGGAGGCGTGGCCCTTCGAGAAGACGAGGTGGTCGTTGTGCGGGTCGTCGGGCGCGTCGAAGTCGTAGTGGAGGTACTTGGAGAGCAGCACGGCCATCAGGTCGGCGGCCGACATCGACGAGGTCGGATGCCCGGAGTTCGTCACGGCGGCGCTGCGAATGGAGTCGACGCGGAGCTGTTGGCCCAGCTCGCGCCAGCGCTCGGCGTCCGTCATGCGGGTAACGTAACGGTCCTGATGAAGGTCGCGGTTGCCTTCGACCACCGCGGCGTCAAGCTACGCGAGCCAATCTTCGCCGAGCTGGCGGCGTCGGGCCACGATCCGATCGATCTCGGCACGGACGTTCCCGAGCCTCGGATCGACTATCCGGACAAGGCCCGCGAGATCGGTGAAGCCATGCTGAGCGGCGATGCGGAGCGCGCGGTGCTCGTCTGCGGCTCGGGCGTCGGTGCCTCGGTTGCCGCGAACAAGATCCCGGGGATTCGCGCGGCCGTCTGTCACGACACGTACTCCGCCCACCAGGGGGTCGAGCACGACGACATGAACGTCCTCTGCCTCGGCTCCGAGGTGATCGGCGCGGAGCTCGCGATCGAGCTCGTGCGGGCGTTCCTCGCCGCCCGCTTCGACGGCGCCGAGCGGTACGTGCGAAGGCTTGAGAAGATCGAGGAGATGGAAAGGGAGAAGACGTATGGCTGAGTCGCGCTTGCAGCAGCTCTCGAAGCTCCGGCAGAGCGTCTGGATCGACTACCTCTCGCGCACGCTCGTGCACGGCGGCGAGCTCGAGCGCCTGATTCGCGAGGACGCGGTCGTCGGAATGACCTCGAACCCGACGATCTTCCAGAAGGCGATCTCGGAAGGGGACGCCTACGACGACCAGCTGCGCGAGGTGCTCGCTGAGGAGGACGACGCGAAGGAGGTCTTCCTCCGGCTCGCCGTGAAGGACGTCCAGGATGCGTGCGACGTCCTGGGCCAGATCTGGGAGCGGACGGGAGGCCATGACGGCTACGTCTCGATCGAGGTCGACCCGAACTTCGCGTACGAGACGGAGGCGACGATCGCCGAGGCGCAGCGCCTGCACGAGCTAGTCGACCGCCCGAACTGCTTCGTCAAGATTCCCGCCACCGAGCCCGGGCTCGGCGCGATCGAGGAGATGATCGCCCGCGGGCGCAGCATCAACGTGACGCTGATCTTCTCGCTCGCGCGCTACGCGGAGGTCGTCGAGGCGTACCTTCGCGGGCTCGAGCGCCTCGTGGAGGGTGGCGGCGACCCGTCGCGCGTCGCGTCGGTCGCGAGCTTCTTCGTCTCCCGCGTCGACACCGAGGCCGACCGCCGGCTCGAGGAGGCGGGTGCTCCCGCCGAGCTCCAGGGCAAGCTCGCGGTTGCGAACGCGAAGCTCGCCTACCAGCGCTACGGGGAGCTCTTTTCCGGCGACCGCTGGGAGGGGCTGAAGGCGAAGGGCGCGCGCACGCAGCGCTGCCTGTGGGCGTCGACCTCGACGAAGAACCCGGCCTATCGGGACGTGCTGTACGTCGAGGAGCTGATCGGCCCGGAGACCGTCAACACGATGCCCGAGGAGACGATCCAGGCCTTCGAGGACCACGGCGAGGTCGCGCGCACGCTCGACCGTGACCTGGAGGAGGCGCACGCCGTCTTCGAGCGGGTGGCCGGGGCGGGGGTGGATTACGACGACGTCGTCGCCGTGCTCGAGCAGGAGGGCGTGCAGAAGTTCTCCGACTCGTTCGCGGAGCTGCTCGAGGGCGTCCGCGCCAAGCGCGGCGAGCTCGTCTCGGCCTGACCGCGGCCGTGGAGCTGTATGCGGAGGTCGCCGGCGAGGGTCAGCCCGTCGTTCTCGTGCACGCTGGGATCTGCGACAGCCGGATGTGGGACCCGCAGTGGGAGACGTTCCCGCGCTCACACCGCGTGCTGCGCTACGACCTGCGCGGGTTCGGGCGCTCGCCGCTCGAGGCCGGCAGCTACTCGCACGCGCAGGACCTGATCCGCCTCATCGAGTCGAACGGCCTCGCGCCGGCCTCGCTCGTGGCGGTCTCGCTCGGAGGGCGGGTCGCGCTCGAGACTGCGGTCGCGCGCCCCGAGCTCGTCGACGTGCTCGTCCTGGTCGGCTCCGGCCTGCCCGGGCACGACTGGTCCGACGAGATGGAGGCGACCTGGGCGGAGGAGGAAGCGGCGTTCGAGGCGGGTGACCTCGATACGGCGGTCGAGATCAACCTCCGCGTCTGGGTGGACGGCCCGAACCGCCGCCCCGAGGACGTGGATCCCGCCGTTCGCTCGGCGGTTGCCGAGATGCAGCGCCGCGCGTTCGAGCTGCAGCTTCCGTTCGAGGAGACCGCCGACGAGGAGCTCCTCGTCCCTGACCTCGCCGATCGGCTGCCCGAGATCGCCGCGCCGACGCTCGCCGTCGTGGGCGAGGAGGATGTTCCGGACATGCAGGCGATCGGAGACAGGCTCGCAGCCGAGATCCCGGGCGCGACGCGCGCGGCGATCGCGAACGCCGCGCACGTCCCGAACCTCGAGCGCCCGGCCGAGTTCGACGAGCTCGTGCTGCCGTTCCTCGACTCGGTCCGCTGATGGCCGTCGCACCCGCCGAGCTGGTCGAGCGGATCTGGGCACGCGACGCGACGCTCTGGACCGGGGCCGACGAGGCGAAGTGGCTCGGGTGGCTCGACGAGCCGATGCGCATGCGCAGCCGCGTCGACGAGCTGCAGCGGTTCGCCGAGGAGGTGGCCGCCCCCGGCGTGATCGACACCTTCGTCCTGCTGGGGATGGGCGGCTCCAGCCTCGCGCCGCACGTCCTGAAGAAGACGTTCGAGGCCGAGCGCTTCCACGTCCTCGACACCACGCACCCGGCGATGATCCGACACGCGACCGACACGCTCGACTTCGACGCCACGCTGTTCATCGTCTCCTCGAAGTCGGGCACGACACTCGAGACGCGCTCCCACCTGGAGTACTTCTGGAAGAAGGCCGGCAACCGTGGCGAGTACTTCGTCGCGATCACCGACCCGGGATCCGAGCTCCAGACTCTGGCGAAGGATCGCGAGTTCCTCCGGGTTTTCGAGGGTGAGCCGACGATCGGCGGCCGCTACTCGGCGCTCTCGGTTTTCGGAATGGTGCCCGCGGCGCTGATGGGGGTCGACCTCGCCCGCCTGCTTGAGCGGGTGGAGGAGATGGCCGAGGCTTGCCGCGTGGCCGACGGGAACCCGGGCCTCGAGCTCGGGCTCGACCTCGGCGCCGGCTGGCAGGAGGGACGCGACAAGATCACGATCAACCCGAACACGGGCGACTTCGGGCTCTGGGCGGAGCAGCTGCTCGCCGAGTCGACCGGGAAGGACGGCAAGGGCCTCGTCCCGGCTCCGGGCGAGTCGCGGGACGGCGCCGACCGACAGGCGCCCGAGGTGAGGCTGGCCGCGCCATACGAGCTCGGCCAGGAGTTCTTCCGCTGGGAGTTCGCCACCGCGGTCGCGGGCTCGATCCTCGGGATCAACGCGTTCGACCAGCCGAACGTGCAGGCTGCGAAGGACAAGACCAACGAGGTGCTGGCTGCCGGCGGAGACCCGGATGTCGAGCCGAGCGGCAGCGTGGATGACGTGCTCGCCCGGGCGCGGCCCGGCGACTATGTCGCGATCCAGGCGTTCATCGACCCCGTGCGGGAGGCCGAGCTGCGGCCGCTGATCGAGCGGGCCCGGGAGACCGGCTGCGTCGTCACCCACGGCCTCGGTCCGAGGTACCTGCACTCGACGGGGCAGCTGCACAAGGGAGGCCCCAACACGGGCCTGTTCGTCCAGGTTGTTGACGATCCCGGGGACGAGATCGCGATCCCCGGGAGAAAATTCGGCTTCCGGCGGCTGATCTGCGCGCAGGCCGCCGGCGACTTCGCCTCGCTCGAGGAGCGCGGGCGCAGGATCGTACGAGTGAGATTGGAGGATCTCTGATGCAGCTCGGAATGGTCGGCCTCGGCCGGATGGGCGGTAACATGACCGTTCGGCTCACCCAGGCGGGGCACGACGTCAAGACGTTCGACCCGAAGGTCGACGCGACCGCGTCCTCGCTCGAGGAGCTGGCCGGCCAGCTCGACGCTCCGCGAGCGGTCTGGCTGATGGTGCCGGCGGCCATCGTCGACCCGGTCGTCGCGGAGCTCGTGCCGCATCTCGCCGAGGGCGACACGATCGTCGACGGCGGCAACTCCTACTACGTCGACGATCTCCGCCGCTCGGGGGAGCTTCGCGGGCGCGGGATCCACTACGTGGACGTCGGCGTCAGCGGCGGCGTCTGGGGCCTGCGGCGCGGCTACTGCCTGATGGTCGGCGGCGACGACGAGGCCGTTGCGCGGCTGCAGCCGGTGTTCGAGGCGCTGGCGCCGGGGGTCGAGGCGGCGGCGCGCACGCCCGGCCGCGAGCGAGACCCGGCCCCTGAGGAGCAGGGCTGGCTGCATTGCGGCCCGTCCGGCGCGGGCCACTTCGTGAAGATGGTCCACAACGGGATCGAGTACGGGATCATGCAGTCGTACGCCGAAGGGCTGAACGTCCTCGAGCACGCGAACGTCGGGCTGCGGGAGGAAGAGCCCGACGCGGAGACCGCGCCGCTGCGGGACCCCGACCACTACCGCTACGAGCTCGACCTCGCCGCGGTGACGGAGCTCTGGCGCCGCGGCTCGGTGATCTCCTCCTGGCTCCTCGACCTGACCGCCCAGGCGCTGCACCAGTCGCCGATGCTGGACGACTACGCCGGCCGCGTGAGCGACTCGGGTGAGGGGCGCTGGACTGTCCAGGCCGCAGTCGAGGAAGGCGTGCCCGTCCCGGTGCTCTCGGCCTCGCTCTTCGACCGTTTCTCGTCGCGGGGCGAGGCGGAGTTCGGCAACCGCCTCCTCTCGGCGATGCGGAACGCCTTCGGCGGCCACCTGGAGAAGAGCGGCTAGGCGTGGCGACGACGGAGGAGCCGGCCCAGCAGGAGAACCCGCTGCTCGAAGGGCTCCTACTGCGGCGAACGCCGGACCCGTGCGCGCTCGTGATCTTCGGCGCCTCGGGCGACCTGACCCGGCGGAAGCTCTTCCCCGCGCTCTACTCGCTCGCGTTCCGCGGCCTGCTGCCCGAGCAGTTCGGGGTCGTCGGCGTTGCCCGCACCGAGCTGAGCGACGACGAGTTCCGCGCGCGGATGAAAGAGGCTGTCCAGGAGTTCGCCCGCGACACGTTCCGCGACGACATCTGGGACGCGCTGGCCCAGGGGATGCGCTACCTCGCGACGGACTTCGAGGCCGAGGACGAGGGGGAGCAGGTCAGCGCGGTGCTCGACGAGCTCGACGAGCAGCGCGGGACGGGGGGCAACCGCGTCTACTACCTCGCGGTTCCCCCGGGCGTCGTCCCGCCGCTTGTGCGCCGGATCGGCACGCACCGCTCGAAGGACGGCTGGGTTCGGCTGATCGCGGAGAAGCCGTTCGGCCGCGACCTCGCCTCCGCGTGCGAGCTGAACTCGGAGCTGCAGGAGTACTTCGAGGAGCGCGAGGTCTTCCGGATCGACCACTACCTCGGCAAGGAGACCGTTCAGAACTTGCTCGCGCTGCGGTTCGCGAACGGCATCTTCGAGCCGATCTGGAACCGCCAGTTCGTCGACCACGTCCAGATCACCGTCGCCGAGTCGATGGGGATCGAAAACCGCGCCGGGTTCTACGAGCAGGCCGGTGCGATCCGCGACGTCTTCCAGAACCACCTGCTGCAGCTCGTCGCCCTGACCGCGATGGAGCCGCCGATCGACTTCGGCGCCGAGTCGGTCCGCAACGAGAAGGTGAAGGTGCTGAGGGCGATGCACGCGCCGAGGCCCGAGCACGTCGTCCGCGGCCAGTACGGAGCGGGTTTCATCGAAGGCGAGGAGGTGCCTGCCTACCGCGACGAGCCGGGCGTGGCCGGCGACTCCATGACGGAGACGTTCGTCGCAGCCAGGCTCCGGGTCGACAACTGGCGCTGGGCCGGCACGCCGTTCTACGTTCGCGCGGGCAAGCGCCTCGCGCGCCACGAGACGACGATCGCGATCGAGTTCAAACGCGCGCCGCACCCGCCGTTCGAGGACGACGCGGACGAGGAGCTGCAGCCGAACGTGCTCGTGATCCACATCCAGCCGGACGAGGGCGTCTCGCTCGAGTTCGCGGCCAAGGTTCCCGGCCAGGGGCTGACGCTGCGCACGGTGCACATGGACTTCCTCTACGGCGGCTCGTTCCGCACGGGGATCCCCGAGGCGTACGAGCGGCTGATCCTCGACTGCCTGCTCGGCGATGCGACGCTGTTCACGCGCGCGGACGAGGTCGAGCAGCAGTGGTCGCTCGTGGACGGGATCGTCGACCACTGGAAGCGCGACCGGCCCGCCTTCCCGAACTACGAGGCGGGAACGTGGGGGCCGAAAGCGGCGGAGGAGCTCATGCGCCGGGACGGACGCTCGTGGCGGCGGGATTAGCGTCGGTCGCCGAGATCGAGCAGGAGCTCGCGTCGCGGCGGTTCGACACGGAGACGGGAGAGCCCTACCAGCGGACCAGCGTGATGACCCATATCGCCTGGGTGCCCCCGGCCTGGGTCGAGATGGCCGAGGACGTGCTCACGGGGCTTGCGGAGCGGCACCCTTCGCGGACGATCGTGCTCTTTCCCTCGCCGGACGCAACCGACGGCTTGGACGGCAACGTGGAGGTCGACAACTACCCGGTCGGCGAGGGGCGCGAGATCTGCACCGAGACGATCCGTCTCCGCCTTTGCGGGAAGCGGTCGCAGGCGCCGGCGAGCGTCGTCGAGCCGCTGCTGCTCCCGGACCTGCCGGTCTTTCTCCGGTGGCGCGGCTTGCCGCCGTTCGGGGAGCGGCCGTTCGTGCAGCTCGTGGAGACCGTCGACCGCGTGGTCGTGGACAGCAACGAGTGGCCCCGCCTGCCCGCGCCGTATGCCGAGCTCGCCGAGGTGTTCGACCGCGCGGCCGTCTCCGACATCGCCTGGGCGCGGACGAGCCGCTGGCGACGGCAGCTCGCCTCGCTCTGGCCCGGGATTGCCGGGGTCAGCCGGATCAAGGTGACGGGGACGGAGGCTCAGGCCCACCTCCTCGCCGGGTGGCTCCGCTCACGGCTCGGGCGGAAGATCGAGCTGGAGCACGAGCCCTCCGACCGCCTCGTGGGAGTCGACGTGGACGGCGAGCTGACGCCGTTTCCCCCTGGAGATCCGCCCGATCCGGCCGATCTCCTCAGCGATGAGCTCGAACGCTTCACCCGCGACCGCGTCTACGAGGACGCGGTGCGCGCAACGAATTGATGTGACGCCGTGACGCTGCGGCGCCGTATATCTGCCGTGAAGCCGAGCGCGCAGGACTTCGCGGAGGCGGCGGAGCGCCACCTCGACGACGTGCATGCATTCCTCGTGTATCTGACGGGAGACAGAAACGTGGCCGAAGACCTCACAGCCGAGACGTTCGCCCGAGCGCTGGAACGCTGGCGGCGCTACGACCCGCGCCGCGGGAGCGCGCGTACTTGGCTCTGCCAGCTCGCGCGCTCGACGGCCATCGACCACTTCCGTGCCGAGGAGCGCCGCCGCCGGCGGGAGGGGCGTTGGGCGCTCGACACGCCCGCGTCCGAGGAGGGCGTCTTCGGCGAAGGCCTTTCGCCTGAGCTCGAGCGCGCGCTCTCGCGCCTCTCGGCCTCGGAGCGCGAGGTCGTCGCGCTGCGGATCGTGCTCGAGCTGGACGGCGAGAGCGCGGCGCGGGTGCTCGGGATCAGCGCCACCGCGTGCTCGACGCGGCTCAGCCGCGCCCTGCAGAAGCTCGAACGGGAGGTGAGCGCCGATGTCGCCGCTTGAGCTCGTGGACGACCGCTTCGGAGAGCTCGCGCGCGAGCTGCACGCTGCCCGGCCTGTCGCCCCGGAAGGGCTACGGGAGCGCGTGCGGGCCCTTGCGCCCCCGGCCCCGCGGCGCTTCGAGCTCAACCTCCGGATGCTCGTGCCCGCTGCCGGGCTCGCGGCGATCGCAGTCAGCCTCGCCGTCGCGGGAGGAATCGGGGTGCTTCACAGCCCAAAGTCGACGGAACACGGGACGATCCAGGCGCGACGGCCCGTGGCCCGATTGGCGGCTCCCGTGCCTCAGGCCGAATCCAAGGCTCTCGGCCAGCGAGTCTTTGGCGCCACCCTGGCGCCGGCCGCCGGGCGGCTGCAGCAGTACGACGCGAACCTCACCGTGCGCGTCGACAACCGGGACGACCTCTCGAAGACAACGCAGGACGCGCTCCGGTTCACGCGGCGCCTGGGCGGGTTCGTGGTCTGGGCGCGGTACGCGGCGCCGAGCGACCGCGGTGCCTCGGAGCTCGCGCTCAGAGTTCCCGTCGACCACGTGCAGCAGGCGATCGCGCACTTCTCCGCCTACGGCACGCTCGTCAGCCAGCGGATCGTCCTCAAGGACCTCCAGCAGCGCGTGGACGGCCTGACGGCCCGGATCAGCCGGCTGCGGGCGGAAGTCGCGGCGCTCAAGGAGCAGCTCGGCCGCGTCCTCACCCCGGAGCGGAGGGCCCTGCTCGAGCAGCGGCTCCAGCGGGACCAGGCGCAGGTGGCGCTCCTCACCCGCTCGAAGGCCGCGAGCGTCCGCCGGGCGAGCATGTCCCGCATCGCCCTGACGATCGCCGACCGGCCGAAGCCAGCTGCCGCGCCCGGCCGCCTCGGCCGGACGCTCCACGAGGCGGGCTCGGTGCTCGCCCGCGAGCTCGAGGTGCTCCTCTACGCGCTGGTCGTCGCCGGCCCGCTGCTCCTGATCGGCCTTGCGGCGATGGTCGCCGGCCGGGTTGCTCGGCGCCGCTCGGACGAGCGGCTCCTCGAACGAAGTTAGCTACTTGACGATCTTGAAGCGGGGCTTCGTGACCACGAGCCGCACGGGGCTCGACCAGGAGAGCTGCGGCTTCGGCCCGATCATCAGGTTGTCGATGCCGCGGACGCGGTAGTACCAGGTGCCCGGGGTGAGCGGAAGCGTGGTCGAGGTCGAGAACGTCTGCACGCTGCCGGCCGTCTGCCACGGATACGCCCTGCGGCTCCACTGCACCTCGTACTTGTCCGTCGCGAGCGTCGGCTGCCAGGCCACGAGCGGCTGGCCGTAGAACTTCGGCTTGAGCCTCGAGGCGCTGACGAGCTTGCCGCTCGGGGAGAGGCCGGTGGCGAACGCCGCCGACTGACCGGTGACCGCAGGCTCGCTCAGCTTTCCGAACGTGAGCTTGCGGCCTGCCGCGCAGGCGTCCTGGGTCAGCTCGGCGTCGCGGTACTTGACGCCCCCGCTCGGCCGCACGACGGTCTCGCCGGCGGCGTGGAAGTTGTTCAGGGGGGCGCTGAGCGTGATGTCGTTGCCGTTGACGGCCTGGGCGACGGCGTTCTCGGCGAACGGCGACCCGATGTTGAGCGTGTCGCCCGCCAGAATCCCGGTCGCGTTGGCGACGGTGATCGTGGTCGCGCCCGCGAGCGCCGGGACGGAGAGCACGGTCGACAGCTGCTGGTCGGGGACGATGTCGACCGGCATGACGGTCCAGTAGTAGCGGCCGCTCGGCCAGTCGCTGTCCCAGAGGTCGACCTTCGCCCCCTGGTTGCTCGACGAGGCATCCATCTCGTCGGTCTTGACGACCTCGTCGTCGGCGGTCTTCGAGTCGGGCTCCGCGCCCGAGGGCAGGAACGAGGTCCGCGCCTGCAGGACGCCGTTGACGTCGGTGGGCAGTGCCAGTGGCCCGCTCTCCCGCGGGACGTAGGCGGGGCTGCCGACGATCGCGCCGCGGAAGACGGGGTTCAAGCAGTCCTCGTCGCTGAATACCTCGACCCGGTAAAGCTCCTCGTCCGTGCCCCAGATCGACGTGTCCCCGCTGTAGAGGAAGCCGGGCATCACCTCGTGCGCGCGAACGTGGGACTTGTCGGAGACCACCTTCGAGATCGTCGACGAGAGGGTCAGCGGGCCGGTCGTGAACGGCGGGTTCGTGCTGGTGTAGATCGGGCTCCAGGGGCCGTACGAGACCGATGGGATGCCGTTGTCGGCGTTGCCGTACAGAAGGCGCATCGCACGGACGCGCCAGTGCACGGTGCCGGTCCAAGTCGAGTCCTGGTGGAAGCTGTAGTACTCGCGCTCGTCGGCCATGTTCGTGCGCGTGTTGAACTGCTTGTCGGCGTCCACGAGCCAGACGGTGTAGCCGCTCGCGCCGGGCACCGCGCTCCACCGGAGCAGGCCGGGGTAGCTCGGGCCGAGCGGCGCGGGAACCGTCGTCCAGCGCATGTTGAAGCCGAAGGGAGTGCTCCAGCGGCCGGCGCCGCTTCGCGTGATCGCACGGACGTGGGCGTAGAGCGAGTACGGCTGCCCCGTCATCCACGGGAGCGAGATCGGGACCGAGACGGCGGGGATCTTCAGGTTGCCGGCCGACCAGACGATCGCGTTGTCGTTGAAGCTGCGGCTGGTCGCGAGCTCGAACTGGTATTTGCGCGCGCCCTTCACCGGGCTCCAGCCGAACGACGGCGTCCGAGCGAACGTGTGCACGACGGGCTCGTCGGCCCGCAGCATGAACCCGTGCAGCCCTTTAGGAGCGGCTGAAACACGCGCCTGCGCGGAACTGCAGACGACGAGCGCAGCAAGCAGCACGACACCACAACGGACGCAGGCCATCGTCGAAAGGTTTCGGCACTCTCGGGCGCCGCGGACTCACTCGATCGAGTGACTCAGCCGGGTGAGAGGGCGCACTCCAGCGCGGCTCCAGCGGCCAGAACGGTCGCGTCCGCGCCAGGCGGGGCTGCGAGCTGCACCGAGGCCGGCAGCCCGTCCTCGGCGGGCCCGCACGGGAGCGCGAGCGCCGGCCAGCCGGCCGCGTTGAACGGGAACGTGAGCTTCGTCAGGGTCTCGCGCAGCGACAGCTCGTCCTGGCCTGTCTTTGGCGCCACGCACACGAGCGTCGGGCTCAGGAGCAGGTCGACCCCCGCTGCGGCGTCCGCGAGCCGCTCCCGGTACCGCTCGCGGGCAGCGGTCGCGCGCTCGAAGTCGGCGTCTGTCACGGCCAGGCAGCGCGTGAGCTTCGTGCTGACGTTCTCGCCGTACGAGTCGCCGTGCTCCTCGAAGAGCTCCCGGTGGACATCGGCCACCTCGCGCATGAACACCGGCCAGATGCCCTGCGGGAGCGGCACGTCGAGGTGACGCCTGTGCGGGAAACGCTCCGCCGCGTCGTCGACCCGGGCCCCGACGAGCGGGTCGGCGTGCCCGAGCCAGATCACGCCCACCTCCAGGTCGCCGAGGTCGGCCTCCGTCGGCGCGAAGCCCGGCGCGAGCGCTTCGAGCATGCGAGCGCAGCCCCCGACGTCGCGCGCCATCGGGCCCGCATGATCGAACGTCGAGGCGAGCGGAAAGCAGCCGTCGAGCGGGACGAGCCCGTAGGTGGGCTTGAGCCCAGTGACGCCGCAGCAGGCCGCCGGGATCCGGATCGATCCGCCTGTATCGCTGCCGAGCGCCGTATCGGCGAGCCCGGCGGCGAGCGCGGCCGCGGAGCCGCCGCTCGACCCCCCTGCCAATCTGTTCTTCGAGAGTGGGTTGGGGACGGTGCCGAAGTGCGGGTTCTCTGAGCTCGTCCCGTACGCGAACTCGTGCAGGTTCGTCTTCCCGACGTCGATGTAGCCAGCTGCCTCGAGCCGGCGCACGGCCTCCGCGCTCTCCGCCGGAACGTGCTCCGCGAAGAGAATCGAGCCGTAGGTCGTGACGAGGCCCGCGGTGTCGAAGAGGTCCTTGACCGCCAACCGCATCCCGGGCGGGACGTCTTCGGCTCCCTCGGGCCGCGCCAGGAAGATCCCCTCGGGAACCGCGCTAGCCGAAGTCACTCTCTCGTCACGATCGCGTCACTCACGTGTGCGTCTTTTTTGATTACGCTCGCCTCGGGGAGGAGGCCGGGCGAACCGTACTAAGGGGAGGGCTAGGTCTTCCGCACGGCGCGGGCGGCGCCGCGCTCAGGCCAGCGCAAGGTAGATGAAGGCCACGACGACGGTCGCGCACAACAGGAACAGGAACACCCCGAACAGCAGCAGGCCGAAGATCAGGTTCTTCCGCTCCAGCTCCCGGTCGGCTGCCGCGCTCCCGTGCGAGCCGGCCTCGGCCGCGGGGCCGGGCGTGGTTTCCGACAGCTCACTCATCAGAGCAGCGGGTCGATCGCCATCGCCACGAACAGGATCGCCAGGTAGAGGAGCGAGAAGTGGAAGAGCGCCCGCGCCCGGACAGGGGTAGCCTCCTGCCGCAGCCGCCACGCGAGCCGCAGGAACACCGCGCCGAGCAGCAGGGCGGCTGCTAGGTAGAGGATGCCTGCCGTCCGCCACGCGAACGGCAGCAGCGTGACGGCCACGAGGACGAGCGAGTAGAGCAGAATCTGCCGGGTTGTCTCACGGTCTCCACGTACGACCGGCAGCATCGGGATCCGCGCCGCCTCGTAGTCGCGCTTGATCAGGAGGGCGAGCGCCCAGAAATGCGGTGGCGTCCAGAAGAAGACGATCAGGAACAGGAACACCGCGGGCAGCGCCAGGTGCCCGGTCACCGCCGCCCAGCCGACCACCGGCGGCACGGCCCCCGCTGCACCGCCGATGACGATGTTCTGCGGCGTCGAGCGCTTGAGCCAGCCCGTGTACACGAGCACGTAGAACAGGTTCCCGACGAGTGCGAGCACGGCCGTCAGCACGTTCACGCAGGACGCCAGGAGCACGAACGAGAACGCCGAGAGCGCGAGGCCGAACTCGAGTGCACGAGCGGGGGCGATCCGCTCACCCGCGACCGGCCGCTCGCCCGTTCTCGGCATCAGCCGGTCGATGTCGCGGTCGAGCACGTGGTTCAGCGCGCTCGCTCCGCCGCACGCCAGCGCGAGCCCGACCATCGTCACCGCGAACGTCGAGAGCGGCGGGACACCGTGCGCGCCGACGAACATCCCGGCCGCGCCGGTCAGCAACAGCAGCGTCATGATCCGCGGCTTCGTCAGCGTCACGTAGTCGCGCAATGCCGCTCTCGGGACAGGCTCGCCCCGGAAGCAGCCAGCGGCTGCCACGAGCGCGGCCGCCAGGGCGAGGCCGGCCAGCACGAGGTGGGCGGGGTGCGGCGTCACGAGCGCGGCCGCGAGGAAGCCGACCAGCGCGGCGACCGCCGGCACGAGCAGCCGGCGGTGAGCGATCCAGGCGGCTGCGACGAGCGCGCACAGAGGCGGCAGCGTCAGCGCGGCGAGCGCCCGGTGCACCGAATGGAGGCCGAGCGCACCGCTCACGACCGCCGCAGCGCAGCCGGCCGCCGCCGACAGCGCGATCAGCCGTAGCCAGGGCCCGGGCGCCGAGCTAGGCACGGGACTCCGTCAGTCGTCGCCGGAGGTCGCGGAGCGGCCGCGGACTCGAGACGTACGGAACGCGGTCGAAGTTCTGCGGTGGAGGGGGCGAGGTCGTGTACCACTCGAGCGTGTCGGCGAGCCACGGGTCGTTCCCCGCCCGCACGCCCGAGCGCGCCGTCTTCACGACGTTGATGAAGAAGAACAGGATGCCGAGCGTCATCACCCCTGAGCCGATCGTCGAGATGAGGTTGTACCACTCCCAGACGCCTCCGCTGTAGTACGTGTAGACCCGGCGCGGCATCCCGAGCAGGCCGAGGAAGTGCATGGGCATGAACGTCAGGTTCATGCCGATGAACATCAGCCAGAAGTTGATCTTCCCGAGCCGCTCGTCGAGCACGCGCCCGAACATCTTCGGCCACCAGTAGTAGAGGCCGGCGAAGATCCCGAAGATCGAGCCGCCGAAGAGCACGTAGTGCAGGTGAGCGACGATGAAGTACGTGTCCGTGACCTGCCAGTCGAACGGGTACGCGGCGACGAAGATCCCGGAGAGCCCGCCGATCGTGAAGATCGCGATGAACCCGAGCGCGAACAGCAGCGGCGTGTCGAAGATCAGGTTCCCGCGCCAGGTCGTCGCGAGCCAGTTGAAGATCTTGACGCCGGTCGGGACGGCGATCAGCATCGACGTGATCATGAAGAAGGCCTGCAGGTAGTCGGGGTAGCCGACCGCGAACATGTGGTGGGCCCAGACGAGCATCGACAGGAACGCGATTGCGACCGTCGAGAGTGCGATCGCCTTGTAGCCGAAGATCGGCTTGCGCGAGAAGACGGGGATCACCTCGGAGACGATCCCCATCGCGGGGAGGATCATGATGTAGACCTCGGGATGGCCGAAGAACCAGAACGCGTGCTGCCACAGGAGCGCGTTTCCGCCCTGGTCGGGGATGAAGAAGTGCGTGCCGACCTGGCGGTCGAGGAGCAGCAGCGTCAGCCCCGCCGAGAGCGTCGGCAGCACGAGCACGAGCAGCAGGGCATAGATCTCCATCGCCCAGACGAACAGCGGCAGCCGCATCCAGGTCATCCCGGCCGTGCGCATGTTCCCGATCGTGACGAGGAAGTTGATCGCCCCGGCCAACGACGCGAGCGTGAGGATGTGGAGCGAGAGGATCCATAAGTCCACCCCGTGCCCGGGTGTGTACTGGTCGGTCGAGAGCGGCGTGTAGCACGTCCAGCCGCACTTGGCCGCGCCGCCGGCCGCGAAGAAGCTCGAGTAGAGGACGATCCCGCCGAGCAGGAAGAGCCAGTACGAGAGCGCGTTCAGCCGCGGGAACGCCATGTCGTGGGTGCCGATCATCAGCGGGATCAGGTAGTTCCCGAAGCCGGCCAGGATCGGCACGACGACCAGGAAGATCATCGTCGTCCCGTGGATCGTGAACAGCTCGTCGTAGGAGTCGCGGCGGATGAAGTGCTCGTTCGGCGTCGCGAGCTGCGCCCTCATCAGTAGCGCGAGGATCCCGCCGGCCACGAAGAACGCGAGGCTCGTCCAGATGTAGAGGATCCCGATCCGCTTGTGGTCGGTGGTCGTCAGCCAGCTCGAGGTGCGGCCACGCGAGACGACCAGCGATGCCGACGCGGGCTCCGCCCTAGCTGCCACTTCCGCCTCCCGCGTGGAAACGCTTCTGGAGATAGGCGATCGTCGCCCGGAGCTGTGTGTCGTCCCAGGTCTTGCCCACGGGCGGCATCTTGCCCCGTCCCTGCCGCAGCAGCAGCGTCATGGCGGCCGAGTCGGAGAGGAGCCCGCTCGTGGCGATCGGCGGGCCAATGTCGCCCTGGCCAGCGAGCCCGTGGCACTTCGCGCAGACGCCGCTGAACGTCTCGCGCGCGAGGGCCCCCGGCTGGTCGAGCCGCTGGCGCACGAACTCCTCGTACTGGTCGGGCGGCAGCACCTCGACCTGGGCCAGCATCTGCGTGTGCTGGAGGCCGCAGAACTCGGCGCACCGGGCGGGGAACGTGCCGAGCTTCAACGCCCGGAACGAGAGGCGGTTGACCCGCCCGGGGATCGCGTCCATCTTCCCCGCGAGGGACGGCGCCCACCAGCTGTGCGCGACGTCGGCCGAGGCGATCACGAGCTTGATCTGGCGGCGATAGGGGACGCGGAGGATGTTGACCGAGTGCGCCCCGTTCGGGTACGTGAACTCCCAGTAGAACTGGTGCGCCTCGATCCCGATCGTGTCGCGCGGGATCCCCGCGGGCGCGTTCTTGATCGACGCTGCCTTCCAGAACACGAACCCCGCGATCACCGCGAGGATCACTACCGGCCCGGCCGTCCAGGCCAGCTCGAGGTTCGTGTGCCCGCGGATCTGGGGGCCCTCGACCTCGCGCGCGCGGCCCCGGCTGCGGTAGCGCACGATGAAGACGGCGAGCGTCACCTCGACCAGCAGGAAGATCCCGATGCTGATGCCGAGGATCAGCCAGTAGATGTCGCGGATGTCCGAGGCCTGCGGCGAGGCGGGCGAGGGCGGGGCGAGCCCGCCGTTGCCGGCCAGCGCCGCCCCCGCACAGGCCAGGGACAGCAACGCGACGCACGAGAGCGGAAGCAGGCGGCGCACGGGCGGGAGGGATTCTAAGGCGGTGGTCCGCGAGGTCGGAGCACATCGGGAGGAGCTTGTGCGGTTAGCCTCTGATTGATGCCCGAGCACACGCGCGTACAGCTGCCGGCCGGGGTGGGCGAGCAGTTCGACGTCTTCCTGAACGGCGTGCCCCAGCAGGCGGGCATCGACTACCACCGCGAGGGCGGCGACCTCGTCTTCGAGCGATCGCTCGCCCGAGAGGGCAAGCTCGGGTTCTGGCGCTGGACGTCGCTCTTCCTCGGCGTGGCCGGCACGTACCGCCAGAACGACAGCGTCGACGTCGTCTACGAGGTGAACGGGCAGCGGGTCGTCGCGACCGCGCTGCCGCTGCGAGAGGACTAGTCGGCCGGAACGTCCACGCGCTCGTCGTCGACGAGCACGTGCGTCTCCTCGAGCTGGCACTCGACCGCCCAGCGCGCGACCGCGTGCAGCACGGCGTCGAGCTCCTCCTCGGAGCTCTCCTCGACGCGGACCTCCCAGCGCTCACCGCTCAGCGGGACGAGGTCGGTCTGGGCGAAGGGCACGAGGTCGCGTACCAGCTGCGTGGCAGCGGATGACGACGGAGCCTCGATGCGGACGGTGCGGATTGGCTGCTCCCTCGGGGCGGCGGGAGCCTAAGGGTACCCGAGAAGCTACCCAGCAAGCCTGACGACGAACGACCGCACCCTCGCGGGCAAGCGCGCCAGCACGGCCGCACGAATCCGCTCGCGCCATCTCGACCACCGGAGGCCGACGACCACCAGCGCGATCCCCACGAAAGCCATCACCAGCGGCGCCGTGCCCCCGATCAGCGTCATCGCCCCAGAGGTGGCGATGAGCACGCCGATGGTGCCGACCACCGTGAAGCTCCAGTGGCGCACGAACGCCGAGAAGAAGAGCGCGACGGCTCCCAGTACGCCGATCGCGGTGAAACCGGGCACGGTCTTCGGAACGAGGATGAGGACGGCGCCGCCGGCCGTGATGAGCCCCGCCCAGTACGCCCAGGTCGCGTAAGCGCGTCGGCGGGACACGTCGAGCCAGAGCCCGATCGCGATCCACGCGAGCCCGAGGGGGACCATGAAGATGACGCGTTGACGACCGCTGAGGTCATTGCCGAAGACAAGCTCCGCGGCGTCGACAGCGAGCACCCCGACCGCCAGCGCGATCGGGACGACCAGTAGCGGATCCGGCCGGAGGACCATGAGCACCAGGGCGATCGCGAGCCCGACCGCGGCGATGGTCGTCAGACCGATGTGAACGTGGTCGATCTCGCTCGCTCCGGTCGGCCAGACGCCGGCGAGCCGCTCGATCGCGTAGGTGACGAGGCCGACCCAGCCGACCGCGACCGCCTCGAGCACGTCGGCGGGCTGCGGTAGCCGCCTGCGTCGCAACAGCTCGCTCGCCGCGAGTGATCCTGCCAGGAAGAGGACGCCGAGCGCGAGGATGCCCCACGCGCCGAGTTCGCCCCAGTAGATCGCGAGCAGCGACACCGACGCCACGACCACGAGCAGGAGCCCGAGGTAAACGGCGATGAGCGATCCGAGCCCGAGTGCCCGCGCCTCTTCGTCCGCCCAAGCCTCGGGCTCGCCGAGCTCATCCCAAAGACGGTGGATCTCGCTCGGGGTGTGACCGTGTGCCGCCAGCCGACGCTCGAACTGTTCGTGCGTCACGTCGACGCGTGACGTGCGAACTCTCCTCGTCGACGAACCGGTCGCAACCATGATTTACCTCCCATAACAGGGAAGCACCCCTTCTATGCCACGCGGCGTCGACCGGCGCATCAGCGAATCCACGCATCGCCGATGCTCCTTCTTACGGAGCGCAGCTAGTCGACGAGCGTGATGACCTCGTCGAGGATCCCGAGGCCCTCGTCGAGCTCCTCGCGCGTGATCGTCAGCGGTGGCACGACGAGGATCACGTTCCAGTGCGTCATCAGGTAGAGCCCGCGCTCCATCGCGGCCTTGGCCAGGCCGGTGATCGGCGCCAGCGCCTCGCCCGAAGCGTTGAACGGCACGAGCGGCTCGCGGGTCTCGCCGTCACGGACGAGCTCGATGCCCCAGAAGAGCCCCTTGCCGCGCACCTCGCCGATCGACGGATGGCGCTCCGCGAGCGCGGCCAGCCGATCGGCCATGACCTCGCCCATCGCGGCCGCGTTCTCGACGATGCCCTCCTCCTGGAAGGCCTCGATCGCCGCGATGGCCGCCGCGCAGGCGAGCAGGTGGCCGGAGTACGTGAGCCCGCCGGCGAAGAACTTGTCCTGGACCCAGTCGGCGAGTTTCGCGTTGATCACCATCGCCCCGAGCGGCACGTAGCCGGAGTTGATGCCCTTGGCGACGGTGAGGATGTCCGGGACGACGTCCCAGTGCTCGCAGGCGAACCACTTCCCCGAGCGCCCGAAGCCGGCCATCACCTCGTCGCAGATCAGCAGGATCCCGTGCCGGTCGCAGACCTCGCGGATCGACTCCAGGTACCCGTCGGGCGGCACGATGATGCCGTTCGTCCCGACGATCGTCTCCAGGATCACGGCGGCCACGTTCCGCGGCCCCTCGTACTGGAGGATCTCCTCGAGGTGCGGGCCTCCGGAGCAGACCGGGCACGGGTCCGGGTGACCGGCCGGGCAGCGGTAGGTGTACGGGTCGAGCATCCTCACGACGCCCGGGATGCCGGGCTCGGCGGGCCAGCGGCGCGGGTCGCCGGTAAGCGTGATCGCGCCGGCTGTCGCGCCGTGGTAGGAGCGGTACCTGGCGACGATCTTGTGGCGGCCGGTGTACCAGCGGGCAAGCTTGATCGCGTTCTCGTTCGCCTCGGCCCCGCCGTTCGTGAAGAACGACATCGTCAGGTCGCCCGGAGTCACCTCTGCGATCAACCGCGCGAGCTCGGAGCGCGTCTCGTGCGCCATGGGCGGCCCGATCGTGGTCAGCTTCTGTGCCTGCTCGATGATCGCTGCGACCACCTTCGGGTGCTGGTGGCCGATCGAGACGTTGACGAGCTGCGAGGCGAAGTCGAGGTAGCGGTTGCCGTCGTGGTCCCAGAAGTAGCGGCCCTCGCCGCCCGCGACCGGCAGCGGCGAGATCTGGCTCTGCACCGACCAGGAGTGGAGGACGTGCTGCTTGTCGAGCTCCTGGATGCGCTTCGCGTCGAGCCCTGCTTCGACGGCCATGGCGCGATCGTAGCTTGTCTCGTTCTGTCGCCCGGTAACAGTCTGTTAACAGTCGCTCGTTAAGTTGGCTGCTCCTTGCAAGCTGCGCGCATCTGTCAGCGGACGTTTCGCTATGCGGCATAACGGCAGGAGGGGGATTTCGATGAAACGGACGACATTTGCGGTTGCGCTCGTCGTGGCGCTGGCCGCGCTCATAGGCAGCGGGGTGGCTGCCGGCTCAAAGATGCCGGGCCATCACGGTCCCGGAAAGGGACACGGACACGGAAAAGGGAAGAAGCACGGGAAGCCCGGTACGCCCAGCGTCTCGATCTTCGCAACGGGCTTCAACAACCCGCGCGGGCTGACGTTTGGCCCGGACCGGAAGCTCTATGTCGCGGAGGGCGGTCTCGGCGGCACGCACAGCTCGGCCGACGACAACTGCCCGCAGGCACACGGCGATGCGGCGCCGTACTTCGGAAGCACGAACGACCCGGTGAACGGCGGCCGGATCTCGAAGGTCGGCAAGTCGGGATCGCCGAAGGTCGTGGTCGATGCGCTGCCGTCGAGCCAGACGAGCCCGGCCCTCGGCAGCCTGGTCAGCGGCGTCTCGAGCGTCGCGTTCATCGGCCACAAGCTCTACGGGCTGCTGGCCGGTGCGGGCTGCTCGCACGGCGTGCCGACCGTTCCGAACGGCGTCTTCAAGGTCGGCAAGAATGGGAGCTGGAAGGTCATCGCGAACCTGAGCGCCTTCCAGGCGGCCAATCCGGTGGCAAAGCCGGACGAGGACGACTTCGAGCCCGACGGCACCTGGTACAGCATGATCGCCGTCGGCGGTGCCCTTTACCCGACGGACTCGAACCACCAGGAGCTCGACCGGGTGACCAAGAGCGGCCACATTACCCGGCTCGTGGACATCTCGGCGCAGTTCCCGGACTGGATCGGCCCGACCGCGCTCGCCATCCAGGGTCGCGGCCATCATGGCGGCAAGTCGTGGAAGCACGGCACCCACGGCATCCCGCCGCTCTACATCGGCAACCTCGGTCCATTCGGGCCCGAGGACGGCACCGTGCCGAACGAGGGCGTCTGGAAGGTGGGCAAGAACGGCCAGCTCAAGCAGAAGGCGACCGGGCTCGAGCAGGTTCTCGGCCTCGCGTTCCGCGGAGGCAAGCTCTACGCCCTCGAGATGAGCACGACCCCGGGCGGGCCCACGCCCGGCACGGGCGCGCTCGTCCAGGTCGGGCCGAACGGGCCCGTCAAGACGATCGCCTCGGGCCTCGTCTTCCCCACCGGGCTGACGGTCGGCCCCGACGGCGCGTTCTACGTCTCCGAGCAGGGCTTCGGCTTCCCCGCCGGGCAGGGCCGAATCCTCCGGATCACCACTCACTGATCTGAGCGGCGGTACCCGGGCCGGCCGTCGAGGCCGGCCCGGCCCGCCTCGCGTTCCGCGCTAGGCTGGCACGAGCGGGAGAGAGCGAGGAGGCCGGCCATGACCGAAGTAGCGGAGCAGCGCGACGCGCACGCGGGCGGCGAGATCGCCCACATCAGCCACTGGATCGACGGAGCGCGGGTCGAGGGAGCCTCCGGCCGAAACGGGCCGGTCTACAACCCGGCGAAGGGCGTCCAGACCGGGGAGGTCGACTTCGCGAGCCCGGAGGACGTGGACGCGGCGGTCCAGGTGGCGACGCGAGCGTTGGAGAGCTGGCGCACGGTATCCCTCTCGCGGCGCACGGAGCTCTTCTTCCGCATCCGCGAGCTCGTCCACGACCACGCCGAGGACATCGCCCGCATCCTCACGCTCGAGCACGGCAAGGTGCTCTCGGATGCGAAGGGCGAGGTCGCGCGCGGGCTCGAGGTGATCGAGTTCTGCTGCGGGATCCCCGAGCTCCTGAAGGGCGGCTACTCGGAGCAGGCCTCGACCGGGATCGACGTCTACTCGATCCGCCAGCCGCTCGGCGTCGTCGCCGGGATCACGCCGTTCAACTTCCCGGCAATGGTGCCGATGTGGATGTGGGCGCCGGCGATCGCCTGCGGGAACACGTTCGTGCTCAAGCCCTCCGAGAAGGACCCTTCGGCCTCGATGTTCACGGCCGAGCTGCTGAAGGAGGCCGGGCTCCCCGACGGCGTCTTCAACGTCGTGCACGGGGACAAGGTCGCGGTCGACTCGATCCTCGGGCACCCGGGAATCGCGGCGGTCTCGTTCGTCGGCTCTACGCCGATCGCGCGGTACGTCTACGAGACCGGGACCGCGAGCGGGAAGCGTGTGCAGGCGCTCGGCGGGGCGAAAAACCACATGATCGTCCTCCCCGACGCCGACATCGACATGGCCGCCGACGCCGCGGTCAGCGCGGGCTACGGCTCCGCCGGGGAACGCTGCATGGCCGTCTCGATGCTCGTCGCGGTCGGCCACGCTGCGGACGATCTCGTCGAGGCGATCGTGGAGCGGCTGCCGAAGGTCGTGGTCGGGGACGGGCTCGACCCCGCCTCCGAGATGGGCCCGCTCGTCACGCGCGAGCACCGCGACAAGGTCGCCGGCTACATCGACCGGGGCCGCGAAGAGGGCGCCACCGTCGTCACGGACGGGCGCGAGACCGCCCCGAACGGCGACGGCTTCTTCCTCGGCGTGTCGCTGCTCGACGACGTCACGCCCGAGATGGACGTCTACAAGGACGAGATCTTCGGCCCCGTGCTCGGAGTCACGCGAGTCGACTCGTACGACGAGGCCGTCCGGCTCGTGAACGAGAACCCGTACGGCAACGGCGTCGCGCTGTTCACGCGCGACGGGGGGGTCGCGCGGCAGTTCCAGTTCGACGTCAAGGCCGGGATGGTCGGCGTCAACGTCCCCATCCCGGTACCGGTTGCGTACTACTCGTTCGGTGGCTGGAAGAGCTCGCTCTTCGGCGACCTCCACATCTACGGGCCCGAGGGGATCCAGTTCTACACGCGCGGGAAGGTCGTCACCTCCCGCTGGCCGGACCCGGCGACGAGCAAGGTCGACCTCGGCTTCCCGCAGACGCGCTAGTGGTCGTGGGGGTCGCGCTCTTCGAGGGCGCCGAGGAGCTGGACTGGGCCGGGCCGTGGGAGGTGCTGGCCGCGTGGGCAGAGCAGTGGCCCGACGACGGCGCGCGCGTTCTCACGATCGCGCGTGAGGAGGGGCCGGTGACCTGCGCGAAGGGGCTGCGCGTGCTCCCGGAGGAGACCTGGGAGACCGCGCCGCCGCTCGATGTGCTCGTCTACCCGGGCGGGCGCGGCACGCGGAGAGAGCTTGCGGACGCGGCCGTGCTGGACTGGATCCGCGGGCTCGCCGGCCGCGGCACGCTGATGACGAGCGTCTGCACCGGCTCGCTCGTATTCGCGGCCGCGGGCCTGCTCGACGGGCGGCCGGCGACGACCCACTGGGGCTCGCTCGAGACGCTTCCGACGCTCGGCAGCGAGATCGAGGTCCGGTCAGACGACCGCTACGTGGACACTGGCGACGTGATCACGGCGGCCGGTGTCTCGGCCGGGATCGACATGGCCCTCCATCTCGTCGAGCGCCTCCACTCGACCGAGCGGGCGAAGGAGGTTCGCCGCTACATCCAGTACGACCCGGACCCTCCGGTCTAGCTGATCGCCGCGAGCGACTCGAAGTCGCGCCAGTACTGGCGCATCCCGCGGTGCAGCGGCTCCTCCGAGTAGATCAGCTGCTCGTGCAGGAGGAGCCCGTCGGGCCCTTCAGCAACGGACGTCTCGATCAGTGGGCCGAGCGTCTGGATCGTGTCGTAGCCTCGCGGCTCCTCGACGCGCATGCCAGGTAGATCACGACGAGATCGGGATAGTCCGCGAGATCGACGCTGGTCCTGCGCGGCTTCTCCGTCACGCCGTGACCGTCGTGGGACGCAGCTCCTGCCCGAACCTCGCGCGGGCCACGAACTGGCCGATCCCGGGTGACGCCACCAGCTCGTCCCCCTCGACCAGCACGTGCCCGCGCAGAAGTACGACCTCCGGCGAGCCCGTGACCGTCGTGCCCTCGTAGAGGTTGTAGTCGGTCTTCGAGTGCTGGTCGGCGGCGGTGATCGTCACCTTCTTGTCCGGGTCGAAGACGACCATGTCGGCGTCGGATCCGACCGCGATCGTGCCCTTGCGTGGGTAGAGGCCGAACAGCTTCGCCGGGCTCGTCGCCAGGAGCTCGACCATCCGGTTGAGCGAGATCCGGCCCGCGCGGACGCCGAACTCGTGGATCATCTGGAGCCGGTTCTCGAGCCCGGGCCCGCCGTTCGGGATCTTCGAGAAGTCGTCCTTGCCCATCGTCTTCTGCCCGTCCCAGAGGAAGGCGCAGTGGTCGGTCGAGACCGCCGAGAGGACGTCGGTACGAACGGCGTTCCAGAGCACGTCCCAGTTCGACTTGTCGCGAACCGGCGGCGAGTAGACGTACTTGGCGCCCTCGAAGTCGGGCTTGGCGATGTCGTCGAGCGAGTTGAAGAAGTACTGCGTACAGGTCTCCCCCCAGACGTTCCAGCCGTCGTCACGGGCGCGCGCGATCGGCTGGACGGCTTCCCGGCAGGTGACATGGACGACGTAGAGCGGCGCGCCGGCGAGGCGGGCCAGCTGGATCGCGCGGTTCGTTGCCTCGCCCTCCGCCTCGGGCGGACGGGTGAGCGCGTGGTAGATCGGCTCGGTATCCCCCGCCGCGAGCGCCTGCTTGACGAGCACGTCGATCA
>DATIXI010000009.1:0-16027 GCA_035518635.1 Gaiellaceae bacterium
GCCCTGACCCGCCGCCCTCAGGCTGACGACAGGTCTTCCCGTACCGCCCCGCCGGATCTCCAGGCGTCCTCGCCGGAGGCTCGCCAGCCGGTCGCCGCTCGGTGACCAGGGGGACCCGAACGCAGTACCTGGGAACGAGGAGAGCACCCTGCCGCGCGCGTCGTACACC
This sequence comes from Gaiellaceae bacterium, assembly GCA_035518635.1. Taxonomy (GTDB): domain Bacteria; phylum Actinomycetota; class Thermoleophilia; order Gaiellales; family Gaiellaceae; genus AC-32. The sequence continues at coordinate 170 of DATIXI010000009.1, forward strand.
CGGGTCTTCCGCTCGAGGCCGACCGCGAGCCGGCCCGTGCTCGACCATGCGAGGGAGCGCGGATCGATCGAGTTGACGTGCCACGCCGCTGCTCCGTCCGTGTCCACGACCCTCAGACCGCCTGCGCGGCGCGCAGGCCCGCCCACTTTGACCGGCGCTCCGGCGGCGGCCGCGCTCGGATAGAGATGAGCCCTGTAGGCGAGCAACCGTCCGTCCGACGACCAGGCCAGCTCGTCGGTGAACTCCGTGTCGATCACCTTGCCACGGCCGTTCATGCCTCCGAGGTAGAGGGCCGCGGAGGCGGGGCTTTGCGCGGCGACGGCGATTCGGCGGCCGTCCGGCGACCAGGCGACCTGCCCGTCGAGGCCACCAGCCGAGTAGGGCGGGAAGAGATACGGCGAGAGCTTGACCAACGACCCTCCGTGGAGCCTCGCGGCGTACAGCGCGACTCCTCCGTGACGATCGCTGAGGAACGCGACCCGCTTGCCGTCCGGCGAGACGGCGGGGGCGATGTCACGCGCAGCGCTCCGGCTCAGGTTGGTTCGCCGCCCGTCGAGGCCGACGCTGTAGATCTCGCCGTAGAGGACCGCGACTCGGTTTGCGGCGAAGACGATCCTCGGCCGGCCGGCGCCCGCTGGAGCAGAGGTTGGCTGCGAACCCGAGCGCAAGGACGTGCTGCCCACCACGGCGACGACGGCGTACGTGACGACTCCGAGCAGCGCCGTAGCGAGCACGAGAGCCACACCGATCCGCTGGCGGCGGCGCCGCTGGCGTTGTCGTGCCTCCTCGATGAGCGCCTCTAGCTCATCGGAACGCGGCGGAGGCGGCGTGGTGACGGTGGCCATCGCTTAGCTGAGCGACTCGATCATCTGGATCAGCTCCTGCCGGCGGTACCCGTGTGCGCGCGCAAACCGGACGAGCTCCTTCGTGCGCGCGAGCACGGCGCCCTGCTGCGGTGTCCCGGCGACCGTCACGCCCCGGCCCCGCCGGAACTCGAGCAAGCCTTCGTCCCGCAGCATCCGGAGGGCGCGCAGGACGGTGTTCGTGTTCACCTCGAGCACCGCTGCAAGGTCGCGTGCCGGTGGCAGCCGCTCGCCGGGCCCGGCCTCTCCGTCCGCGATCGCGCGCCGAATCTCGGCCGCCACCTGCTCGTGGAGCTGGAGCGGCTCGTCTCGGTCGACGCTGACCTCAAGCATGGTGCTAGCAATCGTAGCTTCATCTGGCGCAGATTTCCAGAGGCGTAGGCTCCGCCGCGTGGCAGACGCGATCTCGTTCCGCCCCACAAGCGAGCAGCGGGAGCTGCAGCGGCTCGCGCACGAGTTCGCCGAGCGGGAGTTGCGGCCGATCGCAGCCGAGTGCGACGAGCGCGAGGAGTTCCCGCCCGATCTGCTCGCCAAGGCGGCCGCGCTCGGGCTGACCTCGTACGCGATCCCGCAGGAGTACGGGGGCGGCGGCGTCGACGCGGTCACCTCGGCGCTGATCGCCGAGGAGCTTTCCTGGGGCTGCGCGGGCCTGGCCGGCGGGCTCCAGGCGACGATGTTTCCCGTGCGGCCGCTGCTCGCCTTCGGCAGCGACGAGCAGCGCAACCGATACCTGCCGCTGCTCGCGTCGAAAGAGGGCACGACCGCCGCGATCGCGTTCACGGAGTCGCAGGCCGGCTCCGATCTCGGCGCGATCCGCGCTGAGGCCCGCCGCGACGGCGCTGGCTACGTGCTGAGCGGCGAGAAGTGCTACGTCACGAACGGCGGCATCGCCGACGTCACGCTCGTGTTCGTCAAGCTCGACGGCGCGCTCACGGCGTTCCTGCTCGAACTGGGCGATCCGGGCCTCACCGCCGGCCGGGAGGAGCGCAAGCTGGGCTTCCGCGCCTCGTACACAGGCTCGGTGGTGATGGACGGCGCGCGCATCCCCGCAGCCCGGCTGATCGGGGACGAAGGCCAGGGACTGGAGATCGCGCTCGACTTCTTCGCGGCCTCGCGGCCCCAGGTTGCCGCAGCGGCCGTCGGCCTCGCGCGGGCCGCGTTCGAGTACGCGGTCGAGTACGCGCGCGGGCGGCACGCGTTCGGTCGCCCGCTGCTCGCGCGCCAGGGCGTCTCGTTCAAGCTCGCCGACGCTGCGATGGAGATCGAGGCCGCGCGGCTGCTCGTCTGGCGCGCCTGCGAGGCGCTCGACCGCGGCGAGGACGCGGGTCTGCTCGGCTCGTACGCCAAGGCCTTCGCCGCCGACACGGCGATGCGCGTGACCACCGACGCCGTCCAGGTGCTCGGCGGGGCCGGGATCATGCGCGACCAGCCGGTCGAGAGGTGGCTGCGCGACGCGAAGGTCTTCCAGATCGTCGAGGGCACGTCCGAGATCCAGCGGCACGTGATCGCGACCTACCTCCGAGCCGAGAAGAAGCCTGCGTGAAGCGCGGCCGCGGACGCTAGACTGCGCCCCTTGCGGGTGGAAGCAGGTTCTAGCGCCGTCCGGATGCGGAGCAGCCGGCGCGCCAGGTCTCGCCGGTTGCTCGTTCAGCGTCTGCTCGCGCTCATAGCAGTCGTCGTCCTCGGCGGGGTTGTGCTCGGCCTGGCCTTTTCCGGCTCCCCGGCCCGCCTTGCAGGCGGCGTCCAGATCGCGGGCGTGAGCGTCGGCGGGCTGACCTCCGACGAGGCGGTCGCGAGGCTCCAGGCCCGCGCCCGGGCCGTCGCGAGCATCCCGGTCGTTTTCACCGCCGAGGGCCACACGTGGCGCCTGAAGGCGGCGAACCTGGGCGTCGAGGCGGACTGGCCGGCCGCGGTCAAGATGGCTCAGAAGCAGGGCGAGGGGCTTCCGCCGCTCCGCGGGCTCCGGCGCGTGGGCATCCGGTTCTTCGGCTCGGACGTGACGCCGCCGACCCGCGTCTGGCAGCGGGCCCTCAGCTTCGAGCTGACGCGGATGAGCCGAGCGGTCGGTGCTCCACACCGGGACGCCGCGATCGTGCTGCACGGGCTGCAGCCGTCCGTCGTCCCCGGCCGCACGGGCCGGGCGCTCGACAGCAAGCTGGCCGGGATGGCGATCGTCCAGGCGCTGGCCGGCTTCGAGCGCGGGCGGCCGGTGCCGCTTCCGGTCGAGGTCGACCACCCGAGGGCGACGGCCGCAGATCTCACGCCCGTCGTGGCCGAGGTCAAAACGGCGCTCTCGCGCCCGATCAAGATGAGCCTCGGCCGCTCGTCCTGGTGGCTGCCGCAGGGACAGCTGGCAACCCTCCTCGCGCTCCCGCACGGCGGCACGCGGACGCTCGCGATCGGTGGGCCGGCCGCGACCGGATACTTCGAGCGGCTCGGCCACGGGGTCGGCCGCCCGCCGCGCGATGCGACGTTCGGCATCACGAACAGCGGCGGCGTGGCCGTCGTCCCGGCCCGGGCCGGGCGGGTGATCGACGTTCAGGCCACGCGCAAGCACATCCTCGCAGCGGCGCTCTCGCCGGTCCGCCGGAGCGCGCGCGTGATGGTGATGTACCAGGCCGCCAAGCGCTCGACGGCGCAGGCACAGGCGATGGGGATCACGACGCGCGTAGGCCGCTACGAGACGATCTACGGCGGCGACCCGAACCGGATCCACAACGTCCAGCTTGTCGCCCGCCTCATCGACGGCAAGGTGATCGCGCCCGGCGCGACGTTCTCCTTCAACCAGGCGACCGGCGCGCGCACGGCCGACAAGGGCTTCCTCGAGGCGCCGGTGATCATCAACGGCGAGCTCACAACCGGTCTCGGCGGCGGCGTCTGCCAGGTCTCGACGACCGTGTTCAACGCGGCGTACGAGGCAGGCCTGAAGATCACCGACCGGACGAACCACGCGCTCTACATCAGCCATTACCCGCAGGGGCGTGACGCGACGGTCGACTACCCGGACGTCGACCTCCGCTTCATCAACGACACGCCCCACTGGCTGCTGCTGCGGACGTTCGTCGGCTCGTCCTCGCTCGTAGTCGACCTCTACGGCGCCCCGCTCCACCGCCGCGTGGTCAGCCAGACACGCCCGCTGGTCGAGACCGGGCCACCGCCGATCAAGAAGATCCTGGACCCGGACCTGTACAAGGGCGAGACGGTCGTCCAGGAGAGCGGCGAGCCCTCACGGTCGACGAGCGTGCGGCGGCTCGTCTACGCGCCGGCCGGGAAGCTGCTCTACGACAACACGTGGTACTCGAGCTACCGCGGCGAGCCGAGGGTGGTCGAGGTCGGAACGAAGCCGAGGGCGAAGACCCCGCCGCCGAAGAAGGGCGCGAGCGGCCCGAGCGGGCCCAGCGGCCCGAGCGGCGCCTCGGGCGTCAGCGCTCCGCGCTAGCGATCTCCTCGACCAGCCATGCGGGCAGGCGCGTCGGCCGGTGTGTGGCCGCGTCCACGCAGGCGTGCCGCGTCCAGCCGTCCGCGACCGTCTCGCCGTCGCGCTCGACCGAGTAGTCAAAGCGGAAGCGGGCGCCGCGGAGGTCGCCGCAGGCGCAGCGGACGGTGAGCCGCTCGTCGAAGCGTGCTGGGAGGAGGTAGCGCACGTGCGACTCGATCGTCAGCGCCTCGATCCCGTCGGCCCGCAGGCCCGGGTACCCGCCCCGGAAGCGGGCGAGGTAGTCGATCCGCGCCATCTCGAACCAGACGAGGTAGACGGAGTTGTGCGCAATGCCCTGCGCGTCGGTCTCGGCGAAGCGCACGCGCACCCCGGTCTCGAAGCGAAAGTCCACGCGCGAACTCTACGATCGGTCGGTGTCCGTCACCGAGCTTGCCGAGCTGATCCGCCGGCGACAGCCGAGCGTCGCTCTGACCGGGGCGGGCATCTCGACCGAGAGCGGGATTCCCGACTTTCGCTCGCCCACCGGCCTCTGGGCCAGGTTCGACCCGCTCGAGTACGGGTCGATCGAGGCGTTTCGCACCGACCCGGTCAAGGTCTGGAGCTTCTACAAGCCGCGCGTGGCGATGCTGACCGAGGCAGAGCCCAACCCCGCGCACCTCGCGCTCGCCGAGCTCGAGCGGCTCGGCTTCGTCCAGGCCGTCGTGACGCAGAACATCGACCTCCTCCACGAGCGCGCCGGGAGTCGCGAGGTCGTCGAGGTGCACGGCTCGATCCGTACCTCGACCTGCCCCGGCTGCAAGGAGCGGTACCAGCTCGCGCGCGTGCTCGAGCTGCTGGCCGAGGCCGATGCGCCCGCATGCCCGGCGTGCGGCGAGATCCTCAAGCCGGATGTGGTCTTCTTCGGCGAGCTCCTGCCGGAGGCGGCAATGGACCGCGCGTACGAGCTCGCGCGCGGGGCAGGCGTGCTGCTCGTCGTGGGCTCGGCGCTCGAGGTCTATCCCGTCGCCGGCTTGCCGCTCGAGACGATCCGGGCGGGGGGCGAGGTGGCGATCGTCAACCGCGGCCCGACCGCGTTCGACGGGCAGGCGTCGCTGCGCGTCGACGGAAGCGCAGGCGAAGTCCTCTCGAAGCTCGTGGCCGCGCTACGCGACTGAAGGTGTTCGCTCGGGGCCGTCGTTACGCGGCGGCGCGCTTGAGCGGGCGCTCGACGAGCACCTGCCGGCACTTCGTGCAGACGGTCCGCTCGACCTCGAACGGGACGCCGAGCCGCTGCGCCATCGCGTAGGTGAGAGCGGGGCTGTGCTTGTGGGCGCGAGGGCGCCGGTGGTGGAAGAGCTGGGACATCGTCCTCGATTTCAGCGTAGTGACCGAACCGGAAGCTACGACGCCAAAAAGGGTGACGAGATTGTGGCGATTTGGTAAAGGCGACTTCGCGCGGGTACTAAGCTCGTCTCTGTGCCACACCGGCGTCTCCTCTCGCTCGTTTCCGTGCTGCCGGTCTGTCTCCTCGCCGCGTCGTGCTCGACGGTGCAGCGGGGCATCGGCGGCGGCGCCTCCGGCGCAGCTCCCGTGGCCCACTGCCGCAGCGCATCGTCCGTGCCGGTCGGCTCGAGCCGCGTCGCGGTCGCGGCGATCGTGCGCAGGCACGCGCGCGCCTACCGCCGGCCGGGCGGCCGCGCGTTCGCGAGCTTCGGGCACCTGAACCGCAACGGCTACCCGACGGTGCTCCGTGTGCTCTCGGCCGTGCGCCGGCGCAACTGCAGCGCGGCCTGGTACCACGTCCAGCTCCCGATCCGCCCGAACGGCGTGACGGGGTTCGTCCGCGCGGGCGCCGTCGGTCTCGGCCGGGTCGGCACCCGGATCCGGGTCGACGTCTCCTCGCGGCGGCTCACGCTCTACCGCAACGGGCGACCGGTGCTGCGGACCACCGTCGCGGTCGGAGCGCGGGCCACGCCCACCCCGACCGGGAGCTATTACGTCGACCAGCGGCTCGTCCCGGTCAACCCGTCCGGGCCGTATGGTCCCGGCGCGCTCGGGATCTCGGCCTTCTCGAACGTCCTCACGCACTGGACGCAGGGCGGCCCCGTCGCCATTCACGGCACGAACGAGCCCTCTTCGATCGGCCGCGCGGCCTCGAATGGCTGTATCCGCGTCCGCAACCGCGTGCTCAGGCGCCTGTTCGCCTCGACTCCGGCCGGGACGCCGGTCACGATCACCCGGTGAGCCGCAGGGCGCGGATCGTCTTTGCGGTCGCAATCCTGACTGCGGGGCTCGCCGCGGCGCTGGCCGCGCTGGCGGGCAGGCCCAACGTCCCGGCGCCGGACCCGCAGGAGGCCGTCCTGGACGGTTGTGGCCGCAACTACATCGACCAGACGCAGCGGCTGATCCCGACCTGGGTCTACGTCGGCGACCGCAACGCGCCCGCGGGCGGCCCGCCGCCTCCGCCGCAGCGGCTCGAGGGCGTCGTCTCGTCCAGCTACATCCCCGATCTCGGCGTGCACCCGACCGAGGAGGATTTGCCGCCGATCCACCGCGCCTACGACTTCAACTTCGACGTGCTCCCCGACGCCGCGTACCGGGGCCTGCTCGGCGGCAGCGCCGCCCAGCACACCGGCAACTTCGCGGGCCGCAGCCCCTCGACCGGCCGCGTCCACGTCGAGCGCGAGCAGACCGCCCTGCCGCGGTTCGCCTGGCCGGAGATCGGCGACCGCGTCGCGATCGTCGGCTCCTGGATCTGGGACTGCGGCCACTGGACGCCCGCAGGTGAGCGCACGGAGATCCACTCCTACCGCGCGCTCTGGGTCGCCCGCACGCCCTCGGCGCGCAGCCCCTACGGCGAGAACGAGGGCGACCTCTACCTCTCGAGCGACAAGACCTACGCGGGCGTTGAAGCTGACTGCGCGCACAGGGCGAAGGGCGATCGCCTCGCCTTCCAGAGCTGCCTCTCGACCGAGAGCCGATGGCAGGACGTGAGCGGCACCTACTCGTTCCGCTTGCGCGTGCCTCCGCGGCCTCGCAAGGGGGCGCGGCTGGTTGTCCGCCTGCTCGACGCGGGTAGCTCAGAGGCGCCGAAGGTCGCGACCGAGGTGAGCGGACGGTTCGTCGACGTGACGGTGACCGTCGACGCCCCGGCGCAGAGGCTCGTCGTGGCGAAGCGAGTCCTCGTCGGCTGGACGCGCGCCGCCGTGCCCGAGCACCTGCGCGTCCGCTTCACACGTCTGCTCGTCTGCCGCGCGATGGATCCCGGCTGCCCGGGCTCGCGCGCGATGTGCGGGTCGAGGGAGACCACGCACGGGGAGCAGATCTCACAGCCACCCGGCGAGTGGAACGTCTACGTCGATGCCGGCGGCGTCTGGGCGACCTGGGGCAACGGGCTCCTGCGGGCGCGCGACGGCCAGGTCTTCCGGCATGGGCCGACGCTCGACCTCTACGTGCCGCGCAAGCGCCCCTGGCGGCTGTTCGTCTTCACGAGGGAGTGCGACTGGGGCTCGCTCGGGAACGCAGACGGCCCGTCGCACGCGATGTCCCCGTGCCCTCGCTCGAGCGAGGTCGGCACGTTCGAAGGCGACGACGTCCCCGGGATGATCGTCAAGCGCTTCCGCTCGCCGGCGGCGTCGCTCGGCAGCCACCGCGGCCGCCCGTCGCGGATCGACACGACGTGTCCGCGCGTGAACCGGCTCGGCTGCTACGAGCTCGAGTACGTCGTGACCCGCGTGCCTGATGACGCGGCGCGTGCCCGTCGCCGCTAGCCTGGGGCGAACGTCTAGTAGGGTCCGGCCGACGAAAGGCGGAGACGAGTGGCCGATCGCAAGCAGGATCTCAAGAACGACCTCATCGGGATATTCACCGACCGCGGCGAGGACGTCGTGGGGAAGATCGTGGACCTCCCCGCGACGCAGCGCGTGATCGAGGCGGGCAAGGAGCTCCGGGAGCGCGTCGAGGAGCTGCAGAAGAAGGTGCGCGGGATCGACGAGCTCGAGAAGCGCGTTGCCGCGCTCGAGCGGAGAGTCGCGAAGCTGACCGGCCAGGGCGGCGGGCGCAAGGCGACGACGACCCGGCCGAAGGCGAAGCCGAAGCCCAAGCCGAAGGCGAGCCCGAGCAGCTAGCCCGGAACGCGCAGGCGGAGCGCCTGCGCGGCCACCTCGAACCGGACCGGCGTCGTACCGGGCTGTTCGCCGTCGAGCTCGACGGGGAGCGGCTCGGGGGCGTCGATCTCGACCGTCACTCCGCGCAGCAGCTCCGCCTTCGGGTGCGGCAGGTGCTTGCCGCGGTAGGTCTTCGGGAGCGTGAGCAGCAGGTCGCGCTTCGTCAGATCGCCGATCGTGAGCACGTCCAGAAGCCCGTCGTCCGGCTCGGCCTCGGGGCAGATCATCATCCCGCCGCCGAAGTAGCGGCCGTTCGCCACGACGACGTCGTGCATCCGGCCGACCCGGCGCTCGCCGTCGACCGTCACCCGGACCTCGCCGTTCTGCCAGCGCGCGAAGACCGCGAACGTCGCCCACAGGTACGAGGTCTTGCCGCCGAGCGCTTTCGACGTGTCGTTCGCGCGCTTCGCGATCGCGCCGCTCATGCCCGCGCTCGCGATGTTCGCGAAGTAGGTCTCGGCCTCGCCGCCCCGCCATGCGCGGTAGTGGGCGCGGCCGAGGTCGATCGTCCGCGTCTGCCCATCGCGGGCGACCACGACGGCCTGCTCGAACCGCTTCGGGATCCCATATGTCCGCACGAAGTCCCAGCCCGTCCCGCGGGGGATCACCGCGAGCTCGACGCCGTCCCTGCCCGCGAGCCCCTGGACGACCTCGTTCACGGTGCCGTCGCCGCCAACGGCGACGACCAGCGACGCGCCCTCGTCCGCGGCCCGCTGCGCGAGCTCCCCGAGCTGCCCGGGCCCCTCCGAGACGAGCGCGTCCCCGGCCAGGCCGAGCGAGGCAGCGCGGTGTGCGAGCTCGGGCCAGCGCCGTCCCGTCGAGCCGTTGTCGGACGCCGGATTGACGAGGAAGACGGTTTCGCTAATGACTCGCCGTGACGGTCGCGAGCGCGACGCGGATCATGCGGTCGACGGCGGCGCGGAGGTCGTCGTCCGAGATCCGCGTGAACTCCTCGCCGATCACGATGTCGCTCACGGTCAGCAGGCAGCCGGCGTGCACCCCCCGCAGCGCGCCGATCGTGAACAGCACCGCCGCCTCCATCTCGACTCCGAGCACGCCGCGCTCCGACCAGCGCTTGTGCCGCTCGGGGTCGGGGTCGTAGAACGTGTCGCTCGAGGCGATCGCGCCGACCCTCACCGGCTGGCCGAGCTCCTTCGCCGCATGAACGGCGCCGTGGACGAGCTCCCAGTCGGCGGTCGGCGTGTGCGGCTCGCCGCCCACGTAGTGGCGCGCAGTCCCGTCCGCCGGAACGGCCGAGACGGCGACGACCAGGTCACCGAGCTGAAGGTCGTGCTGGAGACCGCCGCACGTTCCGACGCGGAGGAACCGTTTGACGCCGAGCTGGACGAGCTCCTCCATCACGATCGCGGCAGAGGGACAGCCCATCCCCGTCGCCTGCACCGAGACGGGCGCGCCCTCGTACTCGCCCGAGTAGCCGAGCATGCCCCGCTCGGCGTTCCGTTGCACGACGTTGTCGAGGTAGGTCTCCGCGATGTACTTCGCACGGAGCGGATCGCCGGGGAGGAGGCAGGCTTCGCCGTAGTCACCCGGTTCGGCGCGGACGTGGATCGGCACGGGGAAAGCCTAGAGTGTCGCGAGCCGATGCCCACGCTGAAGCAGCCCCGGCTGGACGAGGTCCTCGCGTTCTGCGCGGAGGAGCCGGTCGAGCGGGTGTTCCTCGAGGACGTCGCCCGGCGAGGGCTGGGGCGCTTCACGGCCGTGGCTGGCGACGGCTGCCTCGAGGCGCTCTGCCACGTAGGCTCGAACGTCTTCCCGTCGGGAACGGGGTGCGCTGCGTTCGCGGATGTCGCGGCCGCCGGCCGCGCCCAGATGGTGATCGGCGAGGAGGGGGCGGTCACCGAGCTCTGGGACGCCGTCCGCGAGCGCCTGCCGACGCCGCGAGAGGACCGGCCCGGGCAGCCGGTCTACCTCCTGGAGGTCGGGCCCGAGCCCGGAGAGACCGGGTTGCGGCCGGCGACGCAGGCCGACCTCGAGCTGCTCGTCCCCGCCTGCGCGGCGGCCCACCGCGAGGAGATCGGGATCGACCCTCTGGAGAACGACCCCGAGAGCTTCCGCTGGCGGACGCGGATGCAGATCGAGGACGGCCGCTCGTGGCTGTGGACGGACGGCGGCACGATCCTGTTCAAGGCCGAGGCGTCCGCGTGGACGCCTTCGGCGGTCCAGCTGCAGCAGGTGTGGGTCGACCCGGCCGCGCGCGGCAACGGGTACGCGAAGCGCGGGATGCGGGACCTGTGCCGGTTCCTGCTCGAGCGGGCGCCCAGGGTCTGCCTCTTCGTACGCGCCGAGAACGCGCCTGCGATCCACGTCTACGAGTCGATCGGCATGCAGCGGACCGTCTCGTACCGGTCGCTGATCTTCTGACACAAAACCCCGTTTTCGGGGGAGATACGTGAGGCGGTTCTTGCCGAGAATTCGTCCGTGCGGCGTATCGGCCTAACTGCGGCTGGCCTTCTCGCCCTGCTCACGCTTGCGCTCGCGCTCGTTGGCAACGGGCGGGCGAAGCCTGGAGCAGCGGGTGCCCACACCTGCTCTGCGCCGGATCGCCAGTTCATCCAGGAGGCGCGGACGAACATGACCGCTCTCGGTCTCTGGGCCGACGAGTACGGCAGCGGCGACGCGAAGGCGAGCGAGGTGGTCTCCGAGGCGAAGCGCGCGGCGAAGACGGTTCAGGGGATGGGCCCGACCGATCCGTCGCTCGAGCAGACGCAGCGGTTGATGGTCGGGATGCTTACCGAGTACGCGAAGGCGGTGCAGTTGGCCGAGCATCACGGCGACGCAGGCCCGCACATGTACCGCGCGTACGGCCTGGCGAACTTCGCGCACGGCGTGCTCGAGAACGCGCAGCCGGCTCTCTCTGCGCGCGGCTGCGACCTCAGTTCGCTGCTCTAGCGGCGCACGGTCCCTCTAGTACGGCGCGCCCAGCCTCCTCCCCGCGGAGAGCGTAACGAGGGACTGCGCACGGGTGGGTGACGCCTCTGTGACGAAAGCGTGACACCTCGCCCGCTGCTGCAAGACTGTTCACATGAGCACAAGCGGTGAGCACGATCCGATTGCCAGCGTCGACCCGGAGGCGCTCCGGGCGCGCGTCGAGGTGCACGTCCGCCGCCACGAGCTGATCCCACCCGGCGGCGCCGTGATCGCGCTCGTCTCTGGAGGGCCGGACTCGACCTGCCTCTGGCACGTCCTCGGCGTGCTCGGCTACCGGGTCGATGCGCTCCACGTCGACCACGGGCTTCGCGGTACCGAGTCGGACGAGGACGCCCGCTTCTGCCGCGATGTCCTCGGCGCCGAGGTGGTGGCGCCGCCCCCGCCAGCGAGGCCCACTGAGGACGCACTCCGCGAGCTCCGCTACTCGTTTGCCCGGGACCGCCTCCGCGCGACCGGGCACACCGCCTCGGACGAGGTCGAGACCGTGCTCTACCGGCTCGTCGCCAGCGGCTCGACGAAGGCGATCAAGCCGAAGCGCGAGGACGGCGTCGTGCGCCCACTCCTGCCGCTCTGGCGCGAGGAGACCGAGGCCTACTGCCGCGCCGAGGGGCTCGAGTTCCGTCGCGACACCTCGAACGCGGACACCACGAGAGGCTTGATCCGCGACGAGATCCTCCCGCTGCTGCGGCGCCTGCACCCGGCAGCCGAGCGCAACCTGCTCCGCGTGGCCGAGCAGCGGCCGTCGAAGCTCGACGGGCTCCTCGCCGCGAGCACCGGCTCGAAGCGCGTCGACCTCGGAAACGGTCTCACCGCGGTCCGGGAGTACGACCGCGTCTGGCTCGAGCAGACCCCTGTGGCCCTCGAGGGCAGCGTCCTCTGGGGCCGATGGCGGATTGAATCCGAGCTCTCAGGCCTTAAGGTACGCAGCTGGCGGCCCGGCGACCGGCTCGCAGGGCGCCGGAAGAAGGTTCAGGACGTGTTCGTCGACGCCAAGATCCCCCGATCCGAGCGCGAGGCGTGGCCTCTCGTCGTGCGCGGGCGCGAGGTCGTGGCCGTGCCGGGGATCGTCGACGCGCCGGGCATCCGCGCGCGAAGAGAGGCGCGTGACCGAGACGAGTAGCGTGGAGCTCGAGCAGGGGATCGGCGAGATCCTCGTGGACGAGCACGCGCTGCGCACGCGCGTCGCCGAGCTCGGCGCCGAGGTCTCGGCCGACTACCGCGGCCGCGACCTGCTCCTGATCGGGGTGCTCAAGGGAGCAGTCTTCTTCATGGCCGACCTGATGCGGCATCTGACGATCCCGTGCGAGGTCGACTTCATGGCGATCTCGAGCTACGGCGACTCGACCGACTCGTCCGGGATCGTCCGCATCCTCAAGGACCTCGACATCAACATCGAGGGGCGGCACGTGCTCGTCGTCGAGGACATCATCGACTCGGGCCTGACGCTCTCCTACCTGATGCGGAACCTCGAGTCACGCGAGCCGGCGACGCTCGAGGTCTGTGCGCTCCTGACCAAGCCCGCGCGCCGCCAGATCGACGTGCCGGTCCGCTACGTCGGCTTCGAGATCCCGGACGCGTTCGTCGTCGGCTACGGGCTCGACTTCGCCGAGCGGTACCGCAACCTCCCGTACGTCGCCGTCCTCAGCCCCGAGCTGAGCGGCGCAGGCCTCTGACGACCCTCGCCGCACTGCAGGGAAGGTCCCATCCGGGCGGAAGTAGGGTTCATGTGCCCTGGTACCCTTTGCCGATAGAGGGCCAGTGAACCGCTTCTTCCGCTCAGCGCTATTCCCACTCTTCGTGATCGTGCTGCTCGTCTACCTGGCGAGCCAGACGCTGATCCCGCACTCGAAGAGCGAGAAGAGCGTCACCACCTCGCAGTTCATCCAGTGGGCGCAGCAGGACAACGTCGACAACGTCCTCTTCAACCCGGGCAAGCGCTCGATCACGTTCACGATCAACGACCAGGGGAACCGGAAGGCGACGGTGCACTACCCGGCCGACCAGTCCGTGCCGCAGATCGAGCGGGTCCTCCTCGACCAGAAGATCGGGTTCAACTCGAAGGGCACCGGCTCGTTCTCGTGGCTCGGGATGCTGGTCTCGATCCTGCCGTTCGTGATCCTGATCGCGTTCTGGATCTTCCTGATGAACCAGGTCCAGGGCGGAGGCTCGAAGGTGATGAGCTTCGGCAAGAGCCGCGCCAAACGGATGGCGCCCGACTCGCCGAAGATCGGCTTCAAGGACGTCGCGGGCGTCGACGAGGCGGTGGAGGAGCTCCAGGAGATCAAGGAGTTCCTCGAGAACCCGAAGAAGTTCCAGGCACTCGGCGCGCGGATCCCCAAGGGCGTGCTGCTCTACGGCCCGCCGGGCACCGGCAAGACGCTGCTCGCTCGCGCGGTCGCGGGCGAGGCGGGCGTGCCGTTCTTCTCGATCTCCGGCTCCGACTTCGTCGAGATGTTCGTCGGTGTCGGCGCCTCGCGTGTGCGCGACCTGTTCGAGCAGGCCAAGCAGGCCGCGCCGTGCATCGTCTTCATGGACGAGATCGACGCGGTCGGCCGCCATCGCGGCGCCGGCCTCGGCGGCGGCCACGACGAGCGCGAGCAGACGCTCAACCAGCTGCTCGTCGAGATGGACGGCTTCGAGCTGAAGGACAACATCATCCTGATCGCGGCCACGAACCGGCCCGACATCCTCGACCCGGCCCTGCTTCGCCCGGGCCGCTTCGACCGCCAGATCGTCGTCGACCGGCCAGACCGCATCGGCCGCCGCAAGATCCTCGAGGTGCACGCGAAGGGCAAGCCGATCGGCGCGGGCATCGACCTGGACACCCTGGCCGCCGGAACCCCCGGGTTCACCGGCGCCGACCTCGCGAACCTCGTCAACGAGGCTGCGCTGCTCGCGGCGCGCCGGGGCAAGAAGACGATCGAGCAGGAGGAGCTCGAGGAAGGGATCATGCGGGTCATCGCCGGCCCGGAGAAGAAGACGCGCCTCCTCTCGGAGGAGGAGCGCAAGATCACCGCCTACCACGAGCTGGGCCACGCGATCGTCGGCCACTTCCTCGAGCACACGGACGACGTCCACAAGATCTCGGTCATCAGCCGCGGCCAGGCCCTCGGCTACACGATCTCGTTGCCGCGCGAGGACCGCTACCTGACGACGAAGACCGCGCTCATGGAGCAGCTCGCGATGACGCTCGGCGGCCGCGCGGCCGAGGAGCTCGTCTTCCACGAGGTCACGACCGGCGCGGCGAACGACCTCGAGAAGGTCACGTCGACGGCGAAGCAGATGATCATGCGCTACGGCATGAGCGAGAAGCTCGGCCCGCGCGTGCTGGGCCGGAACCACGACATGCCGTTCCTGGGCCGTGAGATGGGCGCCGAGCCGGACTACTCAGAGGAGATCGCGCGCGAGATCGACGACGAGATCCGGCGCGTGATCGAGGAGGCGCACGACCTCGCGGTCAAGGTGCTCCAGGAGCACATGGAGGACCTGCACCGGCTCTCCGTGATCCTGATCGAGCGGGAGACGATCGACAAGGACCAGTTCGAGCGGCTCCTCGCCGGCGAGTCGTCGGAAGAGGTCTTCCCGGAGGAACCGACTGCGGAGCCGGAGTCTCCGACCGAAGAGAAGAAGAAGCGCCCGCAGCCGAAGCCGCGTCCGGTGCCGTTCCCTGGTGCGACGATGCAGCCGCCGCCCGAAGGCTCGACGACCTAGTCCTTTTTCAGGCGCGGCGCTCGACCTCCTCAGGCGTGAGGTGCGCTCGCCCAGATGAGTCGCGTTCTACCTGGTGTAGCGCACTACGTAAGTAAGCGGCCTGTACAGACGCCACCCTCGCGAGGTCCTCACCACGAACGCCTCTTGCTGCGCGGTCGGCAGCGGGATGTACGGGAACGTGATCGCGACCGCCCATGAGGCTTCTGCCGTCGCCTTGCCGCAAGATCGCGCCGCGACCTGACGCAGGGCGCCAGCTCGTGATTTGGCGGGCGTGCCGCCCGGTGCCAACCAGACCACCTCGGTCACCACAAATCCCTTCCGCTGTGCGCGATTCATCTCTCGCGAGAACGCATGAGGAATTAGCGCCTCGGCGTTCCTGCTTACCTGGCTCATCGACGCAACTGAACTCAGAACGCGGGTAGGGCACCTGTCCCCGGGATACCGCTGCCAGCCCGAAGAAACGCCGCTCGGTTTGCCTGCACCCGCGCCGACCAACATCGCGACGATGCTGGCACCCGTGATCACCGTTCGACCCATCACTCTCACGGTGATCCTAGGTGAGGGTTCTGCGGGGACAAGTCCAGGCTTCTGGTGACATTCCCGCACGCTGGCCCAAGCCAAGGCGGTTCGTGCACGAGGCCAGGTTGAGTCGCGAGATACTGTGCGCCGGGCAGGGCACCGAGCTGTTGCGCTGCAGGCGAGGAGAGCGGGACCATCAGCCAGCTTAGGAGGATCTTCGAGGTCGATCGGC
>DATIXI010000010.1:0-26141 GCA_035518635.1 Gaiellaceae bacterium
ATCGTGAAGAGCTTGTCGCGCAGCCAGTGCTCGAGCACGTGCGTGAGCCCGATCACGAGCGCGGCAAGCGCGGCGGCCAGGACGGCGCCCGCGCGCCGGTCGCGACGGCGCCAGGCGACGAACGCGAGCAGGATCAGCGTCGTCACGACGACGGCCACCATCCGTCGGTGCGTCGTCCACGTGAACCCCGTGAGGATCCCGAACGCGGCCGCGGTCACGAGGCGCCCGCCGTCCAGGAAGCGCGCGAGGAGGACGAGCCACCACAGCACCTCGGCGGCGAGCAGTACCTCCGGCCAGACCTGCCCCGTCTGGAGCAGGTAGCCGGGGTAGACGGCAGCGACCGCGCCGGCCAGGAGCGACCAGCGGTGGTCGAGGCGGAAGGCATCCCGGGCGAGCAGGTACGCGCCGACGAAGATGCTCGCCCCGAGCAGGACGTTGAGCACCATCGCGTAGACGAACACGGCGTGTGGATCGGTGGTCACGGCGTAGGCCGGCGCGAGCAGGAGCGAGTAGCCGGAGGCCGTTGCGGCCGAGTAGTCGAAGTTGACCGGTTGCCCGGCACCGACCAGCGTCCTCGCCGTTCCCAGGTACTCCATCGAGTCCGAGTACAGGATCGGGCCGGGCGAGTGGGCTGCGAACGGCGTGTAGAACGCCGCTACGCCGAGCGCTCCCAGCCAGACGTGGAGCGTGCGCGCCTGTGCGAGCCGCCGTTGCATCGGGCGGATGCTAGAGCGCCCGGGAGTGGAGCCCGGCCGCCTCGGCGTGCAGCAGCTCGAGGTTCCAGCGCAGGGCCTCGATCTCCCGCAGCGGGTCTCCCGGGCGCTCGAGGTCGTACGGCTCGAGCTCGTCCGGCCGCGGGCTGAGCACCACCGCGCCCGCCGTTTGCCCAGGGCCCACGACCGGCGGTCGCCGCTCCAGGTAGGCGACGTCGAACGCGCGGCCCCAGTGCTCGCGCAGCCACCACTCCGAGTGGTAGACGAACGGCCCGCCGAGGTCGCGCGGGTTCCAGGTGCGCGTCACGAGCATCCCGGTCCGCTCCTCGTCCCAGGGGCCCTCGCCGAACGCGGCCCAGCTTTCCGCGTTCATGAACGTCGCGACCAGGATCCCGTCGGGGCGCAGCACGCGCCGCAGCTCCAGCAGCCACTCGGCCCAGGGGTCGACGATGTGCGTGAAGACCGAGAGCGCGTAGACGAGGTCGAACGCGCCGTCCGGGTACGGAAGCGGCGGCAGCTCGGCGTTCCGGACGACGTGGAGCGGCGGCGAGAGGTGCTCCTCGAGCCACTCGATGCTCGGCGCGTCGACGTCGCAGCCGTGGAGCTCCGCGCTCCGGGCGCGCTCGGTGAGATGGCGCAGCGTCCGCCCCGCCCCGCACCCGAAGTCCAGCACGCGCTTGCCCTCCCAGGCCCAACCGGGCGGCAGGAGACGCTCGAGGCGATCGAGCGTCGTGCGCCCCTGAGCGAGATAGGTGCCCTCGACGTCGGGATCCTCGATCCGCGCCACTCGCTGAACCAGCTCGTTCGGCGGGACCGGCGCCTCCACTATGGCAGCGAAGTTCGTCGCCGCGGTCGCAACTCGGCGACGCGAAGGGCGACGCGCACGGCCTTGCGGGAGCGCAGGGCTGCGAGGTCGCCGGCGATCTGGTCGCGGTCGGTCCGCGCTGCCTCGAGCTGCGAGGTGAGCAACTCGGCGTGTGAGCTCGCCGCCTCCTGGAGCTCCTCCACGCGGGCGCCCATCGCGCCGCGCGCCTCGGTGGATGGATCCTCTGCGGCATCGAGCGCGTCCAGAGCCTCGTCGACGCGCTGCACGAATCTGGGCCAGTCGACCTGCTCGCGTGCGAAGTGACGGCCTCGCTCGGCCAGTTCGGCGAGGCGCTCTGAGTCCGCGAGCAGCGCGTGGATCGCCGCCGGCATCTCCTCGAGAGTCTCGACCGCGACGGCTCCGTGCTCCTCGGCGAGCCCGGCCGCGAACACGTTCGAGGCGAGGGCGACCGGCACCGTCCCGGCCGCGCGCGCTTCGAGTGCGATGCGGGCATGACCCTCGATCCGGGAGGGCCAGAGCAACACGCGCGCCGTCCCGAGGCGCCGCAGGAGCTCGGGATGCTCGACCTCCTCGATGCCGTCGACGGTCGCTTCCGTCCGGCGGGCAACCTCCTCGGCGAGAGGCGCCCATCTGTTCGATCGCAGCCAGGCGACGTCGACGGTCTTCTCGGCCGGGGGCCCAGGCGGTAGCGGATTGCCGTTGCCGATGAAGCGGCACTCGAGGCCGGCGCTGGCGGCGAGCTCCTGGATGCGGTGGATGTTCGTCCAGACGACGATCCCGAGCCCCGCGAGCGCGCGGAAGTGCTCGAGGCGGGCGAGAGTGGCCGGGTCGACCTCGAGCGGCGAGACGAGCTCGTGGTCGTCGACGAGCGGCCAGCCGAAGAGGCCCGGTGGCGCGAGGATGACGAGCACCACGTGGGCTCCGGAGAGGACTACCCGGGCGAGCGCAAGCGGGTCCTGAATTCCCTCTGGGACGATCACGATCTCGCCTGTCCGAGGGCGGCGCGGCTCTGTCGGGAGGGTCGGTGCGAATCCCGCCTCGGCCGCGAGCTCGGCGAGAGCCGGCGGGAAGACATGTCCGCGCAGCTCGACCTCGCGGCCGGTGACTCGCGCGGCCACCGCCAGCTCGTGGAGCGTGCGCACGCCGCCGGAGACCCAGGTGCCCGTGATCGGCAAGGCAGGTGGCAAGCGCCAGCCGACCGACTCGTCGCCCGTGGCCCAGACGATCACGCGCCGCTGGGCTCGCTGGAAGACGCCGCCGCCGGTCACGGCAGGAGAGCGTAATCGCGTCGTGCGGGTCAGAGGTCCTTGAGCCGCTCGGGGTGCTTGCGCACGAAGCGCAGCATGCTGTGCCAGTGCCAGAGCGTCCGCCGGGTGAAGAAGCGGTGGTCGGTGACCGCCTGGTGGTGGTGGACGACCACCGCGGCCGGCACGTACCAGCGTTCCCAGTCGGCCCGGGCGGCGCGGTAGGCGAGGTCGATGTCGTCGCCGTAGAGGTGGTAGCCCTCGTCGAGCCCGCCGAGCTCCACGAGCATCTCCCGCCGGAGGAAGAGAAACGCGCCGAGCAGCCAGTCCGAGCGAGCCGGCTCCGTCGGCCGCTCGTCGAGCAGGTAGTGGCGGCGCTGGCGGGTCTCCGGGCGGAGGACGCTGCGCAGCGGCGTCCGGCGGACGATCGTGCCGGAGACGGTCGGGAAGCTGCGCCGGGTCGGCTGCCAGCGCCCGTCCGGGTAGTGCATCTGCGGCCCGGCGATCCCGCAGCGAGGGTGCGTCTCGGCGAACTCGCCCAGGGCTGCGATCGAGCCGGCGGTGGCCTCGATGTCCGGGTTCGAGGCGGCGACGAACGATGCGGTGGTGGCGGCCACGCCACGGTTGATGTTCGCGCCGAAGCCGAGCGTCCGCTCGTTCGCCAGCACGCGTGTCTTGCCCGGCGCCGACGGCGAGCCTCCGGGGTTGGCGACGAGCACGAGCTCGTCCACCTGCGAGTCGAGCGACTCCAGGCACTCGCCCGGGTCGGGGTCGCCCGGGGTCCAGATCACGACCGCGGCGACGCTCACCGCAACAGCAGCTCCCGGTAGACCTCGAGCGTGCGGCGCGCGGTCTCGTGCCAGCTGAACCGCTTGGCCCGCTCGAGCCCCGCGGCGGCCAGGCGCTCGCGGTCGGCGATGGCGCGCTCGATCCCGCCCGCGAGCGCTGCGGCGTCTTGCTCCTCGACCAGGATCGCGGCGTCCCCGGCCACCTCTGGCAGGGCTCCGGCCGTCGTCGCGACGACCGGCGTTCCCGACGCCATCGCCTCCAGCACCGGCAGGCCGAACCCCTCGTAGCGCGACGGGAAGACGAGGCAGGCGGCTCCGCGGTAGAGCGCGGCGAGCTCCTCCTGCGGGACGTGGCCGCGGAACTCGACCCGGCCGGCGATGCCTGCCTGCTCTGCGGCGCGCTCCGCGTCCGCGCGCCCGCCCTTGTCCGGCCCGGCGAACACGAGCCGCAGCGAGTCGTCGCCGAGCAGCGCGAGCGCCGCAATCGCGCTCGCGGGATCCTTGCGCGGCTGAAGGGTTCCGACGACGAGCGCATACGGAGCCGCACCGTCAACCCGCGGGCCATTCGGCGAGAACGCGGCGTCGACGCCGTTCGGGGTCACGACGATCTTCTCCCCGGCGACGCCGTAGAGCTCGACCAGGTCGCGCTTCGTGCGCTCGGAGACCGCCAGGACGCGGTCGGCGCCGCGGGCGGAGCGCGGCACGGCGGTCCTGAAAACCAGCCGGTCGCGCAGGCTCATCACGGACGGGTCGCGCTCGAAGGAGAGGTCGTGGACGGTGAGGACGGCCGGGTGCGGGCACGCGCGGGGCAGCGCGTGCTGGAAGTGCACGAGCGCGGGGCGCAGGCGGCGGAGCAGGCGTGGCACGGTGACGGCCATGCGCCAGATCTGGCTGCCGGCCTGCAGCTCGACGGGCTCGATTCCCTCGGGAACGAGGTCCGTCCGACGGGTGACGGCGGCGAGCCGCAGCCCTTGCGCGCCCGCGAGCTCGCGCAGGAGCGCGGCCACGTACGTCTCGTCGCCCGTACGCTGGCGCCCGAGCACGTCCGCGTCGATCACGATCAGCGGGTCGCTCACGCCGCAGCCTCCCGGTAGACCTCGACCGTCGCCCGCGCGACCTCGCCCCAGTCGAAGGCCTTCGCCCGCTCGAGGCCGAGCGCGCGCAGCTCCTCGCGCCGGTCGACGGCCTCGGCGAGCCCGGCCGCGATCGCGTCCGGGTCGAAGGGGTCGACGAGGACAGCGGCGCCGCCGGCGACCTCCTCTGCGGCCTCGTTCCGTCCAGCCACGACAGGCGTGCCACAGGCCATCGCCTCCAGCACGGGAAGGCCGAAGCCCTCGTACGTCGAGACGTAGGCGACGCAGCGCGCGCCCCGGTAGAGGCGCGCCAGCTCGTCGTCCGGCACGAAACCGAGCCAGCGCACGTCGTTCCCGGCCACGCTCACGTCGCCCCAGCCGCGCATGCCCGCGACGAGCAGCCGCACGCCGTTCAGGCCGGCCCGCTCGAATCCCTCGACGAGGCGTGGGAGGTTCTTGCGCGGCTCGAGCGTCCCCACCGCGAGCACGTAGTCGCCCTCGGCCGCCGCTCCTTCGGCGACGAACGGCGCCCCTACCGCATCCGGGATCACGCGCACCTTCTCGTCGGGAACGTCGACGTACGCGGCCAGCTCGCGCCGCGTGAACTCGGAGACGACGATCACACGGGACGCCGCCCGGACGACCCGCTTCAGCGCCGGGCGGCTGTAGGCCCGCGTCCAGCGGTTGAACGCCTCGGGGTGCCGCAGGACGGCGAGGTCGTGGATCGTGACGACCAGCGGAACCGGCGAGCGGAGCGGGGCGCGCATGGTCGGGCAGTGCAGGACCTGCACGCCGTCGCGCCGCGCCCGTAGGGGGAGCACTGCCGGGTACCAGCCGAGGTCCCGCACCGGCACGAGCCACCGGCTCGATCCGCCGAAGCCGTACGGCACGACCGCGACCTCGTCCTTCGGAAAGGCCTCGAGCAGCGACCGGAGGTACCGCGCGGTCCCCGCCTGCGTCAGACGAAGCACGGAGACGTCGATTCCGACTCGCAGGCGGGCCATGCCGCCAGTTTCTCAGGCGCTCTCGTAGGCCGCCAGGAACGCCTCGCCGCACGCGCGCCAGGTGAAGCGGGCCGCGTGAGCGAGGCCTCGTTCCCGCAGTTCCGCGGGGCCTTCGAGCGCCCGGCTGAGCGCCGAGGCGAAGGCATCTGCATCGTCGGGGTCGGCGCGCAGCGCCGCATCGCCGCAGGCCTCGTCGAGCGACGCGTGCGAGGAGACGACCGCCGGCGCCCCGCACGCGAGCGCCTCCACGATAGGCATCCCGAACCCCTCGAACCGCGACGGGTAGGCGAACGCGGAGGCGCCGCGGTAGAGGCGGGCCAGCTCCTCGTCCGGGACGAACCCGAGCAGCCGCACCCCCTCGCCGCCGATCGGCCGGTCCTCCCAGCCGGAGAGGCCCGCGAGCGCGAGGGTCAGCTCCGGCCGCTCGCGCCGCAGCAGCCCGAACGCCTCCACGAGCGCGGGGAGGTTCTTGCGCGGCTCGAGCGTCGAGACCGCGAGCACGTACGGCCCGCCCAGGTCGGCCTGCTCGCCGTCGGGCCGGAAGAACGGGTCGATCCCCGGATACGCGACCGCCACGCGCTCCTCGGGCACGCGCAGCAGCTCGACGACGTCACCCGCGGTGAAGCGCGAGATCGCGAAGACCCGGTCGCAGGTGCGAGCGGCGTTCTCGTACTTGGCAGCGTGCATCCGGCGCGTCTTCCGCTCGACCAGCTCGGGGTAGCGCAGCGGCGTGAGGTCGTAGACCGTCGTCGCGCGCACGCCGCCTCGCTGCGCGGGGTACATCCAGTCCGAGAAGTGGAAGACGTCGAGTGGGCCCACCACCGACTCGACCGGAGGCCGCCCCAGGCGGCTCCAGGCGGAGCGCCACCACTGGGCCTTCGGCAGCAGCGGCAGCCGGAGCTCGGCGCCGCTCCCGGCCAGCGACTCCCGGATCCGCTTCCTCCCGCTCGGCCCGGAGGGCCCGAACGCGACCAGCTCGTGCCGCCCCTCGGCTGCCTCCGCGAGGCCGGCGACCATCCCGCGCAGGTAGTTCCCGATCCCGGTGCGGGGACGCGAGAGCGGGCTGACGTCGACGACGATTCGCACGGAACGCGGAAGTATCCTGCCCTCGTGGCTGTCGACACGGCGACGAGGTCAACCGCGCTGCTCGGCCTCGGGCGGCTGGCGGGCTACAACGAGCTGCTCTGGACGCTCTTCCGGCGAGAGGTCCGCGTCCGCTACAAGGGCTCGGCGCTCGGGCTCGTGTGGTCGGTGATCTACCCGATCTCGATGATGCTCGTCTACACGCTGATCTTCTCGGTGCTCTGGAAGTCGGCGCGGAACATTCCGCACTACCCGCTCTTCGTGCTCACCGGCCTCGCCGTCTGGGGTTTCTTCCAGGTGTCCGTGCAGCTCGGGAGCGGGTCGCTCGTAGGCAACGCGGAGCTGATCAAGAAGATCTGGTTCCCGCGGGAGCTGATCCCGACCTCGACGGTGCTCGCGCAGACGATCTCGGCCGGCGTGATGTTCGCGATCCTGATCCCGATCTCGCTCGTCGTCGAGCCGCACGTCGCACGGACGCTCGCGCTCGCGGTGCCGATCTTCGCCGCGCTCGTCTGTCTGGCGCTCGGCTTCTCGCTGCTGCTCTCCGTCGCGAACGTCTTCTTCCGCGACGTCGAGCACCTGCTCGGGGTGATCTTCCTGCCCTGGTTCTTCCTCACCCCGATCCTGTACAGCCTCGAGCAGCTTCCGGCCGCCGCCTCGCACCGCTGGGCGATCGAACTGCTCCGCTACGGCAATCCCGTGACCCCGTACGTCGAGGGCATGCGCTCCGTCGTCCTCTACGGCCTGGTGCCGGGGGCGAGCCTGCTCGCCTACATCTTCGTCGTCGGGCCCGCGCTCGCGATCGCCGGCCTCCGCGTCCTGCAGCACTACGAGGACCGGCTGGCTGTCGAGCTCTGACGTGAGTGCCGACGTCGCGGCGGGCGAGATCGTCGGGGAGGGCATCGGCCGTCTCTTCAAGATCCGCCTCTCGCAGAGCCGCTCGCTGAAGGAGTCGATCCTGCGCCGGGAGCTTCCGAGAACGCGGGAGCTCTGGGCCCTGCGCGACGTCGACTTCCACGTCCAGCCCGGCGAGGCGTTCGGGATCGTCGGGCGCAACGGCTCGGGCAAGTCGACGCTCCTGAAGCTGATCGCCCGCATCTTCGCCCCGACTACGGGCGAGCTCGAAGTCGGCGGGCGCGTCGGCTCGCTGATCGAGATCGGCGCCGGCTTCCATCCTGACTTCACGGGGGTCGAGAACGTCTACCTCAACGCCGCGATCTACGGGATCAAGCGCAGCTACGTCGACGAGCACCTCGACGAGATCCTCAGCTTCGCGGAGCTCGAGGACTTCGCGCACGCCCCCGTGCGCACGTACTCGTCCGGGATGTACATGCGGCTCGGCTTCTCGATCGCCATGCACGTCAACCCCAACGTGCTCCTGCTGGACGAGGTGCTCGCGGTCGGGGACGAGGCGTTCCAGGAGAAGTGCTTCGGCCGGATAGCGGACTTCAAGCGCGGCGGCGGGACGATCGTCTTCGTCTCGCACGACCCGGGCGCGGTCGAGCGGGTGTGCGACCGGGCGATCATGCTCGACCGGGGAAGCGTCGTCGAGCAGGGGCCGGCCGCATCCGTGGTCCGCGCGTATCACCGCCACCTCGTCAGCGGGCCCAGCGCGGCGGCCGTCCGCCGCGACGGCCACGCCTCGCAGGCCTATCGCGTCCACGAGGTGCGGGCGGTCGCCTCGGACGGCACCGTGCGCGACCGCGTGGTCGAGGGCGAGCCGGTGACGCTCGAGGTCTGGCTCTACGCCGAGGACGGCGTCGAGGACGGGCGGGTGACGGTCGGCTTTCGCGACGGCAACGAGGTCCCGGTCGGCTCGCAGACCGTGGAAGGGGTGCGGCTGCGGCCCGGGCGGCTCGAGCGGCTGAGGCTCCGCTTCCCCGGGCTGCCGATGCGCGAGGGGCGCTTCTTCGTGGACGTCGCCCTCGCCGGTGACGACGGCGCCGCGGAGCTCGCGCTCGCGGAGCGCGCGCTCGAGCTGAGCGTGTTCAGCAACGAGTCGGGCGGCTCCGGGCCGATCCGCCTCGGCGGCTCCTGGGAGCTCCCGGGAACCGGAGTGGACGACTCGGGCGACGGCTAGTCTCCCGTCGTGACGGAGCCGCTTCTCGTACGCGCCTGCCGCCGGGAGCCGGTCGAGCGGACGCCGGTCTGGTTCATGCGCCAGGCCGGGCGCTCGCTGCCCGAGTACCGCGAGCTGCGCAAGCGCTACGGCCTCTTCGAGATCTGCCGCGACCCGGAGCTCTGTGCGGAGGTCACGCTGGAGCCGGTGCGCGCGCACGGCGTCGACGCGGCCGTGATGTTCGCGGACATCATGCTGCCGGTGCTCGGCATGGGCGTCGACGTGGACCTGGTCGAGAACGTCGGGCCGGTGATCGCCGAGCCGGTCCGGACGGGAGCCGACGTCGAGCGCCTGCACGTGCCGGAGCCGGAGGACTCGGTGCCGTTCGTGCTCGGAGCCGTGCGGCTCGTTCGGGAAGCGCTCGAGCCCGACCAGGCGGTGATCGGCTTCGCCGGCGGGCCGTTCACCGTCGCGAGCTACCTGATCGAGGGCAAGCCCTCGCGCGACCACCTCAGGACGAAGGCCTGCATGTACGAGCAACCCGAGGTCTGGCATGCGCTGATGGAGAAGCTCTCGGAGACGTTCGCCTCGTACATCGTCGCGTGCGTGCGGGCGGGGGCGGACGTGATCCAGCTGTTCGACTCCTGGGCCGGAGCGCTCTCGGTCGACGACTACCGCGAGTTCGCCGCACCCTACTCGGCGCGTGTGCTGGCGGCGGTCGACGTGCCGACGATCAGCTTCGCGACCGGCGACGCGCATCTCCTGGATGAACGCGCCGCTGCGGGAGGGGACGTGATCGGCGTCGACTGGCGGATGCCGCTCGATGCTGCCTGGGAGCGGATCGGCCGCGACCACGGGATCCAGGGGAATCTCGACGGCGCCGTGCTGCTCGGGCCGTGGAAGCGGGCCGCGGCGGGCGCCGAGGACGTGCTGCGACGGGCCGCGGGCAGGCCGGGCCACGTCTTCAACCTCGGCCACGGCGTCGTGCCGGAGACCGACCCCGCCGACCTTCGCCGCCTGACCGAGCTCGTGCACGAGCGGACGCTGGTGCCCGCATGAGAAGCGCTGTCCTGCTCATGGCGTACGGCAGCCCGTCGAGCCCGGAGGACGTGAGGCCGTACCTCGAGGACGTGCGCGGCGGCCGGCCCGTCTCGGACGAGGCGGTCGAGGAGCTGGTCGAGCGCTACCGGCGGATCGGGGGCCGCTCACCGCTCGACGAGGTGACCGAGGCCCAGCGGGCGGCCCTCGAGCGAGAGCTCGGTCTGCCGGTCTTCGTCGGGATGAAGCACTGGCGCCCGCGGATCTCCGCGGCGGTCGACGCCGCCCTGGCCGGCGGGGCGACCCGGATCGTCGGCCTCGTCCTCGCGCCGCACTACTCGCGGCTCTCGATTGGCCAGTATCGCGAGCGGCTCGAGGCGGCGGTCGCCGGGAGAGCCGAGCTCGACCTCGTCGAGAGCTGGCACGACTGCGCGGGCTTCGTCGAGCTGCTCGCCGACCGCGTGCGGGGCACCGAAGCGTGGGTCGTCTTCACGGCGCACTCGCTCCCAGAGCGGATCCTGGCCGACGGCGATCCCTACCGGGAGCAGCTGCTCGAGACCTCGCGCCTGGTAGCCGACCGGGCTGGGCTGGAGCGCTGGTCCTTCGCGTTCCAGAGCGCGAGCCAGACCGGCGAGCCGTGGCTCGGCCCTGACGTGCTCGAGGAGCTCGAGCGGCTGCACGGCATAGGCGTGGAGAAGGTGCTGGTCGCCCCGGTCGGGTTCGTCTCCGACCACCTCGAGATCCTTTGGGACCTCGACATCGAGGCGCGCGAGCGGGCAGGCGAGCTCGGGCTTGAGCTCCAGCGCATCGAGCTGCCCAACGACGACGCTGCATTCATCCAGGCGCTGGCGGGGCTCGTGGAGGAACGGCTCGCCGTGTCCGGAAGAAGCTCGCCGTGAGCTCCCGGACCTGCCCTGACTGGCCGCAGCTGATGGAGATCGCGCCCAGTCTCCAGTTCATGCACTACACCGTCGCCGAGGCCAAGCTGCCGGCCGAGGCGCTCGCCGAGCTCGTGGACGTGCCGCTGCAGGCGGTCGCCATCTGCGCCGACCTCGACCACAACGTCTTCAACGCGGCGCACACCGAGCCGAAGGTCGCCGACGCGCTCCGCAACACGCACTGGTTCGAGCTGCGCGAATGGGCCACCCGCGGGCCCGGCCAGGACACGTAGGCTCCGAGGCGCATGCTCGCGGTGGTTCCCTTCAAGGGCGAGGACGCCAAGCGCCGGCTCGAGCCGCTCCCGGTCGACGCCCGCACAGCTCTCGCCTGGGCGATGCTCGACGACGTCGTCGTCGCGTGTGAAGGGGCCGGCGGCTCGGTTGTCCTCGCCCAGGACGGCGCTCAGGGCGAGGCGGTCGAGGCCGCCCTGCGCGGGGTCGAGGCGGGTCCGATCCTCGTCGTCAACGCCGACGTGCCCTGCGTGCGGGCTCGCGACCTGCTGACGCTTCTCGGCGCGCTGCCCGAAGGCGGGCTGGCGCTCGTCGAGGCCGTCGACGGGACGACGAACGCGCTCGCGCTCGCCGCCCCGAGCCTCTTCGCGCCGCTCTACGGGCCGGGCAGCGCCCAGCGGTTCCGCGCCCGGGCAGCCAGGCTCGGCGTCGCCGCGGCCACCGCGACGATCCCGAACCTGGCCGACGACGTGGACACGCTCGCCGACCTGGAACGGCTCGCGGACGAGGGCCGGCTCGGCGAGCGGACAGCGGCCGTGCTCGACCAGCTCCGCGCCGGCCTCGCGCGGTGAAGGTCGCGCTCCTGGCGGGAGGGCTCGGCGGCTCCCGCTTCGCGCGCGCGCTCACCGAGACGATCGACCCCGGCGACGTGACGGTGGTCGGCAATGTCGGCGACGACCTCGAGATCGCGGGCCTCCACGTCTCGCCCGACCTGGACACGATTCTCTACACGCTCGCGGGCGTGCTCGACGAGCAGAAGGGCTGGGGCCGCGCCGACGAGACCTGGAACGCACGCGACGCTGCGACCGAGGCGGGGGCCGAGACCTGGTTCCAGCTCGGCGACCGCGACCTCGGGCTGCATCTCGCGCGCACGGAGGCGCTACGGAGCGGCGAGCCCCTCTCGGCCGTGACCGTGCGGTTTGCCCGGGCCTTCGGCGTCGAGGCGGCGATCCTGCCCGCGACCGACGACCGCCTCCGCACGTTCGTCGCGACACCGGCCGGCGAGCTCTCGTTCCAGGAGTGGTTCGTGAGGCGGGAGCACCAGGACGAGGTGGACGGCGTCCGGTTCGAGGGCGCCGACGAGGCCCGCGCTGCGCCGGGCGTCCTCGAGGCTCTGGACGCCGCCGACCTGATCGCAATCGCTCCCAGCAACCCGTTCGTCAGCATCGGCCCGATCCTGGCGGTGGCGGAGATCCGCAGGGCGCTCGAAGAGCGCCGAGTCCCGGTCGTCGCCGTCAGCCCGCTGATCGCTGGCCGCAGCGTCCGCGGCCCGGCCGACCGGATGCTCGCCCGCCTGAAGGGCGGAACCGGCCCGGCGCAAGTAACAGACTGTTACAAGGGGCTGATCGACGCGCTCGTGGTGGACGAGGCCGACGCGGACGAGGAGGCCGGTGTCAGGACGATCGTCGCGCGGACGCTGATGAGCGACGCGGACGCTCGCCGCCGCCTGGCCGAGGCCGTCCTCGGCGTGCCCGTATGAGAGTCGCGATCATCGGCGGGACGGGCCCGTTCGGCCGCGGGCTCGCGGCTCGGCTGCACGCTGCCGGCGACACGGTGATCGTCGGCTCCCGCGACGCGGCGAAGGCGAAGACGCTCGCGGGCGAGCTCGGTGTCGAGGGGGACGCGAACGCCGAGGCCGTTGCGGACGTCGAGCTCGCGGTCCTGGCGGTGAACGCGGAGGCTGCGGTCGAGACGGCCCGCTCGCTCGCGGGCGCGCTCGGCTCGACGCCGGTCCTCTCGGTCGCCAGTGAGCTCGGCTTCGGCGCGAACGGCGCCCGCCCGGGCGCGGAGGGGCCCTCGCTTGCCGAGCGAGTCGCCGCGGCTGTCGACGCTCCCGTTGCGGCCGGCCTGCACTCGGTCGCTGCCCGCAATCTCGGCGAGGAGGCACCGGACGAGGACGCGTTCGTCTGCGGCGACGACCCGGCCGCGAAGGCGCTGGCGCTCGAGCTGGCCTCGCGGGTCGTCGCCGGCCGGGCGCTCGACGCGGGCCCGCTCGCCGCCGCGCGTGCACTGGAGGGCCTGACCGCGGTGATCGTCAACCTGAACCGTGGCTACAAGGGCCACGCGGGCCTTCGCGTCACCGGGCTTCCGTGATCGAGATCCACCCGGTCGAGGGGCTGCCCGAGATCCGCGAGGGCGACGACCTGGCCGCGCTGATCGCCGAGCGTGCGGAGCTCCGCGACCACGACGTGGTCGTCGTCGCGCAGAAGGCCGTCTCGAAGGCCGAGGGCCGCGTCGTGCACCTGGCGGAGGTCGAGCCCACCGACGAGGCGCGGCGTCTCTCGGGCGAAGAGGACCCGCGCCGTGTGGAGGTGATCCTGCGCGAGGCGGCGCGCATCGTCCGCTCGAGGCCCCCGCTCGTGATCGCCGAGACCCGGCACGGCTTCGTCTGCGCCTCGGCAGGCGTGGACTCCTCGAACGCCCCCGAGGCCGGCACCGTCGTGCTCCTGCCCGAGGACCCCGACCGGTCGGCGACACGTCTCCGCGAGCGCCTGCGCGAGTTGACCGGGGCCGAGATCGGCGTGATCGTCAGCGACTCGTTCGGCCGCGCCTGGCGCCAGGGGACGACCGACGTCGCCATCGGCCTGGCCGGTATCCGGCCGTTGCTCGACCTCAAGGGTGAGCGCGACGCCGCCGGTTACGAGCTACACGCGACCGTCATCGCGGTCGCCGACGAGCTGGCCGGCGCGGCACAGCTCGTGCTCGGCAAGACCGACGGCATCCCCGCCGCGATCGTCCGCGGGGTCGACGCCCGGGGCGAGGGAACGGCGCGCGACCTCGTGATGCCGCCCGAGCGCGACCTCTTCCGCTAGCCGAACTGGACGTTTCGGGGGTTCCGGCCGCGTCCTCCGCGCGTCAGACTGAGCGGCGAGGGGAGATGTCGAAGGACACGTTCCTGCTCGCGTTCGTGCTCGCCGCCGCCGTGCTCGCGGGGTGGGTTGCCTTCAGGCTGCCCGCGTTCGGGCCGCGGACGCTGCGTGGCGGCTGGGTGCATCTAGCGGTTGCGCTCGTCACCGGAGCCCTGCTCACGCCGCTGATGAACCTCGTGCCGGGCCAGCCGGCGGTCGTGCCGGTGATCGTGGCCCTGATCGGCGTCGCATTGCCGGTCGTGACCTACATGTTCCTCGCCGGGATCTGGCTCGTCCGGCTCGCGGTCGAGCATACGCTCGCGCCTCGAGGCTAGCCTCGCAGCGCGATCCCGGTCAGGATCTCGCGCACGATCCGGTCCGCAACGAGCGCGGTGATGTCGGCCGAGCCGACCGCGGTCGGGATCACCTCGACGACGTCCGCGCCTACGAGCTCGAGCTCGCCCGCGATCCTGCGGCAGGCCCAGAGCAGGTCGCCGCTCTCCATCCCGCCGGGCTCGGGGGTGCCCGTCCCGGGAGCGAAGGCCGGGTCGAGGACGTCCACGTCCACGCTCAGGAAGACGGGCCCTCCGCCGACGACGCCGATCGCGTCGCCGACCACCTGCTCGATCCCGAGCCGCCTGACGTCGTGCATGAAAAAGCTCGTGATCCCACGCTCGGCCTGCCAGCCGAGCTCCTGCTCGCCCGGCCAGTAGCCGCGCAGGCCGATCTGCACGTAGCGCCGCGGGTCGACGATTCCTGCCTCGACGAGCCGGTACATGATCGATCCGTGCGAGACCTCGACGCCGAAGACCTCCGTCCCCGTGTCCGTGTGCGTGTCGAAGTGGACGAGCCCGATCGGAGCGCGGCCGGCGGCGCAGGCCCGGATGTCCGGCTCCGCGATCGAGTGGTCGCCGCCGAGCACGATCGGGATCGCATCGGCCGCGACGACCTCGCCGACGGTCCGCTCGATCGCCTCGTGGGAGGCGGCCGGATCGGCGGGCAACACCGGTGCGTCGCCGTAGTCGACCATCTTCAGGACGGTCGTTGCGTCGACCTTCGCCTCGAGGTGGGGCCCCGGTGGGCAACTCGCGGCGCGGATCGCACGCGGCCCGTACCGCGCGCCCGGCCGGTCGGAGACGAGATCGTCCATCGGCGCGCCGACGATCGCGACGTCCATTCCCTCGAGCTCTGCCGGGTCCTGCGTGTACGGCAGCGACCCGTAGGTGAGCAGCCCCGCATAGTCGGGCTTGTCGTCCAGCGGCCGCCAGCGCTCGAGCGGGTCGATCATCGTGCGATTGTCGCCGGTCAGCGTGCCCCGCGCGTGGCGGTGAGTCGGTCCGCCTCCGTGACCGGGTCGCCCGCGAGCTGCGATACGCCCGCCTGCTCGGCCAGCTGCGGAGTCGCTCCCGCCCCTCCGAGCGAGACCGGCGAGACGGCGGCCAGCGCCGCCAGCTCGTCGACCGCCTCGTCGAGGCGCTCGGGGCTCGAGAGCGCGAGCACCACGTGGTCGGGGCCGAGCGCGCGCGCCTGCTCCGCAATCGTCGAGAGCGGCGTGTCCTGCCCGAGGTAGGTGATGCGCCAGCCGCGGCTGCGTAGCGCGA
Organism: Gaiellaceae bacterium; assembly: GCA_035518635.1. GTDB lineage: Bacteria > Actinomycetota > Thermoleophilia > Gaiellales > Gaiellaceae > AC-32. The sequence goes on from DATIXI010000010.1 coordinate 15,448, forward strand.
GGCCGAACACCAGCAGGCCGAGATCGTGGAGCTCGCCGGGCGGGCAGGCGAGCAGCGCATGCGGCCCGACACCGGCGCCCCAGCCCCGGGCGAGGCCAAGAAGGCGCCCGCGCAGCAGGTTGCTCGCGAAGTGCTCCTGCGCGACGGTCGTCTCGCCACGCGCCCAGCTCTCGCCGAGCTCGTGCAGGTACGGGAGCACGACATCGGCCAGGACCGTGTCGAGGGTGAGCGACGCGAGCATCCGGTCGAAGGACGCGTGGGCGCGGGCTTCCGCGAAGGTCGCGAGCGCCTCGGCCAGATCGTCCTTTCCTTGCTCGACGCCTCCCGCGGGGGCATGGCCCGCAGGCTCAGGAGCAAGCGCCCGGCGTGCGGCCTCAGCGGCTGCGAGCCCGTTGCCCAGGTGGGACCGCATTGCGAGCACGCGTTCCGCGTCGTCGTCCGAGTAGAGGCGGAAACCCCCTTGCGACCGCGCGGGCTCGAGTAGTCCGTACCGCTTCTCCCAGGCGCGCAGGAGCTCGACGCTGACGCCGGTCCGCCGGCTCAGCTCGCCGATTCGCAGGTACTGCTCCGGGCTCACGCGCTGATTGTACAGAGAGTAAACAAACATTTGACAAACACAGCACAGACCCGGTACAGTCTCGACGAAAGCTCGACAAAGGAGGGGAAACATGAAGCGCACCATCGACCTGCTCGCCGCAATCCTGGTGATCGTCGGCGCCCTCAACTGGGGGCTCGTCGCGATCGCCGACTTCGACCTGGTGGCCTGGATCTTCGGCCTCTCGTTCGGCGACACGAACGCCGCGACCAGGGTCGTCTACGGGCTCGTCGGCCTCGCCGGCGTCTACGAGGCGTTCCGTCTGCCGGCCCTGTTCCGGGCCCACGGCGACACGGCCTCGGCGTCGGCCGTGAGCCACGCCTGACCAGTTCCGCACAGAGAGGAGAGACCATGAAAGCACTTCTGATCCTCGGAGCGCTGACTGCCGCCGCGGCGCTCCTCGTGGCCGCGTCCGGCACCTCGACCGCTCCGGCTACCGCTTCGACCCCCACTGCGAACATCGTCCAGACCGCCGTCAAGGCGGGGCAGTTCAGAACGCTCGTCGCGCTCGTGAAGCGCGCCGGGCTCGCGAGCGCGCTCTCGGGGAAGGGGCAGCTGACCGTCTTCGCCCCGACCGACGGCGCCTTCGCGAAGGTTCCGCGGCAAACCCTCGCGGCGCTGAAGTCCAATCCCGCGAAGCTGCGGGCCGTGCTGCTCTACCACGTCGCGAAGGGTCGGCTGACCGCTGCGAAGGTCGCCCGGCTGCGTTCCGTCAAGACGGTCAACGGTGCGGCTCTCCGGATCCGGGTGTCCGGAGGCAAGGTGTTCGTCAACTCGGCCCGTGTGGTGAAGGCCAACGTCCCGGCCTCGAACGGGGTGATCCACGTCGTCAACCGCGTCCTGATCCCGCCGGCCGCCTGATGACGAACGAGGAGCTGCAGCGGATCTCGCTCCAGTTCCAGGAGGTCGTCAACCTGGACGACCGTGAGCTCGAGGCGTGGCTTCGCACCGACCGGTCCCGATCCGTGGGCTTCAGGCCCGTTGGTCGGGGCGAGTCGGTCGGCCACGCCTCGGGCAGACGTATCGTCAGGCTCCTGCGAAAGCGGGGGATCGGGCTCGTCGAGGACGACTACCGCCACATGCGCCGGGTGGTGGGCTACGTGCACCGGCACCTCGCCCAGCGTCCGGGGGGAGACGTCACGCAGACGCGGTGGCGCTACTCGCTCATGAACTGGGGCCACGACCCGCTCAGGGACGGATGAGTCGCCGGCACGGCAACGAGGGCCGCTGGTCTGCGGCCCTCGTGCCCCGGGGAGGGAGAGGGGCTAGTAGCCGTACGAGTGCTGCACGGGCGCCGCGGGCGCGGACGCGTGGCTCTTCGAGACGGCGGCCACGTGCCAGGTGCCGACGTCCTTGAAGCCGTTGCCCCTGACGTCGCCGCGCTTGCGATCCATCGAGAACGCGTAGAGCGGAGCGCCGCGGTAGGCGACCTGCATCCTGCCGTCGGGGCGCTTGACCGTGCCGAGCCCGCTGACGCCGGTCGGCTTGACGCCCTTCTTCACGGTCAGTGGCTTCCAGATCGAGAGGCAGGCCATGTTGGTGCAGATGAACCGCCCGTGCCGCTCGACGCTGAGCGCGTACAGCGAGTGGCCGCTGCGGTTGACGAGGATCGTGGCGTGGAGGGTCTTGTTGCGCGCCGTCCCCACGACCTTGGCGCTGCTGCTCGAACTCGAGCCGGCGAGCGCGATCGCGGCGGCCACGGCTCCGAGCGCGAGCAGGGCGAGGACTGCTGCGCCATATCGGATTGATCGCTTTCGGTTGATGATGACCTCCAATGTTGAAGTGGATATGCGTGAGGTGGTACGACCGGAGACGCACCCGTGGATTCGGGCTTAACGGGAGCGCAACACGGAGCGCGGCGGCCGGGCTAGCCGGCCCGGAACTTCCTGGCCGGGGCGGTCCGGCCCTTGAGCGAGCCGTTCCCGGCGAACGCCGCGGTCACCCTCCAGGCGCCGCGGCCGGGGATCCTGAGCACGACCGCGTACGTGCAGCTGCTGCTTCCGAGCTTGAGCTTCTTCCAGGCAACCCGCGCTGCGCCTCTCGTCGTCGCGCGGACCTGGATCAGGCCCGAGCACGTCGCGGGATCGGCGAGGAAGCCGCCGAGCTTCCCGCTTGCGCGGAGGCTGTAGGGCCACCGGCGGTCGCGTTTCGGCTTCATGGTGAAGGACAGGGTCGGGCGCGCCTTCGTCGCCACCAGGCCGCCCGCCGCGACCGGGGCGATCGATCCGGGCACCTCGTTGTCGCCGATCGTCTTCGTGTTCCCGTAGCCCAGCTCGCCGAAGCTGCCGTTACCCCAGCAGCGGATCCGGCCGTTGTCGAGCGCTGCGCAGGTGTGGTCGCCGCCCGCGGTGATCGCGACCGCCTTGCGGGTCGCGAGGTCGACCGGACCGAAGCCGCCCGGAGTCTCGTCGTCGCCGATGGTGTTCGTGTTCCCGTAGCCGAGCTGGCCGTTGAGCCCGGCACCCCAGCAGCGCACGTCGCCGTTGTCGAGCAGGGCGCACGTGTGGTCGCTGCCCGCGCTGATTGCGAGGGCGCGCCTGCCTGCGCCGAGGTCGACCGGCGGGACCGAGCCAGGAGTCTCGTTGTCGCCGATCGTGTCCGTGTTCCCGGTCCCGAGCTGGCCACTGCTGTCGAGCCCCCAGCAGCGGACGCGCCCGTTGTCGAGGATCGCGCAGGTGTGGTTGTCGCCGGTCGTGATCGCGACGGCCTTCCTGGCCGGCCCGAGGTCGACCGGCGGGACCGAGCCAGGCGTCTCGTTGTCGCCGATCGTGTCCGTGTTCCCGAGGCCGAGCTGACCGGTGTCGTTCAGCCCCCAGCAGCGAACGCGCCCGTTGTCGAGGATCGCGCATGTGTGCTCGGGGCCCGCGCTGATCGCGATCGCCTTCCGCCCGGGCCCGAGGTCGACGGGCGCGACCGAGCCGGGCTTCTCGTCGTCTCCGACCGGGCTCGTGTTGCCGTAGCCGAGTTGGCCGTCGGGATTGGCCCCCCAGCAGAGCACGCGACCGTTGTCGAGGATCGCGCAGGTGTGGTCTCCGCCCGCGCTGATCGCCACCGCGCGGCGGCCCGTGCCGAGGAAGACCGGCCCAGCCGACGCAGGCGTCTCGTTGTCCCCGACGTCGTTGGCGTTTCCGTAGCCGAGCTGCCCGGCTCCGTGGTAGCCCCAGCAGAGCACGGAGCCGTTGTCGAGGAGCGCGCAGGTGTGAAGATTGCCGGCGCTGACCGCCACCGCCTTCCTACCGGCGCCGAGGTCGACCGGCCCGACCGATCCCACGGCCTCGTTGTCGCCGATGTTGTTCGTGTTCCCGTATCCGAGCTCGCCGTTCGCGCCCGAGCCCCAGCAGCGGACCTGGCCTGCGCCGACCACGGCGCACGTCTGGCTGCCGCCTGCATCGAGGAGTCCTGCCGGCAGGCGGCGGAGCTGGGAGGACGCCTGGTCCGGGCTCGCACCCGGGACGAACACCAGCGCACCCACCAGGGCGAGAACCGACCCCGCGAGTCTCATCTCCCGCTCGACGGTAGCAGCGCCCATCGGGTGGATCAACGATGCGGCTCTTAGGCCGCGCTTACGGTCGTTGGCTACCGTCGGGCGCGTGAACGGCGAGAGACTCACACGCCGCGCTTCGATCGTCGGCCTCGGCGGCTTCGTGCTCGGACTCCTGGGCTGGAAGGCCGCAGGCTCCGAAGCGGCGGGCCCGTCGGCAGTGTCCTCCGGCGCCGTCGCGTGCGTGCTCACGCCCGAGCAGACCGAGGGGCCGTACTACATCGCAGGTGAGAAGTTCCGGCGCAACATCGCGGAAGGCCGACCAGGGGTGCCGCTCCTCCTCCGGCTGCGAGTCGTGGACCCTTCGACCTGCCGCCCGATCAAGGGCGCCGCGGTCGACATCTGGCATGCGGACGCGCTCGGCGTCTATTCCGGCTTCGGGGCCGGCTCGGGCAGCCGGACGTTCATGCGCGGGATCCAGCGGACGGACGCGACCGGGCTCGCCCGCTTCCGCAGCGTCTATCCGGGCTGGTACCAGGGCCGCACCGTGCACATCCACGTGAAGGTCCACGTCGCGGGGAACGTCGTCCACACCGGCCAGCTCTACTTCCCCGACTCCCTGACGGACCGGGTGTTCCGGCGCAAGCCCTACAACAGCCGCCCGAAGCGCACCACCCGGAACGCGAACGACTTCGTCTTCGCCCAGGGCGGGCGGCGCTCGCTGCTGCGACTGCGCAAGGTCGGCAGCGCCTACGTCGGCGCCGTCACGATGGGAGTCAACCGGCTCTGAACTTGCGGGTGACCGCGCTGCGCGAGGTGAGCGAGCCGTTCCCGGCGAAGACCGCCGTAACTCTCCAGGTCCCCTTGCGCCTGACCCGGAACGACGCGGCGTAGCGGCAGCCGGCGCCGACGAGCTTCGGAGCGGTCTTTCTCGCGACGGACAACCTGCCCTTCCTCGCCCTGACCGTCACGAGGCCCGAGCACGTGGCCCGGTCGGCGAGGAAGCCGGTCAGTGCGCCGGACGCCGCGAAGCGGTACGCGGCCCTGCGGTCGCGCTTCGGCTTCAGTGCGAGCGAGAGTGTCGGCCGCGCCTTGGTCGCCGCCGGTCCGCCCGCGTTGACCGCGGTGACCGAGCCGGGCGTCTCGTTGTCGCCGATGTCGTTCGTGTTCCCATAGCCCAGCTGCCCGTTCAGGCCGAGCCCCCAGCAGCGGACCGACCCGTCGTCGAGGAGCGCGCAGGCATGCGCCGCGCCGACCGAGATCGCGACCGCGGTGCGTCCGGCGCCCAGATCGACCGGGGGGACGGAGCCCGGCGTCTCGTTGTCGCCGATGTCGTTGAGGTTGCCGGTCCCGAGCCGCCCGTCCGCGCCTGAGCCCCAGCAGCGCACCTGCCCAGTGTCGAGGATCACGCAGGTGCTCGCGCCTGCGGCAGAGATCGCGACCGCCGTGCGGCCGGCCCCGAGGTCGACCGGCGCCACCGAGCCGGGAGCCTCGTTGTCGCCGATCGAGTTGGTGTTGCCGTACCCGAGGCGCCCGTTCGTGCCGAGGCCCCAGCAGCGCACCTGCCCGGTGTCGAGGATCGCGCACGTATGGGCATTTCCGGCGGAGATCGCGACCGCCGTCCGCCCGGCCCCGAGGTCGACCGGGCCGAACCCGCCGGGCGTCTCGTTGTCGCCGATCGTGGTCGTGTTTCCGTAGCCGAGCCGGCCGTTCGCGCCGTTGCCCCAGCAGCGCACCTGGCCGGTGTCCAGGATTGCGCAGGTGTGCGAGTTGCCCGCCGAGATGGCGACCGCCGTGCGCCCGGTCCCGAGGTCGACCGGGCCGAACCCGCCGGGCGTCTCGTTGTCGCCGATCGAGTTGGTGTTGCCGTAGCCGAGCCTGCCGTTCGCCCCGTTGCCCCAGCAGCGCACCTGCCCGGTGTCCAGGATCGCGCAGGTGTGCGCGGTCGCGGCTGAGATCGCGACCGCGGTCCGGCCCGCGCCGAGATCGACGGGCCCGGCACTCCCGGGCGACTCGTTGTCGCCGATGTCGTTCGTGTTCCCGTAGCCGAGCCGGCCGTTCGCGCCGGCGCCCCAGCAGCGCACCTGGTGGGTGTCGAGCAAGGCGCACGTGTGATCGCCGCCCGCGCTGACGGCAAGCGCCGTGCGGCCCGCTCCGAGGTCGACCGGGCCGACCGAGCCGGGGGCCTCGTTGTCGCCGATCGAGTTGAGGTTCCCGTAACCGAGCTGACCGTTCGCGCCGTCGCCCCAGCAGCGCACGGCGCGAGTGGCGAGCACCACGCAGGAATGATTGCCGCCGACGTCGAGGAAACCGGCGGCGACTCTGCGGACCTTGGAGGCTGACTGCTCCGGGCTCGCGCTCGGGACGATCGCCAGAACGGCGAGCGTGAACAGAAGAGTGGCGGCGGCGCCTGCCCTGGCGCGCTGCCCTTCCGGGACCCCGCGCTTCATGTGGCAATAGAAGCTAGCGGGCGGGTCGGATGCTCAGACCTGGAGCTCGGCCTGTCGCACGCGTCTGAACCCGGCAGCCCCCAGGGCGCTCGCGTCGACGAGCCGCGTCATCCAGCCGTGGCCGCTGTCGGGATCGGCCTCGGACTCGAAGCTGCCGACCGCCGCGAAGATGCGCCCGTCCCTGAACTCCCACTCCTCGATCTCGTCGCGCTCTCCCTCGAGGTCGGCCCTGAAGCGCTCGAGATCGGACCGCAGCCGTGTCTTGACGGTGTCGAGCCACCGCTCGCGTGGATCGTGGTCGGGGTTCACTCCGCAGCGCTCGAGCAGGTCGTCCGCGATCACCTCGAGCTCGAGCGCGTCGACATACGCCTCGGCCTCGGCCCAGTCGGGCGCCTCGCCCGGCTCGAGCGCGACGAGCTCGACGAACAGGCCCGCTTCCTCGGCCGCGGCCAGCGCGGCCGCGGCCTCGGGCGTCTCGTCACGTTCGAGCGCGTGCTCGAGCTCGTGCTCCGGGAGCTCCGGTGCGTCCTCCTGCTCGGTGTAGTCGCGCTCGGCGATCAGGTCGAGGTAGGGATCGCCGTTCTCCTGGTGCGCCAGGCGCTCGTCGACGACCTGCCAGCTCGCGGGGCGACCGTCCTCGAGGGTGCTGAACGTATGGCCCGCCCGCGGAGCGTCGGGGCGGAAGCGGCGGAAGGCGCCGAGCTCCTCGTGCCCGTCGGGATGGCGCAGGCGGAGCCGGTAGACCGCCGGCTTGAGGTGCACCCGCGGGCCGTCGACGCGGTCGACCAGCCAGTCGCGCCCGTCGAACCGGAGGACATTCCCCGCGTCGAGCGGCTCCTCGCTCGTGTACGGGTGGAGACGCTCCTCGCCGGTGCGTGTGACGCGCACGAGCTCGTAGGTCACGGCCACGGCGAGAGGTTACGCGAGAGACGCCGAGGGCCCGCGGTGCCACGGGCCCTCGGTTTCTCCGTCCGGCTCGCGACGTGGGCGGCGGCCGGCGGAAACCCCCCTCTCCCCTCAGTTCGCTGGGATCACCTCGTACGTCGGGTTGTCCCCGTGTTGCTGCGTGTAGAACCAGCGCCAGAAGTCGTGGAACAGCTTCGGCACCTGTGCGCCGAGGATCCCGCCGATCGACGGGTCGCCGTTCGAGACGTGGACGCCAGTGATCTCGTTGTCACCCTCGTTGACGCCGAAGCCATCGTTGGCGGAATCGAGCGTGGCCGAGGCGTCACGACCCTCCGCGAGCCAGCGCACCGGCTGGTTCGCCGGGTTCGAGTAGTCCTTCGTCACGTCGAGGATGTAGCCGGAGTCGAGCGCGTTCCGCTGCGCGTGCAGCGTGTCGCCCGCGTCCTCGACGAACGTGACCAGGTTCTTCGACAGGAAGGTGACGTTGTCGAAGCCCGCGTGCACCTCGTCGCCCTTGTAGAAGATCGTCAGCTTGCCGCTGTTCGAAGACGGGCTGTTCTGGGTCAGCTTGAAGACGGAGTCCCAGCCGCCCGCGCTGTCGTTCTCGGGGCTGGTGGCGTTCGTGTCGCCCGTCTCGTCGAAGAAGTACTCGCGGAAGCCGACGCCCGGGCGGAACTGCGCGTTCTCGGGTCGCTTGAAGGGCGTGCCGTTCGCAGCGGTCGCGAGCGCGTTCGCGTCGAACGGCGTCGTGCCGTCGACGGCGGTGTCGTGGATCGTGATCCACTTCGTGTTGAAGACGTTGCCGTAGGTGTGCAGCGCCAGCTGGTCCGGCGAGTTCAACGGCGTCTGCGAGGCCTTCGTGATCGGGTTGCCCTGGCCGTTCAGGACCTGGAGGACCTGGAGCTTCCCGCGCTTCAGGTTGTCGGGGTGCTTCGGCACGAAGCGGTAGATAAAGCTGTTCGGGACCTTCGCGGTCGTCGAGCCCTTCGTTGGGCCGCTCGCGTCCTCGCTGATCCAGAGGTTCCCGTCCGAGTCGTTCTGGATGCCCTCGTCGGCCACGTCTCCGAAGAAGCCCGAGAGGTCGTCCACGGTCGACGGATAGCCGGGCGTCGCCTGGTAGACGCCGGTCACGTCGGCTTCCTCCGTCGTGAAGAGGAGCCGCTTGGCCCACGGGTCCCAGGTGACGCCGTCGATCGTCGACAGGTTCGCGCCGCCGGAGTCCTTTGTCGCCAGCAGCGTCACGCGGTGAGCCGCATCGGCGTCGAGGTTGATCCTCGTGATGTAGCTGAACCCGCCGGCACCGCCCTCGTGGCCCTGGAACAGGAAATGGGTGCCGTAGTAGAAGTTCGGGTCGGCGCCCGGCAGGCTGTGCTTGAAGACGAGGTAGGCGTTCTTGTCCGGCTCGGTCTTCGTCGCCTCGACGCTCGTGTTCGGAGGCGTCGGCACCATCTGCGGCTGGCCGGCCGAGTTGAGGACGTCGTTGTCGTATCCGTAGTAGGAGGTCAGTGCGGAGCTGTTCTCCATCTTCGTCGAGCCTTGTGCCACGACGACCTGTCGCAGCTCGACCGAGAGCTTGCTCGCCGGCGCGTAGCCGGTCGACTTCGTGTTCGCTGTCGCCACGTTCGTGAATTGCGGCCCGTCGAACGACCAGGCCGAGCCGCTCGAGACCACGACGATTGCGACTGCGCAAGCCGCTGCGAGCCCGGTCAGGGCTGCAGTTCGCTTCCTCCGTCTCATGTCTCTCCCTCTCTGTGTCGGTGCGCCCGCGAGGTGCCGGCGCTCTCGTCGTTCGACGTTATGAGAGCGGCCGAGCCGTATGGGTTACGGGCCGGTTCGGCTTCGGTTTCGATGCTGTGAACGGCTCCGCCTGGAGCCCCGGGCGCCCCGTGACCGGCTGCGCGCCGAGCTTGCCTAGGATGCAGGCATGTGCCGAAAGATCCACACGCTCTTCAACTACGAGCCGCCGGCGACCGAGCAGGAGGTCCGGGCGTCCGCGCTCCAGTACGTGCGCAAGATCAGCGGCTTCACGAAGCCTTCGCGCGCGAACGAGGAGGCGTTCAACCGGGCCGTCGACGAGGTCACGGCGGTCTCCCAGGCGCTGCTCGACGGGCTGGTGACGAACGCGGCTCCCAGGAACCGCGAGGTCGAGGCCGAGCGCAAGCGCGCGGCCGCAGCCAAGCGTTTCGCCGTCACCGGTTAGGGATACGCCGACCGATGAGTCCCGGGCCCGGCCGGGTCCAAACCGGTACGTTCAAACGCGAGCGCCGGGCAGGCCGGCGCGGGAAGGAGCGAGATGGGACAGCCGGTAGTCCACTTCGAGGTCGTCGGGAAAGACGGCGACAAGCTCCAGAAGTACTACTCCGATCTGTTCGGTTGGAAGATCGACTCGGACAACCCGATGAACTACGGGATGGTCGAGGCGCAGGAGGACGGCGGGATCGCCGGGGGCGTCGGCCAGGGGCCTGACGGCTACGACGGCCACGTCACCTTCTACGTCGCGGTGCCGGACGTCGAGGAAGCGCTCTCCAAGGCCGAAAGCCTCGGTGGCACCAGGGTGATGGGGCCTGAGAACATCATGGACATGGTCGTCCTCGGCCAGTTCAAGGATCCCGAGGGCCACGTGATCGGCGTCGTGAAGGACGCCTCCTAGCCCAGACACGCTGGCGGCCGGCGGTGGCACAGTGACGCTGTGACCACGCCGGCCGTCGAGACCCTCGGGCTCTCCAAGACCTACCAGGGGCAGACGCAGGCGCTCGTCGGGCTCGACCTTCGCGTCGAGCGCGGCGAGGTGTTCGGGTTTCTCGGCCCGAACGGAGCGGGGAAGAGCACGACGATCCGGCTGCTGCTCGACCTGATCCACGCGACCTCGGGAAGCGCGCTGGTGCTCGGGCTCGACTCGCGACGGCAGGGCGTGGAGGCCAGGCGTCACATGGGCTACCTCCCCGGTGACCTGCGGCTGAACGACCGGATGACCGCCGGTGAGCAGCTCGACTCGCTCGAGCGCCTTCGCGGCCGCGCCGACGATCGCTTGCGCGCCGAGCTGTGCGAGCGCTTCGACCTCGAGCTCGACCGTCCGATCCGCCACCTCTCGAAGGGCAACCGCCAGAAGGTCGGCCTCGTCCAGGCGTTCATGCACCGCCCCGAGCTGGCCGTGCTCGACGAGCCGAGCTCCGGGCTCGACCCGCTCCTCCAGAACCAGGTGCGCGAGCTCCTGCGCGAGACCGCGGCCGACGGGCGCACGGTCTTCCTCTCGTCGCACTCG
>DATIXI010000011.1:0-157302 GCA_035518635.1 Gaiellaceae bacterium
TCGGCGAGCTCGTAGACGTCGGAGTCGGCGTAGGTGCGGATCATCAGCGCGTCCAGGTAGCGCGAGAGCACCGTCGCCGTGTCACGCAGGGTCTCGCCGCGGCCGAGCTGGAGGTCCGAAGCGGCAAGGTAGAGGCCGTGGCCGCCCAGCTGCGCGATCCCGACCTCGAACGAGACCCGGGTCCGGGTCGAGGGCTTCTGGAAGATCATCCCCAGCGTGCGCCCGGGGAGGAGGTGGTGCTCCTCGCGGCGGCGCTGGCGCTCCTTGAGGTCGTCGCCGAGGTCGAGCGCGGTCAGCAGCTCCTCGCCGCTCCAGTCGGCCACGCGTGTGAAGTCGCGCCCCTTGAGGCTCTCGGAGACGGCCGCCATGCGCCTGACCATGCTACTCGGCGCGGATGCGGGTGCCGGAGCGGCCGTCGAGCGCCTCGCCGAGCTCGGCGGGCGAACTGATCAGCGCCTCGTGGCCGGTCGCGCGGACGAAGTCGACGCTCGCCTCGACCTTCGGGCGCATCGAGCCGGCGGCGAGGTCGGGCGCGAGGCTTGCGGCCTCCTCGGCCGTGAGCGCGCGGAGTTCCCTCTGCGAGCCGGTGCCGAAGCCGGAGTAGACAGCGGGCACCTCGGTCAGGATCACGAGCCGGTCGGCGCCGAGGCTGCGCGCGAGCAGGGATGAGGCGCGGTCCTTGTCGATCACGGCGTCGACGCCCGCGAGGTGCTCGCCGCGGCGCGCGACCGGAATGCCGCCTCCGCCGCACGCGACGACGATCGAGCCGGAGGCGAGCAGCGCGCGGATCGCGTCCAGCTCGACGATCTCCAGCGGCGTGGGGGAGGGGACGACCCGCCGCCAGCCGCGGCCCGAGTCGTGCACGACGCTCCAGCCGCGCTCGCGCTCGAGGTCGCGGGCCTTCGCCTCGTCGTAGAAGGGCCCGACCGGCTTCGTCGGCCCCTCGAAGGCGGGATCGTCCTCCGCGACGAGCACGTGTGTGAGCAGGCACACAACCGGGCGGCCGGCGACCGGGGCGAGCTCGCTCTCGATCAGCGCGCCGATCTCCGCCTGCGTCTGGGCGACCGCGAGATAGAGCGGCAGCGGCGGAGCCTCGTCGGCCGCGCGCTCGTGGCGGAGGAGCTCGTTCCCGACCTGCGGGCCGTTCCCGTGCGTGACCACGAGCTCGGGCGTGTCCAGGAGCGGGCGAAGTGCGGCGCACGCCTCGCGCAGGTTCGCGCGCTGCTCCGCTGCCGTTCCGCGCTCGCCGGGCCGCGTCAGCGCATTACCGCCGAGCGCGACGACCGCGGTCACACGAGCGCTTTGTGGCCTATGAGACCGTGCTCTTCCAGGATGTCTGCGAGCGTCGGCTCGCCGACCTCCTGGAGCCGGTAGGTCACGCGGAGCGCGGGCACGTGGAAGTCGATCAGGCGGCGCAGGTCGATCGGCGTCCCGATCAGGACGAGCTCCGCGCCGCTCGCCTCGATCGTCGCGCGCAGGTCGTTCATCTGCTCGCGGCCGTAGCCCATCGCCGGCAGCAGGGTGCCGACGTTCGGGTAGTCCTCGAACGTCTTCGCGATCGAGCCGACCGCGGCGCTGCGCGGGTCGACGAGCTCGGCGGCGCCGTTGGCCTTCGCGGCGAGGACGGCCGCGCCGTAGGCCATCTCGCCGTGGGTCAGGGTGGGCCCATCCTCGATCGCGAGGACGCGCTTGCCCGTGATGGCGGAGGCGTCGCCCTCGACCGCGAACGGCGAGGCGGCGAGCACGATCCGCGCGCCGGGGTTGTGGGCGCGGATCGAGTCGAGCACGGCGTCGACGCCTTCCTGGGGGGCGCTGTCGATCTTGTTCACGACGCAGACGTCGGCCATGCGCAGGTTCGTCTCACCCGGGTGGTAGCGGAGCTCGTGCCCCGCTCGGTGCGGGTCGACCACGACGACGTGCACGTCCGGCTTCACGAACGGCGTGTCGTTGTTGCCGCCGTCCCAGATGATCACGTCCGCCTCCTGCTCGGCCCGGTCGAGGATCGCGGCGTAGTCGATCCCGGCGAAGACGAGGTTGCCCTCGGCGATGTGCGGCTCGTATTCCTCGCGCTCCTCGATGGTCGCCTCGGCGGCGTCCAGGTCCTCGTAGTGCTCGAAGCGCTGGACGGCCTGTCTCGCCAGGTCGCCGTACGGCATCGGGTGGCGCAGGACGGCGACCCGCCTGCCCGCCCCGCGCAGGAGCGCGGCGATGTGTCTCGTCGTCTGGCTCTTGCCCGAGCCGGTGCGGACCGCGCAGATCGCGACGGCCGGCTTCTCGGCGGTCAGCATCGTCTCGCGCGGGGAGATCAGCCGGTACGACGCGCCTGCCGCGAGCGCCCGCGAGCCGACGTGCATCACGTGCTCGTGCGTGACATCGGAGTACGCGAAGACGACCTCGTCGACGTGCTGGTCGTGCACGAGCGCCTCCAGCTCGTCCTCGGGTCGGATCGGGATCCCGTCCGGATACAGCTCGCCGGCGAGTTCCGGCGGGTAGACGCGCCCGTCGATGTTCGGAATCTGCGTCGCGGTGAACGCGACGACCTCGTACTGCTCGCGGCCGCGGTAGACGAGGTTGAAGTTGTGGAAGTCACGGCCGGCCGCGCCGGCGATCAGCACTCGCGTTCGCGCCATGTATAGAGCTTATGCAAGTACACAGGACAGACCGCGCCGCGCCTCTCCGATCGGCCAGGGACTTAGTAACAGTCTGTTACTTGGAGGGGGTGCGTTAGCGAAGGTGCTCGCGGACGCGGTCGGCGACTGCCTCCATCGCGACCTCGTGTCCGGAGACCTCGAGCAGCAGCTCGTCCGCGGTCGGACGCTGGCCCTCGGCCCAGAGCTCCCGCAGGAGCGAGCCCGCCTCGCGCGAGGCGAACCACTCGTTCCCGAAGCGGCTGCGCAGGTAGTCGCGCAGCTGCGCCTCGAACGCCCACGAGCGCAGGTACGACTGGACGTAGAAGCCCTCGTCGATGTCGGCCAGGTAGCCGGCGGCGCTCGGCTCGATCTTGAGCGCGTCGCCGAGCAGTTCCACGTAGCGTGTCGGCATCTCCTCGATCGGCGCGCCTCCGTGGAACTCGATCTCGTAGAGGAGCTTCGCCGAGTAGCGGCGCACGAAGAAGAGCAGCCACATCATCCCCTCGGCCGCGAACTCCTGAGGGCGCGGGAAGTCGAGTCGCCTCGAGAGCCAGGCGGGCTCGTCGGTCAGGTGCTGGAGCAGCATCGCCCAGCCCTCGGTGACCGCCGAGTCGCCGAGCCGCCGCTCCTCGACCGCGAGCTCGCGCGACGTGTTCGCGTAGTGCTCCGTGTGGCCGGCCTCGTGGAAGAGCGCGCGCCAGTCGTCGGCGCCGCCGATCGGCTGGATGACGAGCATCACCTTGTCGGGGACCTCGATCGGCGCGCAGAACGCGCGCGGCGACTTCTGCGGCCGCTGGTCGATGTCGAGGTGGACGTTCGCCTGCGCGTCGAGGTCGATTCCGAGATCGGACAGCGTTCCCCGCAGCGCAGGCAGCATCAGGTCCCCCGGGAAGCCCTCGTCCCACTGCGGCGAGCGGATCATGCGCTGGATGTCCCACCGCTTCGCCTCGTCGAGCCCGATCCCGAGCAGGTCGCGGAGCGCGCGGTCGACGCTCTGCTCGTAGAGCGCCTCGGTCGACTCGAGGAAGGCACGGCACTGCGCGGCGAGATCGTCGAGCTGCAGGCCGAAGCGCTCGTACAGCTCGAGGTAGGTCGACGCACCGAGCGGCGGCAGCGCGGCGCGCGTCTCCTCGAGCGCCTCGAGGTAGAGCGGGTTCAGGTGCTCCTCGGTTGCGTCCCACATTGCGCGGTCGATCCGCTCCCGCTTCGCGCGGTCGGGCTCGTTCGCGATCGTCGGGCGCAGCATCCGGAACGGGACGGTCTCGCCATCGACGGCCACCTCGAGCTCCGCCTCGAGCGCTGCCACCCGCTCGGCGTGGGCTCGCGTCAGCCGCCCGAGGTAGCCCTCGCACGCGAAGCGCCAGAGCTCGCGGATCCCGCGGTCGCCGTTCACCGCCGCGGCGAGCGACTGCGCCTGCTCGAGCTCGGTCAGGTCGGCGTGCCGCTCGTAGATCGGCTCGAGCTCGAGCCGCTCCTTCAGCCCCGCGTAGTGGAGGTAGAACTCCTCGTCGAGCTCGGCGATGAACCTGTCGGTCCCCGTCCGGAAGGCGTCGAGCTCCTGCGTTGTCGGCCGGCTCGACACAGGCCGTAGGATACCGGCGTGCGCGAGATCATCCTCCGGACCGAGCGGCGGACGCAGTTGCTCGACATCACTTCCCAGGTAGCCGAGTCGCTGAACGGCGTCGACGGCGCGGCGGCCGCGCTCGTCTACGTGCCGCACACGACCGCGGGGGTGACGATCAACGAGGACGTCGACCCGGCGCTCGCCCGCGACATCGAGGCGGCGATGGAGAAGGTCGTCGAGGACGGCTGGGACTGGCGCCACGACGACGCCGACGGCCCGAACGCGCCCTCGCACATGCGCGCCTCCCTGATGAGCCCGGAAGTACTCGTCCCGCTCGAAGAGGGGCGGCTCGCCCTCGGCCGCTACCAGGGGATCTTCTTCTGCGAGTTCGACGGGCCGCGCGAGCGCAAGGTCTACGTCACGGCGCTTCGCTGAAGCACAACTCGCGCTTCACCTGAACTCAACAGAGGCGCCGTAGGTTTCGTGCGTGCTCCGACGGCTGCCGGCGTTTCTGACACTGACCGTCGCGGCGGTCTCGGGCGTGGTCTTCTTCTCCCACAGCGGGAAGCCGCACGCGCATTCGATCACGCTCGAGGGGATCCACAAGATCCGCCACGTGGTCGTGATCATGCAGGAGAACCGTTCGTTCGACTCCTACTTCGGCACGTACCCGGGCGCGGACGGGCTCCCGCGGAAGAACGGCAAGTTCACGACCTGCTCGCCCGATCCGAGGACGCACGTCTGCGTGTACCCCTACCACGACACGGACAACCGGAACACCGCGGGCCCGCACGAGCACTTCGACGCGATCAGGGACATCGACGGGGGAAAGATGGACGGGTTCATCCGCGAGGCGCGACGCGGGCTGGTCGCCGGCTGCGAGAGGAACCCGGACGCGCCGCTCTGCTCGCTCGGGGCCGACAAGCCCGACGTGATGGGCTACCACGACTGGCACGAGATCCCGAACTACTGGGACTACGCGCGCCACTTCGTCCTGCTGGACCACACGTTCGAGCCGGTCACCTCGTGGAGCCTCCCGGCTCACCTGTTCATGGTCTCGGAGTGGTCGGCCCGTTGTCACAGGCACGACGACCCGATGAGCTGCGTGAACGCGCCCGAGAACCCGATCGCGCCGCCGCACGAGCCCCAGAACCGGACGAACCAGAAGCCCGACTACGAGTGGACCGATCTCACGTACCTGATGCACAAGGATCACGTCTCCTGGCGGTACTACCTCTTCAAGGGCGCCCAGCCCGACTGCGATGACGACGCCATGGTCTGCAAGAAGGTCTGGCAGAGCGCGCGGACTCCCGGGATCTGGAACCCGCTGCCGTGGTTCGACACCGTCAAGGAGGACGACCAGCTCCACAACATCCAGCCGATGCGGGAGTTCTTCCACGCCGCCAGGCACGGCAACCTGGCAGCGGTCTCGTGGCTCGTGCCCAACAACCGGGTCAGCGAGCATCCACCCGCGCTCATCAGCCGGGGCCAGGCCTACGTCACGAGCGCGATCAACGCGGTCATGCGGAGCCCGGACTGGCCATCGACGGCGATCTTCCTCGCCTGGGACGACTGGGGCGGGTTCTACGACCACGTCAGGCCTCCGAAGGTGGACGGGAACGGCTACGGCCTGCGGGTACCCGCGCTGGTGATCTCCCCGTACGCGAAAGAAGGGTTCATCGACCACCAGACCGCGAGCCTGGACGGGTTCGTGAAGTTCATCGAGGACGACTTCCTGAACAGCGCCCGGATCGACCCCGCGACGGACGGACGGCCAGACCCCCGGCCGGACGTGCGCGAGGATTTCCCCTCGGCGGGCGATCTCACGCTCGACTTCGATTTCAGGCAGAAGCCTCGGTCGCCGCTGATCCTGCCGACGCATCCGCCGTTCTCCTAGGCGACACCGTAGGGATATCTCCGATTTCTTTCGGCCGCCGGCGCCGCTAGCGTCGTGGCATGTCGTGCATCACCAGACCACCAGGAGGTGTGGCATGTCCACGACGGCGAAAAAGGAACCACCGGAGTTGCAACGTGTGATGGTCAGGTGCGAGGAGTCGGGTGAAGGCGTTCCGACCGGTATGAGGATCGATCCCGGGTCCTTGGAAAGCGACAACCGCGCCACGCACACCTTCAAGTGCCCGCACTGCTTCCGCGAGCACACCTGGTCGGAGCACGACGCCTGGATCGAGGCGGGTCCCTGTTAGGAGGCTGCTTCAGCCGGCGGGCTGAAAACGCGCCTGTAGTCACCTTTCTCCTAGTCTGGCGGCATGGCCGCACCGGTGCGCATGGACGACGAGCTCGAGCTCGCGATCGACTCGCTCGCCTACGGCGGGAACGGCGTTGCGCGCCTGGACGGCTTCGTCGTCTTCGTGCGCCGCGCCTTGCCGGGCGATCGCGTGCGCGCGCGGGTGACGAAGGTCAAGCGAAACCACGCCGAGGCGACGGCCGTCGAGGTGCTCGAGCCGGGAGCGGAGCGGGTCGAGGCGCCGTGCGCGCACTACCCCGCCTGCGGCGGCTGCCGCTTCCAGGACCTCGCCTACGAGGCGCAGATCACGGCCAAAGAAGAGCAGGTCGCGGATGCGCTGCGGCGGATCGGCGGGATCGCGGAGCCGCCGCTCGACCCGATCGTCCCGGCCGACGAGATCTTCCACTACCGGAACAAGCTCGAGTACTCGTTCACGGCCACACCTGACGGGCCGGCGCTCGGCTTCCATCGGGCCGGGCGCTGGGACGAGGTGCTCGACATCCGGCGCTGCTGGCTGACGACCGACCTCGGCAATGCCGTCCGCGACGCGGTTCGTGACTGGGCTCGCGCCGAGAAGCTCGAGCCGTACGATCAGGCCGAGCACACCGGCTACCTGCGCCACCTCGTGCTGCGCGAGGGCCGGAACACCGGCCAGCTGCTCGTCCAGCTCGTGACCGCGCCGGGCGAGCGGTTCGACCGCGACGAGCTCGTCGAGGTGCTGCGGCGCTTCCCCGAGGTGCGCTCGGTCCACTGGGCCGAGAACGACTCGCCCGCGGAGGTGACGAACCTGCCGACCACGCTGCTCTGGGGCGAGGAGGCGATCGAGGAGGAGCTGTGCGGCCTGCGCTTCCGCGTGCGGCCGAACGCGTTCCTGCAGACGAACACGGCGATGGCCGAGCGCCTCTACGGGCTGGCTGGCGAGTACGCGGGCCTGACCGGCGGCGAGACGGTCTATGACCTCTACTGCGGGATCGGGACGATCGGGCTCACGCTGGCGGCGCGGTCGCTGACCGTGTGGGGCGTGGAGGTCTCGGAGGAGTCGGTCGCGTGCGCGCTCGAGAACGCCGAGCTGAACGGGATCGCGAACGCGGCCTTCTTCGCGGGCGAGGTGGGCGCATCGCTGGAGGAGCTGCACGACCGCGCGGGGCAGCCGGACGTGGTGGTCGTCGACCCGCCGCGTGCGGGCCTCTCGGGCAAATCGCTGCGGCGGCTCGGCCGGCTGGGCGCGCCGCGGGTCGTGTACGTCTCGTGCAACCCGACGACGCTCGCCGGAAACGTGAAGGAGCTCGCGCGCGAGTGGGGCTACTCGCTCGAGCGCGCGCGGCCGGTGGACATGTTCCCGCACACGCCGCACATCGAGACGGTCGCGCTCCTGACCCGCTAGGCGTCCGCGGGGCGCGGCTTCCGCATCTCGCGCCAGAGGAGATCGACGTTCGGCAGCAGGAACCCGACCGAGAGCAGCGGCAGCGCGGGGAGTCCGCCGACCACGAACTGCGTCGCGAGCGCCATTGTGATCCCGATCGAGGCCGTCAGACAGAGCCATGTCCAGAACGGCCGGAGCTTGAACCGCGCCGCGGCGCCGAGGAAGAGCCCGAAGAAGAGCAGGTCGGGCAGCCCGAGGTTGGCCGCCCCGTTCTGCCCCGGGACGGGGAACGCGAACGAGAGCGTCGTGAACACGTGCTGCTCGTGGGTGACGATGTGGTGGGTCGGCCCGCGCCAGACCGAGTACGCGTCCACCCACGGTACGAGCAGCGCGACGAGGACGACCCAGCTCACGTCCTCGAAGAAGTGGAGGAACAACCACGCGATTGCGGTCATCGCCGCGAGCTTGGCGAAGTTCGCGGCACCGACTGCCCCCGCGTACTGGAGGATGAACCCGAGCGCGAGGAACGCGACCCCGAGCAGGGCGAGCTGCAGCGGCGGCGTTGGCCAGAGCGGTAGCGCGAGGTAGACGAGCCCGAACACGGCCGGGATCAGGACGAAGCCGAGGAACGCGATGTCCCACCACACCGAGGGCGCGTACCAGAGCGACTCGTGCACCCCGTAGTAGACGCCGAGTCCCGCGGCCAGCGCGATGAAGGCCGCGATCCGGGGCGTCGTCAGTACGGCGGAAGCTCGGCCCACCAGGGCCCCAGCGTCTTGAACGCGTTCCAGAAGCGGGTCTTCGCGCGCTGCTCGTCGAGCGAGCCGTCGATGTCGGGGACGTGGAGCGCCTGGATCGTGGGCGTGAAGCGCTGCAGCTCGCCCAGCTCGGGCTCGACCGGCTCGGCGAGCGGGAACTCGAGCTCGTTCAGGAAGGTGATCGCCTGCTCGCCCATGACGACGACGAGCTTCGGCTGGACGATGTGCAGCTCCCGCGTGAGCCAGGGCCGAGCCTCCTCGGGGTCGCCGTCGGCGAACTTGAGGCAATTCGTCCCGTAGACCGCCATCGGGTCGACGCGCAGCCGCTGCAGCGACTTCAGGATCGCCTGGCCCGCGCGGCCGTAGAACGCGACGCCCTCCTGCACCTCCGAGGGCTGGGGCGAGTGCTTGAGGAGCATGACGTCCGCCAGCGGGTGGCCTGAGCCGAGCACCGGCACCCGGCCCTCCCCGGCCGCGCGGGCGATCTCGTCCGAGAGCTCGTTGATCTCGGAGATCGCCTTTTGCAGGTACTTGTCGAAGATCTCGTCGGTCGTAGAGGACATCAAAGCCAACGGTCTCGTTCTCGGCTAGCGGACTCTTTCCTTGGCCTGGGCCGCCCACTTGAGCGACTGCAGGTAGAGGAGCGAGCGCGGCCGCCGCAGCACCTGGGCGGTCTGCAGGCTCGCCAGGAACTCCTCCGGCCCGTCGAACCCGCGCAGCCGGAGCGCGCCGGTGCCGACGCCCTGGAGCACGTGGGCGTCGGAGCCTGCGCCCATCGTCAGTCCGTACTTGCGCGCGAAGCGGAGCGCCTCGTCGTTGTAGGCCTCGAACAGGAGGCGAGCGTTGTAGACCTCGAGCACGTCGATCTCGGCGAGGTGCTCATGCAACGTCGCGGGATCCGGGATCGCGTGCAGCCGGTCGAACGGGTGGGGGACGTAGACGATCCCGCCCTGGGCGCGGATCGCGGCGATCGTGTCGCCGAAGGACATGCCGCGCGGGATCTCCTCCGAGAGGAAGAGGCCAATCACCTCGCCCTGGCCGTCGGTCTTCACTTCCTCGCCCGGGATCACGATCAGGTCGCGCCCGCGCGCGAGCTCGGCGGCCTCGAGGGCGCCGCCGAAGACGTTGTGGTCGGTGACCGCGATCGCGCCGAGCCCTTCGGCCTCGGCGTGGTCGAGCAGGTCCTCGACGGGAATCCCGCAGTCGTGCGACCACGACGTGTGCAGGTGCAGGTCGGCGACGATCCAGCCGCGGTTCGGCGGGAGCGTGAACACGGCGAGGTCGGGCCTCCTGCGCGCCGCCAGCTCGCGGTAGAGGCGGTCGAGCTCTTGCGCGAGCGCGGCGAAGCTCTGGCGCTCGGCGCCGGCGCGCGCCTCCTCCTGGCAACGTGCGCGGTAGTCGGCGTCCTCGGCGAGTCGAAGGATCTCCGCCGCGGCGAGCTCCGGCTGCTCCCGCACCCTAGGCGGCGAGACGATCGCCGCCCCGGCCGCGGCCGCCTCGAGCGAGAGGCGGTCGAGCCCGTCGAACGCGGGCACGAAGACCTCGGCCGCGTCGAGAAGCGGCGCCCGGGCCGCGCCGTCGCGCAGGGTCCGCACGTGGGTGCGCCCGCGAAGCGGGCGCGAGATCGTCGGCCGCCCGGCGAGCGGCTTCGTCCGCAGCAGGATCAGCTCCCAGTCGTGGAGCTCCTTCAGCGCGCGGGTGACGGCCCGCGTCAGCGCGCGCTCACCGGGGCGCCACTCGTAGACGACCCGGCGCCGCTTCCGTTTCGGGCGGAAGAGCTCGGTGTCGACTCCAGGGCCGAGGACGCGGTAGGCCCCGGGGAGTCGCGCCGCGGCGGCCTCGGCGGTCTCCTCCGAGGTGGCGATCAGCGCGTCGATCCGCCCGAGCAGCCGCTCGCGCTGCGCCCGGCCGGGTGGGTACCCGAGCCGCTCCTGCGAGAAGAACGTCGCCACCGCGAGCGCATGGGCGTCGCGGAGCGCCAGGTACGAGAGGCTCGGCAGCCCGGGCTCGAAGCCGTGGACGACGTCGTAGCCCCCTTTGTCGAGCGCGAGAGAGAGGTTCGCCCGCACGCCGACCGGCACCCCGATCCGGCTCCGCCGCGAGACGGGGACGGCCGGCCCGAGCGCGATCACCTCGGCGTCCGCGCCGTCGAGCAGCGCGCGTCGGCCGGCGAGCAGGTCCGCTGCCCGCGTGGACGGCGCGAGCACGGTGACGGAGTGCCCGAGCTTCCTCAGCTCCGCGGCAATCCCCGCCACGTGCTCGTTGACGTCGTGGGGGCGCGACCAGGCGAACGGCGTGACCAGGCAGACGCGGAGGCCCATCGGCCCCGAGTCTAGCCCCCTCGAAGGTGTGGACGGCCGCGCCGGCAGAGCCGGCGCGGCCTCCCTGGTCGGCGTCGCAGGCGACGCCTCTGGCTAGGCCTTCGCGGCCGTGGCCTCCTTCACCGGCTTGCGCGCGTGCTTGCGGATGAAGTCCTCCGTCATGTCGCGCGCCTCCTCGTCGTGGTACTGCTTCGGCGGCGACTTCATCAGGTAGGCGCTCGGCCCGCCGAGGGCGCCGGAGACACCGTTGTTCAGCGCGAGCTTCGCCAGCCGCACGGCGTCGATCACGACCCCGGCCGAGTTGGGCGAGTCCCAGACCTCGATCTTGAGCTCGGCGTTGAGCGGCACGTCGCCGAACGCCGTCCCCTCGAGCCGGATGTACGCCCACTTGCGGTCCTCGAGCCACGGCACATAGTCGGACGGGCCGACGTGGATGTTCTTCGGCTCGAGCTCGTACGGGAGCGTCGACTGGATCGAGTAGGTCTTCGAGATCTTCTTCGACTCGAGGCGCTCCCGCTCGAGCATGTTCAAGAAGTCGGCGTTGCCGCCGAAGTTGAGCTGGAAGGTCCGATCGACGCGCACGCCGCGGTCGCGGAAGATGCTCGTCAGGACGCGATGGGTGATCGTGGCGCCGACCTGCGACTTGATGTCGTCGCCGATGATCGGCAGGCCCTGCTCCTCGAAGCGGCGTTGCCAGTAGCTCTCGCGCCCGATGAAGATCGGCATGCAGTTCACCATCGCGCAGCCGGCGTTGAGAATCTGCTCGGTGTACCACTTGGTCGCCTCCTCGGAGCCGACCGGGAGGTAGTTGATGACGACGTCCGTGCCGGTCTCCTTGAGGATCCCGACGACGTCGTCGGTCTCGCCGGGGGCCTTGGTCACGACCTCCGAGAGGTACTTGCCGATCCCGTCGTGGGTCATGCCGCGCGAGACGGTGATGCCCGTCTTGGGCACCTCCGCGAACTTGATCGTGTTGTTCGGGTGTGCCCAGATCGCGTCGGCGAGATCCTTGCCGACCTTGTCGCTCGTGACGTCGAAGGCGGCCGTGAACTCGACGTCGCGGACGTGGTAGCCGCCGAGATCCACGTGCATCAGGCCGGGGACGAACTCGGTGGGGTCGGCGTCCTTGTAGTACTCGACGCCCTGCACGAGCGAGCAGGCGCAGTTGCCGACGCCGATGATCGCGACGCGGACCTTGTCGCCCGAGCGTCGCACCTTTCCATTGGTGGTGGCCATTGGTTCCTTTCCGAGCCGCTCGGCGAGGGTGTCGACGATCAGCTCGTTGAGTTTGCGCTTTCGCTGTGCCGCGCGCGCGGCGAGCGTGTCCTTCAGCTCGGCCGGCATGCGCAGGAGCACCGCGCCGCTGCCGCCCGGCTCCTTGCCCGGTCGGCCGCTCGGCTCGAACGGGACCGCGAAGCGGGACGCGAGGATGCCGACGGCTACGTCGTTCAGGCTGCGGCCGGAGCGGCGGACCTCCTCGGCGAGGTCTCGCTTGAGGTCGGTGGGCATCCGGACGAGGACGGTCTTGCGCGTGGGTGCTAGCACAGAAGTGCTAGCAACTATAGCGCGTCGCCCTACGGATTGGGGTGGCGAAGTTGGGAGCGGACGCTGGCGATCCGCTGGAGCACCGTGAACCAGGCCGTTGCGGCGAGGACGTAGATCACCCACTGCAGCCCGATCCAGGGCGCGAGCACCAGCCCTGCCGTGATCAGGACGACGCGCTCGGCGCGGCTGCCGAGGCCGACGTCGCCGCGAAGCCCGAGCAACTCGGCCTTCGCCCGTGCGTACGAGACGAGGAAGGATCCGCCGATGGCTGCGATCGTGAACGCGACCGCGATCAGGTTCCCCTCGTCCGCGAGCACGAGCGCGATCGCGGTCAGCACGAAGCCCTCGCTCACGCGGTCGGAGATGGAGTCGAGAAAGGCGCCGAAGGGCGTCGCCTTGTCGCTCCGGCGGGCGAGCGCGCCGTCGAGGATGTCGAGCACCGAGCCGACGACGAACACGATCGCCGCGACCCAGTAGAGGAGCCATGCGTTGTCGCCCGTTCCCGCGAACCAGACGAGCACCGCGCTGATCGCGCAGAGAGTGACTCCCGCCGCCGTCAACGCATTCGGGCTCACGCGCGTGCGCGCGAGCCCGGCGATCCAGCGCGAGGCGAGACGGCGTGTCCCGTCCGTGTACCCCTGCTTGACCGAGGCGAGCCCACCCATGCGGGTCACGCTAACAGCGCCAAGAGCGAGTCAGGCAGTTGTTTGTGTCTGGAGGCCGCCGTCTCTGAGCCTGCGCTGCTTCAGGGCGGGCCGTCCGTACACGACCGCGATCGCGACGAGCGCGACGAAGATGCCGGCCGCGCAGTCGAGCCAGAAGTGGTTCCCGGTCGCCATCACGCTGAACCAGACCCACCCCGGCCAGAGCAGCCACAGCACCTTGGCCACGGGGTTCCGGCAGACCGACGAGAGGACGAGCCCGACGATCAGCGCGTCGGCCGAGTGGAGGCTCGGCATCGCTGCGTACGGGTTCGAGACGATCTCGACGAGGCCGCTGCCGTGGTTGAGCCCCGCGTAGTTGGCGAGCGTGTCGGCGAAGCCGAGGTCGGGGAACATCCGCGGCGGCGCCGTCGGCAGGAGTACGTAGCCGATCAGCCCGATCCCGTTCGCCAGCAGGATCGTGTTGCGGAAGCGGATGAACGCGTCGTTTCGGCGCAGGTAGACCCAGAGCAGAGCCAGGCCGACGACCGTGAACTCGGAGTTCCAGTAGGTCCAGGACGCGGCCGTCGCCAGGAACTGGGACCCGTCCACCGCGCGCTGGAGCGTCAGCTCGATCAGCGCGTTCGCGTGGCGCTCGAAGTGGATCACCTGGAGCCCGTTCTCGAACGCCCGCGGAGGGTTGCGGTCGGCCAGGCCGCGGGCGATCTGGTACGCGGCGAGGAAGCCGAACCAGATCGCAACCTGGCGGCCCAGGTCGGCCCAGCCTCTCGGCAGGACCCGGCGACCGGCTGCGACGAACGAGCTCACGGGAACCCGGAAATTCTAACGGCCGAGTCCGCCGTAACCTTCCTGGTGCCGCTTCCTAGCCGCCTATCTGGCTCATGGAGCGCGACGCCCGCACGAAGCCGGGCTCGTTGATGCGGTGCTTCAGCTCCTTGTGCCGGACCGCGAAGCGAAGCAGGGCCTCGAGCTCGCCGTCGGAGGCTCCCTCGCGCAGCGGCGTCTTCAGGTCCCACTCGCGCCGTGAGAAGAGGCACGTCCTGAGCTGGCCGTCGGCGGTGAGTCGAATCCGGTCGCAACTCGAGCAGAACGGCTCCGAGACCGGGTTGACGAAGCCGATCTCCCCCTTGCCGTCCGCGAACCGGAACCTGCGGGCAGTAGATGAGGCCTTGGCCGGGATCTCGACGAGCGGCCAGCGCTCCTCGATCAGCGCCCGGATCTCGGCCCCGCTGAGCACGTCGTCCTCGCGCCAGGACTCGTCCGCGTCGAGGGGCATAAACTCGATGAAGCGCACGACGTAGGGCTTGCGGCGCGCGAGCTCGGCCAGCGCGGGCACCTCGACCTCGGTGAAGCCGCGCATCGCGACGCAGTTGACCTTGATCGGCCGCAGCTCCGGGTAGCGCTCGGCCTCCTCGAGCCCGGCCAGCACGCGATCGAGCGCGTCGCGCCGCGTGATCTCCGCGAAGCGGACGTGCGAGAGCGAGTCGAGCGAGACGTTGAGCCGCTGCAGCCCGGCGTCGACGAGCGGCTTCGCGAGCCGGTCGAGCAGGACGCCGTTCGTCGTCAGGGAGAGGTCGTTCACGCCTTCGACATCGGAGAGCAGCTCGACCAGGACGGGCAGGTCTCGCCGGACGAGCGGCTCCCCGCCGGTCAGCCGCACCTCCTCGACTCCCATCGCCGCGAGCAGGCCTACGAGGCGGGCCACCTCCTCGAAGCTCAGCAGCTCCTCGCGCTCGAGCCACTCGAGCCCCTCGGCGGGCATGCAGTAGCGGCAGCGGAAGTTGCACCGGTCGGTGACGGAGACCCGCAGGCTCTTGATCTCCCGCCCCCAGGAATCGACCAGCGGCTCCATGCCTGCAAGCCTAGCCGCCAAGGGCGCCTGCGATCACCTGGGCGAGCCGCTCGGCCGCCCCGTCCGCGTAGCCGAGGTAGAGCGAAGGCTCCGCCAGCTCGAGCTCGAGCACGAACGGGTCGGGGTCGTGGACGAGGTCCAAGCGCGCGTAGAGCAGCTCCTCGTCGAACGGAGCGGCCGCGATGGCGGCCTCCGCCGCTGCCAGGTCGGCCGCGGTGGGCTCCGCGGCCTCGACCGCCTCCTCGAGGTACAGCTCCGGGGAGCTCGCCTGGCCCTGGCGCAGCGAGACCCGCTTGCGGACGGCGTGCGAGTACGCCCCGCCGAGGAAGATCAGCGCGATCTCGCCTGCGGTCTCGACGCCGTCCACGTGTGGCTGCACCATCGCCGCGCGCCCCTCGGCGTGCAGCTCCGCGACGTGGGCCGCCGCGGTTGCGGCGCTCTCCGGCTCGTAGCGCGCCGACGAGCGGCCACCGGCCGAGAAGACGGGCTTGACGACGAACCGCCCGGCGGGCGGCTCGAACGGCTCGCCCGGCTCGAGGAAGCGGGTGGGGACGACGGGCACTCCCGCAGCCTCGAGCTCGGCCAGGTAGCGCTTGTCGGTGCTCCAGCGCAGCACCGGGAGCGGGTTCAGGACGCGTGGCAGCCGCTCGGCCCAGGCGAGGAACTCCGCGCGTCGCTCGGCGTAGTCCCAGGCCGAGCGCACGACCACGAGGTCGAAGCGCTCCCAGTCGACGGCCGGAGAGTCCCACACGGCCGGGATTCCCCGGACGCCGCGGGCGCGCAACGCGGCGAGCAGCGCGGGCCCGTCCTCGTCGAGCTCGGGCACCTCGGCGCAGGTTGCGAGGCCCACGACGTAGTTGATATCATCAGACTTAGATTTTCTGACCATACGACTAGGAGGAAGATCCAGAGATGGCGAAGACTATTGGAATCGACCTCGGCACGACCAACTCCTGCGTGGCCGTGATCGAGGGCGGCGAGCCCGCCGTGATCCCGAACGCGGAGGGCGGGCGGACGACCCCGTCCGTCGTCGCGTTCACGAACGACGGCCAGCGGCTCGTCGGGGCGCCCGCGAAGCGCCAGCAGGTGACGAACCCGCAGAACACGATCTTCTCGATCAAGCGCTTCATGGGCCGCAAGTTCGGCGAGGTCTCCGAGGAGATGAAGATCGTCCCGTACGAGGTCGTCGAAGGCCCGAACGGCGACGTGCGCGTCAAGGCCGGCGGCAAGGAGTACGCGCCGCCGGAGATCAGCGCGATGATCCTCCAGAAGCTGAAGGCCGACGCCGAGGCATATCTCGGCGAGGCGGTCACCGACGCGGTGGTCACCGTCCCGGCTTACTTCAACAACGCGCAGCGCGAGGCGACCAAGGACGCCGGCAAGATCGCCGGGCTCAACGTCCTGCGGATCATCAACGAGCCGACCGCCGCCGCGCTTGCCTACGGCCTCGACAAGGAGGCGTCAGACCACACCATCCTCGTGTTCGACCTCGGTGGCGGAACCTTCGACGTCTCCATCCTCGAGCTCGGCGAGGGCGTGTTCGAGGTCAAGGCCACGAACGGCGACAACCACCTCGGCGGCGACAACTTCGACAAGGCCGTCGTCGACTGGATGGTCGCCGAGTTCAAGCGCGACCAGGGCATCGACCTCTCCGAGGACCGGATGGCGCTGCAGCGCCTCTACGAGGCGGCCGAGAAGGCGAAGATCGAGCTCTCCTCGACGATGACGACGCAGATCAACCTGCCGTTCGTCACCGCCACCCCGGAGGGCCCGAAGCACCTCGACCTCCAGCTCACGCGCGCCAAGCTGAACGAGCTCAGCGCCGATCTGCTCGAGCGCACGGTCGAGCCGACCAAGAAGTGCCTGGCCGACGCCGGCCTCGATGCGTCCAAGATCGACCACGTCGTCCTCGTCGGCGGCATGACCCGCATGCCGGCGGTCGTGGACAAGGTCAAGGAGCTGATCGGCAAGGAGCCGCACAAGGGCGTCAACCCGGACGAGGTCGTCGCCGTCGGCGCGGCGATCCAGGCCGGCGTGCTCAAGGGCGAGGTCAAGGACATCCTGCTCCTCGACGTCACGCCGCTGTCGCTCGGAATCGAGACGAAGGGCGGCGTCTTCACCAGGCTGATCGAGCGCAACACGACGATCCCGACCAAGAAGTCGGAGGTCTTCACGACCGCCGAGGACAACCAGCCCTCGGTCGAGGTGCACGTCCTCCAGGGCGAGTCGGAGATGGCGCTCTACAACAAGACGCTCGGCAAGTTCCAGCTCGTCGGCATCCCGCCGGCGCCGCGGGGCATGCCGCAGGTCGAGGTCACGTTCGACATCGACGCGAACGGGATCATCAACGTCTCGGCCAAGGACCTCGGCACCGGCAACGAGCAGCAGATCAAGATCGAGGGCGGCTCGGGCCTCAAGCCGGAGGAGGTCGAGCGGATGATCAAGGACGCCGAGGGACATGCGGACGAGGCTCACCGGCTGAGGGAGCTCGCAGACGCGAAGAACGACGCCGAGGCGCTCGCCTACGCGACCGACAAGAGCCTCAAGGAGCACGGCGACAAGCTCGAGGAGGCCGAGCGCTCGACGATCGAGGGCCGGGTGATGGAGCTCAGGCAGACGCTTGAGACCGACGATCTCGGCGAGATCCGCGCGAAGACGGAGGCGCTCCAGGAGGTGTCGCAGAAGCTGGCCGAGGCCGTCTACGCCAAGGCGGCGGAGGCTCAGCAGGCCTCGTCCGGGAATGGCGAGGCGGCCGATTCGGACGAGGAGGTCATCGAGGACGCCGAGATCGTCGACGAGGAGGCCAAGACCTCGTGACGACCCCGGCCAAGGCAGACCTCGAGGAGCGGCTGGCCGCGCTCGAGGGCGAGCGGGACGAGTACCTGAACGACCTCAAGCGCCTGGCTGCCGACTTCGAGAACTACCGCAAGCGGGCCGCGCGCGACCAGGAGAGCCTGGTCGCGCGGGCCCACGAGCGGCTCGTGAAGGAGCTCCTGCCCGTCCTCGACGACCTCGAGCGCGCGCTCGCGGCTGCCGAGGAGCACGAGGAGGCGAAGCTCGAAGAAGGCGTCCGGCTCGTGCACCGCGAGCTCGCCGCGGCTCTCGCGCGTGAGGGTCTCGCGGAGATCGAGACGAACGGGCGCTTCGACCCGCACGTCCACGAGGCGCTGCTCTCGCAGCCGTCCTCCGAGCAGGAGGAGGGCTCGGTGATCGAGGTCGTCCAGAAGGGCTACATGCTCGGCGACCGCGTCGTGCGCCCGGCGCGCGTCGTGGTCGCGGCAGCTCCCCAGGAGGACGATGGCGGCCGTTAGGGATCTCTACGAGACGCTGGGCGTCTCGAAGGGTGCGAGCCAGGACGAGATCAAGAAGGCCTACCGCAAGCTCGCCCGGCAGCACCACCCCGACGCGAACCCGGGCGACAGCGAGGCCGAGGAGCGCTTCAAGAAGGTCCAGCACGCCTACGACGTGCTCTCCGACCCGGAGAAGCGCAAGCAGTACGACCGCTTCGGCGCGGCCAACGGCCGGCCGGGCCCGGGCGGCTACACGTTCACCGAGGGGTTCGACCTCGGCGACCTCGGCGACCTCGGCGACATCTTCGGCGGGCTGTTCGGCTCTCGCGGCCGACAGCAGCAGCGCGGCCAGCGCGGCCGCGACCTCGAGGTCGAGGTGCGGCTTTCCTTCGAGGACTCCCTCCGAGGAGTCGAGACCAAGATCCCGGTCGAGCTCGAGACCGCCTGCCGCGAGTGCGGCGGCTCGGGCGCGAAGCCGGGGACGGCGCCCATCCTCTGCCCCGAGTGCCACGGCCGCGGGATCAAGGCCGAGAGCCAGGGTCTCTTCGCGCTCTCCCAGCCGTGCCCGCGCTGCCGCGGCAACGGGACCGTGATCGAGGATCCCTGCCCGCGCTGCCACGGGTCGGGCCGCGAGCGGCGAACGAAGCGCTACACCGTCAAGATCCCGGCCGGCGTCAAGGACGGCTCGAGGATCCGCCTGCGCGGGAAGGGCGAGGCCGGCTACGGCGGCGCCGAGGCCGGTGACCTGTTCGTCGTCACGCGCGTGGCGTCCTCGAAGCTGTACACGCGGCGCGGCGACGATCTGATCGTGGACGTTCCCGTGACCTATCCCGAGGCAGCGCTCGGCGCGACGGTCAAAGTCCCGACCCCGGACGGCCCGGTGACGGTGAAGGTCAAGCCGGGCACGACCGACGGGATGCTCCTTCGCGTCAAGGGCAAGGGTGCGCCGAAGCTCAAGGGCTCCGGCAAGGGCGACCTCCTCGCGCGCGTAAAGCTGACCGTGCCGAAGAAGCTGAGCAAGGCCGAGCGCGAGGCGGTCGAGGCGCTGCAGAAGGCCTCCCGCGAGCACCCGAGAGAGGGGCTTGGCGAATGAAGCGGCCGTTCTCGCTCGCGATCGTCTCGTTCGTGACCGGGCTCGGCCTGTACGTCGTGGCCGGGCTCGTGCAGATCAACTACTTCGATGGCGAGTCGCGGCCCTTCTGGCTGAACGGGCTCTTCCTGGTGGCCGTCGCGCTCGTGGTCGCCGGCCTGCTCGTGCTCGTCTCGGGCGCCGTGCACGCCGCGAGGGGG
This sequence comes from Gaiellaceae bacterium, assembly GCA_035518635.1. Classification (GTDB taxonomy): domain Bacteria; phylum Actinomycetota; class Thermoleophilia; order Gaiellales; family Gaiellaceae; genus AC-32. The sequence continues at coordinate 19,521 of DATIXI010000011.1, forward strand.
CGGCGGTGATGGACGAGCGGCCCCGCTACATGATCTCGGTCGCAGCCGAGCTCGTCGGGATGCACCCGCAGACGCTGCGGATGTACGAGCAGAAAGGGCTCGTCCGGCCGAAGCGCACCGCCGGCAACACGCGGCTCTACTCGGAGGCCGACCTCGAGCGGCTGCGGCTGATCCAGCGGCTGACCACCGAGCTCGGGCTCAACCTCGCCGGCGTCGAGGCGGTCCTCGACCTCGAGGAGCAGCTCCAGAGTATGCAGGCACGCATGGAGCGGCTCGAGCACGAGATGCGCGAGGCGATCTCACAGGTGCACAAGCAGTACCGCCGCGACCTCGTTCTGTACGACCCGAGCCAGCTACCGGAGAGACGATGGACTTCAACAAGCTGACGCTGAAATCGCAGGAGGCGGTCGCCGGCGCGCAGGAGCTGGCGCGCCGCATGGGCAACCCCGAGCTCTACCCGGAGCACCTGCTGCTCGCGCTGCTCGACCAGGAGCTGCCGCAGCAGCTCGTGCCCGACCCGGCCGGGCTGCGCGCGCAGGCCGAGGCCACGCTCCGCACGAAGCCCTCAACCGAGGGCGCGCAGCAGCAGCCACAGGTGAGCGCGGCCGTCTCGCGTGTCCTCGACCAGGCGTTCGACGAGGCGCGCAGGATGGAGGACGAGTTCGTCTCGACCGAGCACCTGCTGCTCGCGCTCGATGTCGTCCCGCGCGACCAGCTCGAGGCCAAGATCAAGGCCGTCCGCGGAGGCCAGCGCGTCACCAGCCAGGATCCCGAGGGCACTTACCAGGCGCTGGAGAAGTTCGGCCGCGACCTGACGGAGCTCGCCGAGGAGGGGAAGCTCGACCCGGTCATCGGCCGCGACGAGGAGATCCGCCGCGTGATCCAGGTGTTGTCGCGCAGGACGAAGAACAACCCCGTGCTGATCGGCGACCCCGGGGTCGGCAAGACCGCGATCGTCGAGGGGCTCGCGCAGCGGATCGTCGCCGGGGACGTGCCCGAAGGGCTGAAGGGCAAGCGCGTCTGGGCGCTCGACATCGGCGCGATGCTCGCCGGCTCGAAGTACCGGGGTGAGTTCGAGGAGCGGCTCAAGGCCGTCCTCACCGAGGTGCAAACAGCTGCCGGCGAGCTGATCCTGTTCATCGACGAGCTGCACACGATCGTCGGCGCGGGCGCGGCCGAGGGCGCCGTCGACGCCGCGAACATGCTCAAGCCGATGCTCGCGCGCGGCGAGCTGCGCGCGATCGGCGCGACCACGCTCGACGAGTACCGCAAGCACATCGAGAAGGACGCTGCGCTGGAGCGGCGCTTCCAGCCGGTGTTCGTCGGCGAGCCGTCGGTCGCGGACACGATCGCGATCCTGCGCGGTCTGAAGGAGCGGTACGAGGCCCACCACGGCGTGCGCATCCGCGACGCGGCGCTCGTCGCGGCGGCCGTGCTCTCCGACCGGTACATCGCGGACCGCTTCCTGCCCGACAAGGCGATCGACCTGGTCGACGAGTCGGCCTCCCGCCTGCGCATGGAGATCGACTCCTCGCCGCTCGAGCTCGACGAGGCCGAGCGGCGCGTGCGCCAGCTCGAGATCGAGCTGGCGGCGATGTCGAAGGAGTCAAAGGAGGTCCGCGAGCCCTTGGAGCGGGAGCTCGCCGAGGCGCAGGAGCGCCGCAACGAGCTGGCTGCGCGCTGGGCGAAGGAGAAGGAGCAGCTCGAGCGCGTCAAGGAGATCACGAAGCGCATCGACGAGCTGCGCATGGAGGCCGAGCGCTCGGAGCGTGTGGGAGACCTCCAGCGCGTCGCCGAGATCCGCTACGGCGAGCTGCCGGCGCTCGAGCAGGAGCTCGCCGAGCGCGAGGACGAAGAGGGCTCCGAGCCGATGGTCAAGGAGGAGGTCGACGAGGACGACGTCGCCGAGGTCGTGGCGCGCTGGACCGGGATCCCCGTCGACCGGCTGCTCGAGGGCGAGACCGAGAAGCTGATCCACATGGAGGAGCGGCTCCACGAGCGCGTCGTCGGCCAGGACGAGGCGGTCGAGGCGGTCGCGAACGCCCTACGCCGCGCGCGCTCGGGGCTCCAGGACCCGAACCGGCCGATCGGCTCGTTCGTCTTCCTCGGCCCGACCGGCGTCGGCAAGACCGAGCTTGCCCGTGCGCTGGCCGAGTTCATGTTCGACGACGAGCGCGCGATGGTCCGGCTCGACATGTCCGAGTACATGGAGAAGCACACCGTCTCTCGGTTGGTCGGCGCGCCGCCCGGCTACGTCGGCTACGACGAGGGCGGCCAGCTGACCGAGGCGGTCCGGCGGCGTCCCTACTCGGTGGTGCTCCTGGACGAGACCGAGAAGGCGCATCCGGACGTCTTCAACGTCCTGCTGCAGATCCTCGACGACGGGCGCCTGACCGACGGTCACGGCCGCACGGTCGATTTCCGTAACACCGTCCTGATCATGACCTCGAATGTGCGCTCCGCCGAGGCGATGCGCGAGGTCTTCCGGCCCGAGTTCCTGAACCGGATCGACGAGATCGTCGAGTTCGAGCCGCTGACGAAGGAGCAGATCGGCGAGATCGTCGAGCTGCAGCTGCGGCGCGTGGAGGGCCGGCTCGCCGAGCGCGGCCTGCGCCTCGAGCTGACCGACGCCGCGCGCGCGACGCTCGCCGAGGCCGGGTGGGACCCGACCTACGGCGCGAGACCGCTCAAGCGCGCGATCCAGCGTCTGCTCGAGAACCCGCTCGCGCTGCGGCTCCTGGAAGGCGATTTCGTCGAGGGCGACGTCGTCCGGGCCGACGCCCAGGACGGCGAGCTCGTGTTCGAGAAGGCTCCGGCAACCGAGCCCGCGGTCGCGTAGGCGTGGCGCGCGGAGGCACCAGGCAGCCGCTCCCTCCGCCCCTGCCGCCGGGCGAGCGAACCGTCGGGCAGCTCGTCGCGGAGACGATCAACCTCTACCGCCGCCGCTTCTGGCCCTCGCTCGCGCTCGGGCTGGGACCGGCAGCCGCAGCCGTCGGCCTGGCCGCGATCCCGGGTTGGTGGACGCTCGCGTTCCTTCCCACGGTGTGGGTCTGCCTGATGACCGCGGCCTACGTGCGTGCGGTGACGATCGCCTTCGGCGAGCCGGTCCCGCGGAGGACGATCTGGACCGCCCTCGCCGTGGGGTACGTCGTCGTCCTGCCCGCGCCGTTCCTCCTGTGGCTGTTTGTCTTGCCTGCGGTCGTGTGGATCGGGCTGGCGGGGCTCGCGGTTCCGGCTGCGGTGATCGAGAAGCGGGGATTCCGCGACTCGCTTCGGCGAGGCTTCGAGCTCGGCCGCGCTGACCCGGTTCATGCGATCGGCTCGATCGCGGCGCTCGTGATCGTGGCGTTCCTGACCTCGACCGTGCTCTTCTTCCTGCTCCGTAGCGGCAGCGAGGCGGCGCTCGCGGTCGCGGCCTTCCTGTCGCTGCTCCTGATCTCGCCCATACTGTTCCTCGGCGCTGCCTTGCTCTATTTCGACCAGGCGGCGAGGGCCACGACCAGGAGGAACGATGCCGACCTACATCATGCTCTCCAACCTGACCGCGCAGGGAGTGCAGACGCTGAAGGCGAACCCCGACCGGCTCCGGGAGGTCAACCGTGACGTCGAGGAGCTCGGCGCCACCGTGCTCCACCAGTGGGCGACGCTCGGGCCGTTCGACTTCGTCAACGTCGTCGAGGCGCCCGACGCGGAGACGATCGCGCGCGTGTCGATCGCGCTAGGCGCCCGCGGCAGCGCGAAGCTGCAGACGCTGACGGCGCTGACCATCGACGAGTTCCTCAGCGCGGTGAGCTGAACGCGCCCGCCGTGCGGGCGGCCAGCGCTGCGTTCGCGACCACGAGCTCGCGGTTCACCTCGAGCGTGCGGCCGCCGGTTCGGTCGTGCAGGAAGGCGAGGACGAACGGCGTCACGGCCTGGCCGATTACGTGCTTCTCGTGGGCGGCCTCGAGCGCCTCGGCGACGAGCGGCTCGACGTCGACCGGGCTCTCCGGCGGGTTGCCGAGCAGGAGGCCGGCGCCGCCGAGCTCCCAGTGGGCGCGGGCGATCTCCGCGGCCTCCGAGGCCGACTCGACGCGGGCCGAGACGGGCGGACCGCCCGAGGCCGCGTAGAAGAGCGGCAGCTCGTCCGTGCGGTAGCCGAGCACCGGGACGCCGAGCGTCTCGAGCGCCTCCGCCGTCGCGGGGACGTCGAGCAGGGACTTCGCGCCGGAGCCGACGACGAGCGCTGGGGTACGGGCGAGCTCGAGCAGGTCGGCCGAGACGTCGAGGCGCTCCGCGAAGCCGCGGTGGACGCCGCCGATCCCGCCCGTTCCCATGAAGCGGATCCCGCAGAGCCGGCAGGCGGCGAGCGTGCCTCCGACGGTCGTCGCCCCGATCGATCCCTTCGCCACGCAGGCCGCGACGTCGCGGGGCCCGGCCTTGAGCGCGTCGGCGCCCGCCTCGCCGAAGCGCTCGATCTCTCGGTCGTCCAGCCCGACCACGACGCTTCCGTCGAGCACCCCGACCGTGGCAGGCACGGCTCCTTCGGCCCTGACCGCCGCCTCGGCTGCGAGCCCCACCTCCACCCCCACCCCGGGAGGGAACCCGTGGGCGATCAGCGTAGTCTCGAGCGCGACCACGGGCCGGTGCTCGTGGAGAGCTTGTTGCGCCTCCGGCGCGATTCGTAGGAGATCCGTCACGGAACCGCTCCCAGCTGCGCGACGCAGCGCGCGGCCGCCTCGAGGCCGAGCTCGATCCCGCCGACGATGAAGCCCGCGGCGAGCGCATCCCCCGCGCCGGTCGTGTCGACGACGTCGCTGGAGAGCGGCGCGCGCTCCTCGACGCCGTCCGGCCCATGAACGGCGACACCGCGCGAGCCGCGCTTGACGACCGCCGTCTCCGCGAGCGCGTACGCGCCGCCGACGAGCTCCCATTCCGCCTCGTTCGCGAAGACGACATCCGGCCCGAGCTGCTCCAGCCGCTCCCTGAACCGGTCCGCTCCGAACGCGCGGATCGCGCTCCACGACGAGAGGTCGACACTCACCCGCGCGCCCTCCTCCCGCGCGTAGCCCGCCCCCGCCAGCGCTGCCTCTCCGATCGGGTCGGCCAGCAGGCTGTAGCCGGAGAGGTGGAGCCACTCGCAGCCACCGAACCAGGCCGGGTCGAGCTCGTCGGCCCGCAAATCCGGCGACACCCCGCGATCGGTCGCCATCGAGCGCTCGCCGTCGGCGCCGACGAGCGAGACGACCACGCCGGTCCTGCCGCCGCCCCGCGGCCCCGCGAGCTCGACCCCGTGCTTCTCGAGCAACGATCGCGCGAGCGTCCCGGCCTCGTCCTCCGCGTGCTTGCCCACGAAGCGCGTCGTGCCGCCGAGCGCTGCCGCCCAGGCGGCAACGTTCGCGGCCTGGCCGCCGGAGGCGATCCGTGTCTCGACAGGCGTGTCCGCGCCCACGGCCAGCGGCTGCGGTGCGCGCACGATCACGTCGAGGAGCAGGTCGCCGAGCGTGCAGATGATCACTTCGAGCCTAGAATCGCAGCATGGACGGCAAGCCGAGAGCGGAGCGTGTGCGGTCGTTCGTCATCGGCGGCCTGGTGGGCGCCTCGGCCGTCCTCGCGGCCGTTCGCCGCAAGCGGGCCCGCGCGCGCCAGACCCCGCCTGGGCTCGCCGCGTTCGAGGACGCGCCCTGCTTCCGCGAGACCCTCGAGCGCGAACGCAGGGCATAGCACCCGGCCGCACTATCCTTAGGAGCAATGCCGATCTACGAGTACCGCTGTCCGAACGGGCACCTGTTCGAGCTCTTCCAGCGCATGCACGAGGCGCCGCCGAGTGTTTGCGAGACCTGCGGCGAGGGCCCCGTCGAGCGCGTGCTCTATCCGGTCGCGGTGCACTTCAAGGGATCGGGCTTCTACTCGACGGACTACGGGCGCGGCTCGGGCGCCCGCAAGCGCGAGGAGTCGAAGGACGGCGCCGAGCCGAAGCCGAAAGACGAGAAGAAAGACAGCAAGGACAAGAAAGAGAAGGCGGCCGAGGCCTAGGGCTGAGGCAGGGGGTTCCCGAGCAGGCAGCCGGGCGGGTACGTGTCTCCGCTCGGCGCGGGCGGCTGAACCGCGGAGCGCCCGAGCACCATCAGGATCACCTTCGCGTTGTCCTCGCTCGGCGTGATGTCCCCGCCCGTGGCGATCCCGCCCAGCCGGCAGTGGATCGTGCGGTCGGCGCGGAACTTGTTCCAGCCGAGCTGGACGAACTGATTGGCCGAGAGGTCGGTCGCGAGCGGCTTCATCAGGGACCTGCCCATGAAGGGCATGCGCATGAACGTGCTGTAGCTGGCGAGCTTGCCCATCACCGCCTGGAGCACCTGCTGGTTGCGCTCGCCACGGGTGATGTCGCTCTCGGCCGGATCGAGGAGGTTCTTGCGCACGCGCGAGTAGATGAGCGCTCGGCGGCCGTCGAGATGTTGCTTGCCCCTCGCGAACCGCCAGCCGGGCCAGCGCGCACAGCGCACCGGTGACGCGTACGGGCAGTCGAACTTGGACAGGATCGGCCGTGGGACGACGACGTCGATGCCTCCGACCTTGTCGATCAGGTCGCGGAACTCCGCGAAGTTGACCACCACGACGTGGTTGACGGGGATCGTCGTGTAGTCGGAGATCGTGCGGATCGCGAGCCTCGGCCCGCCGACCTGGAACGCCGTGTTGATCTTCGCGCTCCCGTAGCCCGGGATCGACACGTCGAGGTCGCGCGGGATCGAGAGGTAGTAGAGGCGCCCGTGGTCGGGGTCGGTCCGCAGAAGCGTGATCGAGTCGGAGTGACGGTCCCCGGAGCGCGAGACCGCGAGCGAGTGGTCCGTGCCGAGGAGCAGGATCGTCGTGGGGTTCGAGAAGAGCGCGCCCTTGTCCGGCGCGAGCGCCTCTCTCGCGGTGGCGGGCAGCCGCTTGTTCGCGTCCGAGACGCCGCTCCTGAAGCTGAGGTAGCCGAGCGCGCCCCAGACGACGAAGAAGAGGATCACGACGCCGATCGCGATCCCGATCTCGCGCCCCCAACGGATTCGCCTCGGCCGGCGCGCCTTCTTCGGGCCCGGCCCCCGGAAGGGCTCCTTGCCGCCGCGGCCGTTGCGAGGCTCGCGCGGCGGGGGCTTCCTCGGCGCGACGGTCGGCACCCGCCCCTTGACGCGACCGCCGCGGTAGAGGCGATACGGCTTCTCTCCGCCGGTCGACGCCATCCGGCGGCGTATGGTAGCCATCGCGCGTGAAGCCGCTCCGGGTCATCGGCGTCGACGTGGGCGGGACGAAGATCCTCGGCGCGGTGATGACCGGCGACGGCGCGCTCGAGGCGCGGCTCGAGCGGCCGGTCGAGGCCTCGTCCGAGCAGTCGTTGCTCGTGGCGCTCGACGGCGTGGTCGAGGCGCTGCGCGCGGAGGCGGAGGTCGAGGCGCTCGGGTTCGGGATCCCCTCGCGGATCGACCAGCGGCGCGGGCGCTCGATCTCGGCCGTGAACCTGCCGCTCGAAGGGGTCGACTTCCGCGACCGGATGCGCGAGCGGCACGGGCTCCCGGTCGCGATCGACAACGACGGGAACGCGGCGGCGATCGGCGAGTGGAAGGCCGGCGCGGCCCGGGGCGCGAGCAACGTGGTCATGCTCACGCTCGGCACCGGTGTCGGCGGCGGCCTGATCCTAGACGGGAAGCCGTTTCGCGGGGCGACCGGAAGCGCCGCGGAGCTCGGCCACATCGTGATCGACGCCGACGGGCCGCCGTGCCCCTGCGGCGGTCATGGCCATCTCGAGTCGTACGCGTGCGGGCCCGTGGCGGACGCTGTTGCCCGCGGGCTGTTCGGGCCCGGCTCGGACGCCGAGGACCTCGTCGAGCGCGCCCGTGACGGCGACGAGAGAGCGGTCGAGGCGCTTGCCGGGATCGGTCGGAAGCTCGGCGCTGGGATCGCGAGCTTCGTGAACGTCTTCGAGCCCGAGCTCGTCGTCGTGGGCGGCGGCTTCGGCGAGGCGGGTGAGCTCCTGCTGGCGCCGGCCCGAGAAGTCGTGGCGCGCGAAGGGCTTCCCCCCGGGCGGGACACGGTCAGGATCGTCGAGGCCGAGCTGGGCGTCGAGGCCGGCGTCATCGGGGCCGCGACGATCGCCCTCGAGGCGCTCGCGGAGGAGTAGCCGGTGCCTCTCACAGTCTGCGCGACGCCGATCGGCAATCTCGAGGACGTGACCCTGCGGGTGCTCCGGGAGCTCGCGGAGGCCGACGTCGTCCTCTGCGAGGACACCCGCCACACGCGGAAGCTGCTGGAGCGGCACGGGCTCAAGGCGCGCCTGCTCTCCTACCACCAGCACAACGAGGCAAAGCGAACGGACGAGCTGCTGCCGCGCCTGGAGGCCGGCGAGCGGATGGCGCTCGTCAGCGACTCCGGCCTGCCGGGGATCTCCGATCCAGGGGCACGGCTCGTCCACGCAGCGCTCGAGGCCGGCGTCGACGTGACGGTCCTGCCGGGCCCGTCGTCGGTCGAGACGGCGCTCGTCGCGAGCGGCCTCGTGTCGGGGCGCTACCAGTTCCTCGGCTACCTGCCCCGCGGAGAGCGCGCGCTGCTGGCGCTGGCCGAGGAGCTCGCGGGCTGGCCGTGGGCGGTGGTCGCGTTCGAGTCGCCGCAGCGGCTGGGCGTCTCGCTGGGTGTTCTGGCGCGTGTGATCCCGGATCGGCCCGCGGCGGTCTGCCGCGAGCTGACGAAGCGGTTCGAGGAGGTGGCGCGCGGCTCGGTGGAGGAGCTGGCGGGGCGGTTCGCTGTGGGCGCAAGGGGCGAGATCACGCTCGTGCTCGGCGCGGGGGAGCCGAGGGCGCCCGACGAGGACGCCGCCGCCTCGGCCGTGGCCGAGCTGGTCGCGGCGAACGTTCCGAGAGGTCGGGCCGCCGACGTCGTCTCGCGCCTCACGGGTGTGCCGCGGAACCGGCTCTATCGCGCGTCTCTGTAATCACAGTTGACAACGCAGACGACGCCTTGCTACGGTGGCGTGGTTTGCAAGATTGACAACGGAGGTCGGTCTGCGAGATGCGTCTGCTCGTTGCAGTGGTTGCGGTTGCCGCGCTCATCGCTCCAGCGCCCGCGCTGGGGTGGAGCTGGCCGGTCACCGGGCCCGTGCTGACGCTCTTCTCGTTCGACCCGAGTCATCCGTACGCGGCCGGGCAGCACCGCGGCATCGACATCGGCGCGCCTGCCGGCACGTCGGTCGTCGCGCCGTCCTCGGGGGCGATCTCCTTCGCCGGGACGGTCCCCGGGCAGGGGAAGACGATCACGATCCAGACCGCGGACGGCTACTCCGTCACGCTCGTGCACCTCGGCTCCTACTCGGTGCGGCGCGGCGACGCGGTCTCCGAAGGCGAGGTGGTCGGCGCGGTGGGCGCGACCGGCACGCCGGAGCTTGCGGATCCCTCGATTCACCTAGGAGTGCGGCGCACGGCCGAGCCGCAGGGGTACGTAGATCCGCTGTCGCTGCTTCCCGCGCGGGAGGCCGCTACGCCGCCACCCGTGCCGCCGCCTGCGGGCGACGACCACCCGGCAGCGCCCGTGTCGCCACGAGCGGTCGTGCCGGTTGCGCCCGTGGGCGCGCCTCCGCCCGCATCGGAAGACGCACCCGCTGCTCGACCGGGGCCGTCTCCGACCGGTAGGCACCAGAGGCCGGCGCGGACGCCGACGAGGAGTCGGCGGCCTGAGACCGCTGCGGCGACACGGGTGGAGGTGCGCCGAACCCCGCGAACGCCGCGGCGCCCACGGGTGGAGGCGACCCACAAGGTCGATGCGTCTGCTCGGCCGCTGGAACGAGCACACGCCCAGGTGCCGAGCGGTCGGCGTGTCGCGACCGGCCTGATCGCGCCTCGCCCCAGTCCACCTGCTCGGGCTCCCGCCGGCGGTGCTCCGACTCTCGTGCGCGCGCTCGCATTATTCGGCGCGGCAGCGGTGCTCGCGGCCGCCGTGGCCGCGGCGGTGCGCTGTCGGTTGCGCGCCCGGGCCCGGGTCAGGGCGGCTCGTATCATTGACGTCGATGCGCTACTACCTGACAACACCGATCTACTACGTGAACGCGACGCCGCACATCGGCCACGCGTACACGACCCTTGCGGCGGACGTGCTCATCCGGCACCACCGGCAGCGCGGCGACGAGACGTTCTTCCTCACGGGCACCGACGAGCACGCGTCGAAGGTTTTCCGGGTCGCGGAGGAGCAGGGCCTCGACGTCAAGACATACGTCGACCGGATCGCCGAGGACTGGCGGGAGCTTCCTAGACGCGTCAATGCCGACTACGACTTCTTCATCCGCACGACGGACGAGGGCCACAAGCGCTTCGTCCAGGAGTTCCTGCAGCGCATCTACGACAACGGCGACATCTACCAGGACGTCTACTCCGGCCTGTACTGCGTCGGCTGCGAGGAGTTCAAGAGCGAGGCCGACCTCGTCGACGGGCTGTGCCCCGAGCACGGGATCCCGCCCGAGCGGATCGAGGAGACGAACTACTTCTTCCGGCTGTCGGCCTATCAGGACCGGTTGCTCGAGCTCTACGACGCCCGGCCGGACTTCGTCCTCCCGCGCTTCCGCTACAACGAGGCCCGGAGCTTCATCGAAGGAGGCCTCAGGGACTTCAGCGTCAGCCGGGCGGGCCAGCCGTGGGGCGTGCCGATCCCCTGGGACGAGGGGCAGGTCACCTATGTCTGGGTAGACGCTCTCATCAACTACCTGAGCGCGCTGACGTACGCACGTGACGGCGACGACCTGCGCGAGAGGTTCTGGCCCGAGGTCCGGCACCTGCTCGGCAAGGACATTCTCCGCTTCCATTGCGTCTACTGGCCGGCGCTCCTCCTCTCCGCAGGGTACGACGTCCCGAAGCAGCTGTTCGTGCACGGGTACCTGCTGCTGGACGAGCGCAAGATCTCGAAGTCGCTCGGCAACGTGATCGACCCGCTGGACCTCGTCGACGTGTACGGCAGCGACCCGGTCCGCTTCTGGGCGCTCCGCTCGGTGTCGTTCGGCCAGGACGGGACCGCCTCGGTCGACGCGTTGCACGAGCGGTACGAGCGCGAGCTCGCAAACGACCTGGGCAACCTCGTCTCCCGGACGACCGCGATGATCGCGCGCTACCAGGACGGCCGCATCGCCCCCGGCGCACGCAGCGACGCGCTCGCCTCGGCGCTCGAGACTCTGCGCGGGGCGCTCGTGGCGCGCTTCGATGCGTTCGACCTGACCGGAGCGCTCGACGAGATCTGGGAGGTCGTCCGCCTGCTCAACCGTCACGTCGAGGAGACCGCCCCGTGGCAGCTCGCGAAGGACGAGGCGAGAGCCGACGAGCTCGGCGCGGTCCTGTATGACCTCGCCGACGGCGTCCGCGCAGTCGCGGTCGCGCTCTCGCCGTACCTGCCGCAGACGGCGCCGCGGATCCTCGGCGCGCTGCGCCAGCCGCTCGACCTCGCGCTCGACCAGGTCGCGTACGGCGCGACCGCCGTGACCGATGGGATCGAGGCCGCCCAGCCGCTCTTCCCACGCGTGGACCTGCCCACGGCGGCCGCCTGAGGGCATGACGGACACGCACGCGCACCTCGATGCGTGCGCGGACCCGGCGGAGCAGGTTGTCGCCCGGGCGAGAACGGCAGGGGTGGAGCGCATCGTCGCGGTCGGCTCCGGCCTCGAGTCCTGTCGCGAGACGCTGGCGATCGCGAACCGGGAGCCGGGTGTCTGGGCGGCACTTGGCATTCACCCGCACCAGGCCGCCGACCCGGATGCGGAGCGGCTCGACGAGCTCCGCGACCTGCTCGGCGAAGAGCGGGCCGTGGCGGTCGGCGAGACCGGCCTCGACTTCTACCGCGACCACGCCCCGCGCGACCGGCAGCGCGAGCTCTTCGCCCGCCAGCTCGAGCTGGCGGCGGAGCTCGGCAAGCCCGTGGTCGTCCACACGCGCGACGCCGAGGAAGAGACGGCCGCGGCTCTCGAGCACTTCGCGGGCACGGTCGTCCTCCACTGCTTCTCCAGCCCCGCGCTTCTCCCGGTCGCGCTCGACCGCGGCTACTACGTGTCATTCGCCGGGAACGTCACCTACCCGAAGGCCGAGGAGCTGCGCGCGGCGGCACGCGGCGTCCCCGCCGAACGGCTGCTGGCCGAGACCGACAGCCCGTACCTGAGCCCTCAGCCGCGTCGGGGGCGCCCGAACGAGCCCGCGAACGTCCTCCACACGATCGCCGTGCTCGCCGAGGCCCGGGGTGAGGACGCGGAGGCGTTCGCCGCGCAGCTCGACGCGAACGCCTCGACCGCGTTCGGCCTCGCATGACCGGCTCGGACATCGCACCGAAGAAGGAGCTGGGACAGCATTTCCTCGTCGACGAGAACCTGCTCGGCGTGATCGGTCGGCTGGCGGAGCTCGCGCCGGAGGACGTCGTCCTCGAGGTCGGGCCTGGTCTCGGAGTGCTGACCCGCTACCTGGTCGAGCGAGTCGCCACCGTTCACGCGGTCGAGGTCGACTACGCGCTCGTCTGCGTCCTCGGGGAGAGGTTCGGCGATCGAGCCAACCTCGAGCTCCGTCACGGCGACGCGCTTCGCCTCGATCTCGCCGCGCTCGAGCCGAGCCCGACGAAGCTCGTCGCGAATCTCCCGTACCACATCGCGACGCCGCTCGTCGTCGAGAGCCTCGACGGGCTTCCTACCGTCGAGCTGTGGTGCGTGATGGTGCAGCGCGAGGTCGCCGATCGCTTCTTCGCGCAGCCGTCGACGAAGGCCTACGGCGCCGTCTCCGTCCTCGTCCAGCTCGCCGCCGAGCGCACCGGCTTCCACCCGGTGTCGCGCACGGTCTTCCGCCCGCGGCCGAACGTCGACTCGGCGCTGGTCGCGTTCCGGCGGCGCGCTGCCTTCGACTTCGACGCCCACGCGCGCGTGAGCCCGGTCGTGACTGCCGCGTTCGCGCACCGGCGCAAGCGGCTCGCGAACTCGCTCGAGCTCTCCGGCGTGGCGACGCGCGACGAAGCGGCGGACGCGCTGAAGGCGATCGGGAAGGATCCCGCCGCCCGCGCGGAGGAGCTGGCCCCTCCGGAGTTCGTCGAGCTCGCCGAGGCGCTCGGCGCGTGAGCCGCGCCACCGCGCACGCCAAGATCAACCTCGCCCTCGTCGTCGGGCCGCCACGCGCCGACGGCCGGCACGAGGTGGCGACCGTGCTCCAGCGGATCGAGCTGGCCGACGAGATCGCGCTTGAGAGCGCGCCGGAGCTGTGCGTCGAGGGCTTTCCCGAGGACACGCTTGTCCGGGACGCGCTCGAGACGTTTGCGGACGCCGCGGGGATCGAGCCTCGCTGGAAGGCGGCGATCGAGAAGCGGATCCCGGTCGCGGCCGGGCTCGGCGGCGGCAGCTCCGACGCCGCAGCGGCGCTCCGGCTGGCCAACGAGACGCTCGAGGAGCCGCTCGCCGTTGCCGCCCTGCACGAGCTCGCTCGCAGCCTCGGCGCCGACGTGCCCTTCTTTCTCGCCCCTGGGCCGCAGCTCGGCGAGGGCGTGGGCGACGAGCTGAGCCCCCTGGAGCTGCCGCAGGACTACGCGGTCGTGCTCGTCCTGCCGTACGGAGCCGACAAGGGCTCGACCGCCTCCGTCTACGAGGCCTTCGACGAGCGCGGCGGCGAGCGCGGCTACGCCGAGCGGCGCCTTCGGCTTGCCGAGGCGCTGGCCGGAGTCCGCGAGTCGCGCGACCTCGCCGCGCTGCCACCGAACGACCTCGGATCCTCGCCGCTCGCGGTCGAGCTGCTCGCCCACGGCGCGTTCCGGGCCGACGTCTCCGGCGCGGGCCCAGCGGTGTACGGCCTGTTCGAGCGGCGTGAGGCGGCCCTCGCAGCCGAGCGAGAGGTCGGTCGCCACGGCCGGACCTGGGTGACGGCGACGGCTTGGTACGGTTGATGCATGGCGAGCGACACCTCGCTCGAGCCGCCCGGCACGATCGAGCACGGGACGAGCAAGACCGGGCGCTGGCTGCGCGCACGGCGCGTGCGGATCGTCCTCTGGGTCGCGATCGTCGAGGGGCTCGTCGTCTGGATCGCCCACGGCGTCGGCAAGTGGACGGTGATCATCATCGCGATCCCGTGCCTCGCGATCTACATCTTCTGGGGGCGCGACTCGCGCTCGGACACCGCGCGGCAGATCTCCTGGATCGCCGCGGCCTCGCAGGCGCTGGCCGTCGTCGTCGTGATCCTGGCCTTCCTGCTGGACTGGCTCGCGCTGCTCCTTGCAGCCATCTTCGCCGTGGTGGCGCTACTGCTCCTCTACGGGGACCGGCGCTAAGCTCCACCCGCGATGGGCGGTAGCCAAGTGGTAAGGCAGCGGGTTTTGGTCCCGCGATCCCAGGTTCGAATCCTGGCCGCCCAGCCATCTTCCGAAAGGTGACCGAGACGCCGCTTGCAGCCGTGATCCTGGCCGCCGGGCTCGGCACCCGCATGCACTCGGAGACGCCGAAGCACCTCCACCCGCTGCTCGGGCGGCGGCTCGTGGACTGGGTCGTCGAGGCGGCGCGGGAGCTCGGGCCGGAGCCGCTCGTCGTCGTCACGTCGCCCGATTACGCTGATGCCTTCGAAGGCATCGAGATCGCCGTCCAGCAGGAGCCGCGCGGCACCGGCGACGCGGCCGCCGCCGCACGTCCGAGCCTGGAGGGATTCGACGGCGCCCTGCTCGTGCTCACCGGAGACTGCGCGACGATCACGAGCGGGCTGCTCACCCGGCTCCTGGAGACGCATCGCTCCATGGACGCGGCCGCGACCGTCCTCTCCTTCGAGCCGGACGAGCCCGGCGCGTACGGGCGGATCGTCCGCAACGGCGACGGCGCGCTCGAGGCGATCGTCGAGGCCCGCGACGCGAGCGAGGCCGAGCTCGCGCTGCACGAGGTCAACTCCTCGATCTACGTCTTCGCGGCCGAGAAGCTCTGGCCCGCCCTCGAGCGCCTCCGGCCCGACAACGACCAGGGCGAGCTCTACCTGACCGACACGGTGCGCGACCTCGTGCGCGAGGGCGAGCGCGTGGCCGTCCACATGGCGCCGGACCCGCGCGAGGTCGAGGGCGTGAACACGCGTGTCGAGCTGGCCGCAGCCGCCGCCGTGCTGCGCGAGCGCATCAACACCGAGCACATGCTGGCCGGCGCGACGATCGTCGATCCGGCCAGCACCTGGATCGAGCCGGACGTCGAGCTCGAGCCCGACTGCACGATCCAGCCGTTCACCGTGCTGGGCGGTGCGACGAAGGTCGAGCGCGGCGCCCACGTCGGCCCCCACGCGGTCGCCGTCGACGCGGTGATCGGCCCGGGTGCGCTGGTCGGGCCCTTCTGTTACCTTCGCCCCGGAACGGTGCTGGGAGCCGGCGCCAAGGCGGGCACATTCGTGGAGATCAAGAACTCACGCATCGGCGAGCGCACGAAGGTGCCGCACCTCTCGTACATGGGCGACGCCGAGATCGGCGACGACACGAACGTCGCGGCGGGCAACATCACGGTGAACTTCCCGCACGAGGAGGGCAAGGAGAAGGGCCGCACGAAAATCGGCAGCAACGTCAGAACGGGCGTCCACAATGCCTTTGTTGCGCCGGTCGAGATTGGCGACGATGCTTGGATTGGGGCCGGGTCCGTCATCACGGAGGATGTTCCCCCGGAGGCCCTCGCGATCGCGCGTCAGCGCCAGGTCACGAAGGAAGGCTACGTCCGAGAGAAGCGACAACGAGATGGCTGAGGCGACGCTCCCCGGGCTGGAGACCGTCGAGGCGCCCGCGCTGCCACAGACGGAGCGCACGCCGTGGATCGAGCGCGGTCCGCAGAAGCGCCTCATGCTGTTCGCCGGCCGCTCGAACCCGCAGCTGGCCGATGGGATCGCCGAGAAGCTCGGGATCATGCTCGGCGAGGTCGAGCTGCGGACGTTCGCAAACGGCGAGACCTACGTGCGCTACGACGAGTCGATCCGCGGCAGCGACGTCTTCATCGTCCAGTCGGGGAACGCGCCCGTCAACGACCACCTGATCGAGCTGCTGATCATGATCCAGGCCGCGAAGCTCGCCTCGGCGAAGCGGATCACGGCCGTCATCCCGTGGTTCCCGTACTCGCGGCAGGACAAGAAGTCCGCGCCGCGCGAGCCGATCACCGCGAAGCTCGTCGCGGACGCGCTCGAGGTCGCAGGCGTCGACCGCGTGGTTACGATGGACCTGCACGCGGGCCAGATCCAGGGCTTCTTCACGCTCCCGGTCGACCACATGACCGCGCTGCAGCTCTTCGCGCAGTACTACCGCGACAAGGGCTTCAGCGGCGAGGGCGTCGTCGCGGTCTCGCCCGACCCGGGCCGCGCGAAGATGGCCCGCCGCTTCGGTCAGATGCTCGAGGCCGACCTCGCGATCCTGAACAAGGTGCGCCCCGAGCACGACACCGCCGAGGTGACCGAGGTGATCGGCCACGTCGAGGGCAAGGTCGCGATCATGAGTGACGACATGATCGTCACCGGCGGCACGCTGATCGCCGGCGCTACTGCGCTGCGGGAGGCGGGCGCGACCGAGGTGTACGCCTGCGCGACGCACGGGCTCTTCCCGGGCAACGCGTTCGAGAAGATCGGCTCGAGCGAGCTGCAGGTGACGGTGACCGACACGGTCCCGATCGACCCGATCAACCGCCCCGCGAGCATCGAGGTGCTCCCGGTCTCGGGGCTGCTCGCGGAGACGATCATGAACATCTTCGCCGACGACTCGGTCTCGGCCATCTTCGCGGGCGAGAACCAGCTCTTCTAGAAACGGCGCGCAACCATGCGGGTTTGCGCCGCCTTTGCTAACGGGGTGCTAACGCGCTCGGTTGTGCAGGAAGGTCCGTCGTCCTGCCTGACTACGCTTCAGGGCATGAACGAGGAGAACGAACAGCCGAACGCGGAGCGTCCTCGGCCTGCCGACGTCGAGCCCGAAGTAATCGAGCGAAGGAGCCTTGACGCCGTCTTCCAGGGCGCTCAAGCCTTTGGCGAGGCCACCGGCGGTCTCGGAGCCTTGCTGTTAGGCGTGAGCAAGGTGAAGGAAACGTTCAGAGGTGGCGATGACAGCGCCGACCCGCCGCCACCGCCGAGCGACCCTCCGGCAAGCTCGGACGACCCGAAGTAACCGCGCCCTCAGGCGATCAGGGCCGCCACCTGCTCGGCTGCCTCGACGTCCGACTGTGGCAGCAGGTGCGCATACACCCGCAGCACGGTCTCGGGACGGTCACCGATCCGAGCTGCGACGACGTGAACAGGGACACCGTTCGTCAGCGCCAGCGTGGCGTGAGTGTGGCGCAGGATGTGCAGCGTCCCGGCTAGCAGGCCGGCCGCCTTGCGCTCGCGCGTGAACGCTTCAGTCAATCGCTGCGGATAGATCGGTCTGCCGAGCTCGTCGGCGAAGACGAGGTCGTGGTCGACGTAGGCGTCACCGGCGAACGAGCGCTCGAGCAGTTGCGCTTCCCGGTGCGCCTTTAGCGCCTCGACCGTTTCGGCGTCGAGGGCGATCGTGCGCCGAGAGCGCTTCGACTTCGGCGGACCGAAGGTCACGCCGCCGCGTGTCGGGACGAGTTGCTGGTCGACGCGAAGTGTGCTGCCGTCAAGGTCGAGCGCGAACCAGGTCAAGCCGAGCAGTTCTCCCCGGCGCATCCCGGTCGTCGCCGCGAGGCGCCAGAGCGCGATCAGGCGGTCGCCGGCGATGTGCTCGAGGAAGCGCCCGAGCTCCTTTGCCGTCCAGGCCGTCGCGCGACTCTCGGCAGCCGCGGGCGGATCGGCCGCTGCGGCTGGGTTCCGAACAACGCGACCCCAGCGGGCCGCATCGCGGCAGGCACGACTGAGCACGGCGTGGGTGAGGCGACGTGAGGCGGGGGACAGTCCCTCTTTCTCTTCGTCTCCCTCTTCTAGTTCACGGTAGAGCGCGTTCAGGTGAGCGCCGGTGAGCGCCTGGAGGCGGTGGTGGCCAAGTCGAGGGAGGATCCGTCCCTTCATCACTGAGCGGTACTGTGTCAGCGTCAGCGTGCGAACGGTTCCGGCGATCGCTGGCAACCATTCGTCCTCGACGAACGCGCGCAAGGTGAGCTTCGACGGCTGGACGTAGGAGCCGTCGCCGAGGCGAGAGAGAACGTCGGTCAGGAACGCCTGCGCAGCCTTGCGGGTTGCAAAGCCACCCATCCAGCGCTGTTTGCGCTTGCCGTCCTCGCCCTCGCCCTCGTGGTAGATGGCGGTCCAGGTCTTATTGACGGCGAAGCAGCGAGACAATCGCCTGCGCAAGCTCGATGGCGAGATCACGGCTGCGACCGCCGAGCTCCGTGATGCTCGCAAGCAGGCGGCGCTCGATGAGATCGAGCGCGAGTTCGCCGGTGTCTCCGGCGAGGCCGCGTAGTGAAGGAACGGCCACCGTGGGCCTAGTCCGGCCGTGTCGAGCGATGCCGTTGATGTCGGTGATCTCGAGCGAGTGGCCACTACCGGCCGGGTGCTCCTTCCGGCCGGGCTCTCGCCGAAGCGCTTTCGAGCGCGCTCCGCGTAAGCGTCCCGCCGACCCTCGCCCGCAGCGTGGCGAGCGGAGGCCGGCGGGGCGGGTTTAACCGCAAGGCAGAGCCGGAGAAGGAGTCCTAATGTGTCAGGTCGCCGGAGCGACGGTCCCCGCCGAGCGCTTCTGGACCAGGCCCGCAAGAAAGAGCACGAGGATCCCGATCCCGAGCCCGAGAAAGGTGAAGAGCACGCGCCGGCCCTCCGTCGCCAAATTCGATGGATTGGGCAGGTCCACGGCGATCAGCACCGTCGTGGCGACGGCCGCGCAGTAGATCGCGTAGTTGGCCGCGCGGAACGAGGCTGCGACCCCGGCGGCGATCACGATCACGGCCTCTAAGGCGTGGACGTTGTCGACCGTGAGGAGGAAGAGCGTTGCGACGAGGGCGCCGATCAGCGCCCCAGCGATGCGCTGCTCAGCCGCCAGGGCTGCCTGGTCGAGGCTGGTCTTCATCGCGACCAGCGTGGCGATCGGCATCCAGTCGGCGTTGGGCAGATGGAATCCGAAGGCGATCGCCACGGCGACGCCGATGGCGAAGGCCCGGATCAGCATGAACAGGATCACCGGCCTGGTCAGCGCGGTCTTTTCCGTGTCCGCGGGGATCTCCGGGAAGTTGGTGGCCCGCGCCTTGCGCCCGAGCAGCAACCAACCGACGAGCGTGACGGCGATCCAGAGGGCGGAGCCCAGGAGCCAGGCCAGCGCCTGTTGCCACCAGCCCGAGTGGGCCGGGGTCAGGTGCTCGCCGGCCGGCACCGAGATCGCGACCAGGAACCAGGAGAGAAGCATCAGCGCCGCCGTGTAGGTGTGCGCCCCGAACTTGACCATCAGGCCACTCAGGAACGTGAGCGCGACGCTGACGAGGACGACGATCCACCAAGGCCCTCCGCCGATGGCGAACCCGAGCGCGGTCAGGAGCGTGCCCACCAGCCCGACCGCGGCCATGGTCTGCAGACGGACGCGGTAGGTGCCGCCCGGATCGCTGATCCCGACGAACAACGCGCCAAAGGACAGGCTCAACCAGTACTTCTCGTGTCCGACCGCGGCGAGGACGACGAACGGGACCAGCAGGACTCCCGTGGCGACGGCCCCTCTCGGGAGGTTGATTCCCCGCCGGTCAATTTCGAAGATCTTCTCCAGGCGGCTCATCGCGACCGCTTCCCTCCGGTCACCTGGTCGAGCTTCGCTTCCATCGCCGCGAGCCGTTCGTCGATCTGGCGAAGCGCCGCCTGAGTGTCTTCGTCGCTCTCATCGCGCAACTCGTAGACCTTCGCGAGAGTCTCTTTCTGGTCGACCGAGACGAACAGCGACGTCACGGTCGCGGTCAGGAACGCAATGAACGTGACGCCGCAGACGATCACGACGCTGCCCAGGACGCGGCCCCACACCGTGTGCGGGACGATGTCGCCGTACCCGACGGTGCCCAGAGTCACGATCGCCCACCAGACGCCGTCTCCGAAGCTGTGGAAGTCCCTCCGGTCGATGAGTCTCGCAAGGACGCCGGTAGCGACTGACAGCAGCGCGATCGCCACGATCAGGAACGGGAGAACTCTCCGCTTCGCGACCGCACGCTCCACGCGCCGTCGGATGAGACGCTCCCTCGGGAAGCTCTCCGATCGGCCGGGCTCGGCGCTCAACTCCAACCACCCTCGGACATGACTTCCCGCTGAGCTTCTCATAGGCATGCGTATGAGAGTCGGTACACCTCCGCGGAGCCCGCTCGAGGCGTAGGTTTGGCCCGGGCAGGAGGTCGGGGCGAGAGGAGGCGCTGATCGTATGGACAACACGGAGAGCCCCGCGTCGCGAGGTCGAGTCAAGGCGGTGCTGGACTGGCTCGGCCGCCGCGCCGACACGCGTCTGGGTCGGCTCGCCCTGCAGTGGTTCCGCGCCTACTTCGCCGCGAGCCACAACTCGGGCTGCGCGGCGACCGTCTACTCGACGTTGTCGGTCCTGCCGGCCGTGCTGGTGGCGATCGCGATCTTCCACCCGTCGAGTGGCAACACGAACTTCTTCGCGGAGCGCCTCATTGACCACCAGAACCTGACCGGGTCCACCGCCAGCCTCGTCCGCGACACGTTCGGCAGCGCCTCCTCGAACGCGCTCGCGGCATCGATCGGCGTCGTGTTCAGCTTCCTCCTCTGGGGGATCGGGATCGGGCAGATCTACCAGGACGTGTACGCGCGCGCCTGGGGGATCAAGGTCGGATCGGTAGCCGACCAGTGGCTGTTCGCGATCTTCTTCTTCGTCTACGCCGGAGCGATCGCGCTGCTGGTCGTCTCCGCCACCTCGCTCCGCAATGCGGGCTGGCTCGTGCTCGTGCCGGTCTGGCTCGTGGCCTCGACGGCGTTCTGGCTCTGGGTGCCGCGCTTCCTCCTCCACCGCAAAGTCGGGCTCCGAGCCCTGCTCCCCGGCGCCCTGCTCGCCGGGCTGGTGCTCGGCGGCGCCATTGCAACCTCTCCGCTCTTCCTGGCCTCGCCGTTGAACGCGAACGGCAGGACCTACGGCTCGTTCGGTGTCGTGATCACGTTCATCGGCTACGTGTTCATCATGATCACGATGTCGATGGTCTGTGGG
The DNA here is from genome assembly GCA_035518635.1 of Gaiellaceae bacterium. Lineage (GTDB taxonomy): Bacteria > Actinomycetota > Thermoleophilia > Gaiellales > Gaiellaceae > AC-32. The sequence continues at coordinate 40,587 of DATIXI010000011.1, forward strand.
GTCTTCTCGCCCGTGTGGGTCAGCTGGCGCCAGACCGAGCGACAACGCCAGGAGACGGGCCCGACAAGCGGCGTCGGGAAGAGCCCTCCAGCGTCTTGAGCGGCCCGGATCCTCCTCCGGATCGCCATGACGAGCCCGACCGGATGGAGTTGCCGCCGCCGCGGCCGACGTTGCTCCGGCGCCTAGCGCTCTGGATCGAACACGCCCGCGCGCTGAAAGGGTGGGTCGAGGAGGCTCGCGGGCGCTCCGGAACGCTCGACGCGACCTTCGAGACGATCGAGCGAGACTCTCGGATCGGCGGCGGCATCCTCGCCGGCGCGCTCTCCTACCGGCTGTTCGTGTTCTCCTTGCCGCTCGCGTTCTTCCTCGTCTCCGGCCTGGGACTGCTGGCAAACGCCCTCGGCAAGCAGCCGAACGCGATCGTGAGCTCGATCGGCCTCGCCGGGCAGGTCACAAAGCAGGTGGAAAGCACCTCGACCGGGCCCTCGAACTGGTGGGTAGCCCTGACCTCCTTCTTCGTGCTCGTCTACATGATGCGGGTCTTGCTTCGAGCCCTCGCGATCGTTCAAGCACTGGCATGGACGGGCTCGGCCGCGTCGGTCAAGGTCAGCCCGAGATCGCTGGGGATCTTCGGCGCTGCGATCCTCGGCCAGCTTGCACTCGTCGCAGGCGAGGGCGCCGTACGGCACCAGACCTTGATCGGCGGCCTCATCACACTCATCTTCTTCGTGCTCGCAATAGGAGGTCTCTGGCTCGTCGTCTCCCTGGAACTGCCCCACGCGAACGCCCGGTGGACCGACCTGATTCCGGGCTCGCTGTTCTATGCGATCGGGCTCGTCGGCCTCGAGATCTTCAACATCTTGATCCTCAACAGGCTGCTCCAGGAAAAGTCGACCACCTACGGCGCACTCGGAATCGCAGCCGGTCTCCTGCTCGCCCTCTTCCTCGCCGGGCGAGTCATGGTCGGAGCCGCCGTTCTCAACGTCACCCTCTTCGAGCGCCGCTCCCAATCATCAAGCCCGCACACCTAGCCTCGCCGCTCTTCAACGCCGCGGGCGCCATTTGCTATTCATGGGCAAAAACGTCCCGGCGTTCGGCTCGCGCTCGCTCGGACCGACTGTGCAAACGTGTTGCTAACGAACGTGTTAGCAGGGGTCGATATCGGGCGTCATGGCAACAGCCCGGGTGATCCCGAAATCCCTGCTTAGGTAACACGTCGCACCGCGGTCGGTCACCAGACTGCATCGTGTAGAGAGAACCAGCTCTTCTAGAACGCGCCGCGTAGCTCTGAGGGCTCCCGAGCCTCTTGATGACTAGGCGCTAACCGCTCGCGCGATCGGTGTCGTGAAGGTCGCCCATGGCATGTCCTGGACTTGAGATCGCGAGGACGACCCCGAAATACTTTTCTCCTCCTCCGGTCAACATTGCAGGACAAGCCGCTCCGTCGTAGCTCCGCTTTCCCAACGCTTCGAACACTCGGCCGTAGCTCAGCGCGTCCTCACGTGAGAGGTAACCGATCTGCTGCCCGCCTTCGGCGTAGACAGCGATCGCATTCGAGTCGTAAGGGTTCGTCGGCTCGCGGACGAGAATCGCACGAAACCAGCGCCGATCCGGCTCGGCATGCGCTACCTCGAGCGCGTAGTCAGTCAAGTCCCCAATGAACGGCGCTGCATCTGTTGCCGTCTTTGCCACTTGACTCAGAGCATCCTGGCGCGGACCTTCGCCCACGATCCCGAGCAGTCCGCCGGCATGGACGGCGCAAACCGACAGTCGGTGCCTTGGAGCGTCGGTGCGCCCCAACAGGCGACCTAAGAAGCCCACGACGTAAGCAGGTTAGGCGATAAGCGCGGCGATTTGTTCGCGCGGAGCACTGTTTCCGGACGATCGCCGATCCGAGCCGCCACGCTCTTGACCGGGACACCTTCTAGATGTAGCCCTTTCGGGTCAGCCACCGGAGGGACACGTATCCCCAGACCGGTGGGAGGTAGAACGTGCAAAGCCGCTGGGTGATGGCGATCGCGAAGGCGGTCGACTGGCCCACGCCCATCGCGATGAGCGCCGCCGAGAGGCTCGCCTCCGCGGCTCCGATGCCTCCCGGGACCGGAATGAGGCTCGCGAGGACCGAGCCCACCGTGTTCACGAAGATCAGCTGGCCGAGGCTCAGGTGGGTCCCGTACGCGAGGCACGTGGCGCCGAGCGCGATCGCGTAAAGCAGCTCCGACGCGAGGTTGCCGCCGAAGAGCTCGAGCCGTTTCTCCCAATTTCTCGCGACGGTCCACAGGCCGGAGAGGGCCTCGCGCAGCGGCGGCATGACTTTCGCGCGGAACTTCGGCACGGCGAGGACGACCGTGACGCTGATCACGACGGCGGCCACGAGGGCCCCGGCGAGGCGCCGGTCCGGCCCGGGAACGTGGACTGGCTCGTGTCGAGGTTGCCGTGCACGAATGGGAGAATGAGCAGGAAGAGGAGGACCTGAACCACCTTCTCGGCGCCGTGGTCGATGGCTCCGGCGGCGACGGCCTCAGGCAGGGGCGCGCCCATTCGTTGCAGGAACCGGACGTTCATCCCCATTCGGCCCGCCGAGCTCGGAACGGTCAGGTTGATGAACTTGATCGCCGACTGCAGCACGACGCACGGTGGGAGGGCAAGGGGCGTCATCACTGCCCCGCGAAGCGAGAGCCCCGACGGGATGAACGTGGCCTGGGCGAGGAGCAGCGCGAGGACGACCCACGGGACGCTCGCCTTTCCGAGCTCGCTCGCGATCGTCCCGAAGCCGATCGAGGCGAGCTTGGAGATCAGGAGGTAGGCGCCCAGAATGAGCGCCGCCGTGAGCAAGAGGTCCTTCGGGCGGATTCGCCGCATGGGCACGATCTCGGGGACGTCCTGCCCCGTCGCCTGGGCGGCCTCGGTTCGAAGCTCCTTCAGGTCGACCTCGTGCGCACGGGCAAGGTCTCTGAGGTGCGGAGTGAGCGCCGCGCGCTGCAGATATGGCAGAACCCGGCCGACGGCAGGGCCCCAACCGGCATCGACTGCCTTGTGCAGCGCTCGTTCCGGGCCCACGAGGATGGTGCATGCGACGAGCAGCTCGGCAACGTCGATGTCCAGTGCGGCCTGCGGCGCGCCGAGCGTTGCGGCTGCGAAGTCGACGACCATGGGAGTGCCGTCGACGACGAGCACGTTGCTGAAGTTCAGCCGTCCGTGCGAGATGTGTGCCGAATGCAGGCTCGCAACCTGTTTCAGGAGGTTCTCGAGCAGCTCGTTGGTGGCGCGCGCGGTCGGGCGTCAGGCACTCGAGCGGCTCGATGTCGGGCTGGAGGGTGACGACGAGCGCGTCGCCGTCCGGGCCAAGCGCAGCGGTTACGACGTCGGGGACGTTGACTCCGGCCTGGCCCGCCAGCGCCGTCGCCAGCGCCTCGTGCTCGACCTGCTCGAGCCGGCCTACGCCCACGCTTCTCGGTGGATCCCGATAGGCGAGCGAGCGCCACAGCCGGGCTATCCGCTGGGTGTCTTGCGCATCCCGTCCGAGAACGCGCACCCTCAGCGGTTGTCCGTCGAGGTCGTGCCCGACGTACTCGGCCGCGCCGATGTGCTGCTGTGCCGACGGCTTCAGGTCGGCCGCTTCCACGCCCAGCGTCACGAGCGCTGACCTGACGTCCTCGGTCGGCGGGAACCCTGCCGCCGTGCCGAACGCAAATCGGATCAAGGCGCCCGTGCCGAGACCGAGCGCGAGGGCGGCCAGGGCGGCGGAGGGGCGAGCGGCGGCGAACACGACGGCTCCGAGCGTCGCAAGCGGGACGAGCCAGATGGCGAGCAGCCGCAGCGGTCGGACGAGCTCCGGCCCGACGACGACGAGCACCGCGATCGCACCCGCAAGCCTCGGTTCCGGGAACCCCCATTGCGACAGCACGTGGGGCTCGAACGGGAGCCAGTCGGACTGCACAGCGCCACCCAGAAGGGTGGTCGCGCCCATCAGCACCACCGCGGCGACGAGCAGATCGCGAGCGAGATCCCATCGCCGCCGCACCAGCACGGCGGCGATCACGGCCAGCGCCAGGCCGAGCAAGCAGACGAAGACGGTCTGCCAGAACGCCCCCGCCCAGCCGAGCACGTCGTCAGCGCATGCGCGACCTCTTCGTCCTGCTCCGGAGCCGACGACGCGATGACCGCCGAGAGCCCGACCACGATCGCCGTCACGCCGAGCAGAACCGAGTCGATCGGTCGTCTGTTGCGGCGACCCGGCTCCGTCTCGGTCAACAAGCGGACGCCCCAGGAGGCGGTGGAAGAGACGGGCTAGCACCCCCCTCGTCGGGCTGCCTCGTCCGCCACGGCTGCGAGGGCCACCGCGAAAGGAACTGCAATCCAGAACTGCCTCACACCGGCCCGGCGCAGCTCCTTCCCGAGGTCCAGGTCGCGCAGCTCCCGCTCGAGCTCACCAGAGCGTGAGAGGGGCCGTGCGTAGAGCGTGAGGGGAACGTAGTTGACGCCGACACCGACGAGCCAGCCGCCGACGACGAACCACGAGGCTTCGTTGGCCGACACGAGCACGAACACGCCGAGCGCTGTGCAGCCGAGGGTGCCGATCGCGAACTCCGCACGTATCAGGCGACGGCGCCGCTCGCTTCCCTTCGTGCCCCACATGTCCGCCGCGGCCAGGCGTCGGACGTCGAGGGGTGGCGCGAGCACGAGCCGCTTCGGGCCTCTTCAGTGCGCCGAGGATCGACGTTCGGCGTAGGCATGCACCGCCTTGGTCAGAGCGAGGATCTGGTTTGAGAGCTCGAGGAGCTGCTGGTTCTGCTTGTCCTCCTCCTGGACCGTCTGCCACTGGAGATTTGCGACCACCTGCCGCTTCGCGTCTGCCCGGTTCTGGCTGATCATCACGAAGGTCGAGAGAAAGATCGCCTCGAGCGAGACGATCATCGTCAGCAGGCCGTAGGGATAGTGCTCGACTCTGAACCCGATCCAGCAGCCGAACCAGGCGATGTGGATGTAGACGAAGAGCATGGAGCCGGCGAACGCCGTGATCTGATCCGCCACTCGGTTCTGCGCGCTCTCCGCACGTTGTTGGGCGTGCTCGAGCAGCGCCGGGTTCGGTTCGAATGTCAGCCGCTGGGTGAGGTCGAGTTGCTTCACCATCTCAGGACGCCTCCTTTTCCGGTAGCCCGCCGATCGGTCCGACGATTGCGCCTCCCGACGCGCTGGAACGCGCATTTCAGTCTTTGGCCGACTCTACGCCAGGCGTGGCCTGCCCGCTCTCTGACGCTTGACCGGCATGGCGCGCGGCGATATACCCGCGCCGATGTCGACTCCCGGGAGGCTCTCATGACTTCGCTGGCACCTGCTCAGCACACCCTCGGCCGCGTGCTGCCACCGTGGTGGCTTCTGCTCGTCACCGGCATCGCCTGGATGCTGGTTGCCGTGATCCTGCTGCGGTTCGACTACACCTCGGTGAGCGCGATCGCGATCCTGTTCGGGATCGTCGCGCTCTTCGCGGGAGCAGTCGAGATCGGTGTCATGTTCATGGCAGCGGGCTGGTGGAAGCTGCTGCACGGCCTGCTGGCGTTCGTGTTCATCTTCGCGGGGATCATGGCGTTCATCCATCCGGGGAACACGTTCGTCGCCCTGGCCGCGATCTTCAGCTTCTTCCTGATCTTCGCGGGAGCATTCGACATCATCGTCGCGATCTCGACCCGTCACGAGATCGAGGTCTGGTGGCTGCAGCTGATCGGCGGGATCATCGAGCTGGTGGTCGGCTTCTGGGCCGCCGGATACTACGGCCGCAGCGCTGTGCTCCTCGTGGCCTGGGTCTCGGTGATCGCGATCATCCGCGGCGTCCGTGACATCGTGCTCGCGTTCCGGGTGCGCGAGGTGCAGCACACCTAGCGGTTGACGTGAACACGCCGCAAAGCGGGATCTTCGCGCTCGGGACTGCCTCCCACGCCTACCTCGAGCTCGACGTCCACGAGCAGAGAGCCGGCGCCGACCTCGTGCGGGTCGTCGCCTCGCTGCGCGAGCCGCGGACGACGATGGGCGGCGTCAACCTCGTCTGCGGCTTCCGGCCCGAGCTCTGGCGGGAGGTCGTGCCCGACGACGCTCCGCCCGGTGTCGAGGGCTTCAACGACGATCTCGTGGGGCCGGACGACTACACGATGCCCGCGACCCAGCACGACGCGGTGCTCTGGCTCTCCGGCAGCGAGTACGACGTGGTTTTCGACACCGCGCGAGAGGCGATCGCCGAGCTCGGCCCGGTGGCAGCCGTGGCCGAGGAGACCTCGAGCTGGCCGTACCGGCACGACCGCGACCTGACTGGCTTCATCGACGGGAGCGAGAACCCCGACCTCGTGGACGCGCCGGAGGTCGCCGTGATCCCGGCGGGCGGCCCGGGTGCCGGCGGGAGCGTCCTCCTGCTGCAGAAGTGGAGCCACGACGTGGTCGCCTGGGAAGCGCTCGCCGTCGAAGAGCAGGAGCGCGTGATCGGGCGGACGAAGGACGAGAGCGTGGAGCTCGACCCGAAGCCGGACGATTCCCACGTCGCGATGACCGACCAGGACGACTTCGGGAAGATCTTCAGGCGCAACATGCCGTACGGGACGGTGACTGACCACGGCACGATGTTCGTCGGCTTCAGCGCGGAACAGGGGAGGCTCGCGAAGATGCTCGAGAGCATGGCCGGCCTGGCCGGGGACGGCCGCGACGCGCTCACGAGGTACACGCAACCCGTGACCGGCGCGTACTACTTCGTCCCCTCGGCCCAGAGCCTGCGCGACTGCGGCTAGCTCAGGCGTCTCTCGGCGAGCAGTGCGGCATGTGCTCCTGCGCGAGGCGGAGGAGCAGGCCGTGGAGCTGGGCGCGCTCTGCCTCGCCGAGCTCGCCGAGGAAGTCGTCGTCGAGCGAGCGGGCGAGGGCCCTCAGCTTCGCGAGCGCGCGCTTTCCGGCCGGCGTCATCCGCACGAGGTGGCGGCGGCGGTCGCCGGGATCGCGTTGCCGCTCGACCAGCCCTCGCTCCTCGAGCTCATCGAGAAGCCCGACCAGCTGTCCGCGGTCGTAGCCGAGCGCGTCCGCGATTGCGCCCTGGGTCTCGCGCGAGCCCTCGTCCAGGACCGCGAGCACCGCGTGGTGGTACGGATGGAGGCCGGTGCCCTCGTAGGCCTGCAGCGCCCGGTCTTTCGCCAAGAAGCCGAGCCGCTTCAGCAGGAACGACGTCGAGGCGACCAGTTCCTCGGGTAGGCGCGGGATCGCAGACGAGCCGGTGCTCTCGGGGTTCGTGATCGTCATGGGAATAGGGTAGCTCGCCCAACCGTTGTGAAGAATTAATGTTGAGAAGTACAACGATTGGGGAGCACATGCAAGTGGCAAACGGCTCGAAAAAAGACCGCCGGTGGAGCGCGCTCGCTCTCATCGTCACGGCGCAGTTCATGGTCATCCTCGACGTCGCGATCGTGAATGTCGCGCTGCCGTCGATCAAGGCGGATCTCGGTTTCTCGCAGACGACCCTGCAGTGGGTCATCTCCGCGTACGCGATCATGTTCGGCGGCACGCTGCTGCTCGGCGGCCGGCTGGCCGACCTCCTCGGGCGCCGCCGGATGTTCGTCGCCGGGCTCGTGCTGTTCACCGCCGCGTCGCTGCTCTGCGGCCTCGCCTGGTCGGAGGGCTCGCTGATCGCCTTCCGCGCGGCACAGGGGCTCGGAGGCGCGCTGCTCGCTCCGGCTGCGCTCTCGCTCCTGATGACGACCTTCGCGGAGGGCCGTGACCGGAACGTGGCGCTCGGGATCTACGGCGCGGCCTCCGGAAGCGGCGCCGCGGCCGGCGTCCTGCTCGGCGGCCTGCTCACCTCGTACCTGAGCTGGTCGTGGACGTTCTTCGTCAACGTCCCCGTCGGGATCGCCGCGATCGCGCTGACTCCGGTGCTCCTGAGGGACAGCCGCGCCGAGGGCGCGCACAGGCACTTCGACTTCGCCGGAGCCGCCTCGATCACCGGCGGGCTGATGCTCCTCGTCTACGCGATGACGCGCGCGACGACGGACGGCTGGGGCTCCGCGACCACGCTCTCGCTGCTCGCCGCCTCGGCGGCGCTCGTGGCGGCGTTCGTCGCGATCGAGCTGCGCTCGCCGTCCCCGCTCCTGCCGTTGCGGATCTTCCGCCTCCGGAACCTGACTGCCGCGAACGCGGCGATGGCGATCGTCGGCGGGGTCGTGTTCTCGGAGTTCTTCCTGCTGACGCTGTACCTGCAGAACGTGCTCGGCTACTCCGCGGTGCAGGCAGGTGTCGCGTTCGTCGCGTTCGCGCTCACCGTCGTGGTCGTCTCGAACGTCGCGCAGGTGATCGTGGGGCGGTTGGGCGTGCGGCCCACGCTGACCGCGGGCCTGCTGATGCTCGCGGCGTCGGCCGCGCTGCTCACGCAGCTTCCGGTCGACGGCCACTACTTCTGGAACCTGTTCCCGGCGTTCGTGCTCGGCGGCGCAGGCATGGGGCTCTCGTTCGTCCCGATCACGATCGCGGGCCTGATGGGCGTCGAGCCCTCGGATGCAGGAGTCGCGTCCGGGCTGATCAACACCGGGCGCCAGGTCGGCGGCGCGGTCGGCCTCGCCGCGATGAGCGCGATCGCCGCGACCGCGACGCGCAGTTACGCGGACGCCCACGCCGGGCTCACGGCCTCGAGCCCAGCCGCGCTCGACCACGGCTTCCAGGTCGCGCTCTACGGGCTGACCGGGCTGCTGGTCGCCGCGGCGCTGATCGTCGCGACGGTGATGCAGCCGGCACGGGCCGCGTCCGAGCAGGCCGAGCGCGAAGACGACGAGGTGGTCGTGCTCGAAGAAGCCGCCTGAGCTCGCTCAGGCCAGGCTGTCGTGCACGCGGTGCTGGAAGGCCGCGACGAGCTGCTCGCTTTCCGGCATCAGTCGGCCCTGCGTGACCGCCCGCGAGTCGAGGCCGCGCTGCACTGCCTGGACGAGAGCGACGTCCTCGCTCGCGACCTGATTGTCGAACGCGAGCGACTCCTCGATCCGCTCGGCGGGCACGTTCGCGCCGAAGAAGTAGTCGGTCGCCTCGACGGTCCGGCGCGGGCCGAGCGGAACCCAGCGCTCGATCGAGATGTTCTGCGCTCCGGGGGAGATGTTCAGCGTCGTGTTCGGCCAGAGGAAGTGGTACTGCGACTGGAGCATGTCGCCGTCGCGGGCCTCCTCGCGCAGCGGCCCGACCTGGCTGGACACGAGGCCTTCGATCGAGAGCCCGTACGAGTCGGGGTCGACGTCGATCACCTTGCTGAATCCCGGGTGCGCGGTCGGGCAGTGGTAGCACTCGAGGTAGTTCTCGAGCGCGACCTTCCAGTTGACCTCCTGCTCCCAGGGCACATGGGAGTGGTAGCGGAGGCCGTCCATGTCCAGCCCGCTGTGCCCGACGATCTCCGGGAGCGGGCCGAGCGCGTCGAGGAGGGGCGCCGCGTCCGGGTCCGGGTTGACGAAGACGAACGGGCCCCAGATGTCCACCGAGACGGGCAGAAGCGACAGCTCGGAGGCGTCGAACCCCGGCTCACGCTCGGAGCGGGGCGCGCGGCGCAGCGTTCCGTCGAGCTCGTACGTCCAGGCGTGGTAGGGGCACTGCAGCGTCTTGCGGGATCCGCAGCCCTCCGCGACGACGTGGCCGCGGTGGCGGCAGACGTTGACGAACCCGCGCAGCTCGCCGTCGGCGGCGCGCGTGACGACGATCGGGATGTTCCCGGCGATCGACGCGAGGTAGGTCCCGTCCTCGGCGACGTGCTCGGCCGGGCCCGCGTACTGCCAGGTGGTGGTGAAGATCCGCTCCAGCTCGCGCTCGAGCACGGTCGGCTCCGAGTACCACGAGGCGGGCAGCGTCCAGCCCTCCTCGATGGGCCGGGGGATCGGGGGCAGGCCGTTCGTAGCCAGATCGGTCGCGCTCATCGGCCGTCAAGATATCGGGCCTCATGGCAGGGAGCGACGTCCTCGTCCTCGGCGCCGGCCTGGCCGGCCTCTCCGCGGCGCGCGATCTGGCGGCCGGAGGCGCCGACGTGACCGTGCTCGAGGCGCGGGCGCGCGTCGGCGGGCGCGTGGAGCAGGTGGACGTGGACGGCGGGCGCCCCGTGCAGCTCGGCGGCGAGGTCGTCGGCTCGCTGCACACGGCGTACCTCCAGCTCGTGGACGAGCTCGGGCTGACGCTCCAGCCGAGCTACACGGCAGTTCCCGGCGCGACCACGTTCGACCTCTACGAGGGCGTCACGCGCGGCGACGCGTTTCCCTTCGCGAGCGCCGAGGAGAGAGCCGACTACGAGCGGGTCGAGCGCGAGTGGGCGAAGCTCGCGGCGTCCGTCGACCCTGCCGATCCCTGGTCGCATCCGGACGCCTCCCGGCTCGACGCCGTCTCGTTTGGCCAGTGGCTGCGCTCGGTGGACGCGCTGCCGTCGACGATCCGGGCGCTCGAGGTCGAGGCGCTCGCGCTCGCTGCCGGCTCGATCGAGCGGATCTCGCTGCTCGCAGACCTCCGCAAGCAGGCCGTCGCCGGCGACGGGTCGTTCTACTCGTACGAGCTCTGGGAGTCGCTGCAGGTGACCGAGGGAAGCGCGGAGGTGGCGAACCGGATGGCGGCGGAGCTCGGCGACCGGATCCGGCTCGAGGCCGAGGTGACCCGCATCAGCGTCGGCCCGCGCTGCAGCGTGACCCTGGCGAGCGGCGAGCAGCTCGAGGCCGAGGCGGTCGTCTGGGCGCTCCCGGTCACCGTTGCGAACGCGATCGAGATCGAGGGCGCTCACCCGGAGCGGCTGCAGTCGCTCAGGCACCAGCGGCACGCGCTCGCGGCGAAGGTGGTCGCCGTCTACCCGAGGTCGATCTGGGCGGACAGCGGCGCCAACGGGCTCCTGGAAGGCGAGTACCTGCTCGCCTCGACGTGGCCGCAGCGCGACGGCGTGCTCTCGGCGCTCGTGCCGCCCGAGCGGATCGGCCTGCTGCTCGCGCTCTCGGAGGCGGACCGCGACGACGTCGTCCGCGACGAGCTCGAGCGGATGTACGGCCCGGTCGCCCGCGAGACCACGGCGATCTACCACCGGATCTGGGCGACCGACCCCTACACGCGTGGCTACGTCACGCAGTGGTGGCCGGGCGACGTCATGCGCGTGGGCCCGCTCCACGGCACGCACGCGCCTCCGTTCTACGTCTGCGGCTCCGACCAGTGGGTCGCCGGCTACATGGAGGGCGCGGTGCGGACCGGGCGCTCGGCGGCGTCCTCGGCGCTCGGCGGCGGCTGAGAGGGCGCGAGCACCCGCAGCCCGTCCGGCGGGAGGTGGAGCCCGACCGCCGATCCCTCCTCGAGCGCAAACGTGAGCGGCTTGCCGTCGTTCGAGACCGTTGCCTTGAGCAGCTCGCCGCCCACGACGCGGACGTGCACCTCGTGTGCGCCGCCGAGGAAGACGGCGCGCTCGACGAGGCCCGGCATCCGGTTGTCACCGGGTGTGTCGTGCGGCTCGAGGCCGATCCGCTCCGGCCGGATCATCGCCTTGACCTCGCCGCGCGCGCCCGTGTCGCCCTGCTCGGCCCGGAACGTGCGCTCGCCGATGCGCAGGCTGCACACCCCGCCGTCGGCGCTCGCCTCGGCGTGCAGGAGGTTCGAGACGCCGAGGAAGTCGGCGACGAACTCGGTCTCCGGGCCCTCGTAGATCTCGCGCGGCGAGCCCGCTTGCTCGACGCGCCCGTGGTTCATCAGCGCGATCCGGTCGCTCATCGTCAGCGCCTCCTCCTGGTCGTGCGTGACGAACACGAACGTGACGCCGATGTCGGCCTGGATCGCCTTCAGCTCGACCTGAAGGTCCTTACGGAGCCGAGCGTCGAGCGCGCCGAGCGGCTCGTCCAGCAGGAGCACGCGCGGGGTGAGGACCAGAGCACGGGCGAGCGCGACCCGCTGCTGCTGGCCGCCCGAGAGCTGCTCCGGCTTGCGCTGCTCGAACCCGGAGAGGCGAACCAGGTCGAGGATCCCCTTGACCTTGCGCCGCTTCTCCTCCTTGGTCAGCTTCTGGTACTTGAGCCCGAACGCGACGTTGCCCGCGACGTCGAGGTGCGGGAAGAGCGCGTAGCTCTGGAAGACGGTGTTGACGCTGCGCCTGTGGGGCGGGACCTGGGCGACGTCGCTGCCGTCGAGCATGATCCGTCCGCTCGTCGGCCGCTCGAAGCCCGCGATCATCCGGAGCGTCGTCGTCTTCCCGCAGCCGGAGGGGCCGAGCATCGTGAAGAACTCGCCCGGCGGCATGCGCAGGTCGACCCCGTCCACGGCGACGACCTCGCCGAAGGACTTTGTCAGCTCCTCGAGCCTGATCTCGCCTTGCATCAGATATCCAGGGCGGCAACCGCCGCCGCCTCGCGGCCGCTCGCGAATCGCCGGTAGACGAGGAAGGCGAGCGTCAGCGTCGCCAGGGTGATCAGGAGCGCCACGGTCGCGATCGCATTCAGCGCCGGGGTCGGCGCGCCTCTCGCGCTCGCGTAGAGAAGCATCGAGACGGTCGTGGTGCTCGCGTTGCCCGACAGGTACTGCGTCACGACGAAGTCGTCGATCGAAAGCGCGAAGGCGACGGCCGCGCTCGCGATGATCGCCGGGATGAGCAGCGGCAGCACGACCCGGAACAGCTGATCGTGCGGCGGCGCTCCGAGATCGGCGGCGGCCTCCTCGTACTCGGGCCCGATCGAGGTCAGGCGGCCGCGCACGATCACGACGACGTAAGAGAGCGTGAACGTCACCTGGCCGATCGCCTGGGCGGGCGTCCCGAGACCGATCTCCGGGAAGACGCGCAGGAAGAGGAGCAGCAGCGCGACGCCCATCACGATCTCGGGCGTGACGAGCGGGAGCAGCATGACGGTGTTGACCGTACCTCCCCCCGGGCCCCGCCAGCGCTGGAGGCCGAGCGCAAGGGCGACACCGAGCGGCGTCGCGACCGCGACGCAGATCACGGCGAGGATCAGGGTGTGCTTCAGCGCGCCCTGGTACTGGGGGTCGTGGAGGACGCTGCCCGATGCCCCGGTGAACCAGCGGAACGAGAATCCCTGCCAGGTCGTCCGCGAGCGGCCTGCGTTGAACGCGAACAGGATCGCGATCGCGACGGGGACGATCGACCAGAGGATGTAGACAATCGTGATGAGCTTCAGCCAGCGGGGCTTACCCCAGGGGTTGCGCAGCCAGTTGATCACTCCTCCGCCACCGCCGTTGCCTGCCGGGTCGTGCGCAGGTAGTAGAACATCAGCAGGAGCAGGAAGGCCGAGAGCACGAGCGTCAGCACCGCGCCCGTCACCTTCTCGGACCCCTGCCGTGTGAACTCGTCGATCTGGTTGCCGATCAGGCTCGTCTTGGTCGAGGCCGAGACGAGATCCGGCGTGTAGTAGTCGCCGAACATCGGCAGCGCAACGAGCACGCAGCCGGCGAGGATGCCGACCTTCGAGAGCGGGAGGGTCACGCGGACGAACGCGCTGAACGGGCTCGCGCCGAGATCGCGGGCGGCGTCGATCTGCCGCTGGTCGATCCGGTCGAGCGCGACCACGAGCGGCAGGATCAGGAACGGGATGTAGCCGTAGACGAACGCGAGGATCACAGCCGAGGGCTGGCCGTCAAGCCATCCGCCGCGCGCCGACAGCAGGCCCAGCCAGATGAACACGCGCTCGATCCCGATGTCGTGCAGCATCCGCGTGCCCCAGCCGTTCGGCGCCAGCAGGTTGATCCAGGCGAGCATCCGCATCAGGTAGTTGATCCAGAACGGGACGATCAGCAGCAGCAGCACGACGCCCTTCCAGCGGCCCGCGTGCCGCGCCGTGTAGTAGGCGACGGGATAGCCGATCAGGAGGCAGAGCCCGATCGAGAGCGCGACGAACTCGATCGTGCGGATGGAAACGGTCAGGTACGGGCCGCGGTGCCAGTAGTTGCCGAGCACCTGGAGCACGTAGCCCGCGTTCCAGTGGAGCGGGTTCCAGAACGGGACCGGCTGCGAGAGCGTGTCCTCGTTGCCGAACGCGACGCAGACGACGGCGTAGAACGCGACCAGGAAGAAGATCGCTAGCCAGGCGACTCCCGGGAAGGCCACGAGCCGCCAGGTCCAGCGAGACCGCACCTCAGCCGGCCTTGAACTTCGACCAGGCGTCGTCCCAGCGCCGCTCGCCCTCGATGCTGAGCTGGAGCAGCTCCTGGTTCGCCGCGAACTGGTCGGGGCGCACGACGGCGCCCGCCAGGCTCTTCGGGATCAGCCCCTGCTTGATCAGCAGCTCGGCGTCGACGTTCTTCTGCGGCGGGACGTAGCCGTTGTAGTTGACGAAGTTGGCGTACGCGTTGCGCTCGTCGAGGAAGAAGTTGAGGAACTCGTGCGCGAGCACCGGGTTCTTCGCCGAGCGCCCGATGATCAGCAGGTCGTTCTGGACGACGCCGTTCTGGTCGGGTCCCCAGAACGACAGCACGCTCGACGGGGTGCCCTTGGGCATGTAGTAGATCGCGCCCGCGAGCAGGTCGCCCGACCACGCGTGGTGCAGCACGGTCTTGGCCTCGGGCAGCGTCTGGAAGTCGGTGATCGTGACCTTGATGTTGCAGATGCCGTTCAGCTGCGAGAGCGCCTGCCCGGCCGCGTTGATGATCGCCGCGTCCTCGGTGTTCAGGTCGGGGCGGACGCCCGAGTGCATTGCGCTGCGCTGCATCGGCATGCTGAGCGCGTCGCGCTTGTCGTCGAGGAGGCCGACCCGGCCGCGGTAGGCCTGCGAGTGCCAGAAGATGTCCCAGGGGACGTCCATCCCGGCGATGTCCTCCTGGACGTGGTCGTTGCGCCAGCCGATCCCGTCCATCCACACGACGTAGGGAACCGTGAAGCGGCTGCCGCGGTCGTAGAACGGGTCCTGCAGCTCGGGCCAGATGTTCTTCGCGAGGTTCGGCAGGTACGAGTGGTTGAGCGGCTGGACGAGCTTCTGCGCGATCAGGTTGCAGATGTTGTTCGCGGAGAGCCCGATGATCACGTCGAACCCGACGGCCCCCGCCGACAGCTTCGCGATCGCCTCGTCCGACGAGTTGTAGGTCGCGATCTGGACCTTCGTCCCGAACTGCTTCTCGAACTTCTTGACCGTGACGGGGTCGATGTAGTTCGCGTAGTTGTAGACGTTGAGCGGCCCCTTCTCCGGCGGGCGGCCGTCCTTGATCGGCGGGTTGTCGGGGGTGATCGCCCACGTGACCGCGTTGTCGGGCCGCGGCAGCGGGAGGCCGCCCGGGCCGACCGGCCTCTGGACGACGAGCTTCGAGGCCGGGCCCGAGATCCCGCCGCCGGAGACGCCGATCGGCTCCGTCGTGTTCTCGCAGCCTGCGAGGACGCCCGCCGCGCTCAGGCCGAGCGCTCCGCCCGCGGCGCCGAGCACTAGCTGTCGCCGCGTCAGTCCGGATCGGTCCTTCGGGTGCCCCATGCCGCTGATCGATTGAATCGGACGACGAAACCACCAGTCAAGTTGGTGCGGGCCGCATAGGATCGGCGCCGTGCACGAGAAGCGGGTCGAGATCCGGTGGCGCGACCTCGACTCGTTCGGGCACGTCAACAACGCGGTCTACGCGACCTACCTCGAGGAATGCCGCGACGAGTGGCTCGACGAGGCGCTGGGGTACGGCGAGGCCGCCTGGGACTACGTGATCGCGCGCCTCGCGATCGACTTCCGGCGCGAGCTGCGCCTCGTGGACGACGAGGTCGTCGTGCGTTGCCGGCTGGCGCGGATCGGCACGTCGAGCGTGACGACGAAGGAGGAGATCCTCGCCGGCGACTTCCTCGCGGCCGAGGGCGAGTGCGTGCTCGTCGCGCGCGAGCGCGAGACCGGCAGCTCGCGCCCGCTCTCGCCGGAGGAGCGGCAGGCCTTCGAGCGCGCCGGCTAGTGGTGTCCCTCGAGCACCTGTTCAGCCCGCTCGAGCTCGGGCCCGTCGAGATCCAGAACCGGATCGTCTCGACCGCCCACCAGACGACCCTCGTCCACGACAACCTGCCGACCGACGACTTCGTCGCCTACCACGAGGCCCGGGCGCGCGGAGGCGCCGGGCTGATCGTCATGGAGGCGACCGCCGTGCACCCGTCGGGGCTGCTCACCTCCCACACGCTCGGCGGCTACCTGCCGGAGATCGTGGCCGGCTACGAGCGCGTCGCGGCGGCCGTTCGGCCGCACGGCACGAGGCTCTTCGTCCAGCTCCTGCACGGCGGGCGCGAGCAGATCGCCGGGCCGCCGCGCCCTCCGGCGATCGCGCCCTCGGCGGTGCCGAGCGCGCGCTTCCGGGCCGAGCCGCGAGCGCTCGCGGGGGAGGAGGTCGAGGAGCTGATCGCCGGCTACGCGCGCTCGGCCGAGCTGGCGGCCGAGGCGGGGCTCGACGGGGTCGAGCTCTCGGCTGCACACCGCTATCTGATCGAGCAATTTCTCGACCCGGAGCTGAACCGTCGGGAGGACGAGTGGGCGGATGGCCGCAGGTTCCTCTCCGGGGTCGTGCGTGCGGTCCGCGCCGCGACACCGGGGCTCTGCCTCGGCGTGCGGCTCTCGGCGGACTCGCCGCGGGCGGAGCGGATCGCGGAGCTGCTCGTCGAGGAAGGCGTCGACTACCTCTCGCTCGCGCTCGGCGACTCGGCCACGTACCTGGGCTCGGTCGGGATCGTGCCGCCTCCGCCGGTCGACGAGTCCGCGATCGCGGCGAGGACGGAGCGGTTCGCGCTCGGGCCCCCGCGGATCGCGACCTCGCGGATGCTCGACGTCACGGTCGCCGACCGGTTGATCGCCGCGGGTGGGGCGGAGGCGTTCGGCATGACGCGCGCGCTGATCACCGACCCAGAGCTCTCCGCGAAGGCGCGCGAGGGACGCGTCGAGGAGATCGTCGGCTGCGTGGGCTGCAACGCATGCATCGCGCACTACCACGCGGGCACGCCGCTCCGCTGTGCGGTCAATCCGCGCACGGGGCGGGAGCTCCGCCTCGGGCCGCCCGCCGCGGACCGGAGGCGGCGCCTGCTCGTCGTGGGCGGAGGCCCGGCCGGGATCGCCGCCGCGACGGAGGCCGGACGGGCCGGGCACGAGGTCGTGCTCGTCGAGCGGTCCGAGCGTCTCGGCGGGCAGATCGCGCTGGCCGGATCCGCACCCGGCAGCGCCGAGGTGTCGAGGCGTTTCCTCGCGAACGCGGAGCGGCAGCTCCGCGCGGCGGGCGCGGAGGTCAGGCTCGGCGAGGAGCAGTGGCCCGAGGCCGACGGCGCGGTGCTGGCCACGGGCGCCCGCCCGTACCGCGACGACGAAGGGCTCACCGCCTGGGACGTTCTCGGCGGCGTGATCCCGGAGGGCGAGCGGGTGCTCGTCGCCGACTGGGGCGGAGACCCATCGGGCCTCGACGCGGCGGAGGTGTTGGCCGGGGCCGGTAAGGACGTGACGCTCGCGGTTGCCTCGGCCGCGGTCGGCGAGCTCGTCCACCAGTACCGTCGCAACCTCTACCTCCAGCGGCTGTACCGCGCGGGCGTCCGCATCCTGCAACACCACGAGCTGGCGCCGGGGCCTGTGCTCCGCAACGTCTTTGCGCCGGAGCTGACGATCCCCGTCGACGCCGACGCGGTCGTGCTCGCGCTCGGGCGGGTCCCGGTCGAGGTCGAGGCGCCGCCCGGGATCCCCGTGGAGCGCGCGGGCGACTGTCTCTCTCCGCGCTCTCTCGAGGAGGCCGTGCTCGAGGGAACCCTCGCGGCCCGGCGCGTCTTCGCATAGGGTCACGCGCCGTGATCGTCCCCGAGCTGCCAGCCGAGATCCGCGACCTCAAGGAGCGGGTCGGACGCTTCGTCGAGGAGGAGGTCTACCCGCTCGAGGAGCGGATCGCCGAGCGCGGCTCGATCGACGAGGCCGAGGTCGACGCGCTCCGCGCGAACGCCCGGGAGGCCGGCTTCACGATGCTGAACATGCCGACCGAGCAGGGCGGCCAGGGCCTCTCTATGCTCGGCCAGGTCGCGATCGAGGAAGAGTCGGGCAAGGCGACGAACGGGCTCGGCTTCGCGGTCATCGACCGGGGCCCGCGCGAGCTGCTCGAGCTCGTCACCCCCGAGCAGGCCGAGCGGTTCGTGGCGCCGATCGTCCGCGGTGAGTACCGCGAGGCGTGGGCGCTGACCGAGCCTGGCGCCGGCTCCGACCTCTCGGGGCTGCAGACGAGTGCGGCCCGCGACGACCAGGAATGGGTCCTCAACGGCGAGAAGTGGTTCGTGACGAGCGAGGGCGAGCCAGGCGTATACGTCGTGGCCGCCGTTGCCGAGGGCGAGCAGCAGCTGTTCCTCGTCGAGCCCGACGCGCCGGGTCTCGAGATCGTCCGCACCCCGGGCTTCCTGCACGACCCGTACCTCGACCACCACCCGGAGATCGCGCTGCGCGACTGCCGCGTGCCGGAGGCCAACCGCGTGCCCGCCAGCGGCGACGCGGGCGCGAAGGAGTGGATCCTCGTCGAGCGGCTGTTCATCGCCGCGCGCTGCTGCGGCGCGTCGATGCGCCTCCTCGACCTCGCGAGCGACTGGGCCAAGGAGCGGGAGGCGTTCGGCTCGCGGATCGCCGACTACCAGGGCGTCTCGTTCCCGCTCGCCGACTCCTTGACGGAGCTGCATGCCGCGCGTCTGCTCACCTACCACGCGGCACACGCGTTCGACGTGCTGGCCGACCGCAAGATCGTCCACGGCAAGGTCTCGATGGCAAAACTGTTCGCCTCGGAGACGGCGGGTCGAGTTGCAGACCGCGCGGTCCAGATCCTGGGCGGCCGCGGCTACATGACCGACAGCCCGGCCGCGCGGCACTTCCGCGAGCTGCGCGTCGACCGGATCTGGGAGGGGACGAGCGAGATCCAGCGCGTGATCCTCGCCGGCGCGCTCTTCAAGCGCGGGGCCGCGCCCTACCTCGGCTGGGAGTGAACCGTCCGGGCGTCGAGCCCGATCGCCTGGGTCGTCGTCACGAGCAGCGGGTTGATCTCGAGCTCGTCCAGCTCGGGGTGCTCGGCGGCGACCCGCGAGAGCGCGGTGCACGCCTCCGCGGCCGCGCGTAGGGCGAGCGGCGGGCGGCCGCGCGCCCCGGTGAGCAGCGCCGCGCCGCGGAGACCGAGCAGCAGCTCCTCGATCAGGTCCGGCTCGGCCGGGGCCAGCGCGACCGCCGTGTCGCGCAGCACCTCCGCGAGGATCCCGCCGAGGCCGACGAGCAGGATCGGCCCGAAGCGCGGGTCGCGGCGGCAGCCGGCGATCAGCTCGGCGGACGGTTGGGCCTCGGCCATCCGCTCGACCGAGTAGCCGTCCGGGGCCTTCATCGCGGCGACCGCGGCCGCGAGCGCGTCGTCGTCCTTGAGCCCGAGCGCGACGCCGCCCGCGTCCGACTTGTGCAGCACGCCAAGCGCCTTCAGGACGACCGGGTAGCCCATCTGCGCCGCCGCCTCGAGCGCTTCACCCTCGTTCGCAACGCGCCGCGCGGCGGGAAACGTGACCCCGCCCGAGGCGAGGAGCTCGCGGGCCTCGAGGTAGCCGCCGCCCGCCCAGGGCTCGGCAGGCGGCGGCAGCTCCGACACGCCCGAGGGCGCCTTCTGCCCGGCTGCGCGAGCGAGCGACGCGATCGCCGCGCCGACCTCGCGGTAGACGGGGACCCCCGCCTCGCGCAGCGCCACCGCCGGCGACTCCTGCCAGTACATCGTCTGGACGACCGCCGGGCGCCCGGCCTCCTCGGCCGCCCGCGCGAGGCCGCGCGCCGCCTCGGTCTCCGGCTCGCGGAGCTCCTCCGAGGTCGCGCTGTAGCCGCCGAGGTAGCCGGTCAGGAGGAGCGCGTCGACCTCGCCCGACTCCAGCAAGAGGCGCGGCACCCGCTCGTACGAGCTCAGGTCCTGCTCGCCGGCGCCAGCGAAGTCGACCGGGTTCGTCGTGGTCGCGGTCTCGGGCATCACCGCCGCGAGGCTCGCGGCAAGCCCGGACGAGAGCTGCGGCAGCTCGAGCCCTGCGCCGGTCGCGAGATCGGCCGCCACGACCGCCGAGCCGCCGCCGTCCGTGACGATCGCGACCCGCCGGCCCTGCGGGCGGCTCGTCGCGACGAGGAGCTGCGCGAGGTCGGCGAGCTCGCGCGGCGAAGAAACGCGGAAGATCCCGGCCGCGCGGCAGGCGGCGTCGATCGCCGCCGACTCGCTCACGAGCGCGCCGGTGTGGGAACGTGCGGCCCGCACGCCGGGCGCGCTCGTCCCTCCTGCCAGCAGCAGCACGGGCTTGCCGGCGTCCGCGGCCGCCCGCGCGAACGCGCGCCCCGCGCGGAAGTCCTCGAGATAGACGCCGATCACGCGGGTCTCCTCGTGCGCGGCCAGGGCCTCCACGATCTCGACCGCCTCGAGATCGGCCTGGTTCCCGAGCGAGACGAAGCGCGAGATCCCGAGCCCGAAGTCGCCGGCGAGCAGCGCCATCTCGAGCGCGAGGTTCCCGCTCTGCGAGATCAGGCCGAGCGAGCCGGGGACGAAGTCGCTCGACGAGAGATCGAGCTCGGTCGACGCGTCGAAGACGCCCATGCAGTTCGGGCCCAGCAGGACTGCCCCGGCCGC
The DNA here is from genome assembly GCA_035518635.1 of Gaiellaceae bacterium. Lineage (GTDB taxonomy): Bacteria > Actinomycetota > Thermoleophilia > Gaiellales > Gaiellaceae > AC-32. Next base: position 61,128 of record DATIXI010000011.1, read on the forward strand.
GCGCACCCGCTCGACGACGGCGCGCTCGCGCGCGGCGCCCTCCTCCGAGGTCTCGCCGAGGCCGGCCGGGATCGCGACGATCGCCCGCGTTCCGAGCGCGAGCGCTGCGTCGACCGTCTCCTCGAACGCGGACGCGGGGATCGCGAGGACGACCAGCTCCGGCGCCTCCGGCAGCTCCTCGAGCGAGCGGTACGCCGGGCGACCGAGCACGTCTCCGCCGGAGCGGTTGACGAGGTAGACCGAGCGGCGGTGCTCTCCCCGCAGCGCTCCCCGGCCGAGCCACTGGCCCCATTTCGCCGGGTCGTTCGAGGCGCCGACGACGGCCACGGAGCCCGGCTCGAAGAGCGGGCGCAGGTCGCGTCCAGTCCGGGCCGCCATCAGCTCAATCATCCCATCGCTTGCCGCCCGGCCGTCCGGCAATACAGAATGAGAGTGTGAGCACGCAGCAGACGACGAACATCGACCGGGCGCGAATCGCCGAGCTGACGGAGCGCGAGCAGCGCCGCCTCGACGAGCGCACGCCCGGCTCCGCGGTGATGTACGAGCGGGCGCGGAAGGCGCTGGCCGGCGGCGTCGCCTCCGCGTACCAGGAGCGCGAGCCGTGGCCGATCTACCTCGAGCGCGGATCCGGCTCGCGGGTCTGGGACGTCGACGGCACGGAGATGATCGACTTCCACAACGGCTTCGGCTCGATGCCGCAGGGGCACGCCCATCCGGCTGTCACGCGCGCCGTCACCGAGCGGATCAAGCTCGGTACCCACTTCGCGGCTCCGACCGAGGACGGCGTCGCGGTCGCCGAGGAGTTGACGCGCCGCTTCGGACTCTCGCGCTGGCGCTTCGTCAACTCCGGCTCGGAGGCGACGCAGGACGCGATCCGCATCGCGCGCGCCCAGACCGGCCGCGACACGATCGTGAAGATCTTCGGCTCCTACCACGGCCACCACGACTACGTGATGGTCTCGATCGGCGTCCCGTACGACCAGATCGGCGACCGCGAGGACTACGCGTCGCTTCCGTACGGCGGCGGGATCCCGCAGGTCGTGGCCGACTTGACCGTGCCGGTGCCGTTCAACGACGCGGGCGCGATGGAGCGGCGGATCGAGCGGCTGTTCGACGAGGGCAGGCCGCCCGCCTGCGTGATCATGGAGCCGGCGATGATGAACCTCGGGGTCGTCCTCCCCGAGCCCGGCTACCTCGAGGCCGTTCGTGAGCTGACGAAGCGTCTCGGCGTGCTGCTGATCTTCGACGAGGTGAAGACCGGCCTGTGCGTCGCAGCCGGCGGCGCGACCGAGCGGTTCGGCGTGCAGCCCGACCTCGTGACGCTCGCGAAGGCGCTCGGCGGCGGCCTCTCGGCCGGGGCGATCGGCGGCACGGAGGAGTCGTTCGAGATCGTCGAGACCGGCGGCGTCTACCAGGTCGGCACGTTCAACGGCAATCCGCTCGCGATGGCGGCCGCCCGGGCCAGCCTCGCCGAGGTCCTGACGCCCGACGCCTACGATCTGCTCGACTCGCTCGAGGGCCGGCTGCTGCGCGGCTGCGAGGAGGTGATCGAGCGGCACGGGCTGCCCGGCTACGGCGTCGGGATCGGTGCGAAGGGCTGCGTCACGTTCGCGCCGGAGCCGATCGTCGACTACGAGTCGTTCAAGGCGCACCAGGACGTCGAGCTGACCGATCTCGCGTGGCTCTACAACATGAACCGCGGCATCTACATGACACCCGGCCGCGAGGAGGAGTGGACGCTGACCATCGCGCACACGCCCGAGGACTGCGACGCCTTCGTGGCCGTGTTCGACGAGCTGGCCGCCGATCTGACCGCCTGAGCCGGCAGCAAGCCGGTTCGGGCTCTTGGCTACACTTCGGCGCCGATGGCCGGGGAACGAGTGAAATTGCAGGTGCTGGACCGGGAGAGCCTCGGCTCGGCGGAGTCGCGTCGCCTTCGCAAGCAAGGGCTGATCCCAGGCGTGATCTACGGCGGCGGCGCGGAGCCTCGCGCGATCAGCGTCGACGAGCGCGTCCTCCGGCAGGCGCTCACGGGCGCCGGCGGCCTGCACGCGATCCTGGACGTCACGCTCGACGGCCAGGGGACCGCGCGTCCCTCGATCCTCAAGTCGTACCAGCAGGATCCCGTGAAGGGAACGCTGACGCACGTCGACCTCCAGGAGGTCGACCTCAGGAGACCGATCCAGGCGCGCGTCGTCGTGGAGCTCGTCGGCGAGTCGATCGGCGTGACCGAGGGCGGAGTGCTCTCGCAGGTCAACCGCGAGATCACCGTCGAGGCGCTGCCGCTCGAGATCCCCGACCACCTCGAGCTCGACGTGAGCGGGATGGCGATCGGCGACACGCTCCGGCTCTCGGACCTGGCCGCAAAGGAGGGCGTCAGGTTCCTCGACGACCCCGCCGAGACCGTGCTCGCGACGGTGACGATGCCGACCAAGTTCGTCGAGCCCGAGGTCGAGGTCGAGGGCGAGGAGCTCGAGGAAGGCGAGCTGCCCGAGGGCGAGGAGGCTCCCGAGGGCGAAGCGGAAGCGCCCGCCGAGGGAGCTGCCGAGGAGGGTGCCGCCGAGTCCGAGGGCGGCGAGCAAGAAACCACCGAGGCCTAGGTGCGCCTCTTCCGTCGGGGCGAGAAGGCCTCGACGCTGGACCTGCTGGTCACCGGGCTCGGCAACCCGGGCCGCGAGTACGAGCGAACCCGACACAACGCGGGCTGGCTGGTCGTGGACGAGCTGGCGCGGCGGCACGACGGCTCGTGGCGCTCGAAGTTCTCCGGCTTGCTGGCGGAGATCCGGCTCGACGGTTCGCGACTCGCGCTGCTGAAGCCCGAGACCTACATGAACGAGTCCGGCCGGTCGGTCGCCGCGGCGGCGCGGTTCTTCAAGGTCGAGCCTGGCGCGCTGCTCGTGGTGCACGACGACGTCGACCTCGAGCCCGGCCGGCTTCAGGCGCGGCGAGGCGGCGGCCTGGCCGGGCACAACGGCCTGCGCTCGCTGGCCGACGCCCTCGGCTCGCAGGATTTCCTGCGCCTGCGGATCGGCGTGGGGAGGCCCGGCCGCGGCGACCCGCGCCCGGTCAGGGACTGGGTGCTGTCGCCGTTCCCTCCCGAGGAGGACGTCGGCGCGCTCGTGACCCGGGCCGCCGATGCCGTCGAGGCCATCGTGCTCGAGGGCCTCGAGACGGCACAGGGGCGCTTCAACTAGCGGGCTAGGATGAGGCGGCGGAACCGCGGGTTCCGTCGTTTGTGATGGACCTGACCGACACCGCCAGACCCGTCCTCCACCCGCTCGTCGAGGAGTTGCTCGTGGACGAGCGGCTGACAGCGTTCGCGGAGGCGCTTCCGTCTGCCGCGCGGGTCTCCGAGCCGGCGCTGCCCCTGTTGCTCGCGGCGCTGTACGAGCACCTCGGGCGGGCGCTCGTCGTCCTGCTGCCCGAGGACGCGGACGCCCGGGACGCCTCGGAGGGGGCGCGCTGGTTCCTCGGCGGCGACCGGGTCGCCCTGCTGCCGAGCCGGGGCGTTCACTGGGGCTCGGGGCTCGAGCCGCCGCCGCATCTGGTCGGCGAGCGGGCCAGGGCGCTCGACGTGCTCGCGGCGGGCGGCCTCGTCTGCGCGTCCGCCGCTGCTCTCGCCGAGGCGATGCCTCCGCCGGAGGCGCGCCCGGCGCCGCTCGCGCTCGCCCCGGGCGCCTCGCACGGGCTCGACGTGCTCGCCGAGCACTTCGCGCTCGCCGGCTACGAGCGGGTCGACCGCGTGCAGGAGCGCGGGCAGTTCGTCGTCCGCGGCGGCTTGCTCGACGTCTTTCCGACGACTGGGCGCGAGCCGCTGCGGGTCGAGCTCTTCGGGGACGAGATCGAGGCGATCCGCGCCTTCTCGCCGTTCACGCAGCGCGCGCTGCACGAGGTCGAAGGCGCCGTGGTCTACCCGGCGGCCGAGCGCCGCCTCGACCTCGTCGAGCCATCCCTCCCGGACGAGGCCGAGGGACTGTCCCCGGAACACGTCCCGAACGACCTGGTCCCGCCACTCGATCGTCCGCCCGATCTCGTCTGGCAGCCCGACGAGGTGCGCGAGGCCTGGACGGAGGACTTCGGGGCGGACCCGGGACTTAGTAACAGTCTGTTACTTGGAAGCCTGGACGGCGCCGCGGAGCTCGAGCCGCTGCCGAAGGGACAGAAGCACGCGTTCGAGGCGCAGCGCCCCGCGATCGCCGCGCGTGGGCTCGCCGAGGCGGAGACAGAGCTCCTCGGCCTCCTGCGCGCCGGGAACCGCGTCGTCGTCGCGTTCCCGCACCGCGGCGAGGCATTGCGCACGGCCAACCTCCTTCGCCGCGTCGAGCCCCGGGTGCTCGAGCCGGGCGAGCCGCTTCCCGACGAGCCCGAGCTGCTCTTCGCCGTCTCGCCCGCGCGCCGCGGCTTCGTCTGGCGCGACCTCGGCCTCGTCCTGCTTCCCGACACGCAGGTCTTCCGCAAGCGCACGACCGGCCGGGCCGCGCCTCCCGGCCGCGCGCTGCAGAGCTTCGCCGACCTGCGCACGGGCGACTTCGTCGTCCACGAGGACCACGGCATCGGCCGGCTGCTCGGTTTCGAGACGAAGACCGTCGCCCAGGTCACGCGCGACTACCTGTTCGTCGGCTTCCGCGGCGACGACCGGCTCTACGTCCCGCACGAGCAGATCGGCAAGGTCTCGAAGTACATCGGCGCGGACGCGAGCGCCCCGGCGCTCAGCAAGCTCGGCGGCAAGGCCTGGCAGAACCTCAAGAACCGCGCGCGGACGAGCGTGCGCGAGCTCGCCGGCGAGCTGCTCGCCCTCTACGCGCGCCGCCAGCAGGCGGAGGGTGTCCCGTACGACCTCTCCGGCGACTGGCTCGAGCGGCTCGAGGCCGAGTTCCCGTATCGCGAGACCGAGGACCAGCGCACCGCGATCGAGGCCGTCAAGGAGGACCTCGAGGCGCCGAGGCCGATGGACCGCCTGGTCTGCGGTGACGTCGGTTTCGGCAAGACGGAGGTCGCCGTCCGCGCCGCGTTCGCGGTCGCCCTCAACGGGAAACAGACGCTGATGCTCGTGCCCACGACGGTGCTCGCCGAGCAGCACTGGAACACGTTCCGCGACCGCTACCGCGACTTCCCGGTGCGCGTCGAGATGATCAGCCGGTTCCGCAGCGCGAAGGAGCAGAAGCAGGTCGTCGCCGACTTCGCCGCGGGCAAGGTCGAGGTCCTGATCGGCACGCACCGCGTCCTGAGCCGCGACGTCATCCCCAAGGAGCTCGGCCTCGTGATCGTCGACGAGGAGCAGCGCTTCGGGGTGGCGCAGAAGGAGCTCCTCCGTGCGCTGCGCCTCGAGGTGGACGTGCTCTCGCTGACCGCGACGCCGATCCCGCGCACGCTGCACATGTCGCTCTCGGGCCTGCGTGACATCTCCGTGATCGAGACGCCGCCCGAGGGCCGCCGGCCGATCCGCACCTACGTCGGCGAGTACGACGACGAGCTCGTCAAGGCGGCGCTCGAGCGCGAGCGGGAGCGCGAGGGCCAGGGCTTCTACCTGCACAACCGCGTCGAGACGATCGACGAGGCGGCGGAGAAGATCCGGCAGCTGTGCCCGGGCCTGCGCGTGCTCGTCGCCCACGGGCAGATGCGCGAGCGGGAGCTCGAGGAGCGGATGCACTCGTTCCTGCGCGGCGATGCGGACGTGCTCGTCTCGACGACGATCATCGAGTCCGGGCTCGACATCCCGCAGGCGAACACGCTGATCGTCGAGCGGGCCGACGCGCTCGGCCTCGCCCAGCTCTACCAGATCCGCGGGCGCGTGGGCCGATCCGACGTGCTCGCGCACGCGTATCTCTTCTATCCGGACTCCCGTGAGCTCACCTCTGAAGCACGTGCGCGCCTCGCGACGCTCGCCGACCACACCGAGCTCGGTGCGGGCTTCGCGATCGCGATGCGCGACCTCGAGATCCGCGGTGCCGGCGACCTGCTCGGCGCCGAGCAGTCCGGGCACGTGGCTGCGCTCGGCTTCGAGCTGTACGTCGAGCTGCTCGCGGAGGCGGTCGCCGAGCTCTCCGGCGAGCGGCGGCCGGCCACACGCCCGGTGCGGGTCGAGGCGAGCGTCGACGCCTACGTGCCGGCGGCCTACATCGAGGCGGAAGCGTTGAAGATCGACCTCCACCGCCGCCTCGCACTCAGCGAGTCCGACGACGAGCTGCGCGAGCTGCTCGCAGCCACCGAGGATCGCTATGGCCCGCTTCCGGAGCCGGTCGAGAACCTGTTCTCGATCCAGGAGGCGAAGGTGAAGCTCGCCCAGCTGGGAGCCGACTACCTCGTCTTCAAGGGCGGCCGGGCGACGATCGGGCCGCTCGAGCTGGCCTCCGGAGAGTTGCGCGCACTGCGTGGAGACGTCGAGACAGCTGTCTACACGACCGCACGCAGGGAAGTCTCCGTCCGCGACGAAGAATTTTCCGGAGCCCTGCGACTGGTGGATGCTATACTCGGAGCGCGTCGGGCAGCATGAGGGAAATGCCTGCTCCTGGCGCTTTTTGCATGACGCGAATACTTCTAGTTTTCTTCGGGGTCGGTCTTCTCCTGACGGTATCCGCTTGTGGCGGCGGTGGGCCGCGCAGCGTGCCGAGCAGCGACGTGGCCGTTGTCGGCGACGGGACGGTCTCGAAGTCCCAGTGGGACGCCGTGCTCGACCTCACGAAGAACACGTACAAGCAGGCTCACCGTCCCTTCCCGGGGCCAGGGACGGCGAAGCTGGCAGAGCTGCGCTCGCAGGTGACGAACTTCCTGGTCCTCAACTCGGAGTACGAGCAGGAGGCAAAGAAGCTCGGCATCACGGTCAGCGACAAGGAAGTCTCGGACCGGATCGACCAGTACAAGCAGCAGGTCTACGGGGCGCAGCCCGGCCAGAAGCAGCCGACGCAGAAGCAGCTCGACCAGCGTTATCAGCAGGCGCTCAAGCAGCAGGGCTGGACCGACGACTGGCTCCGGTTCGCCTACAGGCTCGACATCCTGCGCAGCCGCCTGCAGAGCAAGGTGACCGGAAACGTGAAGGTCTCGGACAGCCAGATCAAGTCCTACTACGAGAAGAACAAGGCGCAGTACACGACCCCGGCGCAGCCCGAGAGCCGCCAGGTCAGGCACATCCTGGTGAAGACCAAGGCGAAGGCCGACCAGCTCTACGCGCAGCTCCAGAAGAACCCCGGGAAGTTCGCGGCGTTCGCGAAGAAGTACTCGATCGACACCGGCTCGGGCGCCGCCGGCGGCGTGCTGCCCGGCGGCGCGCTCAAGGGTCGCCTCGTGAAGCCGTTCGAGAAGGTCGCGTTCTCGATCCCCGCCAACGAGATCTCGAAGCCCGTCCACACGCAGTACGGCTGGCACATCATCGAGGCGCTCGGCCCGATCAAGCCCGCGCAGCCGGCGAAGCAGACGCCGCTCGCGCAGGTGAAGGAGGCGATCAGGCAGATCCTCCTCCAGAACGACCGCAGCAAGGCCGCGGGCGATTGGCAGAAGAAGACGATCAAGGACTACTGCAAGAAGATCGCCTACGCGCCGGGCTACACGCCAGCGCCGGGCACCGATCCCTGCAAGCCACAGTCGACGACGACCTCCGGCCAGTAGCACCGTGGCGATCTAAGGCGTCGCTTGCGATGCCGACTCCAAGGACACGCGAGCGTCGCTCGCGTGTCCGTCTGATATGACCGGTCGATCAACACGGATCGAACACGCACGATGCTGAGTGCGCTGCTGGAGCTGCAGCAGCTGACCGAGCGGCTCCGGCGCGACTGCCCGTGGGACCGCGAGCAGACCGCGCGCACGATCGTCCCGCACACGGTCGAGGAGGCCTACGAGGTCGCCGACGCCGCGCTCGCCGACGATCGGGAGAAGCTGCTCGACGAGCTTGGTGACCTGCTGTTCCAGGTCTACTTCCTCGCGCTCCTGCTCGAGGAAGAGGGAGCCGGCGACCTGGAGCAGGTCGCGCGCAACGTTCACGAGAAGCTGGTCCGGCGCCACCCGCACGTCTTCGGTGATGTCGAGGCGCGCACGGCCGGGCGGGTCCGCGCGAACTGGGAGCGGATCAAGTCCGACGAGGAGGGCCGCGAAGGGATCTTCCACCACGTGCCCGAGGGGCTGCCGGCCCTCCTGTACGCGCGAAAGGTGCAACGCCGCGCGGCGGCGGTCGGCTTCGAGTACCCGGACACGGCCGGTGCGCTCGCCGATCTCGAGGACGAGCTCCGCGAGTTGACGGAGGCGCTCGCCGAGGCGGGCGAGCCTGCCCCCGAGGTCGAGCCTGACCCGCACGTGTCCGAGGAGGTCGGCGACGTGCTCTTCGCCGCGGTCAACGTCGCGCGGCGCCTCAACGTCGACCCCGAGCTGACCCTGCGGCGGACGAGCGGCCGCTTCGTCGAGCGGGTCGAGCAAGCGGAGCAGCTCGCCGGGGCCGAGGGCAAGGACTTCGCGCGGCTCGGGCTCGAGGAGCAGGACGCCTACTACGACCGCGCCAAGGAGGTACTGCGCTGAGCGCGATCGCCGACGTCCGCGGGCGCTGGATCCTCGACTCGCGCGGGAACCCGACCGTCGAGGTCGACGTCCTGCTGGAGTCGGGCGCGTCCGGGCGGGCTGCGGTGCCCTCGGGCGCGTCGACGGGCGTCCACGAGGCGCTCGAGCTCCGTGACGGAGGTGGCGCGTGGGGAGGCAAGGGCGTCGACCGCGCCGTCGAGAACGTCAACGGCGAGATCGCGGCCGCCGTACGGGGGCTCGACGCTGCCGACCAAAGGGCGCTCGACGAGCGGCTGATCGAGCTCGACGGGACCCCGAACAAGGGCAGGCTCGGCGCGAACGCCGTGCTCGGCGTCTCGCTCGCGTCGGCGAAGGCAGCTGCCGCGGAGGAAGGGGTCTCGCTCTTCCGCCATCTCGGCGGCCACGACGGCCGGACGCTGCCGGTCCCGCTGATGAACGTGATCAACGGCGGCGTTCACGCCCAGAACTCGATCGATCTGCAGGAGTTCATGCTCGTGCCCGCCGGCGCGGAGACGTTCTCCGAGGCGCTGCGAATCGGCTCCGAGGTCTTTCACGCGCTCGGCGCGCTGCTGCACGAGCGCGGCTTCTCGACAGGCGTTGGCGACGAGGGCGGCTTCGCGCCCGACCTCGGCTCGAGCGAGGAGGCGATCGAGGTCCTGCTTGAGGCCGCCGAGCGTGCGGGCCATCGGGAGCGGATCGCCGTCGCGCTCGACCCCGCCGCGACCGAGCTCTACGAGGACGGCCGCTACCGCTTCGAGGGCCGCGACGAGGACGGCGAGGGAATGGTCGTCTACCTCGCGGGCCTGGCCGAGCGGTTCCCGATCGTCTCGATCGAGGACGGCCTCGCCGAGGACGACTGGGACACGTGGCGGGCGCTGACGGAGCGGCTGGGCGGGACGATCCAGCTCATCGGCGACGACATCTTCGTCACGAGCCTCGAACGACTCCAGCGCGGGATCGACGAGGGCGTCGGCAACGCGATCCTCGTCAAGGTGAACCAGATCGGGACCCTGACCGAGTCGCTCGACGTGATCGCGCTCGCACAGGCGAGCGGCTACGGCGTCGTCGTGTCCCATCGCTCCGGCGAGACGGAGGACACGACGATCTCCGACCTCGCCGTCGCCACGAACGCCGGCCAGATCAAGACCGGCTCGCTCTCCAGGACCGATCGCACGTCGAAGTACAACCAGCTCCTTCGCATCGAGGAGGAGCTCGGCGACCGCGCGGTGTACCCGGGGTGGGACGTGTTCGCCCGCACGGGTTCTCGGTAGCTGACGGGCGAGCTAACCTCACGGATGTGGCCGTAGCCACGCCCCGACGCACGAAGATCCTCGCGACGATCGGCCCTGCGTCCTCGACCCGGGAGGTACTGGTGGGTCTCGTCCGTGCCGGGATGGACGGCGCACGGCTGAACCTCTCGCACGGAACGCACGACGAGCACCGGGAGCGGGCGCAACTCGTGCGCGAGGTCGAGGCCGAGCTCGGCCGGCCGATCGCGCTCGTCGCCGACCTCCAGGGCCCGAAGCTGCGGATCGGCGACCTCGACACCACCGTCACGCTGGCGCGCGGCCAGGACGTGGTCGTCGCGGGCGGTGAGACCGCCGTCGACGGCGAGCTGCCTGTCAGCCCGGCCGTGATCGGCGAGGTCCTCCAGCCTGGGCACGAGGTGCTGATCGACGACGGCCTCGTCAGGCTCCGCGTCGAGGACGTCGACGCGGGGCGGGCGCGCTGCGCAGTGGTGGTCGGCGGGGCCGTGGGCGCGCACAAGGGCGTCAACCTGCCCGGCGTCCCGCTCCCGATTCCCTCCCTCACCCGCAAGGACATGGACGACCTCGAGCTGGCGCTCGAGCTCGAAGCCGACTTTGTCGCGCTCTCGTTCGTCCGATCGGCTGCCGACGTCCGCGACCTCAGCGACCTGATCGAGCAGGCGGGCTCGCACGCCCGCGTGATCGCGAAGATCGAGAAGGCGGAGGCCGTGGACTCGCTCGACGAGATCCTCGAGGTGGCCGACGCGGTGATGGTTGCGCGCGGCGACCTCGGCGTCGAGATCGGCGTCGCGATGGTGCCGCTCCTGCAGAAGCGGATCATCGTCGCGGCGCTCGAGCGGGCGAAGCCCGTGATCACCGCGACGCAGATGCTCGAGTCGATGATCCATCACGCTGAGCCGACCCGCGCGGAGGCCAGTGACGTCGCGAACGCGACCCTCGACGGCAGCTCCGCCCTGATGCTCTCCGGCGAGACGGCGGTCGGCGAGTACCCGGTCGAGTCGGTCGCCTACATGGACCGGATCGCCCGCGCGGTCGAGCCGAGTCTCGGGTACCGCCACGAGCTGCCCGGAGCGAGCGAGGAGCCGGGCGTCAGCCAGGCGGTCTCGAACGCGGCCTGCGACCTCGCGGAGGCGCTGCAGGCCTCGGCCATCCTCGTACCCACGTTCACCGGGAGGACGCCCTCCGTGGTCGCGCGGCTGCGGCCGCGCCGGCCGATCCTCGGACTGACCCACCACGACTACGTGCTCCGTCAGATGGCGCTCGAGTGGGGCGTGACGCCCCTTCTGATCGCGGAGAGCGAGGACGTCGAGGACCTCTGGTTGCACGCCCTCGAGGCCGCGCGCGAGACCGGCTTCGTCGAGAAGGGCGACCGCGTCGTGATCACCGCGGGCACGGCCGTGAACCTGCCCGGGACGACCGACCTGATCAAGGTCGCGATCGCGTAGCTCGCAGGAAGGCGCCTTTCGACGACGAACCGGCCCGCGTGGCTCGTCGCAGGACCGCACGCCCGAGCATCCTCCTCCGCTGGCTGGCGGTCGGGGCGATCGTGCTCGTCGCGCTTCTCTACGCGCGGCCGCTGCGCAGCTACCTTGGGACGAAGCACGCACTGGCCCAGAAGGCAGCCGACGTCCAGGCGCTCGAGGCGCAGAACCGCCAGCTCCGCGACCGTCTCGCCACCGCGAACACGACGGAGGCCCTCCAGCGCGAGGCCCGGCGACTCGGGCTCGTGAGGCCCGACGAGCGGCTCTTCATCGTGAAGGGCATCTCGGCCTGGGTCCACTCGAGGACTACGATCAACCGGGGTGGATGACCGGGAGATCGTCGAGCGCCAGCTCGGCCGCCCGCCGCGCGCGTTCCGGCGGGTGGCGGTTCGGTGCCCGTACGGGCACCCCGCGGTAACCGAGCAGGCGCCGTTCGACGAGTCGGGCGAGCCGTTCCCGACGACCTTCTGGCTGACATGCCCGCACGTCGTTGCTGCGATCGCGCGCGTCGAGGCTGCGGGAGGCGTCGAGCGCTGGAGCCGCGCCGCGCAGGACGATCCCGGGCTTCGTGCCAGCCTCGAGGCGGCCCAGGAGGAGCAGCGGCGCCTGCGGCCGGAGCTCGCCGGCGGCATCGGCGGCCAGACGCGGAGAGGCGGGCTCAAGTGCCTGCACGCCCACGCGGCGTTCGCGCTCGCGCGGCCGGGCTACGAGCTGGGCGAGCGGATCCTGGCCGAGGTCGAGCCGCTCTGGCCGGCGCAGGAGTGCTGCACGCCCGACTGAGGCGCGACTCGGCGGCGCCGACCAAAGAGGGCGCGCCGGTCTTTGCCGGCGCGGCCATCCCGATCACCATGTTGGAGGCGCTGGGCCCCTACCTGCGAGGCAGCGTCCGAGTAGCATCGGGCGCATGCCGCTGCCGGCGCTCGAGGCGACGCGACACGAGTGGGAGGAGGGACATCGGCGGCTGGAGACGGCCGCGGGCGACCGTGCGCGCTACCAACAGCTTCTCGCGGAGCTCGAGCTCGTGCTCGCCGAGCTCCGGCGCCGGGTGGGGCAGACATTCACGCTCGACCAGCTCGCCGAGACGTACGCGCTGGCGGACCGCTGGGTGCAGGAGACGCTTGCCGAGCACGACCTCGATCCGGGCTGGCCGGGGCGGGTGACCATCGTCCAGGACGCGGCGTTTCACGTGTACTCGCGAGGCGCGGTCGACTACCGGCCGTGACCACTGCGACGCGACACCGCCGCGAGCGGCGCCGCGTGCGGCGCTGGCCTCGCCGGGTGGCCTGGGCCGTCGGCGTGCTGCTCGTCCTCGCGGTCGGGATCGCGATCGGCCAGGCGCTGCACGACAACCCGCGGGCCGGCCAGACGACGACGCAGCAGCAGACGTTCACGCTCAAGCCCGAATCAGCGACGGTGACGGTTACGACTCCGTAAAGATCGCCGCAGGCGCTGAGTAGCTTTCGGTAGATTCGGGCGGTCATGCCGCGCGACGATGTCCCCAGCCGGCCGGTCGCGGCCGGCGATTCGGACTGGCTGACTCTCGGCCAGGCGGCGAAGTACCTCGGCATCGCCCAGAGCACGATCAGGAGGTGGTCCGACGAAGGCCGCGTGCCGGCCTTCTACACGCCTGGCGGCCACCGCCGCTACCGCCAGGCCGACCTCGACCGCTTCCTCGAGAGCTCCGGTCCGAACGCGGTCACCGCGCCCGCGCCTCTCGTCCTGATCGTGGACAACGACGCGCGGTTGCGCGAGTACGTGCGCGTCAACCTCGAGATGGAGGGCTATTCGGTGCGCGAGGCCGGCAACGCGGAGGAGGGACTGCGGGTGCTCGACGAGTCGACGCCGGCGCTCATCCTCCTCGACGTGATGATGCCGGGGGTCGACGGCTGGGAGATGCTGCGCCGGGTGCAGGAGCGGCACGGCGTCGGCGCGATCCCGGTCGTGATGTTCAGCGGCCGGGCGGACGAGGGACCGGGGGAGGCCGCCTCCCGCGGGGCGCAGGGCTTCATCGGGAAGCCGTTCAACCCGCAGGAGCTGATCGACCAGACCAAGCACCTGCTGCCGAACTGAGCGGCGCTAGAGCTCTTCTGACGCGCGCAGGAGCCCGGCGACGATCACGGCGAGCGAGGCGGCGAGGCTGATCCAGATCCCGATCCCGCGCCCGGCCGGCGGCGGGATCGAGTCGGGGATGGAGATCAGGCGGATGAGGACGAAGATCGTCGCGAGCGAGCCGAGCGCGATCACGACCAGGCTTTCGGGCACCGCAGGCGGCAGCTCGAAGCCGAACTCCCGCAGCACCACGAGGATCAGCAGCACGATCCCGACGAAGAAGACGAGCTTGCCGAGGGTGCCCGTATGCCAGCCGATCACCGCGATGGTCGGGCCGGCGAGGCCGCTCTCCGCGTACCAGTCCGTGAACGCGGAGACCGAGAGCACGAGCGCCGCGACCCAGGTCAGTCGTCCGCCGAGCGCCCAGAAACCCCCCGCGGGTCGGAGAATTCCCTCCTCCTCGGGCTCGGGGTATGCCTCGTCGTGCTCGGGTTGCTCGAAGTGCTCCGGCGATTCCACGCGCGCAGTATCCCCGCTTAGAGGCCGAAGAGCCGGTGGATCTGGTCCCAGATCAGCACCGCGAGCGTGACGCTGGTCACGATCACGAGCAGCACGGCGAACCAGAACCGCAGGCCGGCGAGCCGCCGCTCCCGCGCACGCTCGGCGCGGTGCCAGCGCCGCGCCCGCTCTCGCCGGTACGCCCGGTGCACCGCGGTCGGGTCGAGCAGCTTCTCCTCGACCTGCTTCCGCTCGGGCAGGGCCATGCGCGAGAGTCTAAAGCGTGATCGAGCTCCGCAGAGCCGAGGACGCCCCGTTTCTACGGGTCGGACACCGCGGCGCAGCAGCGCTCGCGCCCGAGAACACGATCGCCTCGCTCGAGCTCGCAGTCGAGCTCGGCTGCGATCTCGTGGAGTTCGACGTCGTCGAACGCGGCGGTCGGCTCGTACTGGCGCACTCCGTCGCGGAGGTGCCGGACGACCCGGTCTCGCTCGACGAGGCACTCGCGTTTCTGGCGCAGTCGACCGCGGCGGCCCACGTCGACCTGAAGATTCCGGGAACGGAGGCCGCGATCGCGGAGGCGCTGAGGCGCCGTGGGCTCCTCGAGCAGGCGGTCGTCAGCTCGTTCCGGCCGGAGAGCCTGCGGGCGCTCCGGGCACTCGAGCCCGGCCTGCGCGTCGGGCTCACCTACCCGGACGATCGCTACGGCCTCAACCGGTACCGGCCGCTCGCGCCGGTCGTTGCCGCAGGGCTGGCCGCCATAAGGGCGGCGCTCCCACGGCGTATCGAGCGCATGCTCGCCGCTGCCGGCGCGACTGCCGCGATGCTGAATCGGCAGGTTGTCGGCGCCGCCGTCGTCGAGCGCTGCCATGCGCTCGGCGTCCCGGTCCTGGCGTGGACGGTCGAGACTCGCGACGAAGTAGAGCGCCTGGACGGGCTCGGCGTGGACGGCCTGATCGCCGACGATCCGCGGCTCTTCCAGGGCTAAACTGCCCCCGTGAAGAGGGGAGTGGGGATTGCCGTGCTCTTCGTGCTCGGCCTCGCCGCCGCGGGCGGCGTGTCCGCGGGCATCGCGGCGTCGACCGGCACGACCACGACCGGGACGACCACGGCGCCCCAGACGATCGCCGACGGCGTCACGATCGGCGGGGTCGACGTCGGCGGCATGACCGCTGACGACGCCTTCGATGCGGTCGAGACCGCCTTTCTCCAGCCACTCCCGCTGCTCGTGACCGGCCACACGGAGCTCGCGACCCCGGACCAGCTCGGCGCAACGGCGCTCGTGAAGACCGCCGTCGACTATGCGCTCGCGGCCGCTCCTGGCTCGGCGCTGAAGCTGCGCGTGAAGCTGAACAGGCCGAAGGCGGAGTCGTACGTCGCCTCCCTCGCGAAGGAGTACGACCGCAATCCGGTCAACGCGACGCTCGGCCTCCGCCGCCTGCGCCCCTGGATCCACGGGCAGAAGCGGGGCTGGTCGGTTCGCCGCCTGGCTGGCCTCGCGTCGATCTTCGATGCGCTCGTCGCCAACAGCCGCGACCCGGTCAAGCTCCGAGTCCACATCCTCCTGCCGAAGGTGACCAGGAAGAACATCGGGCCCGTGATCGTGATCCGTCGCGGGTCGAACCACCTCTTCCTCTACTACGGCATGCGGCTCTGGCGCACGTTCGGCGTGGCTACCGGCCAGTCCGCGTACCCGACGCCGCTCGGTCGCTGGTCGATCGTCGTCAAGTGGCGGAACCCGTGGTGGTACCCGCCGAAGTCGCCGTGGGCAGCCGGCACGAAGCCCATTCCGCCCGGCCCCGGGAACCCGCTCGGCACGCGCTGGATGGGCCTCTCGGCGTCGGGCGTGGGGATCCACGGCACCCCGGACGACGCGTCGATCGGCTACTCGGCCTCTCATGGCTGCATCCGGATGCACATCCCCGACGCGGAGTGGCTCTTCAACCACGTCCGCATCGGCACGACGGTCTTCATCGTCTCGGCCTGACCGATGACCGCGCGGCTCAAGATCGGCGCCCAGGGTCTCGCGGTCGCGCTGGTGCTCGGTCTGCTCGCGCTGCTCGTCTGGAAGGTCACGCACCAGAACACGAACACCGTGGCGTCGAAAATCGACGGCGGCCACGTCACGAACGCGCCGAACTTCACGCTCGGGCGGCTCGACCGGCGCGGAGACCTGCAACTCGCCTCGCTCCGGGGCAAGGCGGTCGTCCTGAACTTCTGGGCCTCGTGGTGCTACCCGTGCAAGCGCGAAGCGCCGGCACTCGAGCGCGCGTGGAAGCAGCACGACGGGCGCGTGGTCGTGCTCGGCGTCGACGTGAACGACTTCAGCGGCGACGCACGCAAGTTCATGCGCAAGCACGGGCTCACGTACCCGGTCGTCCACGACAACATGAACGTCACCTCGCCGAAGTACGGGCTGACGGGCCTTCCGGAGACGTTCTTCGTCAACTCGCGGGGCCGCGTCGTCGCGCACGTCGCGGGTGGGGTGACCGTCTCGAACCTGCGCAGCGGGATCCAGGAGGCGCTCCGGTCGTGAGGTGGCTCGTCGTGCTGGCCGCGGCGCTAATGCTGGCCGCGCCCGCCGCGGCGAGCGAGCAGCACCCGACGCTCGCCGAGCTCGAGAACGAGATCATGTGCCCGGTCTGCGCAGGCGAGACTCTCGCCCAGTCCGACTCGCCGGCCGCCGCGCAGGTGGAGCGGTTCATCCAGGCCCGGATCGCTGCAGGCGACACGAGAAGCGAGATCAAGAACAAGCTGGTCGCCGAATACGGCACCCGGATCCTCGCGGCTCCGCCGCGGCACGGGTTCGACCTGCTCGCCTGGGCGCTGCCGCCGGCAGGGATCGTCGCTGCTGCGGTCGTCCTCGGTCTGCTTGCGTGGCGATGGAGCCGTTTGCGGGAAGAGCCCGAGCCTCGCGAGCTGTGGGCGGTGAACGGCCAGCGCCTCGACCCTGCGCTGGAGCGCCTCGTGGACGAGGAGCTCGAGGACTTCGATGGCTGAGCGGATCCCGGTCGCGTTCCTGGCGGGGATCGTGTCGATCGCGTTCCCCTGTGTGCTCCCGCTCGTGCCCGGCTACCTCTCGGCGATCTCGGCCGTGGAGGTCGACCGCCTCGGCGAGCGCGGGGTGGCGAGGCGGGTCGTGGCGGCCAGCGTCCCGTTCGCGCTCGGCTTCACCGTGGTGTTCGTCGTGCTCGGCGCATCTGCGGCCGCGCTCGGCGGCTGGGTCGACCAGGAGACGCGGACGAAGATCGCCGGCTTCGTGCTCGTCGTGCTCGGGCTCGCGTTCGCGGGCCTGCTGCCGTGGCCGGAGCGCATGCTCGCGCCGGGGAGCATCTCCCGCGCCCGGGCCAGCGGCTCCCGGGCGCTGCTCGGCGCCGCGTTCGCCGTCTGTGCCGCGCCGTGCGTCGGGGTCGTGCTCGGTGCGATCCTCGTGCTCGCCGCCAACTCGCACACGGTCGTCCGCGGCTGCGTGCTACTGGCCGCGTACTCGCTCGGGATCACGGTTGCGTTCGTTCTGATCGGGATCGCGTTCACGACGGCCGTCACGGCGTTCCGGTGGATGCGCGACCACTACAACCTGATCCGCGTCGCGAGCGGCCTGACGCTGGTCGCGCTCGGGCTGCTGCTGTTCTTCAACCGCGACTGGTGGCTGAGCGTCATGCTCAACAGGGCGCTCGAGGCGATCGGCCTCGGCCAACTGTGAGGAGGCCTCCGTGCTCGACCGACTGCCTCGACACCTGGTCCGCGCGGAGGGAATCGCCGTGGCCGCCGCGGCGATCGTCCTCTACTTCCACGAGGGCTACCCGTGGTGGGTGCTGCTCGTCCTGGCCCTTGCGCCGGATCTGTCGGCGGTGGGCTACCTCTTCGGGCCGAGGGTCGGAGCGGCGAGCTACGACGCCGTCCACACGTACGTCGGGCCCGTCGCGCTCGGCCTGGCAGGCGTGGTCTGGGGGAGCGACACGGCGACGATGATCGCGCTGATCTGGCTCGCGCACATCGGCGTCGACCACGCGCTCGGATACGGCCTGAAGTACCCGACGAGGTTCGACGACACGCACCTCCAGCGGATCTAGCTCGCCTCGGCGTAGACCTCGAGCGTCTGCTCCGTGACCTTCTCCCAGGAGCAGTAGTCGCGGACGCGCTCGCGGGCAGCCTCGCCGATCCGGCGGCGCAGCTCGGGGTCGGCCAGGGCGCGCTCGATCGCAGCCCTGGTCGCGGCGACGTCGCCGACCGGGACGAGGAAGCCGGTCACGCCGTCCTCGATCACGGTCGGGATTCCGCCGACGGGTGTCGAGACGACGGTCCTGCCGCGCGCCATCGCCTCCAGGACGACGTTCGGCAGACCCTCGTTCTCCGAGGCGAGCACGACCACCGCCGCGCGCTCGAAGAGGCCGAACAGCTCGTTCTGCGGCACGAAGCCGAGCGCGTCCGGGAGGAGGTCGCGGAGCGGCCCGTCGCCCGCGACGATCCGCGGGAGGCCCTCGGTCGCGGCGGCGACGACGTCGATCCGCTTCTCCGGAGAGAGGCGGCCCGCGAACAGCACGGTCGGCGGCTCCTCCTCGGCGCCGGTGTCGGCCGGAATCTCGACGCCGTAGGGGATCTCGTGCACATTCGCGATTCCGATCCCGCGCATCGCGACCGCGAGCGGCTGCGAGCAGCAGATCACCGCCCGTGCGGGGCGGAGCAGGCGGCGGACGAGGCCGGGCGAGCGGTCGGCCAGGCCGAGGTCCGAGAAGCGGCCCGCGGTGCCCGAGCCGTGGAGCGTCACGATGAACGGCTTCCCGGAGAAGCGCGCGATCTTTGCACCCGCGAGCCAGTTGGCGTGGACGAGGTCGGCGTCACGTGCGGCCCGGCGAAGCGAGCGGACCATCGACCAGGCGAGCGGCGGCGCCAGCCATGGCCTCTTCCTCGCGCTCGCCACGAGCCCCGCGCCGCTGCTCCCGGTCAGCCCGTAGTCGTTGTATGCCCCGGGCCCGACGACCTCGATCTCGACCCCGCACTCCCGAACGTGCTCGACCAGGTCATAGACGAACCGCCCGGCGAGATCGCCCTCGTGCCGCGGATAGGAGGTCGTGAAGACGGCGACCTTCATCGAGGGCATTCTCGGCCCGCTCGCGGCTAGACCTTCGGCTGCGGCAGCGCGAGCGATCCGCCCGCGACGACGCTCGAGGCCTGGTCTACCTGCTCGAGGACCGACGCGACGTCCACGCCCCGGTGCTCGGGCGCATAGGGCCCGAGCCGGCGGGCGGCCTTCTCCAGCTGCCGCTCGCAGCCGGTTCGGTTGCCCCGGCCGGCCTGGTACCAGGCGACCGCGACGTGGACGAGCCCCTGGTAGAAGTCGCGCTCCTCGGCCGGCGCCGCGCGCCATGCGTCCTCCAGTTCCTCGTGGGCCGCGAAGTACTCCCCGTTGCGGATCAGGTCGAGCCCGGCCTCGAGCCCGTCAGCGGGCGATCTGCACCTCTCCGTGCTCGACCCGCACCTCGTACGTCTCGAGGACGATCGCGCGGTCGAACTCGTTCTCGCCGTTCCGCACGTCGTACTGCCAGCCGTGCCACGGGCAGCTGAGCACGTGCCCGTCGAGTCGGCCCTCGCAGAGCGGCCCTTCGAGGTGGATGCAGTGGCCCTGGGTCGCGTAGAAGTCGTCGCCCACGCGAGCGAGCGTCACGTCCTGCTCGCCCACCCGCACACAGGCCAGCGAGCCGGGCTCGATGTCCTCCACCCGCGCGACCGGCTGGAAACTCTCTGCCACGGCCTCGATCCTAGCGTTGGAACGAGCCGTCGAGGGTGGTACGGTTTGCAACCGTGGCGACGATCCTGCTGGCGGGGGTCGACGTGTTCTTCCGAGGGAAGATCGAGGGGCTTCTCCCGGAGCACCATCTGGTCACGTCCGACCACATCGACCCTCCCGATCTCGTCATCTGCGACGTCTCCCGGATCGAGCCCGAGGAGGTCGCAGACACGTACGCGGACGTCCCGATCATCGGCTTCTGCAGCCACACCGACACCGCGGGCCTTCGGCGCGCCCACACGGCCGGTTTCGACCAGGTCTTGGTGAAATCCGCACTTGACGACCGGTTGCAGGGCACGGTCCAGGAGCTGATTGCCTCAGTAGACTGACGGCCGCGTGACGTACATCATCGCCGAGCCCTGCATCGACATCAAAGACCTCTCGTGCGTCGACGTCTGCCCGGTCGACTGCATCCACACCTTCGAGAGGATCCTCATCATCGACCCCGAGGAGTGCATCGACTGCGGCGCCTGCGAGCCGGAGTGCCCGGTCGAGGCGATCTTCCCCGAGGACGCGCTTCCGCAGAAGTGGGAGCCCTTCGTGAAGATCAACTACGCCTTCGAGGAAGGGGCGGACGTGATCAACAGGCTCGTCGACGAGTACGCGGCGGAGCACAACGTCCAGAATCCGCCGCTCGAGTCGGCTTCCTAGCTGCCTTCCGCCACCTGGCGCGGGGTGGCTATGCTGGGCCGCGTGAGGCCGGAGACGCTCGACCACGTCGCCCTCTGGGTGGCGGACCGAGACGCCATTGCGGACGTTCTGACCGAGCGGGTCGGGATGCACGTGATCGACCGGACGGACGCGTTCACGCTCGTCGGCTCGCACGCGCGGCACGGGAAGCTGACGCTGTTCGCGGCGGAAGGCCCGCGGGAGCGGGGCGCGCTTAAGCACGTCGCGCTGCGCGTCTCGAGCGTCGATCGGGCCGAGCACGATCTCGGCGACCTCGAGGTCGACCAGCCTCGCGCGGACGAGCTCTACTTCGACGTCCACGAGGGCCTGCGACTCGGGCTCGTCGAGGCGCCGACGGAGATCGAGTACGACATCGACCACGTCGCGCTCTGGTCTGCTGATCCCGAGGAGACCGCCAAGGCCTACCTCGGGCTGGGGTTCTCTCCCGCCGGGCCCGGGCCGTCCGGTGCGCTGCGGGTCGAGACGGGCGGTGCGTTCGTCGAGTTCCACCAGGGCGAGCCGGGTGACCCCGAGAAGCCGCTTTTGAATCATCTCGCGGTCAAGGTCGAGTCGACGGAGGACCACATCGCCGAGGCGCGCGAGCTCGGGCTCGAGATCGCCGACGTCGTCGACGCCGCGAACACGTATGCGGTGTTCGTGTGGGGCCCCGAGCGCGTCAAGGTCGAGTACGTCGAGCACAAGCCCTCGTTCTCGCTGACCTAGAGCGGTTACGAGGAGGGCAGCCGTGTCGACCGGTCGTTTCCGACGGACGCGCGAGCAGAGCTCGCCCGTCCTGATGTCGGCGTCGCAAGCGACGCCTTAGAGGCTCCTGAGGTGATCGTCGCCGGAGCGGGGATGGCCGGCCTGTGCGCGGCTGCTCGTGCCCGCGAGCTTGGGGCGACGCCTGTCGTGCTCGAGAAGGGCGACCGCCCGGGCGGCTCGATGCTGCTCTCCAGCTGCGTCGTCTGGCGGCATCTGAGCTTCGAGGACTTCCGCCGCGAGAGCCCGGGCGGCGACGAGCGGCTGCAGCGCCTCGTCCTCGAGGGACTCGACGAGGCGCTCGAGTGGCTCGTTTCGCTGGGGGCCGAGGTGGTCTGGGACGACACCGAGAACCCGCGCACGACGGGCAAGCGCTTCGAGCCGCGGAGTCTGACGGAAGCGCTCGTCCGCGCTGCCGGGGACGTCCGTGTCAGCCAAGGCCCGGGGATTGTCCCCGGGACCTGGCCGGAAGAGCCGCTGGTGCTCGCGACCGGCGGCTTCGCCGTCCGCCTCGCACACGAGCGCGGGCTGCTCGCCCGCTGCAACCCCTGGAGCGAGGGCGACGGGCTCGACTTCGCCCGCGCGCACGGCGCCGAGGAGGCGGGCGACCTGGGGGAGTTCTACGGCCGTGCGATGCCCGCCCCGCCTGCGCGCGTGCGAAGCGAGGATTTCGTCCGCCTTTCCCAGCTCTGGGGTGGCGAGGCGCGCGTCGTCGGCGAGGACGGCGATGAGCTCATTCAGGGCCCGCCCGCCTGGCACGAGAGCGATCTCGCCCAGGCGATCGCGAGGCAGCCTGGTGGGACGGCGTGGCTCGTCGTCCCCGCCGGGTACCGCGACGATCCGCGCGTGACGGCGGCGCGCGAGGCCGGCGGAACCGTCCTCGAGGACGATGGCGAGCTCCGGATCCACGTGATCGCAGGCGTCACGCACACGCTGGGCGGCATCCGCGTGGACGATCGGGCCCGGGTCGTCGGGGTCGACGGCCTCTACGCCGCGGGCGCCGACGTGGGCGGGATTGCGAGCGGCGGCTACTCGAGCGGGCTTGCCGCAGCGCTCGTGCTAGGCCGCACGGCCGCCGAGCAGGCGCTCAGGTGAGCGGCTGGAGGTAGGCGCAGCGGCGCGTGTCGCCCGGGAGCGGCGAGGGTGCGACCTTGCTCACGCGCAGGCGGATCTCGCCCTCCTCGACGTCCTCGCCGACCGCGGGTGCCTCGCCCTCGTGTTCGCGCAGCTCGTAGCCGGTCGCCGTCCAGACGAAGCGCAGGTGGGTGCCGTGCCGCAACTGTCCGTCCTCCACGTCGCGATCCTAGAGACGTTCTCGCCGGCCGCGCAAGGCTTTTAGGCCGGGTGCGCCACGTAGGAGGGCACGACGACCCGAACCGAGGTGCCTCCGTCCTGGCCGGCCTCGACGAGCATGCTCCCGCTCAGCGACCGGGCGCGCTCCTCGATCGCGTCGAAGGTCGCCCGGCGCCGCTCGCCCGCGCCGTCGTCCGAGATCAGCGCCTCGACGCTCCCGTCCTCGGCCTCGGCCACGCGGATCGAGATCCGGGTCGGCGGCCCGCGGTGGATCGCGTGGTTCACCGCCTCGCGGATGATCTGGTAGAGCCCGACGCGCGCGTTCTCGCCAAGGCCGTCCGCGGCGTCGATGTCGAGGTCGATCTGGATCTGGTTCGCGAGCGCAACCTGCTCGGAGAACGCGCGCACGGCCGGCCCGAACCCCTGGTCCCGGAGCACGACGGGCTCGATCTGGAACGAGAGGTCGCGGAGCGAGCGGATCGTGTCGCGGTGCCGAGCGAGCGCGGAGCGGAGGATGCGGTTCGCCTCGTCGAGCCGCTCGCCCTCGAGCGAGTCGATGACGGCATCGAGCATCAGGCTGATCCCCGAGAGCGACTGCACCGGACCGTCGTGCAGGAACAGCGCGAGCCGCCGGCGCTCGTCCTGCTCGGCCGTGATCAGCTGGTCCGAGAGGCGTGCCTGCTCGGCCTCGCGCACCTGCGCTTCGGCGAGGAGCCGGGTGTTCTCGATCGTTCGCGTGGCGAAGTCGGCCAGCAGCGAGGCGCGCGCGAGCTCTTCGCGGTCGAGGGGATGGGAGCGGGTGAGCTCGAGCAACCCGATCTCCTCGTCGCGGGTCCGGAGCGGCAGCACGACGGCTCCCGGCGCGTGCGGCTCTGCGCCCGGCGGAAGCACGGCCGCCTTCGCGCCGAACAGCTGCTTGGCCTCCCGACGCGTCCGCTCCAGCACCTCCTCGGAGTCGTGGGCGGACGCGATCGAGCCCATCGACTCGACCAGCGACTCCAGGAAGCTCGATTCCGCCGCAAGCTCCTCCTCGGCCACCTCGTGGCGGCGCCGCTCGGTGACGATCAGGGTGAGGGCAAATGCGGCCGCGATCGCGATCGCGATCGCGAGCCCGACGAAGGCGAGCCAGCTCGAGCGCAGCGCCAACCCGACGAGCGAGATGACCGCCGCCGCTGCGACCGCCCCCACGAGCAGCGCCGCCCGTCCGGGGGACCTAGTCGATGATCGCGTCGCGAAGCGCAATCGCTACGGCATGCGTCCGCGTGTCGGCCTCGAGCTTCGTGAGGATGTGCCGCACGTGGCTCTTCACCGTCTCCTGGCTGATGAAGAGGCGCTGGGCCACGTCCGCATTCGACATCCCGTCGGCGAGGAGCTGCAGGATCTCGCGCTCGCGGCCGGTCAGCATGCCCTCCTGGACCCCGGAGACGAACGCCGGCAGCAGGGCGGGGTCGCGGAAGTCCTCGCCCGCGGCGACCTTCTCGATCGCGTTCAGCAGCGTCTGGTGGGGCGCCTCCTTGAGGATGTACCCCTTCGCGCCCGACTCGAGGCCGCGCGCGAGGAGGCTGCGCTCGCTGTAGGCGGTGAAGATCAGGACGGACGTCTCCGGGACCTTCTGCGTCAGGATCTTCGTCGCCTCGAGCCCGTCCATACCGGGCATGCGGACGTCCATGATCACGACGTTCGGCTTGCGTCGCTCGGCCAGCGCGACGGCGGTCGCGCCGTCAGCCGCCTCGCCGACGACGCGGATGTGGGGTGCACGCGACAGCGAGAGCCGCAACCCCTCGCGGACGACCTCGTGGTCGTCCACGATCAGACACGTGATCTCCCCGTTCTTGCGCTGTTCGACGGCCTGCTCTGCCACGCACGCGGATTGTAGGCGGCGCGTCGGAAGTGTCACGGGCGGCGTGGGCCAGTGTGCCGCGGAATGTCACCCGAGCGGACGGTAGAGGTCATCGTCCGCGCCGCGTACGGTGTCAGGGAAAGGTTCGTCCTCAGCCGGACATGGGACATTCGTGGAGTCAACTGCCCGCGAGAAACAGTTTCGCCGGCTCTTCCAGGCCGAGTACCCCCACGTCCTCGCCTATGCGTTGCGCCGCACGGGTGATCTTGCCGAGGCGCAAGACGCGATAGCCGAGGTCTTCACTGTCGCGTGGCGACGGATCGCGGATGCGCCTACGGACGAAGCCGCTCGACCGTGGCTCTTCGCCATCGCCCGCCGCACGATCGCGAACCAGCGGCGCTCGCAGCGAAGACGAATCGCGCTGCGCGAGCGACTGCGGCTGCAGCCGTCAACCACGCAAAGAACCGAGGACCTACTGGAAGAGCGCGAGCAACTTCATGCCGTCCTCGCTGCTCTAGCGCGGCTCTCGCCGGACGACCAGGAGGTGTTGAGGCTCGCCATCTGGGAGGACTTGTCCCGTCGAGAGATCGGAATCGTCCTCGGCTGCTCGGCAAACGCAGCCGCGATCCGGCTTCATCGGGCTCGTCGGCGTCTCTCCGAGGAGTTCCTGAAAGAAGACGTCTCCACCGGACATTGAGTAGGCGAATGGACGAACACCAGATCAGCGAGCTTCTTCGGCGAGCGAACGTGATCGACGTTGCTGATCTGCCCGATCCGCGTGAGTCACCCGAGGCACAGCATCTCCTCAAGTCCATCCTCGACCCCGACCGAGAGAAAGCTGGCGCGAAAGCTCTGTCTCGCGGGCCCGCGGTGGGTGCGTCCCGATCGGCAAGACGGCGTCGCAGTCGCGTCGCCGCTGTCGTTGTGGCCGCAGGGGCCGCCGCTGGCGCTGCGGCGCTCGTGCTGACGCTCACAGGCGGGTCAAAGCCAACCCGGACGCCGTTCCTCGTGCAGGCGATCCGCGCGCCGTCGTCTTCGTGGGGCGCCTACACACGGGGCGCAACCTGGCGTTTCGGCGCGACGACCGGAAACGCAGATTCCCAATGCCTCGGCCTTGCGCTGACCGTCTTCGGCTGCTCGGGCGTCCTCAGCCTTCCGAGCGCGCCTGCCCAGTCATCTACCACGACCGCACCAGCTCGAGCGTCTTCGACCGTCGGGATCAAGGGCGGGACAGCCGCCCAGCGAAGGCTCTTGCGCTCCGTCTTGAGTGGCATGCCGACGACCACGATCGAGAGGATCGTCGTCTCGACGACTGGAACTGACGTCTCTCTTCGCATGGCCGCTAGCGATCGTTCGATGCGCTCGCTGTGGGAGGAGTCGCTGGTCGCAGGGGCCTTTCGTGATCGAGCACAGGCCGCCGGAGACGTTGTGAAGGTGTTGCTTGTGAATGGAGAGGCAAGCGGTGTGATCCCGCCAGGGCCAGCGACGGCGCTGCCGAGAGCCAAGCCAGGGGCGGCCAAGGCGGCACGTGAGCGGTTCGAGAGCGCCGCGGCAAAGATCGGAGAGCCGCTTCGTTCTCTGACGATCTATCAACCGGACGGGGTCGCGGTCGCGGCGACGTTCGAGAGCAGCGACCCGGCGTCGTTCTTGGTCAAGAGGATGCCCGGCTTTCTCGCTGCCCTTGGCGACCGTTGGCGCGACTTCGACGGGACCCACATAAGGCTCACCGACGCGAGCGGCGCAACCGTTTGGGAGACGTCTTCTGCCGGGCGCGTGTCGGAGGGCTCGGTTGGCTCGCGCGAGGACCTTGCGGCCTGTGGACCTGTGCAGAGCTGGGGTTCGTATCCGGGTCCGCCGCCCTGCTCGGCGAAGTAGTGCCCGGCTACGGGTCGGCTCGCCTGGCGCGGTTGTCACAAGGCGAGCAGAAGCTGCTCCGGCTCGGGCTCGGGCGCGATCGGCGTCCTGCGCCGGTCGCGCACGCCGTGCCGGCGGGCGAGCACTGCGACCTCGGCGCGGATCGGCTTCACCTGCTCCGAGCCGAGGTAGGCGCGACGGGAGTAGAGGCGCTCGTAGCGGTCGAGCTGCTCCGGAAAGTCGCGCGCGAGCGCCTCGAGGAAGTGTTCCCGCGTGCCCGGGCGCAGGAAGAGGAGGTTCGACCAGATCCCGCAGGCGCCCACCTCGCGGGCGGCGCGCACGACCTCCTCGAGCTGCTCGGGCCGATCGGAGATCCCGGGAAGGATCGGCGCCATGCCGACGCTCGCCTTGATCCCCGCCTCGACGAGGGCCTTCAGCGCGCGAAGCCGCTGGCGGGGATGCGCGGTGCCCGGCTCGGTCCGCCGCCAGACCTCCTCGTCCAGCGTCGGGATCGAGAACGTGACGGACACCTCGGCGTGGCGAGCCGCTTCGGCGAGGACATCGACGTCCCGTACGATCAGCGGCCCGCGGGTGATCAGGCTGAACGGGTTCGACGCGTCGGCGAGCGCCTCGATGCAGCCCCGCGTGAGCCGGTAGCGGCCCTCGGCCGGCTGGTACGGGTCGGTGGCCGCGCCGATCGCGACGGGCTCTCGCTCCCAGCTGGCCCTCGCGAGCTCGCGGCGCAGGACCTCGACGACGTTCGTCTTGACCCGGATCGAGCTGCCGTAGCGATCGTCGAACGGCCGTTCGGCCCGTAGCTCGAAGGCGCGCACGTAGCAGAACGTGCAGCGGTGGACGCAGCCCATGTACGGGTTCAGCGACCACGTGAACGCCATCCCCTTGACGCGGTTGAGCGCCGCCTTGCACGGCTCCTCGCGGTACTCGGCTCGCACCGGGAGAGTATAGAACATACGTTCGTGTAGACGCCGCGACCTATGATCTCGCCGCTCGTGGACGAACTGGCCGGCGGCATCCTGCGCGTCACCTTCCCGCTCCCGCTCGGGATCGACCACGTGCACTGCTACCTGCTCCCGGGCACCGATGGGTGGACCCTCGTCGACACCGGCCTCGGGCTTCCGGGCGCCGAGGATCGCTGGCGGGAGGTGCTGGCGGAACTCGAAAGGCCGGTGGCGCGGATCGTCGTCACGCACTTCCACCCCGACCACGCCGGCGGCGGCGAGATCGTCCAGGGGCTGACCGGCGCGCCGGTGCTCCAGGGCGCGCGCGACTACGAGCTCTGCGAGCGCGTCTGGGGGCGCGAGGACTGGTCCGACCGGATGGCCGGGTATCTGCAGGCAAACGGCCTTCCCGCGGAGATCGCCGAGGAGCTGCGCCAGGAGTCGCGCACGCTCGCCCCGTTCATCCGCTTCGCGCGCGAACCCGAGCGGATCGGCGAGGGCGACGACGTCGACGGCTGGCGCGTGCTCGAGCTCCCCGGCCACGCCGACGGCCACATCGCCCTCTTCCGTGGCGGCGTGCTCGTCGCGGGCGACCACCTGCTCGCTCGGATCACGCCGACGGTCGGCCTCTACCCGGAGTCGAGGCCCGACCCGCTCGGCGACTTCCTCGAGTCGCTCGCACGGACGATCGAGCTCGCGCCCTCGTACGCGCTCCCGGGCCACAACGAGCCTCTGGAAGAGCCGGTCGCCCGTGCCCGCGAGATCGTCGACCACCACCGCGTTCGCCTGGACGAGGCTGCCGCGGCTCTCGCAGCGGGAGCGAGGACCGGCTACGAGGTCTCGCTCGCGCTCTTCGACGCAAACCTCGACCCGAGCGGCCGCCGATTCGCCCTCGCGGAGTCGCTCGCGCACCTGGAGCGGCTCGTGCGCGAGGGCCGCGCCCGGCGCTCCGGGGACGGCGGCGCCGTCTCCTATACTGGGACGTAGATCCTGTTGGACGACGACAGACCGCCTAGTACCCGAGCCCCGGAGAGCGGGGCGTGACTCTCTTCTTCGAACTCCTCGCCGTTGCGGCCCTGATCGCGCTGAACGCGTTCTTCGTCGCGGGCGAGTACGGGCTCGTGACCGCGCGCCGCACGCGCATCCGCGAGCTCGAGGAGCAGGGCAACCGCCGCGCGCGGTCTGTGCTGCAGATCACCGCCGACCCGCCGCGGTTCATCGCCGCGATGCAGCTCGGCGTCACCGCCACCAGCCTGGCGATCGGCGCCGTCGGCGAGCAGGTTCTCGCGAAGATCTTCGACCCGTTCCTCGCGACCGCGATCGCTTTCGCGCTCGCGTTCCTGATCATCACGTTCCTCCACGTCGTGCTCGGCGAGCTGGTGCCGAAGGGCATCGCGCTGCGGTACTCCGAGAGGACGGCGCTCGCCGTCTCGGCGCCCGTGCGGGGCTTCTTCATCGTCCTCAAGCCGCTGATCTGGTTCCTCCAGCGCTCGAGCGAGCTGACGCTGCGCGCGCTCGGGGTCGAGCCGCCGGGCGGCGAGGACCTCGTGCACTCCGAGGCCGAGCTGAAGATGCTCGTCTCCCAGTCGACCGAGCAGGGCGAGATCGAGGAGCAGGAGCAGGAGATGCTCTACAAGGTGTTCGACTTCGCCGACAAGGAGGCCTCTGACGTGATGGTGCCGCGGCCCGACGTGGTGGCGCTGTCGGTCGAGCTGCCGCCCGAGGAGGCGCTCGCCGCGGTGATCGACTCGCCGTACACGCGCTATCCCGTCTACCGCAGCTCGCTCGACGACATCGCCGGGGTGCTGCACGTGCGCGACCTCTTCTCGGCGCTCGTCGACCGCGGGATCGCGGGGGTACAGCTCGAGCAGCTGCTGCGGCCCGCCCACATCGTCCCCGAGACGAAGGACCTCGCGGCGCTGCTGACCGAGTTCCGGCGGACGAACCAGCACATGGCGATCGTGGTCGACGAGTACGGCGAGCTCGAGGGCATCGTCACGCTCGAGGACCTGCTCGAGGAGATCGTCGGCGAGATCGAGGACGAGTTCGACCTGCCGGACGAGTCGATCGAGCGGCTCGAAGACGGCCGCATGCGCATCGCCGGCACCTTCCCGGTCGACGACTTCAACGAGCAGCTTCACCGCGAGCTGCCGATCGAGGACTACCACACGATCGGCGGGCTGGTCTTCGGCCTCCTCGGCCGTGCGCCCGAGCCCGGCGACGAGGTCGAGCACGACGGTTGCCGCTTCAAGGTGCTGGAGGTCGAGGGCTCGAGGATCCAGCGGCTCGAGGTCGAGCTCACGCGGCACACGCCGGGGACGGACAAGGAGCGACTCGAAGAGGCGTCGTAGGTACCCTTGCCCGCGACGGGGTTCCCGAACTGGTGAGGAGACTATGAAGCGCTTGCTGTACCTGCTCGTGGCCGCAGCCGCGGTCACGGCGACCGTCATCGTGGTCGCACCGTTCGCCGCCGCGCACCCCGCGGCCAAGCAGAAGACGACGACCATCAAGGTCACCGCCAAGGAGTACAAGTTCATCCTCTCGAAGAAGAGCGCGCCCGCCGGGGTCGTGATCTTCAAGGTCGTGAACAAGGGCAAGATCGCCCACGACTTCAAGATCAACGGGAAGAAGACGCCGAACATCAAGCCCGGCAAGTCGGCCAAGCCGCTCAAGGTGACGCTGAAGAAGGGGAAGTACCCCTACAAGTGCACGATCGACAGCCATGCCCTGTTCGGCATGAAGGGCACGTTCAAGGTCACCTAGGACTCGAGGTCGAGCTCGGCGATCTCGCCGCCTGTTATCCGCCAGGCGGCGAGCTCGTCCGTGCCCAGCGAGAGGATCAGGTAGGGTCGCCCCTCCCAGAGCCCGATGTTCTGGACGTCGGTCCGCGAGGGCCGAGGCGGCGAGGAGAGGTGCGAGTGGAAAACGGCGAGCTCGTAGCCCTCGTCCTCGAGGAACCAGTTCTCGGGCTCGGTCTCGAGCTCGAAGCGGTACGGGCTCTCGGCCGCGTTCCGCGCCGGGATGTACCGCTCGGCCTCGCCGTCGCGAAGGACCACGAGCCCGCAGGCCTCGTTCGGGTCCTCCGCCCGCGCGTGCGCCTCGAGCTCGGCCCGGATCTCGGCCGGGATCACCACCAGACGGAGCTCTCCATCTCGGTCTCGGGGTCGGCTGCGTCCCAGAACGGGGCGGAGAGGTACTTCCAGCCGGCGTCGGCGAGGATCGCGACCACGACACCCTCGTCGAGCTCGGCAGCCAGCTTCCGGGCCGCGTGGACGACGGCGCCGGCGGAGACCCCGGCGAAGACGCCCTCGCGCCCGAGCAGCTCGCGCAGGCCGGCCACGGCCTCGGCGTTCGAGACGAGCAGCTTCCGGTCGAGCTTCGAGACGTCGAGGATCGGCGGGACGTAGCCGTCCTCGAGCGAGCGGAGGCCCATGACCGGGTCGCCTGGAAGCGGCTCGGCTGCCGCGACGACGACGTCGGGAAACTGCTCGCGCACGCGCGCGCCTGCGCCCATCAGTGTCCCGCCGGTCCCGAGACCCGCGACGAGCACGTCCACGCGGTCGAGCGCCTCGGCGATCTCAGCACCGGTCCCCTCGTAGTGGGCGCCAGGGTTCGCCTCGTTCGCGTACTGGAACAGCATGTGGTAGCGGGGCTCGCGCTCCGCCAGCTCGAGCGCGGCGCGAACGGCTCCGTTCGAGCCCTCCTCGCCCGGCGACTCGACGATGCGCGCCCCGTAGAGCCGGAGCAGGCGCCTTCGTTCCTCGGTCACGTTCTCCGGCAGCACGCAGGTGAGCCGGTAGCCCTTGAGGCGGGCGACGAGCGCGAGCGAGATCCCGGTGTTGCCGCTCGTCGGCTCGAGCAACTCCCGCCCGGGCTCGAGCTCGCCGCGCCGCTCGGCCGCCTCGACCATGGCCACGGCGATGCGGTCCTTGATCGAGCCGGTCGGGTTCTGGCCCTCAAGCTTCGCGTAGAGCGTGACCTCGGGCTTCGGGCTCAGCCGCGCCAGCTCGACGAGCGGCGTGTTGCCGACTAATGCGAGGAGCCCCGACGTGTCCGTTCTAGCCACGGCCCAGGGACTGTCCCCGGGACATGGCGCCTCCGGCCATGGCCGGAAGCAGGACGATCTGCGAGCCCTCGCCGACGGGCGTGTCCAGGCCCTGCCTGGTGCGGACGTCCTCGCCCTCGACGTAGACGTTCACGAACGGCGCGAGCTCGGCGTCGCCCTCGAGCAGCTGCCCGCGAAGCGCAGGAAACCGGCTCATCAGGTCGTCGAGCAGCTCGCGCACCGTGCCGCCGCGAGCCTCGACCTCGCGTGCGCCCTCGGTCTCGCCGCGCAGCGTCGGCGGGATGCGGATCGTGCTCAGTGCCCGACCCCTGCGCAGAACTCGACGTAGTCGACGTAGTCCATGATCGACGGGTCCTCGCCGCACACCGGGCAGGCGGGATCGCGCCGGAGCTTCATCTCCTGGAACTCGCCCGAGAGCGCGTCGTAGAGCAGCAGCCGGCCGATCAGCGGGTCGCCGATCCCGAGCGCGAGCTTGAGCGCTTCGGTGGCCTGGATCGAGCCGATCACGCCCGGCAGCACGCCGAGCACGCCGCCCTCGGCGCAGCTGGGCGCGAGCTCGGGCGGCGGCGGCTGCGGGAACAGGCAGCGATAGCACGGGCCCGAGCCGGGCTTGAAGACCGTCACCTGGCCCTCGAAGCGGAAGATCGAGCCGTGCACGACCGGGATGTCGTGCCAGACAGAGGCGTCGTTGACGAGGTAGCGGGTCGGGAAGTTGTCGGCGCCGTCGACGATCACGTCCCAGCCGGGCTCGAGGATTCGCTCGATGTTCTCCGAGGTCAGGCGTTCGCGGAACGCCACCACCTCGACGTCCGGGTTCAGGCCCTCGATCCGGCGGCGCGCCGAGTCGGTCTTGGGCTCCCCGAGCGAGTCCGTCGAGTGCGCGATCTGCCGCTGGAGGTTCGTCTCGTCGACGACGTCCGCGTCGACGATCCCCAGGCGCCCGACGCCAGCGGCCGCGAGATAGAGCGAGGCCGGCGATCCCAGCCCGCCCGCCCCGATCAGCAAGATCCGCGAGTCGAGCAGCTTGAGCTGTCCCTCCTCGCCGACCTCCGGGATCAGGAGGTGGCGGCTGTAGCGCGTCTGCCGCGCGGGACCGAGCGTCCGGGGGAGCTCGGTGGGGAGGCCGTTCCGCTGCCAGTCGACGTAGCCGCCCGCGAGCGAGACCGGGCGCTCGTAGCCGAGCTCGGCGAGCGTCTTCGCGGCGAACGCCGAGCGGTTGCCCGCGGCGCAGTAGATGACGAGCGGCTGCGAGCGGTCGGGAGCGGCGTTCTCGATCCGCGACTCGAGGTTCCCGCGCGGCACGTGGACGGCGCCGGGGATCCGGCCCTGCGCCCACTCGTCCGGCTCGCGCACATCGACGAGCAGCGCGCCCTCGGCGAGCATCGCCTGAGCGGCGTTCGCGTCGACCTCCTCGATCGAGGCGCGCGCGGACTGGAGCAGCTCACGGTACGTCGGCATCGCTTTCGATTGTATAGCGGCCGGTCAAGCCCGCCGCGCGCGGCTATCTTCTCGAGGTGAGTCCCCGGGGGCGCGTCTTCATCCTGGTCATGCTCGCGGCGGTCGTCGCCTCGGGGGTCGTCGTGATCGGCGTGCTCGCGACGCGGAGCGACGTGCCGTCCGTCAAGCCGCGCACCGGCTCGCCGCCGATCGCGCTCGACCTCGGCCTCCGCACCGACACTGAGGCGCGCCAGCTCGAACGGGCCGAGATCCTCTACGACCGCGCACACCAGCCGAAGAGCGCCGCGAGGATCTTCGGCCGCTACTCCTCGCTGGAGGCGCAGGTCGGCTCGGCGATCGCCGCCTGGCCGAGCGGAACGCTCGCCCGCCTGCAGACGCTCTCCGCGGAGTACCCGCGGAGCGCGCTCGTCGCGCTCCACCTCGGCCTCGCGCTCTACTGGTACCGGCGCGACGCCGACGCAGTCCAGGCGTGGCGGTCGGCCGAGGCGCTCCAGCCGGACTCGTTCTACGCCGTCCGCGCGGCCGACTTCCTCCACCCGCGCTTCGCACCGGGGCTCCCGGACTTCGTGCCGTCGACGGTGCCGCCGACCCGCATCCGCGCGCTGCCGCCCGCACAGCGCGTCGCGGCGCTCGCCGCGGCGGCACGCACCGGAGGGGCGAACGCGAAGCTCCTCTACGGCGCCGCCCTCCAGCACCTGGATCGGCCGCGCTCGGCGGAGAAGCAGTTCGCGGCCGCGGCGCGCAGGGCCCAGAACGACCCGGACGCGCACGTCGCCGCCGCGGTCGGGCTCTTCGACAAGGACGACCCCTCGGCCGCGTTCGGTCGGCTCGGCCCGCTGGTGCGCATCTTCCCGCACGCGCCGACCGTCCGGTTCCACCTCGGGCTGCTGCTCCTCTGGATCGGCCAGGTCGACCGCGCCCGCGCGGAGCTCCGGCAGGCCCACGACGAGAGCCCGGACTCCACGATCGGCAGGCAGGCCGCCTCGTATCTCTCTGCCCTGCGCATGGTTGGGACCCCCTGACCGCGAAATGAGCCGTTCGGCCTATTGGCATCCGTCCGGTGCTCATGAGAGAGTTCCGCATCCGCAACGGCGCGTGCCGACCGTCACAAAGCCCAGAGAGGAGCCGCTGTGAGTAGTCCGGGGGAGCGGGTTAGGTCGATGAGCCTCGCCGAAGTGCTCGAGACCGACGAGGTGAAGGGGTTGCTGGAGAGCGGGCGCGAGTCGGGGTCGCTCACGACGGACGAGATTGCGCTCGCGCTCGGAGGTCTGGAGCTCGACGCCGCGCAGATCGACGACGTCTACCACGCGCTCGAGGAGCAGCAGATCGACGTGGTCGACGACGGCGTCGAGGCGGAGGACGAGACCGGCGAGCGCAGCCCCGAGCCGGAGGCGCGCGAGATCACGACCGACTCATTGCAGCTCTTCCTGAAGGACATCGGCAAGGTCGACCTGCTCACCGCGGCGCAGGAGGTCGAGCTCGCGAAGCGGATCGAGCGCGGCGAGCACCGCGCGAAGCAGGAGATGGTCGAGGCGAACCTGCGGCTCGTCGTCTCGATCGCCAAGAAGTACCGCAACCAGGGTCTGCCGTTTCTCGATCTGATCCAGGAGGGGACGATCGGCCTCGTCCGCGCCGCCGAGAAGTTCGACCACCGCAAGGGCTTCAAGTTCTCGACCTACGCGACGTGGTGGATCAGACAGGCCGTCGCCCGCGCGCTGGCGGACAAGGCGCGGACGATCCGGATGCCGGTGCACATCGTCGAGAAGCTGAACAAGATCGTCCGCTCGGAGCGCAAGCTCCGCGCCGAGCTCGGGCGTGAGCCGACCGCTGTGGAGATCGCGGCCGACGTCGAGTTGCCGACGGACGAGGTCGAGCAGATCCGCCGGAGCTCGCAGGCGCCGGTCTCGCTGGAGAAGCCGGTCGGCGACGAGGAGGAGTCGGAGTTCGGGCACTTCCTCACCGACGAGAGCGAGCCGCTGCCGGAGGAGGCAGCGGAGGTCGAGCTGCGGAAGGCGACGTTGCAGCGGGTGCTGTCGACGCTCAGCGTCCGCGAGCAGCGCGTGCTCGAGCTGCGCTACGGGCTCAACGGCGAGCACCCGTGCACGCTCGACGAGGTCGGCCGCGCGTTCAACGTCACGCGCGAGCGGATCCGCCAGATCGAGAACCAGAGCCTGAAGAAGCTGCGGGCCCTCGCGGACGCGGTCGTGTTCCGCGACGTTGCTTAAACGCGCTACGCGCTAACCCGTGCAGACTCCGCGGCCCCTTTCGGGGCCGCTCCGCTGCACGCTGGGTGGAGCCAAGCTGCCGCATAGACTCCGCCCTTGTGTCTGCGCCTTGGTTCGATGAGCTCGCCGAGCTGATTCGCATACCCAGCGTCAGCGCCGATCCCGAGCGGGCTGACGATGTCGCCCGTGCGGCCGAGTGGCTCGCCGGGTTTGTTCGCGGCGCCGGCGGCGAGGCCGAGGTCGTCGAGACCGACACGCAGCCGCTGATCGTCGGCCACCTGTCCGCCTCGGCCGTTTCCGGGGGACAGCCCCTCGGTCGTGTCCCGACGGTACTGGTCTACGGGCACGTGGACGTGCAGCCGCCGGATCCGCTCGAGCTCTGGGAGTCCGACCCGTTCACGCTCGAGCAGCGCGGCGACTGGCTCTACGGCCGCGGGGTCGCCGACGACAAGGGCCAGCTCTACCTCCTCGTGAAGGCGGCCGCCGAGCTCGCGGCGGCCGGCGAGCTGCCGGTCGACGTGCGCGTCGTCTGCGACGCCGAGGAGGAGACCGGCGGCCACCAGGTCGTCGACTTCCTCGCCGCGGACGAGCACGGCGCCGACGTCGCGGTGATCTTCGACAGCGGCATGACCACGCGCGGCCTGCCCGAGTTCGCGATCGCTACGCGCGGGCTCGTCTACTTCCACCTCACGCTTCGCACCGGCACGCGCGACCTGCACTCGGGGCTCTTCGGCGGCGCGGCGCTGAACGCCGTCCACGCGCTGATGCACACGCTCGCCGCCGTGCAGTCCCGGGACGGGCGCCTGCCGGAGCCGCTGCGCGAGGGGATCGCACCGCCGACCGAGGCGGAGAAGGCCGCGTGGGCCGAGCTCGTGCCGGGCGAGGCGATGCTCTCCGACGCCGGAGCTCAGCCGGTCGACGAGCGCGCGGCCGAGGAGTTCTACCCGCGCACGACCGCCGAGCCGTCGCTCGACGTGAACGGGATCGCCGGTGGCTCGCCGGTGCTCCAGAAGACCGTGCTTCCGGTGGAAGCCGAGGCGAACCTCTCGATTCGCCTCGCGCCGGGCCAGGACGTCGAGACGATCGCGGCCGCCGTCGAGCGGCTCCTCCGCAAGGCCGCCCCGGAAGGCGCCGAGCTCGAGGTGACCCGCCTCTCGTCCGCCGAGGCCGGCCTGGTGCCTCCGGACAGCCCCGCGGTCCAGCTCGCGCTCGACGCGTTCGAGCGAACGTGGGGCCGGCGTCCGCTGCTCGTGCGCTCGGGTGGGACGCTCCCCATCGTCCCGGCGCTCGTTGCGAAGGGGATCCCGACGATCATCACGGGTTTCGCGACACCCGAGAGCAACATTCACTCGCCGAACGAGCGGCTGCTCGCCGAGTACGTTCCGCTCGGGCTCGAAACTGCGCGCGAGCTCTTCCGCGCGCTCGCCGCGCTGAGCGCCTAAGGCGCCGCTTGACGGCGCCTTGGGTTACGTGACCGAAACTGGTTCCGGCTCGCAGTCGACGAGCCAGGCGTGGCCGAAGCGGCGCATCTCCTCGATGATCGGGAGCAGCGCCTCACCCTTGTCGGTCAGCTCGTACTCGACCCGCGGCGGCGACTCCGGGTAGCTGCGGCGCGCGAGGATGCCCTCGTGCTCGAGCGCGCGCAGGCGGTCGGAGAGCGTTCTCGGGCTGATCCCGAGGCAGGAATGCTCGAGCTCGGTGAAGCGCCGCGGCCCCTCGGAGAGGTCGTGCACGAGCACCGCCGTCCACTTGGCGCCGAGGATCTCGGCGCAGGCGGCGACCGAACAGGTCGAGTCGTGGACCGGGTTCATCGTGCGCATGTGTGTTCGCATCGTAACGAGGCCGGGCGGGAACGAGTAGGCTCGACGCCCGTGACAGAGCTCGACAGGGAGCTCCAGGAGCGCATCGACGAGCCCGCCTCCGCCGAGGCCGTGCAGGAGACGCGCCTCACGCCCGCGGAGGCGACCGCCCAGATGCGGATCAACGTGCCTGCGCAGCGGAACCGCAAGCTGCGCACGATCCTCGAACGCGTCAACGCCGACGAGGGGCTCAAGGCCTGGTGGCACGTAGCGAACGTCAACGCCGTCAAGCGGCTCGGGATCAACGATCACTCCTGGGTGCATATCCAGATCGTGGCCAACATCGCGCTCCGCCTCCTGCGCCTGCTCGCGAAGCGGGGCGTCGAGCCGGCGATGGTTGCCGACTACGACCTGGAGCGCGACGACGCCGAGGTGGTCGTCGTGCTCGGCGCGCTGCTGCACTGCGTCGGGATGGCCGTGCACCGCGACCGACACGAGGACTGGAGCCTCTTCCTCGCAGAGCCGAAGGCCCGCGAGCTGCTCGAAGGCGTCTACGAGGAGCCGGTGCTGACAGTGGTCGTCAGCGAGGTGCTGCAGGCGATCACCAGCCACCGCGAGTCAGGCCGTCCGCTGACGCTCGAGGCGGGGATCGTCCGAGTAGCCGACGCACTCGACATCGAGGAGGGCCGCTCGCGGATCCCGTTCGAGCGCGGGAGCGTCTCGATCCACTCGATCTCGGCGGCCGCGATCGACGAGGTCGTGATCTCCGAAGGCACGGAGCGGGCCGTCCTGGTCGAGGTCAAGATGAACAACTCGGCCGGCCTCTACCAGGTCGACGAGCTCCTGAAGGCGAAGCTGCACGGCTCGGGCCTGGAGCCGTACGTCGAGGTCGTAGCCCGCATCGACACGGACGCCGAGAAGCGCCTCGTGCCCCTGTACCGCCTCGAGTAGCGCTACTTCGGAACCGGTTCCAGCCGGTATCCGACGCCGTACCGGGTCTGGATGAACGTGTGCTTCGAGGCGCGGTGGTCGATCTTCTCGCGCAGACGGCGGACGCAGACGTCGACCGTGCGGTCGCGGTGCGTGGCGCGGCGCCCCCAGATCCGCTGTAGCAGCTCGTCGCGGCTCGCGACCCGCCCGCGGTCGAGGGCGAGCGTGTAGAGCAAGCGGAACTCGGTCGGCGTCAGCCGCGCGTTCTCGTCGTCGACGAACGCCTGCACGGAGCGCGGGTCGATCCGGAGCTCCTCGATCACGAGCTCCTCGCCGCGGTCCTCCCGGACGCCCTGCTGTCCGCCGCGCCGCGCGACCGCCTGGACCCGCGCGACCAGCTCCTTCATCGAGAACGGCTTGACGAGGTAGTCGTCGGCTCCGATCTGCAGCGCGTGGACGCGGTCGTGCTCGGTCCCGCGGGCGCTCACGACGACGATCGGTGTCGCGATCCCCTCGGCGCGGGCCTGCTCGATCAGGCTCCAGCCGTCGAGACCCGGCAGCATCAGGTCGAGCACCAGGACGTCCGGCCGCTCGTAGCGCAGCCGCGCGAGCCCGATCTCGCCGGCACCCACCCGCATGGGCTCGAGACCATCCGCCGCGAGGTGCTGCGCCATGCCCTCGGCGATCAACTCGTCGTCTTCGACGATCAGCACCTTGGTTGCCACTGTGATACTCAGCCTAATGTCCCGATCTGAGTACGAGGGGTCCCGGTCCGAGTACGAGGAGCTGCGCGCGGGCTTCACGGCCGCGGTCTCGCACGAGTTGCGAACGCCGCTCGCGCGCCTCGTGGCGCTGCTCGAGACGGCCGAGCTCCCGAATGCCGACCTGCCCGCGCTGCTGCGGCAGGCACGCGAGGAGGTCGGGGAGATGACCGAGCTCGTGGACGACATCCTGTTCCTGAGCGAGCTCGAGCAGGGGCGCGAGGTCGTTGCGCTGGGCGAGACGGAGGCCGCGCCCGTCCTGCGCGAGGTGGTCGCCGAGTCGCGCGACCGGGCGGAGCGCGCTGGAGTGTCCCTGGAGCTCCGGCTCGCCGAGGAGGGCCTGCTCGTCCCGCTGCGCCGCCGGATGCTGCAGACGGTCGTCGAGAACCTCGTGGAGAACGCGATCCGCTACGCGGGAGAGGGCGCGACGTGCGTGATCTCGCTCGGGCGCGAGGACGGCATGGTCGTGCTCGGCGCGACCGACGACGGGGCGGGTGTCCCGGAGGAGGACGCGCCGCGGCTGTTCGAGCGCTTCTTTCGCTCCGACCGGGCGCGGACGACGCGCGGCAGCGGGCTGGGTCTGGCGATCGTCAAGCACGTGGTCGAGGCAACGGGCGGGCACGTCGAAGCCCGCGGCGCCTACGGCCGCGGGCTCGACGTGCGTTGTGCCTTCCCTGGCTAGCGATGCCTGGGCTAGGTGTGGACCCGGGCGATGGTCTTCTTGCCGGCCTGCTGCACTACCTTGGGCAGGCGCAGGAAGAGCAGCGAGTGCCCGTACGACTGGCCCTTCGTCAGGGCCCAGTTGACGAACGCCTTCAGGTCGGCAGCCTTCGAGGTCTGCAGGGGCACGATGACCCAGGTGAACGTGCAGATCGGGTAGCCGTTCTTGACGCTCTTCGGTGGGTCGACGACGGAGATCGCGTTGCTCTTCGGGACCTTCTTGACCCTAGCCGAGACCGCCGCGACGGTCGAGGCGCGCGGCAGGATGAACCGGCCGGCGCGGTTCTTCATCTTCGCGATCTTGAAGTGATTCTTGTACGCGTACGCGATGTCGACGTAGGTGATGCCGCCAGGTGTCGAGCTGAGCTTCGCGGCGACGCCCGAGCTTCCCTTCGCTCCTACGCCGACCTTGAAGGCGGGCTGTGTCCCCTTACCAATCTGGGAACTGAACTGCGGGCTCACCTTCGACAGGTAGTCGGTGAAGTTGTAGCTCGTGCCGCTTCCGTCGCTTCGCCAGATCGGAACAACATCCTGGTTCGGCAGGCTCACGCCCTTGTTGATCGCGCGGATGCGCTTGTCGTTCCACTTCGTGATCTTGCCCAGATACATGTCGGCGACGATCGGCCCCGTCAGCTTGAGCCCGTAGCCGACGCCGGGGATGTTGTAGGGAATCGAGGTGGCCGCGTAGGCCCAGGGGATCTGGACGCAGCCGTGGCAGGCGGCGAACTGGTCGGTAGACAAAGGAGCGTCGCTGGCCCCGAAGTCGACCGTACGGGCCGAGATCGCTTTGATGCCGGCGCCGCTGCCGACGCCGCTGTAGTTGATGTCCGCGGCGCTGTAGTGGGTTGTCCACAGCGCCACCAGCGGCGCTACGAACGTGCTGCCTGCGCCGCTGATCGACGCCTTCTTGGAAGACGCCCCGGCGAGTCCCGTCCAGGCAGTGAGCGCGACTGCCGCCGCGCCGAGCACGACGATGAGAGCCGCGAGGCTTCGATTGCGCTTCAAGATGTTTCTCCTCTCCTGCGGGGGAACGATGTTGCGGTGTGTTCGACGTGAGGCTGCACCGGGGCGCTCGGTCCGTGGGCTGAAAGGCGGTTGGCATCCGGTAACGATCCGGTAACAACGCCCTTGGCAAGCCACGTTCGCGTTACCGTGCGCGCTCGTGAGCACCGTCACCGCGACGCAGGAGCTCGAGGGCCGGGGACGGCTGCGCGACCGGCTGGGCGACCGTCTGCTGTATCTCCTGACCTTCCTCGCCTCGCTGGCTGCGGTCGGTCTGATCGTCCTGATCGCCTGGGAGATCGTCCGCAGCGCGCACCTCGCCCTGAGCAAGTTCGGGGTCTCGTTCCTCTGGGGTACCACCTGGGACGTGAACAAGGCGACTTTCGGGGCGGCGCCCGCTCTCTACGGAACCGCGGTGACGTGCACCATCGCGATGATCATCGCCGCACCGCTCGGGATAGCGATCGCGCTCTTCCTAAGCGAGCTCGCACCACAGGGTGTGCGGGTCATCGTTGGCTCGCTGGTCGAGACCCTGGCTGCGGTCCCGAGCGTCGTGCTTGGGCTCTGGGGCATCCTCGTGCTGGGGCCGCTCGTGGCCGACCACGGGGTGCACTGGATGGACCGGTGGCTCGGCTTCATTCCGTTCTTCAACGCGGCCACGGGGGAGAACGGGGCGAGCAGCCTCTTCGTCGCCGGCCTCATCCTCGCGATCATGGTCGTCCCGATCGTCGCGAGCATCTGCCGCGAGCTCTTCTTGAGCGTGCCTCCCGAGCTCGAGGAGGCCGCGCTCGCTCTCGGCGCAACGCGCTGGGAGATGGTGCGGGGGGTGATCCTCTCCTCTTCGAAGCCGGGAATCGCGGCGGCGCTCATCCTCGGGCTCGGGCGGGCTCTCGGCGAGGCGATCGCGGTCGCCCAGGTGATCGGCGCCGGCTACTTCATCCACTGGTCGCTGTTCGGGGTCGGGGACACGCTCGCGAGCCGGATCGTGAGCCAGTACCAGGGCGCGACCACGAATCTCCAGGTGGCCTCGCTCTTCTACCTCGCCGCGATCCTGCTCGTGATCGGGCTCGTCACGAACCTGATCGCGCAGGTGATCGTCCGCCGCTTCCACGTTCAGGGGGCACGCTGATGGCCGCGCTCGAGCCTGCGCTGTCCCTCCAGGG
This sequence comes from Gaiellaceae bacterium, assembly GCA_035518635.1. Taxonomy (GTDB): domain Bacteria; phylum Actinomycetota; class Thermoleophilia; order Gaiellales; family Gaiellaceae; genus AC-32. Next base: position 102,212 of record DATIXI010000011.1, read on the forward strand.
CGACGCGCGGGTGCGCCGACGCAAGATCGCCAACCGTGTCGCGGAGGCGATTGCGACGATCGCTGCCTTGGCCGCGGTGGCCGTACTGGCGGCGGTCGTTTTCGCGGTCGCCAAGCGCGGCGCGAGCGAGCTCTCCTGGACGTTTCTGACCAGCGACCTGCCGGTGCCGTTCGCTCCGGGCGGCGGCATCGCGCCGCTGATAGTCGGCTCGGCGATCCTCGTCGGGATCGCGACAGCGATCTCGCTGCCGATTGGCGTATGCATTGCGATCTTCCTCGAGGAGTACGCCTCGCCGTGGTTGCGCTCGCCGATCCAGCTCGCCGTCGACCTGATGACCGGGTTGCCGTCGGTGATCATCGCGGTGTTCATCTTCAGCCTGCTCGTCTACGGCCACGCACAGAACGGCCTGGCCGGCTCGCTCGGGCTCGCGATCGTGATGCTGCCGCTGATCACGCGCTCGACCCAGGAGGTGCTGCGGCTCGTCCCCAGCGCGCAGCGCGAGGGCGCCTTCGCGCTCGGAGCGAGCCGCTGGCGGACGGTCGTCGGGATCATCCTCCCGAGCGCCGCGGGCGGGATCCTGACGGGCACGGTGCTCGCGATCGCACGAGCGGCAGGCGAGACCGCTCCGCTGCTGTTCGTCACGGGAATCTTCGGGCGGTTCATCGTCTGGGACCCGCTGCACGCGATGCCCAACATGCCGGTGCAGATCTTCATCTGGTCGGAGTCGCCCGACCCAGAGGACCACAGGCGCGCCTGGGCGACGGCGCTCGTGCTACTCGTGTTCGTGCTCGTGGCGAGCCTCGTCGCACGTATCGCGCTCCTTTCCAGTCGCAGGAAGCTCGGGCGCTGAACAGGGAGGACGACATGAGCCAGACGGATACGATGAGGCCGATGAGGCCGGTTGACGTCTCAGCGCGGCAGGAATTGCAGCCGCGCGTCCGCGAAACCGTCTTCGACATCCAGGCGTTGAAGGCGATCTACGGGAAGAGCGTCGCCATCAAGGACGTCAATCTCGAGATCGACCGCAACGTTGTCACCGCCGTGATCGGCCCCTCCGGGTGCGGGAAGAGCACGTTCATCCGCTGCCTCAACCGGATGAACGACGAGATCCCCGGCTTCCGGCAGGAGGGCCAGATCCTCTACCACGGGACGGACATCCGCGGAAACGGCGTGGACGTGATCGAGGTGCGGCGACGGATCGGGATGGTCTTCCAGCGGCCGAACCCGTTTCCGAAGACGATCTACGACAACGTCGCCTGGGCACCCCGCATCCTGGGGCTGCGCAAAGGCCTCGACGAGCGCGTCGAAAAGGCGCTCCGGGGCGCGGCGCTCTGGGACGAGGTCAAGGACCGGCTCAAGAAGAGCGCGCTCTCCCTCTCGGGCGGTCAACAGCAGCGGCTCTGCATCGCGCGCGCGATCGCGATCGAGCCGGACGTGCTGCTGCTCGACGAGCCGGCCTCGGCGCTCGATCCGATCGCGACCGCGAGTATCGAGGAGCTGATGCACGAGCTGAAGACCGACTACACGATCGTGATCGTGACCCACAACATGCAGCAGGCGGCGCGCGTCGCAGACAGGACGGCCTTCTTCTCGCTGGACGCCGAGGGTGACGAGCCGGCGGGCGTGCTCGTCGAGTTCGACGACACGCAGAAGCTCTTCACGGCCCCGTCCGACAAGCGGACGGAGGACTACGTCACCGGGCGGTTCGGATGAGGACCGCGTTCCAGACCGAGCTCGAGCAGCTCGAGGCCAGCCTCCAGGAGGAGGGCTCGCTCGTCCTCCGCGCGCTCCGCGGCACGCTCAACGCGCTGTCCCAGCGCGACCTCGAGCTCACCGACGAGGTGATCGCGTTCGACGACGACGTCGACCGGCTCTACCTCCAGATCGAGGAGGGCATCCAGTCGCTGCTCGCCCGGCAGACGCCGGTCGCGAGCGACCTGCGGCTCGTGCTCGCGATGCTGCACGTCAACCTCCACCTCGAGCGGATGGCCGACTACTGCGTAACGGTCGCCAAGCTGACGAAGCTCGTCGCCGACATCGAGCCCGAGCCGATGCTGATGGAGCGCCTCCAGGAGATGGGCGAGCGCGCCGAGGAGATGCTCAGGGTCGCGCTCGACTCGTTCGCAACCCGCGACCTGGTCGGAGCCGAGTCCCTCGTCGAGCTGGACGAGCTGATCGACCGCTCGAACCGCCGCTTCGTCGAGCGCCTCGTCGACCTCGCCGCAGATCCTGCGATGCGCGAGTGGGTGCTGCGGATGGTGATCGTCTCCCGGACGCTCGAGCGGATCGGGGATCATGCCGTGGACATTGGCGAGCAGACGGCCTACCTCCTCACGGCCGAGTTCCGCGAGTTCACCGACGCGTCGCATCCCGAACAGCAGGCGTAGGCGCGTGGCCTGCCTGCGAAGCAACTAGGCCAGCAGCGCGCGGACCGCGGCGAGCGGCTCTTCCTGGACCCGGAAGTAGGCCCAGCTCCCGCGCTGTTCTCGCTCGACGAGGCCGGCCGTCAGGAGCACTTTGAGATGGTGGCTGACCGTCGGCTGGCTCAGACCGAGGGGCTCGGTCAGGTGGCAGACACATGCCTCGCCACCGGGCTGTGCCTGGATCAGGCTGAGGAGCCGCAGGCGGGCCGGGTCGGCGAGGACCTTGAGCGCCGCTGCAAGCCGTTCGGCCTGAGCGGCCTCGATCGGCTCCTCGAGGAGCGGAGGACACGAAGCCGCGATCGTCGCGATCGGTTGCACGGACGACATATTGACAGAGATCGATATCCGGTGGCAAGATCGCATCGACCGCCATCGATACCTGGGGAGGAGTCATGGAACAGAGAGGCCTCGACGTACTCGATCCCGTCACCCGCCAACACGTCGAGCGCGCCGCGGAAGCGCTTCAGCGGGAGTTCCACGGCATCTTCTCGCAGGAGACGATCGCCCGCTACATCGCCGAGTCGAGCGAGCTCCTAGGCGATGCAAAGGTCAACGTCTACGTGCCCGTCCTCGTCCATCGCTTCGCGCGAGAGCGCCTGAAGGCGCTCGCCCAGATCGAAGGCATGCTCCCGAAGGACATGCCGGAGGTCCTGTTCGTCTGCGTGCACAACGCCGGCCGCAGCCAGATGGCGGCTGGCCTCGTCAAGCTCCGATCGGGCGGGCGCATCCATGTGCGTTCGGCCGGGAGCGACCCGGGCGAGAGGATCAACCCGGCCGTGATCGAGGCGATGAACGAGCTCGGTGTGGACATGGACGAGGAGTTCCCGAAGCCGCTGACAGACGAGGTCGTCCGCGCCGCGGACGTCGTCATCACGATGGGCTGCGGAGACGCGTGCCCGATCTACCCCGGCAAGCGCTACGAGGACTGGGCCCTCGACGACCCCGAAGGCCAGAGCCTGGAGACCGTTCGCCGGATTCGCGACGAGCTCGATGGACGGGTTCAGGCGCTGATCGCGCAGCTGCTGCCCGCGGAGAGTTGATCCCGCCGCTCGCGCGGGCCCTGGTCGCCGAGACGATCGGGACGTTCGCGCTCGTCTTCGCCGGCTGCGGGGCGATCATGGTCGACGCCAAGACCGGAGCGCTCGGCCACATCGGCGTCGCGATCTCGTTCGGGCTGGTGATCATGGTGATGATCTACGCGCTCGGCCACGTCTCCGGCGCGCACCTCAACCCGGCCGTGACGTGCTCGTTCGCGCTCACGCGCCACTTCCCGAGAAGGCACATCGCTCCATACTGGGGCGCCCAGCTGGCCGGGGCTTTGGCCGCGGCCGCCGTCCTGCGCGGCTCTCTGGGAGATCTGGCTCACGTGGGTGCCACCTACCCGAGCGGATCAGACGCGCAGGCCTTCCTCTGGGAGGCGGTGCTCTCGTTCTTCCTGATGCTCGTGGTCATGGCGGTCGCGACCGACACTCGAGCGGTCGGAGAGGCGGCGGCGATCGCGATCGGTGCAACGGTCGGCCTGGATGCGATGTTCGGCGGGCCGATCAGCGGGGCGTCCATGAACCCGGCCCGCTCGCTGGGTCCAGGGCTCGTCTCGGGCGATCTCCATGCCATCTGGGTGTATCTCTCGGCGCCGTTCGTCGGCGCGGGGCTCGCTGCGTTCACGTACACGCTGGTTCGTGGTGAGACGCGGGCGTCACCGAGCACCGGCGATGCGTAGTACTCCGCGAGGCGAATCAGGTTCGCCCGCGATGCCCGGCCGGGCGCCTTCGACCACGCTTTCTGGGTGGAGACAGTTGCCCTTCATGAGCGCGCTCGGAAGCTGACCGCGATTCTCTTCGTCGACATCGTCGACGCGACGTCACTGGTGGTCTCGCTCGGCGACGGGCCCTGGGCGGAGCTGCTCGAGAGGTACCACGCCGTCGTACGCGGCGCGCTCGAGCAACACCGGGGTCGGTTGATGGACATGGCCGGGGACGGCTTCTTTGCGACCTTCGAGGAGGCCGCAGACGCGATCCAGTGCGCTCGCGGGCTCCAGTCGCCCGCCGAACGCCTCGGGCTCGAGCTTCGGTCCGGAGTCCACATCGGCCACTGCTGGATCGCCGACGAGAAGTGCGCCGGAGCCGACGTCCATGTCGGCGCCCGCCTCGCGAGCTGTGCCGCCCCGGGCGAGGTCCTGGTCTCGGAAGAGGCAGCCGAGAACGCCCGCGGCGCAGGGATCGCCTTCACTGACCGGGGCCTCCACTCGCTCAAGGGCCTGCCGGGCACCCGGCGCGTCTTCGCCGTGGGCTAGCCCCAGGGAGGCGGGTTGTGCGTCCAGGCGCCGCCGACCATGGTGGCGACGACGCGTACCTCGGCCAGCTCCTCCGGCTCGCAGGCCACGAGGTCCCGGTCGAGGACGACGAGGTCGGCGTAGAAACCCGGCAGAAGCCGGCCCCGCCGATGCTCGTCCCGCGAGAGCCAGGCAGGTGTGACGCAGGTCGCCACGAGCGCTTCCTCGACGGTGAGCGCCTCCTCCGGGTGCCAGGCCGGCCGTTCGTCGAGCGTGCGCAGCACTCCGGCGCGGATGCCCGCGAGCGGGTCGAGCTCCTCGATCGGCGCGTCCGAGCCGTTCGCGACGACCGCGCCCGAGTCGAGCAGCGAGCGGTATGCGTACGCGCCGGCCGTGCGTTCTCCCCAGAAGCGGTCGGCGACGTCGCGGTCGGAGGGCGCGTGGCTGAACTGGACGGATGCGGCGACCCCGAGCTCCGCAAAGCGCGGCACGTCCTCGGGCGCGAGCAGCTGGGCGTGCTCGATCCGCGGGCGTAGGCCGGGCGGCTTCCACTCGCCGCGCGTCGCCTCGAAGGCGTCGAGCGCCTCGCGGTTGGCGAGGTCGCCGATCGCGTGGACGGCGAGCGGGAAGCCTGCGCGCGCCCCCGCGTGGATCAGCTCCTCGAGCTGCTCGCGGCTCGTGATCTCGATGCCCGAGCCGTCGAGCATGCGCGCCGTCTGCGAGCCGAGCGTTCCGTCCATGAACGCCTTCAGATAGCCGAGCCTGAGCAGCGGGCCGCCGAAGCCGCTCCGCACGTCGGTAGCGGCAAGCTCTTCCGCCCGCTCCGCCGGAAGCGACTGCCAGACACGCAGCGAGAGCGCGCTCTCGGCTTCGAGCCGCTGCCAGAACCGGAACGCGCCGACCCAGCCGTCCTTGTCGTGGACGGCGGTCACGCCGCGCGCGGCCGCGAGCCGGAGCCCGGCGCGCATCGCGTCGACGTATTCGTCGTCGGTGATCTCGATCGCCGAGTCGCGGAAGTGCCAGCACGACTCCTCGCGCAGCACCCCGGTCGGCTCGCCGCTCTCGTCCAGCTCGACGACGCCCCCTGCGACCTGCAGATCGCCCTGCGCGCGCGCGAGCGCCGCGGAGTTGAGCCAGAGCGAGTGGCTGTCGCGGGCCAGGAGCGCCACCGGCCGGTCGCTCACGACCTCGTCGAGCGCCTCCTTCGTTGGCTCGACCGCCGGCGACCAGTCGCCGCTGCGCCAGCCGCGGCCGCGGAGCCAGCCCTCGCCGGGCGACCGCTCGATGCTCTCACGGACGCGCGCGAGTGTCTCGTCGAGCGAGCGCGTGTCCTCGAGCCGCACCTCGTCCTGCGCCACGGCCCAGGTCGGAAAGTGGACGTGCGCGTCGCTGAAGCCCGGGACCACACAGCGGCCGCCGAGGTCGACGCGGTCGGGCCCGGGAAGCGCGGTCTCGTGTGTCCCCACGCCTCCGGCGATCCGGTCGCCCGCGATTGCGAGCGAGCGCACGACCGGCAGCGAGGGCTCGAGCGTGCGGATGACGCCGTTCTCGAGGATCACGTTGCACGGGATCGTACGACGCGTGCCCCCGACGTTGACCTCCCGCCCGATTTCCGGGAGCATTCCCTCGCTGTCGGATCGAGGTGAGCAGGCGTGAACGTTCCGGTCCTCCGACCAAAGGACGCTGCGCTCGTCCCCAAGCTGGGCATTCAGATGCCGATCCGGATGCTCGCCGCCGCGCACGAGGCGGCGATCCCGCCCTCGCTGGCGGCGTCGGTGCTGATGCAGGAGTCGGGCGGCGGCACGAACGTCTTCGGCCACGACCCGACGATCTTCGTCGGCGCCGGCGAGGTCACGAAGGCCAAGTACCTGGCGTACAGGGCGCAGCGCGGCGCGAAGGGGGAGGGCGGGATGCAGGGCGTTGGCCCGCTCCAGCTGACGTTCTACACGTTGCAGGACGAGGCCGACGAGCAGGGCGGCTGCTGGAAGCCGTACGTGAACATGCTCGTCGGCTTCCAGCATCTGGCCGACAACATCCGCCGGAGCGGCATGCATGCGGGGGTAAAGGCGTACAACGGCTCGGGCGACGCTGCGGAGACGTACGCGACCACTGTCCTCGACCGGGCGGATACCTTCAAGCAGGTTCTCGGCCGTTGAGGTAGACATCGCTCTGTGAGCACGCTCGCTCCTCCGCGCGAGCAGGCAGACCGGTCTTCGCCGCTGCGCTCGCTGAACCCGGTCTGGGCCACCGCGCTGATCCTCCTGGCGGCCCTCGTCGCGTGGATCGTGACCATCGACCGCATGTGGGGGATGGACGCCGGCCCGGGCACCGACCTCGGCGGGCTCGGCTGGTACCTCGGCGTCTGGGTGACGATGATGGCGGCGATGATGCTGCCGTCGGTCGCGCCGATGGCGCTCGTCTTCGCGCGCATCTCGCACGACCGCGAGGCGAAGGGGCGCGCGTTCGTTCCGACGTGGATCTTCCTCGCCGGCTACCTCGCCGCCTGGGCTACCTACGGGCTCGTCGCCTATGGCGTGTTCCGGCTGATCACCGCCGCGGGGACGGAGTGGCTCGCCTGGGACCGCGCCGGCCCCTACGTGGCGGGAGGGGTGATCCTCGTCGCCGGCCTGTACCAGCTGTCGCCGCTGAAGGAGGTCTGCCTGCGCCACTGCCGCGGGCCGCTCCACTACATCCTGCACGGCTGGCGCGAGGGCCGGCTCGGCGCCGTGCGGATGGGCTTCGAGCACGGGCTCTACTGCGTCGGCTGCTGCTGGGGCCTGATGCTGATCCTGTTCGCGGTCGGCGTGATGAGCCTCTTCTGGATGGCCGTCCTCGCGGCTGTGATCTTCGCCGAGAAGATCCTCCCGTATGGCCTGCGCATCTCCCGGGTGCTCGGGGTCGCGTTCGTCGCGCTCGGCATCTGGGTCGCCGTCGCGCCCGGGAGCGTTCCCTGGCTCACCGATCCCGCCTCCAAGTCGCCCTCGATGAACATGAAGATGAACTCCTAGAAAGGAGAACCGATGGCCTGGCACCTCGACGGCACCTACTTCGAGAACTGCAACTGCGACGTCCTCTGCCCGTGCGGCGCGTCGAGCCTCACCCTTCCGGCCACGAACGAGCGCTGCCACGTGCTCTTCGTCTTCCACGTCGAAGAGGGCGAGATCGAGGGCGTGGACGTGAGCGGGCTCTCGGTCGGGATCCTGGCCGACTCACCCGGGATGATGATCGAGGGCGGCTGGAAGGTCGGCGTCTACCTGGACGACAAGGCCACCGAGGCGCAGGCGGAGGCCCTCGGCGCGGTGTTCTCCGGCCAGAAGGGCGGACCGATGGAGGCGCTCGCGCCGTTGATCGGGGAGCTGCTCGGGGTCGAGCGCGCGCCGATCGAGTTCGACGAGGACGGGCCGCGCCACCACGCGAAGATCGGCGGCGACATCGAGATCGTGGTCGAGGACTTCGTCCCGGAGCAACTCGGCCAGGTCTCGCGACTAACCAACGTCGCGCACCCCGTGGCGACGACGCTCACCGTCGCGCGGGCGACCACCTCCCGGATCAAGGGCTTCGGCCTCGACATCTCGAACGAGGGTAAGAACGGTCACGCGGCCCCGTTCTCGTGGGCGGCCTGAAGCTCTACGACTACGCGGCCTCGGGCAACTGCTACAAGGTTCGCCTTCTGCTGGCGCATCTCGGCCGGGCGTACGAGCGGGTCCCCGTCGACATCTTCGGCGGCGACACGCTCACCGACGAGTACGCGGCGAAGAACCCGGCCAGGGCGACGCCGCTGCTCGAGCTCGACGACGGCCGCTTCCTCTCCGAGTCGAACGCGATCCTCACCTACCTCGCCCGCGGGACCGAGTACCTCCCGGATGATCCGTACGAGCTCGCGGACGTCGTCCGCTGGCTGATCTTCGAGCAGACGGACGTGATGATGACCATGGGCGGCCTCCGCTTCCGGCTCCTCACGGGACGCCTCGCTCCTGACGACCCCGAGGCGATCCGCAGGCGCGAGGGCGCCGAGGAGGCGCTCGCGTTCCTCCAGCAGCACCTGGTCGCGCGCGACTTCCTCGCCGCCGGCCGCTACACGATCGCGGATATCGCGGTCTTTGCGTACGGCCACGTCGCCGCCGAGGCCGGGCTCGAGCTCGACCCCTTCCCCGCGTTCACGGCCTGGATCGCCCGGGTCGAGCGGCAGCCGGGCTTCATGAACGACCTGGCGCCCTACCCGGACAACGCGAGGCCGGGCGCGGGGCGCTCGGTGTACGGCTGATGCCCGCCTGGCGAGTCGCGGGCTCCTACCTGGAGTCGTGCAATTGCGAGGCGATCTGCCCGTGCCGCCGGATCGACGGCGTGATGGGCGGCCGCTCGACCTACGGGATCTGCCTCGGCGCGCTTTCCTGGCAGGTCCTCGACGGATATGCCGACGGCGTGAACCTGGACGGCCTCGGCGTCGTGCTCGCCTGCCGCTACAGCGACGACGAGGAGGGCTCGCCGTGGAGCTTCGTCCTCTACGTGGACGAGCGCGGCGACGACGACCAGCGCGCGGCACTCGAGGCCATCTTCACCGGGCGCTGGCCCGGCTCCCAGGTCGAGCACTTCCCCTGGGCGTGGAAGGCAAGCCGCGAGCTGGCGGTACGGCCGGCTGAGATCGAGATCGACCACGTGCCGGGGCGCGGCTGGTTCCGCGTCGGCGGTTTCGTCGAGGTGAGGGTCGCGAGGCCGATCCCGAGCAGCGAGACGGTGACCTGCGTCATCCCGGGCCACGAGCGCACCGGGCGCGAAGTGATCGCCGACAGCCTCGTCGTGAGCGACGGCGAGCTCGAGTTCTCGTTCCGCGGCAACTGCGGCTACGAGAGCGATTTCGAGTACCAGGGCTAGACTCAGCTCGTGGCCAGCGATCCGCTGAGCGCCGAGCAGCGCGAGATCCGCGACCTCGTCCGCGAGCTCGCGCGCGAGCGCGTGGCGCCGCGCGCAGCGGAGATCGACAAGGCGGCCGAGTTTCCATGGGACATGGTCGAGCTGATGCGCGAGCACGACCTGCTCGGGCTGCCGTTCGAGGAGCGCTACGGCGGAACCGGCACCGGCGCGCTGATGGTGCTGGTCGCGATCGAGGAGCTGTCGAAGGTCTGCGCGACGACGGGCCTGATCCTGGCCGTCCAGGAGCTGGGCTCGCTCGGTCTCAAGCTCGCAGGCTCGGACGAGCAGAAAGACCGCTACCTGCCGCGCCTGGCCTCGGGCGAGTGGCTCCCGGCCTATGCGCTGACCGAGCCGGGCTCGGGCTCGGACTCGGCCGCGATGCGAACGGAGGCTCGTCGCGAAGGAGACGAGTACATCCTCAACGGCTCGAAGCGCTTCATCACGAACGCGGGCGTCGCCGAGCTCTACACGGTCTTCGCCAAGACCGACCCGGAGGCCGGACACGCGGGGATCTCGGCGTTCGTCGTCGAGGCGAGCGCGCCCGGCTTCGAGGTCGGCCGGATCGAGCCGAAGATGGGGATCAAGGGCTCGACGACCGGCGAGGTCTTCTTCAACGACTGCCGCGTGCCGGCGGAGAACCTGCTCGGCGAGGAAGGCGCGGGCTTCCGGATCGCGATGCAGATCCTCGATCGCTCGCGGCCCGGGATCGGGGCGCAGGGGCTCGGGCTCGCGCAGGGCGCGACGGACTACGCGCTCGAGTACGCGAAGACGCGCGAGACGATGGGCAAACCGATCGCCGAGCATCAGCTGATCGCGGCCACGCTGGCCGACATGGAGACGAAGTGCGAGGCGGCGCGAGGGCTGCTCTACCGCTGCGGGCAGCTGATCGACGAGGGCGCGGACGGGCCCGAGCTCACGAAGATCTCTGCGATGGCGAAGCTCTACTGCACGGACGTCGCGATGGAGGTCACGACCGACGCCGTCCAGGTCCTCGGCGGCTACGGCTACATCTCCGAGTACCCGGTCGAGCGGATGATGCGCGACGCCAAGATCACGCAGATCTACGAGGGCACGAACCAGATCCAGAGGCTCGTGATCGCACGGCAGATGCTGAAGGAGTCGCGCGACTTCCTCCTTGCGGGCGTTGCCTAAAGAGGCTCCTCCGGACGCGTTTGGTCGGGCGGCCCGGGAGTACGAGCTGGGCCGCCCCGAGTGGCCTGGCGAGGTCCTCGACCGCGTCGTCGGCGAGATGGGCCTCGGGCCGGAGGCGGCGGTGCTCGACCTCGGCGCGGGCACGGGCAAGCTGACCCGCGGGCTCGTCCCGCGCTTCGCGCGCGTGATCGCGGTCGAGCCCGACGAGGCGATGCGCGCGGTGCTGGAGGACGTCGTCCCGGACGCCGAGTCGCTGCCGGGCAACGCCGAGGCGATCCCGCTCCCAGACGGCGAGGTCGACGCCGTGTTCTCCGGCGAGGCGTTCCACTGGTTCGCGACGGACACCGCTCTCGCCGAGCTCGCCCGCGTGCTGCGGCCGCGCGGAGGGCTCGCGATCCTGTGGAACATCTTCCAGGGCGACATGGAGCCGCCGCTCAGCGACGAGGCCGAGGAGCTGCTGGACGAGGCGTTCGCGCGCGGCGGCGTCCCGGGCCTGCACCGGGTGCTGAGCGGCCGCTGGCGCGAGCCGTTCGCCGGCTCGGCCTTCGAGGACCTGCACGAGGAGGAGTTCGAATACGACCTCGTGATCGACCGCGAGATCTGGATCGCCCGGATCCTCTCCGTCAGCTCCATGGCCGTCCAGCCCGACGAGAGCAGGGAGGCGCTCGCCCAGCAGCTGCGGGAGCTCGTCCCGCCCGGCGAGATGAAACAGCGCTTCCGTGTCGTCGCCTACTGGACCCGGCTTGCCTGAGCTCGGGCTCAGCTTCGGCCGCATCGCCGCGCTCTTCGACGAGGTGCGGCCGCGGTACCTGCCCGCGGTCCTCGACCGGGCCCAGGAGGCGCTGGAGCTCGACGCCTCCACGGAGGTGCTCGACCTCGCCGCAGGGACCGGGCGGCTCACACGCGAGCTCGCGCCCCGCTTCGCCCGCGTCATCGCGGTGGAGCCGGATGACGCGATGCGCGCGCTGATCCCGGTCGGCGAGGTGCTGGCCGGCAGGGCCGAGGCGATCCCGCTCGGCGACGAGAGCGTCGACGCGGTCTTCGTAGGCGAGGCGATCCACTGGTTCGACGCCGACCGCGCCGTGCCCGAGATCGCCCGCGTCCTGCGGCCCCGGGGCGGCTTCGCGCGGCTCGGGAACCGCTGGTGGGAGCCTAGGCCGCCGCTCCCGCAGCAGGCGCTCGACCTGCTCGACCGCGCCTACGTCCGGTCCGGCCGCGCCGAGGTCGTGCAGACCTGGCGCGAGGCCTTCGAGCGCTCGGCGTTCGAGCCGCTCCGGGACGAGGAGCACCTCTGGGAGCTGCCGGTCGACGCGGAGACGCTGCTCTCGCTCTACCAGACGATGAGCACGCTCGCGAGCCTGCCCGAGGGCGAGCGCGAGGCGATCGTGGCCGAGCTGCGGCCGCTGCTCGACGACTCGTACGTACTCCCGATCCGCGCCAAGCTCACGTGGACGCGGCTCCGGTGAACGACGAGCTCCGGGTGGGGCGCCGCCTCGTCCGCATCACGAGCGCCGACCGCGTCCTGTTCCCCGGCGACGGCGTGACGAAGCGCGACCTCGCCGAGTACTACGCGGAGATCGGAGAGGCGATCGTCCCGCACCTCCGCGACCGGCCGTTCACGCTCAAGCGCTACCCCCACGGGATCGACGACCGGCCGTACTTCGCGAAGCAGGCGCCCAAGGGCAAGCCGTCATGGGTTCCGACGCGGCAGTTCCGGACCTGGCCGCGAGAGGGCGGCTCACGGCTCGTCGACTTCGCGCTCGTCAACGAGCCCGCCGCGGTCGCGTGGATGGTCCAGATGAACTGCATCGACATGAACGCCTGGTACTCGCGCGTCGACAGGCCAGACCGGCCCGACTACGTGGTGTTCGACCTCGACCCGCCCGAGTCGCGCAACGGCTTCGTGCAGGCGATCCGGGTCGCGCACCTCGTCCGCGAGGCGCTCGAGCGGCTCGAGCTGCGGTCGTACGTGAAGACGAGCGGGGCCGACGGGATCCACGTGCTCCTGCCGATCTCGCGCCGCTACTCGTACTCGGACACGTACGAGGTGGCCGAGCTCGTCTCGCGGGGCCTCGAGCGGGAGAACCCGGGGCTCGTCACGACCGAGTGGCTGAAGCGTAAGCGCCGCGGCGTGCTCGTCGACCACCGCCAGAACGGCCACGGGAAGACGATCGCATCGGCGTACTCGGTGCGGCCGAAACCGGGCGCGCCCGTCTCGATGCCGCTGCGCTGGGAGGAGCTCGGCGAGAAGGTGCGGCCCCGCGACTTCGGGATGAAGGAGGCGCTCGGCCGCGTCCAGAGGCACGGCGACCTCTTCGCGCCGGTGGTGAAGGGCGGCCAGGCACTCGGCCCGCCGCTGAGGGCCCTGCGCGCGCAGTCGGAGCAGACGTGATGCTCGCGACTGACTGGGTGACGATCTCCGCGCTGGCGACCGCTGTCGCGGAGGCGCGCAGGGTGGTCGAGCAGCACGGCGACTGGACGATCGACGTCCTCTACGGCGGGAGGCGAGGGTCAGTGGCTCGCGTCGGTCGGGCGGCACTGGAACATCGACCGAGACGATCCGCGCTGAGCGTCAGGGGTGGAGCTTCGAGGTGTCCACGACCTCGAAGTTCGAGCCCGTCACCCGGCCGAGCGTGTGCAGCTGGTCGTTCGACCACCCGGGGCTCGGCGCGCCGCTGATGTACCAGTTCGAGCCGTTGTCGGCGACGATCATCCCGTAGCGCTTGAGCGCGATCAGGACGATGCGCGCCTGGCGGGGGAACGGGCGCACGTCGAAGCTCGCCTTGAGCCGGACGCGGAGGCCCATCGGCGGGAGGTTCGGGTCGGTCAGGTCGCTCGCGTAGTGGCGCGCCGGGTAGATGAACGCGCGGCGGGTGTCCTCGACGGTGAACCTCAGCGCGTGGTCGATGACGCCGCGCTTCACCTCGTCGTACCGGGCGAGGCCCGGGAAGATCGGGAGGCCAGCGGCGTCGGCCGAGGTCCAGCCGGCGGGGCGGACCTTGTTCGAGCGCAGGTTCCACGTGGCGCCCGCCCAGGCGTGCCAGCGGCCGTTCTGCTTCTGGAGCCCGCCGAGCTCGTAGAGGCGGCAGGCGCTCTTGTCGAGCAGCAGTGCGTGGTGGTCGCTGCCGCCCTCGATGTGGACCTGCTTCGGGATCGGGTACCCGACGTGGTCGCTCTCGTCGCTGTACTCGAAGGACACGCGCGAGCGGCGCGTCTTCTTCGAGACCACGTCGAAGGGGATCCCGATCTTCGAGCCTTCCCAGAGGCCCGAGCCGAAGTCGGCGTGCAGGCCGGTCGAGAGGCCGATCGTGGCGATGACCGCGGCCGAGTTCTTCGCGACCGGCAGCTGGTCGACGCGCTGGTTCCACGGGTTGGACTTCGGGAAGATCGGGCAGCGCGGGGCGGAGGGCACGCGGAGCGCGTACGCGGAGCCGCCCGCGATGCAGGCGAGGGCGAGGACGGCGACGACGGCGGCGCGTGCTCTCACGAGGTCGTTATCGGCACTGGCATGTCCACTTCGGACCCCCCGAGGCAGGTACCCGAAGACCTCCTCCCCGCTGCGAGCCTATCGGGCTACCTCGCGCTCGTGTGGAACGGGACCGTGCCGGAAGTGTGACGTGTTCGCCGGTCGCCGGTCGGGTCTGCGCAGGGTGGCGGAGGCCGTGGGCCCGGCTAGCCGGCCTTGGCGCGGAGCGATGCCTTGTGCGCGCGCTTCTTTGCCTGGTAGGCCTCGAGCGCCTCGGGCGAGTCCACATCGCCGAGCGTGGGGTGGCCCGGATCGAGCTCGGCCGCCGCGGGCACGCCGAAGCGCTTCGACAGCACGGCGCCGAGCGCCTTGACCTTCATTTCGCCGAACCCGGGCAGCGCAGTGATCCGGGTGCGCAGCTCGGTCCCGTCCGCCGCCTCGCTCCACACGCGCTCGGCGTCGCCGCCGTAGTCCTCGGTCACCACGCCCGCGAGGTCCTGCACCCGGGTCGCCATCGAGCCCGGGAAGCGGTGGATCGCCGGCTTCTCCCGGAAGACGGCCTCAAGCTTCGCCGGATCCGTCGCCGCGATCGCGCCGGGGTCGAGCGTCCCCAGCCGCTGCTGCAGCTTCAGCGGCCCCGAGAACGCGGTCTGCACCGGCACCTGCTGGTCGAGCGCGAACCCGACCAGGAGCGCGAACGGGTCGTCCGCGAGCAGCTTGTCGGCCTCGTCGTCACCCGTGAAGTAGAGGCGGTCTGGCACGCCCCGATCCTACAGCCACGCCGACGCCCGCTCGGCGAGCGCGACCGTTGTCAGGTTGGTGTTCGCGCGAGGGATCGTCGGGATCGCAGAGGCGTCCACGACGTAGAGGTTCTCGAAGCCGCGCACGCAGCAGCGCTCGTCGAGCACCGAGCCGATCGCGCAGGTGGCGACGGGGTGGAAGAAGCCGCGCGCAGTGGCGCGCACGTGCGTCTCCGCGTCGACGTCGGCCCCGGGCCGGAGCTCGCGAGCCGCGTACGGGCGCACCTCGTCGCCGGCGACGATCGCGCGCAGCCGCTCGAACCCCTCGGTCAGCACCTCGACGTCACGCTCGTCGCGCAGGAACCCGTGGTCGATCGCGAGCGGCGCGGCCGAACGATCCGCGCCGCGCATCTGGGAGCGGTCGTCTTCGTCGGCCCGTTCCCAGAGATGCGACTCGAGCGCGAGCCAACGCGGGTCGAGGATGTCGGCCGGCCAGCGGCCCTCGGAGAGGCGCCCGTAGTCCGGGCCGGCCTCGACGAGGCAAACCGACCGGTCCGGGTTCCGCTCAACCGCCCGGCGAGGACGCAGCCTGCCGCGCTCCGCCTCCGAGCACGAGGACGTCGAACTGCACCGTGCTACCTGGCGAGCAGCTCCTCGAGCGGCCGCGCTGCGAGGCCCGCGCTCGTCATTGCGGAGATCCCGAGGAGCGACTCGTCCTCGTCCGTCAGTGGGAGCGCGTCGAGAACGCGGTCGAGGTGATCCCTGTGCCCCGGGTCGAGCTCGGCATGCTCGGCGAACGTGTGGAACGCCTCCCGCGGATACCCCGTCCGCTCGACCAGCAGGTCGACGAGCTCCGGGGTCGGCGGGTAGCCCTCCATCACCCCGACGAAGCCGAGGAACGCCAGCGGGTGGTGGTGGAAGAGCCAGTAGTACTGCGCACCCACGAGCGTCGCGACCGAGGGCGGCGGCACCCGGGAGAGCACCTCGGCACGGGGGACGCCCAGGAGCTCGAGGTCGTCGAGCAGGGTCTCGTCGTGGCCGCGCTCCTCGTCGACGTGCTCGTCCAGGTACGCGGCGAGCGGCGCGGCGAGCGGGTCGTCACGAAGCTCGCGCGCGCGCCTGCCGGCGGCAATGGTGAGCGGGACCGTGGCACGGATGATCTGGTGCTGGATGACCAGGTATTCCGGCCAGAGCTCTCTGAGGCGCGGGTGCTCGACGAGCTCCGTGCACGCGACGGCCATCGGCCCGATCGCGAGCTCGATCTTCGCGCGGAACCGTGTGCTCGCCGTCCCCGGCTCCACGGCCGGAGGGTTCGTCAATGGATCATGTACAGCGTGCGGAGACACGGGTCGGGCTCGCACCCGTCATGACGCCTGAGAGCCTCCCCCAACTGCGTGAGCTTCTCCAGCTCCTCGGGCGTGAATGCCTCGAGCGCCTCACGGACGTCGTCGTGCACCGTGCTGAGGACGCTCTGCGCTAGGTACTGCGCGAGCTCCGGCGACACCTCCACCGGCCTGTGCTTGTCGTTCATGACCGTCCCTTCTGGTCGGGCGACTCAGTGAATCATGGCGGCGCGCATGGGAACGGGCGCCCCGTCTGCTTCCATGGCCCCGCCCACCGTGTCGAGGACCTTGAGCTCCTGGGGCGTGAGCGAGTTGACTGCTGCGTACGTCTTGGGCCCCAGGGCATTCGGATCGACGCCTCGTGCCTTCAGGTACTGCTTGACGTAGTTCTTCGGCTGCCTTCCTGCGCCCCCGGTCTGGTTCGGCATTGCTCCTCCCCTCACGGTCGACGGCGCGAATATCCTGGCTCGGCCTTCCCCTGTCAAGGCTAGGAAGGGGCCCCGGAGTGCTCCTTCGCGAGCCGCCGGACCCGCTCGAACGACACCCGGTTCCCCTTCTTCTCGAAGCGGGCTGCGGCATCGGTGAATGCCTTTACCGCCTCGTCGCGGCGACCCGCGAGCGACAGCACCTCGGCAAGGTCGGAGAGCGCGTCGCCCTGGGTGTTGAGCAGGTCGGTCGCCTCGGCGATGCCCACCGCCTCCCGCGCGAGCGCCTCCGCTTCCTCGCAGTTGCCCCGCTCCGCCTCGACCTTCGCGCGGGTGCTCCGCCACAGCACATGAGAGATCATGTCGTCGCGCGCCGCCGCCGCCTCGCTCGCGCGGCTGAAACGCTCCGCCTCGTCGTACTCACCGAGTGCGTGGAGTGCCTGTGCGAGGAACCCCGCGATCGTCGAGAGAAAGCCGCGCTCGCCCATGCGCTCGAGCGTCGCGTAGCTGTCGCGGAGCGTGGTCGCCGCCCTGTCCGCGTCGCCTGCGAGCATCTCGACGTAGAACGCCTCCTGGGCGTAGTTCGCGGCCCACACGGTGAGTCCGAGCTCCTCGATCGCCTGCATGCCCTCGGCCAGGAGCCTCCGGGCCACCTCGAACTCGCCCGTCATCGCTTCGAGCACTGCGCGGTCGATCGAGCAGAAGGCCCGGATCGCCGGGTCGCCGCCGGCCGTCTCGAGAAACTCCTTGCAGCGCGCGATCCCGTCCTGGACCGGAAGGGGGCCGAAGATCGCGCTGACCATCAGCCAGCCGATGCTCTCCGCCTTTTCCGCGCCGTAGTCCCCGTGCTCGGCGTACGAAAGCGCGTTTCTCCATGCCTGCTCGGCACGTTCCATGCGGCCCATCACGCCACCCTCGACGCGGCCCACCAGGTTCCACGCCTGTGCGAGGGTGAAGTCGTCCCGAAGCTCCTCGGCGGCGCCCAGTGCTTCCCGTGCGTCGTCGAGGATGCCCTCGCTCTGCCCGCTCAGCGCCCGAAGCGTGCACAGCCCGAGCAGCGCGCGCGCCGGTCGTCGGTCGCTGAGCTCGAACGCGTCCTCGAGCGCGCGCCGGCCCTCGGCGACGTACCCGCGGGTCGACCAGAAGCTCCAGAGCGCGGTCACGAGGCGCAGCATCAGCTCGCCGTCCCCCGTCTCGCGGGCAAACCTGATCGCCGCGCGCAGGTTCGCGTTGTCGTCGTCGAGCCTCGCGAACAGTGCAGGCTGGTCGCCGGTTCTTGACTCGAGATCGAGCCGCTCCGCCTCCTCCGCGTACCAGCATGCATGGCGCCGCCGCGCCTCGCCCGATGCCTCGAGGAGCTCGAGCGCGTACTCGCGGATCGTCTCCAGCATCCAGAACCGGGGCTCTCCGTCGGAGTCGGCGCGGCGGCGCAGGAGGCTCTTCTCGACGAGCGAGCCGAGGCCGTCGAGGACGTCGGTCCCGAGTGACCCGTCCGGATCGCAGAGCGCCTCCGCGGCCTCGAGCCGGCAGCCGCCGACGAACGAGCCGAGCCGCGCGAACAGCACCTTCTCGTCCTCGAGCAGGAGGTCGTGGCTCCACTCGATCGTCCCGCGCAGCGTGCGCTGCCGCTCGTCGAGATCCTGGGCGCCGCCGGTCAAGAGCTTCAACCGCTGGTCGAGCCGGCGCATGAGCGCGGCCGGCGTGAGCACGCGGACGCGCGGCGCGGCGAGCTCGATCGCGAGCGGGAGCCCGTCGAGCCGGACGCAGATCTCCGCGACCGCCTCCGCGTTTTCCGGCGTGAGCTCGAAGTCCGCCGCCGCGGCGCGGGCCCGCTCGACGAAGAGCCTGACGGCCTCGGACTCCTCCACTGGCGTTCCGTTGCCGTTCGGCAGCGCGAGCGGCGGCACCGCGTACGTGCGCTCCCCCGAGAGGTGGAGCGGCGTCCGGCTCGTCGCCAGCACCCGAAGGCCGGGAGCCGACGCGAGCAGCCCCGAGATCGCCGGCGCGGCCGCGATCACGTGCTCGAGGTTGTCGAGGAGCAGCAGCAGCTCCTTGTCGCGCACGTAGTCCGTCAGGGTCTCGAGCATCGTCTCGCCGGGGTACTCGCGCAGGCCGAGCGTCCGGGCCATCGTCGGCACGACGAGCTCCCAGTCTCGGACCGGCGAGAGCGACACGAAGAAGACGCCGTTGGGGAAGCGCTCGATCGCCTCCGCGGCGAGCTGGAGCGCGAGCCGTGTCTTCCCGGCGCCGCCCGTCCCGGTGAGCGTGAGGATGCGCAGGTCCTCGCGGACGAGCAGCTCCTCCGCCTCCGCCAGCTCGCGCTCGCGGCCGATGAACGCGTTCGGGAGCGCGGGGAGGTTCGTCGGCCGGTTGTCGAGCGTGTTCAGCGGCGGGAACTCACCGGGCAGGCCCTCGATCTCGAGCTGGTACAGGTGCTGCGGGCCCGTGAGGTCCTTGAGCCGGTGCTCGCCGAGGTCGCGAAGGTGGACGCCGTCCTCGAGGAGCGCGCGGGTCGACTCCGAGACGATCACTTGCCCGCCGTGCGCGGCCGCCATCACGCGCGCGCCGTGGTGGACGTCGAGCCCCACGTAGCGGTCGCCGATCAGGCGCGGCTCGCCGGTGTGGAGGCCCATGCGGACCCGGATCTCGTAGTCGTCCGGCCAGTCGTGGCCTGCGAGGGCCCGCTGGGCGTCAGAGGCGCCGGCAACCGCGTCCTTCGCGGAGGCGAACGTGGCGAAGAACGAGTCCGCGAGCATGTCGACCTCGTACCCGTTGTGCCTGGCGAACGCCTCCCGGATCAGGTCGCGGTGCGTCGCCAGCAGCTCGGCGTAGGCCTCACCCGAGCGCTGCAGCAGCCGGGTCGAGCCCTCGATGTCGCCGAACACGAGTGTGACCGTGCCGCTGGGTGCTTCGGCCATGTCGCGCGAAGTATCTAGGGGCAACGGCTTTCGAGCCAGGCGCGCGCCTCCTCGACCGAGCGCAGCCGGACGAAGCGTGGGTCGCCCGCGAACTGCTTCGGCCACTCCTGCCGGTGGCGGAAGTGCCCCCGCGCCATCCACGCAAACAGCGACTCGCGGCCCCACATCGCCGTGCGCCAGCTCTCCTTGTTGCCGCTCCACAGCTCGACGTCGCCGCGAATCCGCTCGTCGGTGCGGCGCCAGAGCCGCCGAAACTTGAGGAGGAACGGCAGGTCGAGCCAGACGATCGTGTCCGCCGCGCCCAGTACCAGGTCGCCGAGCTTGCCCTCGTAGTTTCCGTCGATCACCCATCCCTCGGGAACGGCGTCCATGGCGTCCCGAACGCGCGCGCGGAACTCCTCGTCGGTCGGCTCGGTCCAGTTCGGCCCATGGTGAAGCGCGTCGAGCTCCACGTACGGGAGGTCGAGCCGTCGTGCTGCTTCGGCGGCGAAGGTCGACTTGCCCGAGCCCGATGTGCCCTTGACGTTGATGCGCCTCACGGCAGGACATCCTCGCGCGTGGCGCTGCTACCGTCGAGGCGTGGCGCGGACGGGCGATCCGCTGGCGGTCTTCTCCGCGGGGACGCGGGCCTGGTTCGAGGCGGCCTTCGCCGGGCCGACGCCCGCCCAGGCGCTCGGCTGGCCGGCGATCGCGAGCGCCAGGCACACGCTGATCCAGGCACCGACCGGCTCGGGCAAGACGCTCGCCGCCTTCCTCTACGGGATCGACCAGCTCGACCCGGAGCCGGGCCAGGGCCTGCGCCTCCTGTACGTCTCGCCGCTGAAGGCATTGAACTACGACATCGAGCGCAACCTGCGCGGTCCGCTCGCCGGGCTCGAGTCGAAGCTGCGCGTGGCCGTCCGCACGGGCGACACGCCGCAGAAAGAGCGCGCGGCGATGCTGCGCGAGCCGCCGGACATCCTGATCACGACCCCCGAGTCGCTCTTTCTCCTCCTCACCTCGCGCGCCCGCGAGATCCTGCGGCCGGTCCGGACGCTGATCCTGGACGAGGTGCACGCGGTCGCCGGCACGAAGCGCGGAGCCCACCTCACGCTCAGCGTCGAGCGCCTGGACCGCCTCACCGGGGAGCCGGTCCAGCGGATCGGCCTCTCTGCGACCCAGCGCCCGCTCGAGGAGATCGGGCGCTTCGTCTCCGGCGCGCGCGAGATCGAGCTCGTTGACGCGGGCCGGGCGAAGGAGCTCGACCTGACCGTCGTCGTGCCCCTCGAGGACATGCGCGAGCCGGAAGAGCAGCAGTCGATCTGGCCCTCGATCTACCCGGAGATCCTCGAGCTCGTCCGCGCGCACCGCTCGACGATCGTCTTCGTCAACAACCGGCGACTCGCCGAGCGCCTCGCGCTCCGCCTCAACGACCTCGCCGAGGAGGAGATCGCGCGCGCCCACCACGGCTCGCTCGCCCGCGAGCAGCGGGTCGAGGTCGAGGAGCTCTTGAAGAAGGGCGAGATCCCCTGCCTCGTGGCCACCTCGTCGCTCGAGCTCGGGATCGACATGGGTGCGGTCGACCTCGTCGTGCAGGTCGAGTCGCCCAAGTCGGTCGCGCGAGGGCTGCAGCGGATCGGGCGGGCCGGCCACGAGCTGGGCGCGGTCTCGAAGGGGCGGATCTTCCCGAAGTTCCGCGCCGACCTGCTCGAGTCGGCCGTGGTGGCGCGGCGGATGCTCGACGGCGCGATCGAGGAGACGTCGATCCCGCGCAACCCGCTGGACGTGCTCGCGCAGCAGATCGTCGCGATCTGCGCCGACGAGGAGATCGCGGTCGACGACCTCCACGCGCTCGTGCGCGGCGCCTATCCGTTCGCCGACCTCTCGCGCGTCCAGCTCGAGAACGTGCTCGACATGCTCGACGGCCGCTACCCGTCGGACGAGTTCGCCGAGCTGCGGGCACGGGTGGTCTGGGACCGCACGGCCGGGGTCGTGCGCGGGCGGCAGGGGGCGCGCCGGCTCGCCGTGACGAACGCGGGCACGATCCCCGACCGCGGCCTCTTCGGTGTCCACTTGGTCGACGGCGGCGGGCGGGTCGGCGAGCTCGACGAGGAGATGGTGTACGAGGCGCGGGCGGGGCAGACGTTCCTGCTCGGCGCCTCCACGTGGCGGATCGAGGAGATCACGCGCGACCGCGTGCTCGTCTCGCCGGCTCCTGGCGTGCCGGGCGCGGTGCCGTTCTGGAAGGGCGAAGGCGTCGGCCGCCCGTACGAGCTGGGCGAGGCGATCGGTGCGACCTCGCGCGAGCTCGCGGCGCTGCCCGAGGAGAAGGCGGTCGAGCGGCTGCGCGACGAGCACCGGCTCGACGAGCAGGCCGCCCGCAACCTGGTCACGTTCCTGGCTGAGCAGCAGGCCGCCACGGGCGCCGTCCCGTCCGACCGGACGATCGTGGTCGAGCGCTTCCGCGACGAGATCGGCGACTGGCGGCTCTGCATCCTGACGCCGTTCGGCGGCCGAGTGCACGCGCCGTGGGCGCTGGCGCTGGGCGCGCGGCTGCGCGAGTCGCTCGGGCTCGAGACGCAGGCGATCTGGTCGGACGACGGGATCGCGATCCACCTCCCCGACGCGGACGCGGCGCCGCCGATCGACGACGTGCTGCTCGATCCCGAGGCCGTCGAGGAGCTCGTAACGCAGGAGCTCGGCGACACGGCGCTGTTCGGCGCGCGCTTCCGCGAGAACGCGGGCCGGGCGCTGCTGATCCCGCGGCGCCGCCCGGGCGAGCGCACGCCGCTCTGGCAGCAGCGGCTCAAGGCCCAGTCGCTGCTGCAGGTCGCGCGCCGGTACCCCGCGTTCCCGGTCGTGCTCGAGACCTACCGCGAGTGCCTGCAGGACGTCTTCGACCTTCCGGCCCTGAAGCAGCTGCTGCGGGGCCTGCACACGCGGCAGATCGACCTCGTCGACGTCGAGACGCTCTCGGCCTCGCCGTACGCTGCCTCACTGCTCTTCGACTACGTCGCGAACTACATGTACGAGGACGACACGCCCGCCGCCGAGCGCCGGGCGCAGGCGCTCTCGCTCGACCGCGACCTGCTGCGGGAGCTGCTCGGCCAGGAGGAGCTGCGCGACCTGATCGATCCCGGCGCGCTGGCCGAGGTCGAGCAGCAGCTGCGCGGGAACGCGCGGACTCCTGACGAGCTCCATGATCTCCTGCGCAGGCGCGGCGACCTCGCCGACGGCGAGTACGACGAGGAGCTCGCGGAGCCGCTGGTCGCAGAGCGCCGCGCGGTGCACGTCCGGGTCGGAAGCGAGCGCCGCCTGATCGCCGCAGAGGACGCCGGGCGCTACCGGGACGCGGTCGGAGCGATGCCGCCGGGCGGGCTGCCGGAGGTCTTCCTCGAGGCGGGGGAAGAGCCGCTCCACTCGCTCGTCCGCCGCTTCGCGCGCACGCGCGGGCCGTTCACCACCGCCGAGGCGAGCGCGCGCTTCGGGCGCGACGTCGAGCCGGTCCTGCGCGACCTCGAGCGCCGCAACGAGCTGGTTCGCGGCGAGCTGCGGCCGGGCGGGACGGAGCGCGAGTGGTGCGACCCGGAGGTCCTGCGCCGGCTCCGCCGCGCCTCGCTCGCAGCGCTGCGGCGTGAGGTCGAGCCCGCCGAGCAGGCGGCGTTCGGCCGCTTCCTGCCCAGCTGGCACGGGATCGACAGGCGAGCCACGCTGCGCGAGGCGCTCGTCCCGCTGCAGGGTCTCGCGCTGCCGGTTGCGCTCTGGGAGTCGGACGTCCTCCGGCGCCGCGTTCCGGGCTACCGGCCGGAGCAGCTCGACGCGCTCTGCGCCTCGGGCGAGGTCGTCTGGGTCGGCGCAGGGCTCGACCGGGTCGCCGTGTACTTCCGCGAGGATGCGCCTGCGCTCGGGCCGCCGCCCGCCGCCGACCGTCCGGAGCGCGAGGTGCACGAGCGCCTGCGCGCCGCGCTCTCCCGGAGCGCGCTGTTCTGGCACGACCTGCTCGCCGACACCGGGCTCGAGGCCGAAGAGGCGCTCCCTGCGCTCTGGGACCTCGTCTGGGCGGGCGAGGTGACGAACGACGCGTGGACGCCGCTCCGCGCCGGTCGCCGCTATCAGGCGCAGGCCCGGGCCGAGCGGGCGCGACCGCGCCGCTTCTCGCGTCGCCGCGCAGGGGAGATCACCGCGACGCAGGGCCGCTGGTCCCCGACCGCCCGCCTGTTCGGCGACGCTCGCCCCGACCGGCGTGCGCTCGCGGAGCTGCTGCTCGAGCGGCAGGGGATCGTCACCCGCGACGGCGTCCGGGCCGAGGGGATCCCGGGCGGCTACGGCGCCGTCTACGGGGAGCTGCGCTCGCTCGAGACGCTCGGCCTCTGCCGCCGCGGCTACTTCGTGGAAGGGCTCGGCGGCGCCCAGTTCGCGCTCGGGGGAGCGGTCGAGCGCCTGCGTGAGCTGCGGCCGAGGGACGGGGAGGAGGCCGAGCCCCTGGTGCTCGCGGCGGCGGATCCTGCTCAGCCCTACGGCGCTGCGTTGCCGTGGCCGAAGCGGGCGGGTGCGCGCGCCGCGCGAGTCGCGGGGGCACACGTCGTCCTGCTCGGCGGCGAGGCGGCGCTGTTCGTCGAGCGCGGCGGCCGCTCGCTCGTCCCGTTGCGCGAGCCCGAGGATGCGTGGATGCGCGAGTCGCTGGCGGCGCTCGTCGAGCACGTCCGGCGCGCCGGTGTGAAGCGCCTCGCGGTCGAGCGCTTCGACGGCGAGCCGGTGGCCGACACGGAGATCATGCCCCTGCTGCTCGAGGCCGGGTTCGTTCCTGGCCCCCGGCGGGCGGTGCTCCGGCCCTAGCTCAGCGCCGGGTGACTCGAACGCGACGCGTGTTCGACCAGTGGATCGGACACGGCCTGCGCGGCGTGCAGTCGAGGCCGAGCACGGTCGCCGACACCTGGACGTAGTACCAGCCGACCCGCAGGGTGTGGCGGGTCCGCATCCGGTACGCGCCGTTCGAGCGGACGGTCGCCGACAGCGGCTCGCGCAGGCGGACGTTCCTGTCGAGGAACTGCCCGCCGGCGCCCGTGGCGGGGCGCGTGGCGACGACGATCGTCGATGGAGCCTGATCGCCGAGCGTGTACGTGACGACGATGTGCCGGTTCCGGGCGCTTGCCGAGAGGAGGTGCGGCTGGGAGGCTGCGGCCGAGGCGCTCGTGACAAGGCCGAGGCCGAGCAGGACAGCGATCGCGCGGCGCATCATCGCCAGCCCCGACCGTAGCAGGGCTAGGCTGGCCGCATGCCAGAGGGCGACTCCCTCCACCGCGCCGCGCGCCGGCTCCAGGTGCTCGTCGGGGAGCGGGTCGCGGTCGAGACGCCGCACCCGCGGGCGGCCACCGTGCTCGCGGCCGAGCGGCTCGACGGGCGTCGTCTCGTGGCGGTCGAGGCCGTTGGCAAGAACCTGCTCCTCGACTTCGACGGCGGCCTCACGCTCCGCAGCCACCTGCGCATGAGCGGTCGCTGGCAGGTGCAGCCGGCAGGCGCGCCCGTGCGCGGCCGCCCCTGGCTGATACTCCGGTCGACGAGCCACGAGGCGCTGCTCTGGAACGGCCCTGTCCTCGAGCTCTCCCGCACCGGCGCCCGCCCCAGGCGACTCGGCCCCGACATCCTCGCCGACCCGCCCGAGCTCGAGGCGATGACGGCGAACCTCCGCCGGGAGCATCCGGCCCGAGAGCTCGGCGACTCGCTCCTCGACCAGCACCTGGTCTCCGGGATCGGGAACGTGTGGAGAGCCGAGGCGCTCTGGCACGCCCGCCTGTCGCCCTGGCTCCGGCTCGGCGACGCAAGCGACGACGAGCTCGAGCGCGTCCTGCGCGAGTGCGCCCGGCTCATGCGCGGCTCGCTCGAGAACGGGGGCGCCTGGCGAGCCGTCTACCGCCGCGCCGGCCGCCCCTGCCCGCGCTGCGGCGAGCGGATCCGCCACCGCGGGCAGGGTGACGACAACCGCACCGCCTACTGGTGCCCGGCTTGCCAGAGAGGAGAGGAGGCGCCGGCCGCGTAACGGAAGACGTGGCTGTGCGCTCCCCGCACCTCTACCGCACCCTCCGCTCGTTCTGCCTGGCGGGCTTCTCCCTGCTCGCCGCCGATGTCGAGGCCGGCGACGAGATCCCGTTCGCGTTCGAGGAGCACGCGGGCGAGCGCGGCCGCGCGTCGCTCTACGAGTACCGGCCGCTCGTGCGCTCGTACGTCGACGCGCGGGCCGCGCGACTCGCGTCGCTCGCGGACGCCGGGATCGCCTTAGAGGAGCTGGGCCGCGAGCCCGCCGCAGCCGTCTACGCGTCTGCGCACACCGGTCGGCGCGGCGCGGGCCCCGAAGATGCGCTCCTGCGAACGATCCTGCTCCCGCTCCTCGCAGATGTGGCCGAGGCCGCGGGCGGCGCGGACTGGGCGGACGAGGCGTTCGATCGCGCGTATGCCGGTTTCGAGCAAACGCTGCTGGGAGACCGCCGCTCGTACGCCGCGCTGGCCCCGCTCACCGGGCTCTCGGTCGGGACGCGCCTCGAGCTCGGAGCCGGCCTCTCGATTCGCGTAGCCGCCGCCGGCGAGCTGGCCGCGCACTGGCCGGAGGCATCCGGACTGCTCCCGGCCGGCTTCGGGCGCGAGCCCGACCGTCTCTGCGTGCTCGAGCTCGAGCGGACGCTCGCCCCGAACGCCCCGAACGCGCCGGATGCGCCGGGCGAGCTCGCGGATGCGGTCAGCGCCCTGCGCCTTGCGACCTCCGCTCCGATCGCCGCCGGGCCCGTGCTGTTCGAGCGGCTGGACTGGCGGCCGCTCGGGATCCGTCCGGTCCTCCCGATCGCAGCGGCCGAGCCGCCGGGGGAGCCCACGCGGCTCGACGCGTTCCGGGCGCGTCTCGCGAGCGGCCTCCTCGTGCGGCTCGGCAGCGCCGAGGAAGACGCTGAGCTCGCCGAGGCGCTCGACCGCTGGGAGCTCTCGTTGTTCTCGGCCGAGCCGTTCCGCTCCGAGCAGCTCCGGGAGACGCTGTCGGCACTGCTCGGCGGGCCGGACGGGCTCTGGGCTGCGACGGTCCGCGCTGCGGTGCTCCTCGGCGAGACCGGGAGGGAACGTGCGGACGAGCTCGAGCGCCTCCGCTCCCTGGCACGGGGCGAGCCGGCCAGCCGCGCAGCCGCCGAGGCGGTGCGCAAGGCGGTCGTCGAGACGCTCGCCCACGGCGACCGCGCGGCGCTGATCGGGTCCCTGGACGAAGCGCTGATCGGTGTCCGGCCGCGCCCGGCCGGCTACTTCGCGGCGCTCGCCTCCTAGCTCGCTAGAGACCTCGAACCGGCGCAGCCCGCGGGAGCACGGCCGTTCCCGGGCAGGGTGTCGCTTGCGACAGACGTGCCACGAGCGGCACGGTGGAGTCGCTGCCTGCGCCCACGTAGGCGCGGTGGACGAGCAGCGGGAGGCAGGTGCTCGTGCCCGAGCGCTCCACCTTGAAGAGCTGCACCGCCTCGTTCACGGGAACGTCGCGCTCTGCCGTCGCACCCGCGTCGAGGTCGGCCTGCGTCCAGGTCGTCGCGCAGTTCACGTCGTCGCAGCCGCGCACCTGGACGCGGGCCGAGGAGTCGTTCACCAGCCGCAGCGTCACGTCCGTCTTGCTTTCGGCGAAAAAGGGGGCCACGCCGAAGACGCCGATCAGGGCCGCGGTCGCGAGCGCAGTGCCGATCGCGATCGCGATCTTGACCCCACGAGTCATCGTGATGCCCGTGTGCTCGGTCGGCGCCTGGAGGTCGGGGTACGGGTCCCGCCAGGGGTGGCCCCGCTCCTGCGCCTGGCGGCGGGTCTCCGCGCGCGTGTTCTGCTTGACGGCGTAGACGAGGTTCTCGCGGCCGACGCTGGTCTGCTCGGCCGAGCCGGAGAGCACGTCCGCCAGCACGAGCACGTGCTCGAGCCCCGCGGAGTTGCGTTGCTTCACGTACCCCTGTCGCGCGCGGTCGAGCCGTTTCAGCGCTCCCTGCTCGTCGCCCCGGTCGATGCAGGCACGCGCGTCGGCGAGCTCGCGATCGGGGTTCGGGGCCACGGCGGGAACGACCGTAACGCTTTCGACACGGTCCGGTCACAGACGCGCGTGCCTTTCGCCGCTAGCGTCGACGGTCATGGACGAGGCAAGGGCGGTCCTCCGGCGGCTGCGGCGCATCGAGGCGCTCGAGCGTGAGCGGGCGCCGGCCCGATCGGTGCTTGCCGAGGTGCGGGCGCTGCTCCTCGAGGCGGAAGCCTGGATCGCGGTCGAAGGAGCCGGGACCGAGGCCGCGGTGGATGCCCTCGAACGCTGCAGGCGCTCGCTCGAGGCTGCCGCCACGGCTCCGGAGGGAGCGCTCGCGCGGTGACTCTCGGCCTGACGGGCAGAATGAGCCGTGTCCTCGAAGCAGGTCAGCTACGGCGAGGAGATGCGGACCGTGTGGGCGATCGCCGTCACGGTCCTCTTCTTCGGAGCGTCCTTCGGCTTGCTCGCGCGCGCCGCCGGCCTCGGCGTTCTCGCGCCGCTCGTCATGTCCGCGACCACCTTCGCGGGCTCCGCGCAGTTCGCCGCCGCGTCGATCCTCGGCACGAGCGGCGCCGTGGCCGCGGCGATCGCCGCGGCCGTGCTGCTGAACGTGCGCTACGTGCCCATCTCCATCTCGGTCGCGTCGCTCTTCCGAGGCCCCCGCCTACGGCGGCTCGCGGAATCACAACTGATCGTGGACGAGTCCTGGGCGCTCTCGAGTCGGGGCGGTGGCCGCTTCGACCGTGGGCTCCTGATCAGGGCGGGCTTGATCCTCTACGCCTGCTGGGTCGGCGGCACCGCGGTAGGGGTCGTCGGAGGTAGCGCGCTCGGCAATCCGAAGGACCTCGGCCTGGACGGCGCGTTTCCGGCGCTCTTCCTGGCCTTGCTGGTTCCGCAACTGGTGGATGCCCGCAGGCGCGCGGCGGCGTTCCTGGGCGGGGCGATCGCGCTCGTGCTGATCCCGTTCACCCCTCCCGGCGTGCCGATCGTCGCGGCGAGCGCCGCTTGCCTGCTCGGGCTGAGGGCGCGCTCGTGACCGTCTGGCCCGTGGTGCTCGTGGTCGGGGTGGCAACGGTCGCCTTCAAGTCGGCCGGGCCGGTGCTGCTCGGACGCCGCTCGCTGCCACCCGCGCTCGCGGGAGTAGTCGGGCTGCTCGGGCCGGTGCTGCTCGCGGCGCTCGTCGTCACGCAGACCGTCGGCGGCGACAACCGGCTGGTCCTGGACGCGCGGCTCGCCGGCGTGGGGGCGGCCGCGATCGCAATCGCGATGCGCGCGCCCCTGCCTGCAGTCGTGGTCGTCGCGGCGGCCGCGACGGCCCTCGTTCGCCTGATCGTGTGAGGCGCGCGGGCGAACCGACGCCCCGAGCAATTCTTCGAAAATCCCCAGCAATTTCCGGAGGGATAGCTAGCATGAGGACGAAGAAAGGGGCTCGATGGGGCTTGCACGCCTGCTTCCGCGACCGGGCATTCGGACCGAGACGCCAAAAGGAGCGCCGATGGGGCGCGTGATCTCGTTCGCCAACCAGAAGGGTGGGGTGGCGAAGACTACGACGACCCTGAATCTCGGTGTCGCATTCGCCGAGCAGGGCCTGAAGGTGCTCCTGATCGACCTCGATCCACAGGGCAACCTGACGATGAGCCAGGGCCTGAACCCGGACTCGATCGAGCGCTCGATGTTCGACGTGTTGGTCCACCGGCTTCCGATGCAGGAAGTGATCAAGCATGCGGAGGTCGATCTCGCCGTCTCCTCTATCGATCTTGCAGGCGCCGAGCTCGCGCTGTCGAGCATGATCGGGCGCGAGCGTGCGCTGGAAAAGGCGTTGAGCGAGGTGAAGGGCAGTTACGACTACGTCCTGATCGACACGCCGCCGTCGCTGGGGCTGCTGACGATCAACGCCCTCGTCGCCTCGAACGGCGTGATCGTCCCCGTCCAGTGCGAGTACCTCTCGCTCCGGGGCCTCGTCCAGCTCGAGAACACGCTCTCGATGATCCGCGAGAACCTGAACCCGAGCGTCGAGATCGAGGGGATCCTGCCGACGATGTACGACAGCCGCACGCTGCACTCGCGCGAGGCGGTCGAGATCCTCGAGGAGAACTTCGGAGACCTGGTCTTCGACACCAAGATCCGCAAGACCGTGCGATACGCGGAGGCTCCGGTGAAGGGAACCTCCGTGCTCAAGTACGACCCGAGCGGGAACGCCGCCGAGGCCTACCGCGACCTCGCGAAGGAGGTGCTCAATGGCGCGCAGGCGCGCGAGCATGCGTGAAGGCCCGCTGGCCGAGCTGTTCCGGGCGACCGAGGCGGCCCAGAAGCAGGCCGAGAAAGAAGGCCGCACCGAGCCGGAGCCCGAGCCGACTGCTGCTCCGTCTCCGGTGGAGCCTCCGGAGCAGACGGTCGAGCACGTGCCCGAGTGGGAGCAGGAAGCCGAGCCGGCAGCGCCGGAGCCCGTCCGCCTGCCGGAGCGCAAACCCGAGCCCCCGCCGAAGCCCGAGCCGAGGCGGGAGCCCGAGCGCCCCCGCATCCAGCAACTGCCGGAGCCTCCGCCGCGCCTGCACCGCGTCCCCGAGCCGGGCGCATACATCGCGGTCATCCGCGTCGTCGGGGTCGGCGGCGCCGGTCTGAACGCGGTCAACCGGATGATCGACGCCGACATCTCGCAGGTCGAGTTCGTCGCGGTCAACACCGACATCCAGCAGCTCCAGACGAGCGACGCCCCGGTCAAGATCCACATCGGGCGCGAGCTGACGGAGGGGCTGGGCTCGGGTGCGGACCCGGATCTCGGCCGCCGAGCAGCCGAGGAGGCCTACGACCAGATCAAGCGCGCGCTGCGCGGCTCCGACATGGTGTTCGTGACGGCCGGTGAGGGCGGCGGCACGGGATCCGGGGCTGCGCCTGTCGTCGCGCGGGTCGCGAGGGAGCTCGGCGCATTGACCGTCGGGATCGTGACGACGCCGTTCAAGTTCGAGGGCACCCGGCGGCACCGGCAGGCGACCGACGGCGTCGAGGGGCTCCGCAGCAACTGCGACACCGTGATCGTCGTCCCGAACGAGCGCCTGCTCGAGGTGCTCGACCGCGAGACGTCGATGCTCGACGCGTTCCGCATCGCCGACGACGTGCTTCGCCAGGGCGTCCAGGGGATCTGTGACCTGATCACGCTTCCGGGTCTCATCAACCTCGACTTCGCCGACGTACGCACCGTCATGAAAGACGCGGGCACGGCGCTGATGGGGATCGGCTTCTCGGCGAGCGCCGACGACCGCGCCAGGGAGGCAGCCGAGCACGCGCTGCGCTCGCCGCTGATCGACAGCGAGATCGCAGGCGCCAAGGGCATCCTGCTCTCGATCGCCGGCGGCGACGACCTCTCGCTCTACGAGGTCAACGAGGCCGCCGAGGTCGTGCGCGAGGCGGCATCGGGCGACACGAACATCATCTTCGGCGCGACCATCGACGATCGCCTCACGGGTCAGGTCTGGGTCACCGTGGTCGCCACGGGCTTCGGTGCGCGGGGCGCGCAAAGGCGGATCACGCGGCGGGCCGAGGCGGCGGAAGAAGAGGCACTCGAGCCGCCGAGCTTCCTGCAGTCGTAGGCGGGACGGCAACGCCCGCCTAGGCCGCGCGTTCTCAGGTCTGCGCACACCGGCAGTACCCTTCCGCGGATGAGAGGCGCGGTTGGGGCAGGTCACCCGCTGACGGCGCAGGCGGGCGCGCAGGTGCTGGCGGAAGGCGGAAACGCCGTCGACGCCTGCATCGGCGCCGCGTTCGTCTCGTGGGTCGCGGAGAGCCCGCTCACGGGCCCGGGTGCCGGCGGCTTCATGCTGGTCCACCAGGCGTCGGACGACTCGACCCGGGTTCTCGACCACTTCGTCACTGTTCCCGGGCTCGGTCTGCGACGGACGGGCGCCGCGGAGATGGACCTCGTCCAGGTGGACTTCACGCCCGATTCGTCGCAGGCGTTCCGGATCGGCGCCGCCTCCTGCGCGGTGCCGGGCTCGGTCGCCGGGCTGGGCGAGGCGCACCGCCGCTTCGGGTCGCTGCCGTGGCGCCTGCTGCTCGAGCCCGCGATCCGGCACGCGCGCGAGGGCGTCGTCATCACCGAGGCGCAGGACTACCTGCACGGCCTGCTCGACGTGATCCTGCGGCACACCGACGAGGGCCGGAAGATCTACGGGCCCCGCGGGAAGCGGCTCACGAAGGGAGACCGCCTGGTGATGACCGACCTCGCGGGAACGCTCGAGCGGCTGGCCGAGACCGGCGCGGACGACTTCTACCGCGGCGAGCTCGGTCGTGCGGTCTCTGGCTACGTGCGCGAGCAGGGCGGCGAGATCACCGCGCGGGACCTGCGCGAGTACCGCCTGATCCAGCGCCGGCCGGTGCGGGCCCCGTTCCTCGGGCACGAGCTCGAGGCGAACCCGCCGCCCTCGACCGGCGGCGTGCTGATCGGCCTCGGCGCTCGCCTGTTCGACCGGCTCGGCCCGGCCGGCCCGGCCGGGAGCGCCGAGGCGATCGCCCGGATGGCGGAGGTCATGAGGGAGCAGGACGAGGCCCGCAGCGGGGTCTCCGCGCGCGAGCTGCACCGCGGCGGCCTGGCGGGAAGGCTCTACGGCTCACGGGCACTGAACGCAGCCGTCCGGCGGCTGCGCAACCACCCGCCCGAGACGATCCGGGGCACGACCCACATCTCCGCGGTCGACGACCAGGGCAACGCCGCAGCGCTGACGGCCTCCACCGGCGCCGGCTCGGGGGTGATCGTCCCCGGCACGGGAATCCAGCTGAACAACATGCTCGGCGAGTTCGACCTGGCCACCACGGGAGGGATCCCGCGTCCCGGGATTCGGTTCACGAGTGGGATGGCGCCGTCGCTCGTGCTGCGCGACGGTCGCCCGCGTCTCGTCGTGGGAAGCGCGGGCTCGCTGCGGCTGCGCGGCGCGATCATGCAGGTGATCGTCAACGTCGTCGCGCACGACCTCGGCGTCCGGGAGGCGATCGAGCGGCCGCGCGTGCACCTCGAGGACCCCGTCCTGCACTGCGAGGGCGGGAACGACTCGGCGGAGCTCGACCGCCTCGAGAAGTGGGGCTACGAGCTCCACCGCTGGTCGGACCGCAATCTCTTCTTCGGCGGCGTCTCCGGAGTGGAGTTCCGCGCGGACGGAACGCTCGCGGCCGCCGGGGACCCGCGCCGCGGCGGCGACGGCGTCGTCGTGGGGTGAGCGAGATCGTCATCCGACGGGCGGAGCCCCGGGATGCTGCGGGCCTGGTCGCGCTCGCCCGCGACGTGGGCGCCGAGCCCGAGGGCTGGCTGCTCGCGACCAGCGAATGGCGCACCGTCGGCGGTGAGCGTCGATACCTCCGTTCCCTCCGCCGATCTCCGAACGCCGCGGTCTTCCTGGCCCAGGACGGGGAGCAGATCGTCGCGCGGCTCTCCGTCGCCCGCGACCCGCACCCGGCGAGCTTCCACGTCGCCGGGCTAGGCCTGATGGTGGCGAGTGCCCATCGCCGGCGCGGGATCGGCCGCGGCCTCCTCGAGCAGGCCGTCGAGTGGGCGCGCGAGGCGGGCGTCTCGAAGCTCGAGCTGTACGTCTTCCCGCACAACGAGGCGGCGATCGCGCTCTACGAGAGCTTCGGCTTCGAGCGGGAGGGCTACCGCCGCCGCCACTACCTACGGGCCGGGGAGCTCGTGGACGCGATCGTGATGGCCTACGAGGTCGGCCCTACACTTTCGTGATGCACGGGCTCGTCGACCACTACGGCCTGATCGCGCTCTTCGTCCTCGTGATGCTCGAGTCGGCCGGCCTGCCGCTCCCCGGCGAGACCGCGCTCGTCGCGGCCGGGGTCTTCGCCTCGCAGGGGCGGCTCGAGATCTGGGAGGTGATCACGATCGCCGCGATCGCCGCGATCATCGGGGACAACCTCGGCTACTGGATCGGGCGCACGGGGGGCCGCGGCCTGCTCGAGCGGTTCGGCCCGTTCAAGCGCTGGTCCGAGCGCTGGTTACCGTGGTCGGAACGGTTCTTCCAGCGGCACGGGGCGAAGACGGTCTTCATCGGCCGCTTCTTCTCGGTGCTCCGTGTGACCGCCGCGTGGATGGCGGGCGTCGCGCACATGCCGTGGTGGCGGTTCTTCGCCTGGAACGCGGCCGGCGGGATCTGCTGGGCCGTGCTGTTCGGGCTCCTCGCCTACTACGCGGGGCAGGCGGCCGTCGACGCGATCACGAAGTACGGGCTGATCGGAGCGGTCGCGGTGATCGTGCTCCTCGCGGTCGGCTTGGGCGCGCTCCACCTCTGGCGCAAGCGCGTGCTCCAGACGGAGACGGAGCCCTGAGGCTCGCGCTGGTCGCGGCGGCGCTCGTCCTGACCGCCGCGTGCTCGCTCGGCGGGGCCACCGCGGCTGGCCCGAAGGTGCCCGCGTTCGACCACGTGCTCGTGATCGTGTTCGAGAACAAGGCGCAGGACGACGTGCTCGGGAGCTCGGACGCCCCCGGCTTCAACTCGCTCGCGTCGCGCTACGCCGTGCTTTCGCGCTACCACGGCATCACTCACCCGAGCCTTCCGAACTACCTCGCGCTGATCTCCGGCTCGACCCAGGGGATCCACAGCGACTGCTCGTTCTGCCTTGTCTCCGCGAGGAACCTCGCCGACACGCTCCCGCGCGCGCACCGAACCTGGAAGGCGTATGCCGAAGGGCTGCCGGAGCCCGGCTACACGGGCGCCTCGTTCGGGCGCTACGCGAAGAAGCACATGCCGTTCCTCTACTTCCAGGACGTCACGACGAGCCCGTCCCGCCGGCGGCGGGTCGTCCCGCTGCGGCAGTTCCCGCGCGACCTCGCGGCCAACCGGCTGCCCTCGTTCTCGCTCGTCGTCCCGAACCTCTGCCACGACATGCACGACTGCTCCGTGGCGACGGGCGACGCGTGGCTCAATGGCTTCCTGAAGCCGCTGCTGCGGAGCAGGAAGCTCGCGAACAGCGTGGTCTTCGTCGTCTTCGACGAGACGGAGGGGTCGCTGGGTGCGAACGGCCTGATCCCGGCGCTCGCCCTCGGGCCCGCGGTCGTCCCGGGCTCGCGGTACCGGGGCGCGACCTCGCACTACGGGCTCCTGCGGACGATCGAGGACGCCTGGGGCCTGCCGCGCCTCGGCCGCTCGCGCGGCGCAGCGCCGATCACCGGCATCTGGCGCTGATATCGAAAGAGGGATTCGAGCGTCGAGCTTGAATCCACTCGTCCCGTGGCAATGCTTCCGCTGCTCAGCCGGGCGATCGAGGCCCGCGACCCCTACACGCAGGGCCATTCCGCCCGCGTGACGGTTCTCGCCGAGGCGATCGCGAGGCGGCTCGGCTGGGACGAGGAGCGGCTGGCGCACCTGCAGGTAGGCGGGCCGCTTCACGACCTCGGCAAGCTCGCGATCTCCGACGACGTGCTGAGCAAGCCCGGGCGGCTCGACGAGAGCGAGCTCGCGCAGATTCGCGAGCACCCGAAGCTCGGCGCGCGGTTCCTGTTCCGGATCGCGTCGCTCCGCAAGGCGCTTCCCTACGTGCTCTACCACCACGAGCGCTGGGACGGGCGCGGCTACCCGACGGGCCGCTCCGGCGAGCAGATCCCGGTCGAGGCCCGCGTCCTCGCAGTCGCGGACGCGTTCGACGCGATGACGAGCGACCGCCCCTACAGGCGTGCGCTCAGCCACGAGGACGCGCTCGCCGAGCTCGCCCGCTGCTCGGGGACGCAGTTCGACCCGGAGATCGTCCGGGTCTTCCTCGAGGTCGTCGGCGAGTCGGCCGAGCTGACGACCGCAGCCGCCTCCTAGCTCAGAGCGTCGACCAGACCTCGAGCTTCGAGCGCGTCCGGCGAATCACCTCGTCGGTGAACTCGCTCGTGGTCGACTGCCCGCCGAGGTCGGCGGTGCGCACGCCCTCGGCGACGACCTCCAGGCTCGCCTCGCGAATCGCCCGTGCCGGAGCCTGGGCGTCCTCGCCCGCGTAGGACAGGAGCGCGGCGCCGGCCAGGATCATCGCCATCGGGTTCGCGACGTTCTTGCCCTTGAGCGACGGCGCGGTCCCGTGTGCGGCCTCGGCCAGCACGACCGTCGGCACGAAATCCTCGTCGAACGCGACGAGCAGCGACTCGGAGCCGGCGATCGACCCGAACAGCGGCAGGACCAGGTCGGAGAGGATGTCGCCGTCCCGGTTGAGGGCGGGGATGACGAGCGGGTCGCCGCTCGAGGCGACGAGCAGCGCGAACGTCGCGTCGATCAACTGCGGGTCGTAAGGCACCTCCGGGTAGCGGGCGGCCGCCGAGTCCATCTCCTCCTTGAGGAGCCCTTCGTAGACCGGGCTGACGGTGTACTTCGGGCCGCCGAAGACCTTCGCGTCGGTCTGCTCGGCGAGCCGGAACGAGAACTCGGCGACCGAGCGGCAGATCCTGCGCTCGATCCGCTCCGTGCGGAACGCGACCTCGTCGTCGCCCGAGCCCTCGCGCCACTCCTCCGCGCCGTACGCGTCCCCGATCGCCATCCGGACGACCGAGATCGGCGCGTGCACCCCGCCGAGCGGGACGACTCCGGGGATCCGCCGACCGGTCCGGACGATAACCCGGCCGCCGATCTCCTCCCGCAGGATGCGGTTCGGCGAGCCGACGTCGCCCGAGCCCTCGGGCGTGACCGTCGCCGCCTTGAGCCCGAGCCCTGCATCGCGGACCGCGGCCGCCGCCTCGTAGACGATCGCGTTTTCCGTCGCGCGCCGCGCCTCGAGCGAGAGATCGAAGCGCGGAAAATGGAGCTCGATCCCGACCACGTCGGGCGAGAGGACTCGCAGCGCCTCCTCGAGCAATTCCTGGCCCGTGTCGTCGCCTTCGAGGACGACAATCGTCTTCGAGGTCATTCAACTCCCTTCGCGCTCGATATTCGCAGCTGGTTCATTCGACAGCCCCTGAAACTCTACGCGTAGTATTTGCACGACCCAGTGCCGGATTCAGCGGCTATTCCTGACTGAACCGAGGAGGAGCGACTTTGGCGCGTAAAACGGTTCTCGTTTGCGACAACTGCGGGTCGGAAATCGGCGAGGGAAAGGGAGCGTCGATGCGACTCAACTTCTCAGACGCCCGTCGCGGGTCGAAGCAGGCCGATCTCTGCGACAACTGCGCCGGACAAATGCCCGGCCATGCGGTGGCCCGTCGGGGCCGCCGGCCGAAATCCGCGATCGCCTGATCTGAAGCGGGGGTGATGGGGGGCGGGGCGAGGCCCCGTCCCCGAGAGCCCGTCCGCGCCGGGGGAGCCGTCGGCCGCCGGGACTAGGATGGGCCGATGGCTCTGAACGTGCTCGCAGGGCCGGCCAACGCCGGCAAGGTCGCGCGCCTGCTCGAGCGCTATCTGGAGGCGCTCGATTCCGATCCGTTCCTGATCGTGCCGAACCGGCCGGACGTCGACCGGGCCGAGCGCGAGCTGCTCCGCACGAGCGGGGCGCTGATGGGCGGCGACATCGGCACGTTCGACGACCTCTTCCGGCGGATCGGCCGCGGCAACGGCGACCGCCGTCGCGTCGTGAACGACGCGCAGCGGACGCTGGTGCTGCGCCGCGTGGTCGAGCGCGCCCGGCCCGAGGGGCTCGGCCGCTCCGCGCGCTTCTCGGGCTTTGCGGACACGCTCGGCGCGACCGTTGCCGAGCTCGAGTCTGCGCTGCTGGAGCCCGGTGAGCTCAATGGAGGGCAGGATGACCAGCTCGCCGAGCTCTACGCGGCCTACCGCGAGGAGCTCGAGCGTCTCGGTCTGTCAGACCGTGAGCTCGAGCGCCGCCACGCGGCCGAGCGGCTGGCCGGGGAGCTCGACGCCTGGGACGGCCGTCCGGTCTTCGCGTACGGATTCGAGGACCTGACCGGGACGGAGTGGGCGCTGCTGGAGGCGCTCGCGGGCCGAGCGGACGTCACGGTCTCGCTCCCGTACGAGCCGGGCCGCGAGGCGTTTACGTCGCTCTCCCGCACCGCCGAGGACCTCACCGCCCTCGCGGCGAACGTCGAGGAGCTCCCCGCGAGCGCCTCGGCGCGCCCGCCGGTGCTGGCCCATCTCGAGCGCTGGCTCTTCCACGCCTCGGGCAGCAACGGCGGCGGCATCCCCGAGCTGGACGGCTCGCTCCGGTTCCTCGAGGGTGCCGGCCTGCGCGGGACGCTCGAGCTGGTCGCGGACGAGGTGCTGGCCCTGCTTCGCTCGGGGACGAGCGCCGAGGCGATCGGCGTCGTCTGCCCGACGATCGACCGCTGGCGTGCCGCGCTCGACACAGCGTTCACGACCCTGGGCGTGCCGTACGGGGTCGAGGGCCGCCTGCGGCTGGGCCAGACGCCGCTCGGCCAGGCGCTGCTGGGCCTGCTGCGCTACGCGTGGCTCGACGCGGACCGGCGAGACCTGTTCTCGTTCCTGCGCTCGCCGTACTCCGGGCTGACACGCGCACACGTCGACTTCCTCGAGGGCCGCCTGCGCGGCCGCGGCGTCAGCACACCCGAGCGGATCGAGGAGGAGGTGCAGAAGCTGCGCGGCCAGCCGTTGCCGCGCCTCGGCCCGGTACGCGAAGCCGAGGATCCGCTCGCCGCGGTTCGTGAGCTCGCACAGGGGATGGTGCAGAGCGCTCACGGGCTCGAATCGCCCCCGACCGCCCAGCGCGGGCAGCTCGACCTGCGGGCCCAGGCGTCGGCGGCCAGCCTCGCCGAGGAGCTCGAGGGCTGGCGCGAGCTCGGCGGCGAGCTGAGTCGAGAGGATGTCGTCGCGCTGCTCGAGCGCTCGACGGTCCGGCTGGCCGGTGCGGGCGAGGCGGGGCGCGTAGCGGTGCTCGACCTGCTCCGCGCCCGCACGCGTCGCTTCGAGGTGCTGTTCGTGCTCGGGCTCGAGGAGGGTGGCCTGCCTCGGCGCGCGGAGGGCTCGCCGTTCCTCGACGAGGAGCGGAAGGCCGAGCTCGAGCGCTCGTCGCGGTCGGGCCGGCTCCTCAGAACCGACCCGGTCTCGCGTGACCGCTACCTCTTCTACACGGCCTGCACGCGGCCGACCCGGAGGCTCTATCTCGTCCGAGAGGCTGCGAGCGACGACGGAGGCCCGCGCGAGCCGAGCCCGTTCTGGGACGAGGCGCGCACGCTCTTCGCGCCGGAGGACGTCGAGCGCTGGACGCGGCGGCGCCGGCTGCCCGCGCTCACCTGGCCGATCGAGAGCGCGCCGAGCGAGCGGGAGCGCGTGCGCGAGCTCGCCAGGCTCGCCTCGTCCGACGCGCGTTCCGCCCGCCCGCTCGCGCGCGCCAACGGCTGGGACCGGCGGCTGGAGCGGGCCCTCGCCGCCTTCGAGCGGCCGACCCGCCTCACCCATCCGGCTGTCCTCGAGGAGCTCCGGCAGAAGACGAGCTTCTCCGTGACCGACCTGGAGCGCTTCACGGACTGCTCGTCGATCTGGTTCTTCGAGCGCGTCGTCTCGCCCAGGTCGATCGACGCGGAGGTGGACGCGCTCCTCCGCGGCAGCGTCGCCCACCAGGCGCTGTTCACGTTCTTCAAGGGCCTTCCGAAGCAGACGGGGGCCGAGCGCGTGCAGCCCGAGACGCTCGACGACTCGCTCGCGTTCATGCGGGAGTGCCTGGCCGCCGCGCTCGAGGCCCACGTGCGACCCGACCTGCCCGAGCTCGAGCGGCGCGAGCTCGAGGAGAGCCTGTCGCGCGACCTCGAACAGCTCGTGCGCAGCGAAGCCGAGTCGCCCTCGCCACTCGTCCCGCACCGCTTCGAGGTCTCGTTCGGCTCCGAGCGCTCCGCGCCCGAGCTGCAGCGCGGGCTCGACCTGGGCGGGTTCACCGTGTCGGGGAAGATCGACCGCATCGACCGCGACCCGTTCGGCGCGCGGGGGATCGTCCTCGACTACAAGTCAGGCAAGACCGCGGCCTCGGCGCGGAAGATCGAGACCGAGTTCCACCTCCAGATCCCGCTCTACATGCTCGTGCTGCGCGACCTCGTCGGGATCGAGCCGCTCGGGGGCGTCTACCGCGCGCTCGCGGGTGAGGGCCAGGCGCGAGGGCTGCTGCGGGCCGAGGCGCGCGAGGACGGCGTGCCCGGGTTCTCGCGCAACGACTACCTGGACGAGGAGGCGTTCTGGGGCCAGATCGACCGCGCGAAGGACCACGCCAAGGCGATGGTCGAGCGCATCCGCGCGGGCGACGTGCGCCACGACCCGAAGAACGGCTTCCCCTGCCCGACCTGGTGCGAGCTGTGGTCGATGTGCCGGGTGAGGCGGACATGAGCGACGTCGCTGTGGATCGGGCGCCGAACCTCGAGCAGCTCCGGGCGATCGAAGAGCCCGGGGTCGTGTTCGTCTCGGCCGGGGCCGGGACCGGCAAGACGACGGTGATCGTCGAGCGCTTCTGCCGCGCGGTCTGCGAGCGCGGGCTCGACGTCGACTCGATCCTCGTGATCACGTACACGGAGCGCGCGGCCGGCGAGCTGCGCGGCCGGATCCGGAAGCGGCTCGCGGAGCTCGGCCGGCACGACCTCGCGCGCCAGCTCGACGGCGCCTGGATCTCGACCATCCACGGCTTCTGCCGCCGCCTGCTCAAGGCGCACCCGTTCGCGGCCGGGATCGACCCGCGCTTCCGGATCCTCGACGACAGCCAGGGGCGCGTGCTGCGCGGCGAGGCCTTCCGCTCGGCGCTCGAGGAGTTCTGCGGCGACGATCCTGCGCGCCTTCGCCTGCTCGCCTCCTACGGCGGCCGGCGGCTGCGGCAGATGCTCACCGGCGTGCACGAGACGCTGCGCTCGTCCGGCCTGCCGCTGCGGCTCGAGGCATCCGGGGACCCGGGGCTCGCCGACAGGATCGAGGAGCTGCGGAGCGCCGCCGAGGCTCTCGGTCAGACCGATGCGCTGCGCTTTCTCGAGGGGCCGCCCGGGCCGGAGGCGCTGCTCGACCTCTCCGACCTCCGGGTGCGCGGTGGCGACGCGGAGGCGTACGAGGAGGCCCGGCGCGCCGTCGAGCAGGCCGCGCTCGAGGCGCTTGCGGTCCGTGACCGCGAAGAGCTCCAGGAGCTGATGCTCGCCTACGACCGCGCCTACCGCGCCGCGAAGGACCGCGAGTCCGCGCTCGACTTCGAGGACCTCCAGCTGCTCGCGCGCGAGGTCCTGGAGGAGCACGAGGAGATCCGCGAGCGCGAGAGCTGGCGCTTCCGCTCGGTGATGGTCGACGAGTTCCAGGACACGAACCGGCTCCAGTGCGAGCTCGTAGATCTGCTCGCCCGGGACGAGGGCGAGCTGTTCTTCGTCGGCGACGAGTTCCAGTCGATCTACCGCTTCCGGCACGCGGACGTCGAGGTCTTCCGCGAGCGGCGCGAGCAGGCCGGCGGCGTGCTCGCGCTGACACAGAACTACCGCTCGCGGCCCGAGGTCCTCGACGTGATCAACCACCTCTTCGCGGCCGACTTCGGCGACTCGTTCCGTCCGCTCGCCGCCGCGGGGCGCTTCCCTGACCCGGCGTTCGGCCCCGCCGTCGAGCTGCTCGTCACCGACAAGGACAGCTACCGGGAGACCGGCACCCACTGGCGCTCGGCCGAGGCGCGCCACATCGCGAAGCGCGTGAAGGCGCTTGTCGACGCCGAGGAGGCGACGCCGGGCGAGATCGTGCTCCTCTTCGCCGCCGGAACAGACGCACGGCTCTACGAGGAGGAGCTGCGAGCCGTCGGCCTACCGACGTTCCGCGCCACGGGCCGCGACTACTACCGCCAGCAGCAGGTTGTCGACCTGCTCGCCTACCTGCGCTTGCTGCACAACCGGTACGACGACGAGGCGCTCGTCTCCGTGCTCGCGTCGCCGTTCGTCGGCGTCTCGAACGACGCGCTCGTCCTGCTTCGCCGCGCCGCGCCGAGGCGGCCGCTGTTCGTCGGGCTCGAGAAGCAGCTGCCCGACGGGCTGTCCGAGCGGGACACGCGTCTGTTCCAGGCGTTCAGGCAGCGCTACGAGCGGCTCGCCGCCCAGACCCCGTCCCTCACGCTCGAGCGGCTCTGCGAGCAAATCGTGTGCGAGCACGACTACGACCTCGCGGTGCTCGCGCAATGGGATGGCCGCCGCCGCTACGCGAACCTGCGCAAGCTCGGCCGCCTCGCGCGCTCGTACGAGGAGCTGCGCGGCCCCGATGTCGAGGGCTTCGTCCGCTTCGTCGCCGAGCAGGACGCGGTCGGGGCCTCGGAGCTCGAGGCCGCCGCCGAGGAGGAGGGGACCGACGTGATCCGCCTCCTGACCATCCACTCGGCGAAGGGGCTCGAATTCAAGGTGGTCGTCGTGGCCGACGCGGGTCGCGACCGCGCGCGGCCAGACGCGGACGAGATCCTCTGCCTCCCGGACGGGCGGCTCGGCTTCCGCGTGGCCGACCCCGCGAGCGGCAGGCGCCTCTCGACCGCGGACTACGAGGACGTCAAGACTGCCGAGCGCGACGCCGAGGAGGCCGAGCGCCGGCGCCTCTACTACGTCGCGATGACCCGCGCGATCGACCGCCTGATCGTCTCCGGCGCGATCGGCGAGGGCCGCGCGGACGCGGCCACGCCGATCGGCTGGGTGCTCGAGCGGCTGGAGGCGACCGAGCTCGACGACGCCGAGAGCGGCCCCGTCGAGATCGACCGCGACGGGGCCCGTCTGCTGCTGCGCGTCGACCGCTACGTCGACGAGCCGGTCGACGAGCAGGCGGCGCCTGCCGCGGAGCAGCTCGAGCTGTTCGCTGTTTCGCCGAACGGTGACGCGGCCCTCGAGGCGCCGACGCTCGCGCCGCTTGCCGAGGTGCCCGCGCCGCCGCTCCACCGTGCACGCAGGCTGTCGTACTCGGCGCTCTCCCTCTTCGAGCGCTGCTCCTACCGCTACTTCGCCGAGCGGGTCGTGGGTCTGCGGCCGAAGGAGGCCGGGCTCCGGCCGGCGGAGGGCGAGGGAGGGCTCGCCGCGACCGAGATCGGCGATGCCGTCCACGTCCTGCTCGAGGAGGTCGACCTGCTCCGGCCGGAGACGCCCGCGAACCTCGACGAGCTCGTCGGCGATCGCTACCCGGACGTCACTGAGGAGGAGCTCGCCCGGATCCGTGCGTTCGTGACCGCGTACTGCGAGTCGGAGCTCGCGGCGCGGCTGGCCGGCCTCGACGGGGCTGCGGCCGAGCGGCCGTTTGCCTTCGAGCACGACGGCGTCCTCCTCCACGGCCGCCTCGACGTGCTGCACCGCGACGGCCCACGTGCCCTCGTCGTCGACTACAAGACGAACTGGCTCGAGGACCGCTCGCCCTCGGAGATCGTCGAGCATGATTACCGGCTCCAGCGCCTGGTCTACGCGCTCGCCTGCTTCCGCGCCGGCGCCAAGGAGGTCGAGGTCGTCTACCAGTTCCTCGAGCGCCCGGACGATCTAGTAACAGTCTGTTGCAAGGTCGAAGAGGTGGCGGCGCTGGAGGCGGAGTTGTCGAAGGCGATCGCCGAGATCCAGGCGGGCGAGTTCCGGCCGACGCCGAGCGAGTTCGTCTGCGCCGACTGCCCCGCGCTCGACCTCGTCTGTGCCGGTCCCCGCCTCCGCAACGCCTGAT
Source organism: Gaiellaceae bacterium (assembly GCA_035518635.1). Taxonomy (GTDB): domain Bacteria; phylum Actinomycetota; class Thermoleophilia; order Gaiellales; family Gaiellaceae; genus AC-32. The sequence continues at coordinate 145,400 of DATIXI010000011.1, forward strand.
GGCGCGGAGCTACGTGGCCGAGGCGAGGCGGCGCGTCGGCCCGAAGCGGGAGCGCATCGTCCCGATCGTCGAGCGGCTCCTGGAGGAGCACCCGGACGCGACGATCGCACTGCGGTTCGGGAGCGACCTCGAGCTGCTCGTCTCGGTGATGCTCTCGGCGCAGACGACCGACGTGAACGTCAACCGCGTCACGGAGCAGCTCTTCCAGAAGTACAGGCGACCGGAGGACTACCTCGCGGTCCCGGTCGAGGAGCTCGAGAACGACATCCGGGCGACCGGCTTCTTTCGCCAGAAGACGAAGGCCTTGCGCGGGACGATGACGATGCTGATCGAGGAGTACGACGGCCGCGTGCCAAACCGGCTCGACGACCTTCTCCGCCTGCCGGGCGTCGCGCGGAAGACGGCCAACGTCGTCGTTGCCGAGCGGGGAGACGCGGTCGGGATCGTCGTCGACACGCACGTGCGCCGGCTGTCGCAGCGGCTCGGCCTGACCAGGCAGGGAGATCCGGTCAAGATCGAGCGCGACCTGGTCAAGCTGGTGCCGCGGCGCCTCTGGAACGTCTTCCCGCACCTCCTGATCTGGCACGGGCGCCGCGTCTGCATCGCCCGGAGCCCGCGCTGCGAGGAGTGCGTCCTGACCGACCTGTGTCCTGCAAGTCGGCTCGAAGTCGGCACAGTCGCGTCACACCGCGAGGCCTAGCCTTGGCTCGTGCGCTCGGTCCAGCTCGCGATCTACGCCGACGCGCTTGCCGGTGAGGCGGCGAGCATGGCGGCGCGGGCCGAGCGTGCCCGCTCGCGTCTGAGCCAGGTCGCGATCGAGAAGCGGGCGCGCGCCGAGGTGGGCGAAGGCGCGATCGAGCGGCTCGAGGCGTTCGGCCTGCTCGGGATGATCGACGAGCCCGCGGCCCGGGCGGAGCTGCGCGAGCTCGAGTCCACGCTCGAGGCGCTGGAGCAGCTGCAGGCGTGGGTCGAGGCGGAGCTCGCCCTGACTAGCGCGGCGTGAGCGCGACGAGGAGTCCGCCGTCCTCGTCGTAGGCCGGGAAGAAGTCGGCCGTGACCGCCTTGATGTGCCCGACGCGGGTCTTGAGCTCGAGCTGCTCGCCCATCCGGCGAACGCCCCACTCGAGCGCGACCTGCGCCGGGTTCTGCCCGTCGAAGCCGGTCAGCCCGAGCGCCTCGACCACGTCGCGGCCCATCAGCTCCTGCTCGCGGTACCCCGACAGCTCGAAGACGTCGCGGCCAGCAGCGAGCACCCGCGCCTCCTGGTCGCACACGACGAAGCCCGTGCTCGGAGCGGGGTAGTAGTCCTCGAGCAGCTCGAACAGGAAACCGAACCCGCAGTGGTGGCAGGCGACCGCGTCGCGGGTCAGGCCCTCGCGCCGGTCGTGGTCGATCGAGCGCTCCTTGCAGTTCGGGCAGATGAAGTACGGCACGCGACCATCGTAGTGGGAGCGCCGCGAGTCACAGCCAACCCTTGCGCCGGTAGTAGACGATCTGAAGAACGGTCGTCGCGAGGATCCAGGCCCACGACCACCAGTAGCCGAAGCCCCAGTGGAGCTCGGGGATGTGGCGGAAGTTCTGACCGTAGAGACCGACGATGAACGTCGGGAGAAGCAGGATCGAGGCGACCGCCGTCAGCCGCTTCATGACCTCGTTCTGGTCGTTCGCGATCTTTGCCTGGCTGTAGTCGCGGACCCCGGCGACGAGGTCGCGCGAGAGCTCGAGGCCGTCGCTCGCGCGCAGGAGCTTGTCGTAGGCGTCGGCGAAGTGGAGCTGGACGTCCGGCGTGAAGATCTTCGCCCCCTCGAGCCCGATCCGCCCGTCCACGACGCGCCGGACGGCGTCCCTCGTCGGGGCCAGCGTGCGCCGGATGTGCAGGAGGTCGTGGCGGAGGCCGGAGATCCGCTCGCGGACCCGAGCGGCCGGCCAGTCCTCGACGTTGTCCTCCAGCTCGTCGATCTCGTCGTTGAGCGCGTCGATCAGATCGAGGTAGCGCTCGGCGATGTCGTCAACGAGGTGGTAGAGAACCATGCCCGGCTTCGTCGTGCCGCCGTCCGCGTCGCAGGTCGCGTGGACGTCGCTCGTGTCGTACGGCTCCTCGCCGGGGGGCGTCTTCCGCACGGTGAGCAGGAGGCCGAGAGCCAGGACAATGTCGATCTCCTGGTAGTAGACGCGATCCTCCTCGGGGACGGCGACCGCGACGAGGACGACGCCGAAGACGTAGTCGCCCTGGCGCTCGATCGTCGGCCGGGGCTCGTCTTCGTGCTTCGCCGGCTCGAGCAGGCGGGCGATCGCGCGTGGATGAAGCATCGGCCCGAAACGCCGTTGCAGCTCGGCTTCGTCCGGATCGACGAGGTCGATCCACTGGGCCTCGGCCATCCGCCGAGGCTAGCGAGGGACCCGGCTAGACCTCGGCGGCTTGGGGCTTCGGCACCACCATCGCGGCCCCCTCGCGCGCGGAGAGCCAGCGCTCGGCGTCGAGCGCGGCCATCGTGCCGCTCGCTGCGGCCGTGACCGCCTGCCGGTACGTGTGGTCGACGACGTCGCCGGCGGCGAAGACGCCCTCGATGTTGGTGGCGGTCGAACCGGGCTTCGTCACGAGGTAACCGGCTTCGTCGTGGTCGAGCTGGTCGAGGAAGAGCTTCGTGTTCGGGTCGTGCCCGATCGCGACGAACACGCCATGCGCCGCCAGCTCGCGCGTCTCGCCGGTCGAGAGGTCGCGGATCAGCACGCCGCTCGTCTGACCGCCGTCGGAGGTCACGTGCTCGACGACCGCCGGGGTGACGAACTCGATCTTCTCGTTCGCGCGGGCGCGGTCGAGCATGATCGGCGACGCGCGGAACTCGTCGCGGCGGTGAATCAGGAAGACCTTGGTCGCGAACTTCGTCAGGAAGATCGCCTCCTCCATCGCCGAGTCGCCCCCGCCGACCACCACGACGTCCTTGTCCCGGAAGAAGGCCGCGTCGCAGACCGCGCAGTAGGAGACGCCCTTGCCCTGGAGCGTCCGCTCCGACTCGAGGCCGAGTTGCCGGGCGCTTGCGCCGGTCGCAACGATTGCGCTCTCGGAGACGTACTCCTTCTCGCCGACCCAGACCCGAAACGGGTGCTCGCTGAAGTCCACTTTCGTCACGTCGTCCGTGACGAACTCCGCGCCGAAGCGCTCGGCTTGACGCCTGAAGTCCTGCATCATCTGCGGGCCGAGGATCCCGTCGGGGTACCCCGGGTAGTTCTCGACGTCGCTAGTGATCATCAGCTGGCCGCCCCAGGCGAAGCCCTCGATCACGAGGGGCTCGAGGTTTGCGCGCGCAGCGTAGAGCGCGGCCGTGTAGCCCGCGGGGCCCCCGCCGATGATGATCAGCTCCCTCATCTGCTCCTCCATCTGTACCGAAGTATTAAACGTTTGCGACCGGTCGAGCCTTCCTCGGGGTGTGCATACAATCGGTCGATTTCCGCGACGGGAGGGGATGGGCTGGCAACGACCGTAACCTGGGAGGGGCTGCGCGACCTCGCGCTCTTTCGGGCCGAGAACGGGTGCGCGATCAGCTTCTACCTCGACCTCGATCCGAGCGGGTCGCCGACCCGCGGCGAGGTCGAGACCCGTGCTCACGCACTCGTGGACGAGATCGAGCGCTCCGACATGGCCACGCGCGCCCGGCTGACGCACGAGCAGCGGCAGGGGCTGAAGGACGACGCGGCCCGGCTGCGCGCGTTCTTCGAAGAGGACTTCAGCCGCGAGGGATCGCACGGCTTCGCGGTCTTCTGCGCGGGTCTCGACAATCTCTGGCGACCGCTGCCGCTGACGGAGCGCGTGCCGGATCTCGCGAAGGTCGGCGGCGCCCTCTACCTCGAGCCGCTCGTACCGCTCGTCGGCAGGGGGGAGGGCGCGCTCGTCGCGGTCGTCGGGCGGGAGCGCGGCGACCTCTACCGGCTCAGCGGAGGGCGTCTCGAGGAGCTCGTCGAGCATTTCGACGAGCAGCCTCGGCGCCACGATCAGGGCGGCTGGTCGCAGGCGCGCTTCCAGCGCCACGTCGACAAGCTCGTCCAGGACCATCTACGGGACGTCGCCGAGCTGATCGACCGGGAGCTGCGCCGCTCGCCCGGGCCGCGCCTCGTGATGGTCTGCGCCGAGGAGACGCGCACCGAGCTCGAGGAGGCGCTCTCGCACGACGCACGCGATGCGATCGTCGGCTGGACCGCTGCGGAGGCACACGCGGGGCCGGCCGAGCTGCTGGAGGTGGTCGAGCCGGTGCTCGACGACTGGCGCGCGAAGCAAGAGACCTCGGCGGTGGAGCGCTGGGCCGAGGAGGTCGGACGGAACGGCCGCGCCGCCGCGGGCTGGGCGGCGACGCTCGAAGCTGCCTCGGACGGTCGCGTCGATCTTCTGCTCTTCCAGAACGGCGCCGAGCGGGCCGCGTGGGAATGCCCCGCCTGCGGGCGGATCAGCCTCGAGGCCGGCGCGTGCCCGCTGGACGGGACCCGGATGGAGGGGACACGCGACGGGCTCGACCTCGCTGTGCACCAGACGCTTGCCCACGGCGGCAAGGTCTGGGCGCTGCGCGAGCGCCGCGACCTCGAGCCGGTCGAGGGCATCGGGGCACTGCTCCGCTACTGATTCCCTTCCAACTCGCGAGCGTGGCGCCGGTCGCTCCCGGCCCTTCGCAAGAGACGTTCCCTGGAGAGAGGGGAACAGCCGACCCGGGCGAGGGTGTTCAGGAATACTCTCGGTGATGGCCTCACTTGCCCGCGCGATCCTGGAAGAACACCTCGAGCGCGGCGAGCTCGTTCCCGGACAGGAGATCGGGCTGCGCGTCGACCAGACGCTCGCGCAGGACGCGACCGGGACGATGGCCTGCATGCAATTCGAGCTGTTCGGGGTCGACCGCGTTCAGGTCGAGACAGCCGTCGTCTACGTCGACCACAACATCCTCCAGATCGACTTCAAGAACCCGGACGACCACCGATTCCTGCAGGCGATGGCCGCGCGCTACGGGCTCTGGTTCTCGCGGCCCGGCAACGGGATCTGCCACTACGTCCACTGCGAGCGCTTCGCCACTCCGGGCAAGACGCTCGTCGGCGCCGACAGCCACACGACCCAGTCCGGCTCGTGCGCGATGATCGCGATCGGCGCGGGCGGCCTCGACGTCGCCGTCTGCATGGCCGGTCACCCGTTCGAGCTGCCGTGTCCGCGGATCGTCGGCGTGTTCCTCGAGAACGAGCTCAACCGGCCCTGGATCCAGGCGAAGGACGTCATCCTCGAGCTCCTGCGGCGGCGTACCGTTCGGGGCGGACGCGGGGCGATCTTCGAGTTCACCGGGCCCGGCGTCGCGACGCTGAGCTACACGGAGCGCGGGACGATCGCGAACATGATCGCCGAGCTCGGCGCGACCGGAGCGGTCTTCCCGGCCGACGAGGAGACCCGGGCCTGGCTCGCCGAGCAGCAGCGCGAGGAGGACTTCGTCGCGCTCGACACGGGCGATACCGGCGACTTCGACGAGGAGGAGCACATCGACCTCGCCGAGCTCGTCCCGCTCGTGGCGAAGCCGTCCAGCCCCGACAACGTCGTGCCGGTGGACGAGCTCGTCGGGACCGAGCTGACGCAGGTCTGCATCGGCTCGTCGGTCAACTCGTCGTACGAGGACCTCGCGGTCTGCGGCGCGGTGCTCCGAGGCCAACGGCTCTCGGAGAAGCTGATCTCGGCGACGGCCACTCCCGGCTCGCGTCAGATCCTCGACCAGATCACCCGCTCCGGGACGTACGTCGACCTGCTGATGGCTGGCGTGCGCATGCTCGAGCCGGCCTGCGGGCCGTGCGTCGGCATGGGCCAGGCGCCGCCGTCGGGCTCCGCCTCGCTCCGGACCTTCAACCGCAACTTCCCCGGGCGGAGCGGAACCGCGGACGACCAGGTCTACCTCTGCTCGCCGGCCGTGGCCGCGGCCTCGATGCTGACCGGCGTGATCTCGGACCCGCGCGAGCTCGCCGACGTCGTACTGCCCGAGCGGCCGCAGGCGCGTCCCGAGGTCGTCCAGAAGCACATTCTCGAGCCGGTCCCGGCCGAGGAGGCCGCGTCGATCACGATCCCGCGCGGGCCGAACATCAAGCCCCCGCCCGAGCAGCGGCCGCTGCCGGACGAGCTGGAGATGCGGGTGCTGATCGTCGCGCCGGACGACATCTCGACCGGCGACCTCTCACCCGACGGCGCGACCGTGATGGCCTACCGCTCGAACGTCCCGGCGATCGCCGAGTTCACGTTCCAGCACCGCGACAAGGAGTTTCCGCGCCGTGCGCACGAGTGGCGCGGAGGGTTCATCGTCGCCGGCGACAACTACGGGCAAGGCTCGAGCCGCGAGCACGCGGCCCTCGCGCCCGCTCAGCTCGGGGTGCGGGCCGTTATCGCGAAGAGCTTCGCGCGCATCCACCGGCGCAACCTGATCGCGCAGGGCATCGTGCCGCTGCTCTTCAAGGATTCGGCCGACTACGACAAGGCCGAGCTGGGGCAGACCTGGCGGATCTCACGGCTCCACTCGATCGCCGAGGGCGAAGACGACCTCGAGACCGAGATCGAGGGAGTCGGGACGATCACGCTCACGCACGACCTGCTCCCGCGCGAGCGCGAGATCGTCGTCGCCGGCGGCCTGATCCGCTACCTCAAAGAGCAGCAGCCGGCCGGCGTCTAGCTAAGACGGCCGCACCGGCAAAGCCGGCACGGCCTCTACGGTCGGCGTCGCAAGCGAGCGCCTCAGGCCGCGTCTACCGCGCGCGGAAGCTCGTGCGCCTCGGCCGGCAGCTCCGCGGGCGCCTCGGCTGCCTGGTCGAGCTTCGTCTCGAACTTCCCGAACCGCTTCTCGGACTCGACGAACTTCTTCTGCGCGCGGTCGAGATGCGTCCCGACCAGCTCGAAGTCCTCCTTGAACTTGCCGAAGTCCGTCCGCAGCTGCGCCACGTACGCCATGACCTCCTCCGCGTGCTGCTCGATCTGGAGGCCCTTGAGCCCGAGCACGATCACCTGCAGGTAGGCGGTCAGCGTCGTCGGCGAGACCGGCAGAACCCGCTTGCCGTTCGCGTACTCGAGCAGCGCGCCGGTCTTGCCGCAGGCGAGCTCGTAGTAGATCGCCTCCGACGGGAGGTACATGAACGCGAAGTCGTACGTGCCCTCGTCGGGCCGGATGTACTTGGCGGCGATCGCGTCGACGTGCCCCTTCACGTCGCGCGCGAAGAGCTTCTCGAACTGCTGCCGCTCGATGTCGTTCTCCGCGCCGACCATCCGCTCGAAGTTGTCGAGCGGGAACTTGGAGTCGATCGGGACGATCCGGTCGACCACGATCGCGGCATCCACGCGCTCGCCTCCCTCGAAGCCGTACTGCAGCGCGTAGGCCGTGGGCGGGAGGCGGTCTGCGAGGAGGTTCGCGAGCAGCAGCTCGCCGAACCCGCCGCGCGCCTTGGGTGGGCGCAGGATCTGCTGCAGCTCCCGCAGCCCTTTCGCCTGCTCGGCGAGCTGCTCCGTCGCTTGGCCGACCGCGCCGAGCTGTTTGTGGATCGCGTTCGTCTGGGCGCTCGCGTGCTCCATTCGGCGGTCGACCTTCAGGTCGAGCTCGCCGAGCCGCCGGTCCATCGTCTCCGTGATCGCCTCCAGGCGGCCGTCGACCTCGGCGTTGCGCGCCGCGAGGATCCGCTCCAGGACGCGCGCCAGCCAGAGGGCGAGCGCGACGCCTCCGATGACGAGCACGACCGTTGTGGCGAGCACGAACATGAGCCGACGAACCCTAGGCGAGGGGTCGGACGGCGCAGTCGAAAAGGCTCCAGAAACGCCAGATCCGGACGACCTTGCGGCCCTCCGGATCTGACCGGAGGAACGTACTCGGTCGGGGACGCGGCTGTCAAGTACCTCGGAGGCTGCTGGTACCATCGCGCGGGCCAGTTGGCCAAGAAGTCCCGCACACCGACCCCTCCGAGGAAGATCCAGGCGCCGCAGCGTCGCGCGGAGACGCGCCGCAAGCGCACGCCCGAGGAGAAGCGCACGCTCTACTTCGCGATCGCCTTCGCCGCGTCCGGCATCGCCGCGATCGCGATCGTGCTCCTCGTTCTCTCGCTTTTCGGCGGGAAGAGCAGCTCGGCGAAGTCGTTCGACGACGCCAACCTGGTGGGGCTCCAGACGGGGCCGGCGCCGTGGAACGCAGGCGTCGACCACCTGCCCGACCGGCTGAAGCCGCTCGGCGTGCACGCGCTCGGCGCCGAGGGCGAGGTCGTGCACATCCACCAGCACATGGACATCTACGTCGACGGCAAGCACATCAGGGTCCCGACCGGCGTCGGCATCTACGACGGCCAGTTCCTGACCGAGCTGCACACACACGACTCGAGCGGGATCATGCACCTCGAGTCCCCCAAGAAGGCCACGTTCACGCTCGGCCAGTTCTTCGGCGTGTGGGGCGTCCGCCTGACGGATGAGTGCATCGGCGGCTACTGCAGGCCGAAGACGCCCTGGAGGCTGTACATCGACGGCGTCGAGTACAAGGGCGACCCGAGCCAGCTGACCCTGAAGAAGCACCAGGAGCTCGCGTTCGTGATCGGCAAGGCGCCGAAGAACGTCCCCTCGAGCTACAGGTTCCCGGCCGGCGTCTGACGCTTCGGCCAGGGCTATCCTTGCCCGGCCGGGGTGGCGAAATTGGTCATACGCGCCTGACTTAAAATCAGGTGTCCCCACTGGGGGCGTGAGGGTTCGACTCCCTCCCCCGGCATGATTCGCCGAGCAGGGCGGCACTAGACTCCGTTCGTGGCCGAGGTGCAGGAGGTTTCGCCCGGAGAGGGGCAGCTCGAATGGGAGACGCCGCTCTACCGGACGGCGCTCGCGCAGTACGAGCAGGCGCTCCCGCACGCGGACGTAGAGGAGTTCGTCTCCGAGCGCCTTCGCTACCCGGAGCGCTCGCTCGTCGTCAGCGTTCCGGTGAAGCTCGACTCGGGCCGCTGGACGGTCTTCCCCGGCTACCGCGTTCAGCACTCGACGGTGCTCGGCCCGACGAAGGGCGGCGTCCGCTACGACCACGAGGTCACGTTGGGCGAGTGCGCGGCGCTTGCGATGTGGATGACGTGGAAGTGCGCGCTGCTGCGGCTCCCGTACGGCGGGGCGAAGGGCGGCGTCCGCTGCAATCCGCACGAGCTCTCGGTCGACGAGTTGCAGAAGATCACGCGCCGCTTCACCTCCGAGCTCCTGCCGATCATCGGCCCGCAGGAAGACATCCCGGCTCCGGACATGGCCACGAACGAGCAGACGATGGCCTGGATGATGGACACGTACTCGATGCAGGTCGGTCACGTCGTCCCGGAGATCGTCACGGGCAAGCCGGTCTCGCTGGGCGGCTCGCTCTTCCGCCACGAGGCAACGGGCGCCGGGGTGGTGATGGTGATCGAGCGCGCGTGCGAGCGTCTCGGCTGGGAGCTCGGCGCGCAGCGCTGTGTCGTGCAGGGGTTCGGCAATGTCGGCGGGATCGCGGCCGCGGAGCTCGAGCAGCACGGCGCGAGCGTGGTCGCCGTCTCGGACCTCTCGGGCGGCGTTCACGACGAGCGCGGTCTCGACATCTCGGAGCTCCGGGCATTCGTGGAGAAGAGCGGATCGCTCGAGGGCTACGTCGAGGCCGAGCGGGTCACGAACGAGGAGCTGCTCGAGCTTCCCTGCGACGTGCTGGTGCTGGCCGCGCGCGAGGACCAGGTCACGGGTGAAAACGCCGGGAGGATCCAGGCGCGTCTGATCGCGGAGGGTGCGAACGGCCCGACCTCGCTCGAGGCGGATGCGATCCTGGCCGATCGCGGAATCCCGATTCTCCCGGACGTCCTCACGAACGCCGGCGGGGTCACGGTCTCCTACTTCGAGTGGGTGCAGGACCTCGGGCGGCTGTTCTGGAGCCGCTCCGAGATCAGGGCGAAGCTCTCCGACCAGCTCGGCGACGCCTTCGACCGCGTGTGGGCGCTGGCCGCCGACCAGGGCATCACCCTGCGGGGCGCGGCCCTGGTGGCGGGGATCCGCGAGGTCGCGGGGGCGCTCAGCGCGAGAGGGATCTACCCGTGAACGACAAGGTTCGAGAGGCGATGATCCCCGAGCCGCTGACGCTCGATGCCTCGGCGACAGCTCAGCAGGCGGGCGAGCATCTGACGCAGCCGGACGTGCGGGCGGTCTACGTCTCCGACGGCGAGCGCTTCGTGGGCGTGATCACGCGCAAGACGCTCGTCCGCGAGGTGGTCGCGGCGGGCCGCGACCCGGCGTCGGCTCGGACGGGTGAGATCGCCGAGCCGCCGCTCTGGACCCTCGACTCAGAACTGCCGCTCGACGAGGCGTTCCAGTTCCTCGAGGAGCACGACGCCGAGCGCGTGCCGGTGGTCGAGAGCGGACGACTGGTCGGCGTGCTCTCGCGCAGCGTCCTACGCCGCCGGCTGGCCGAAGACGACCCACCGCCACCTCTAGAAGAGCTCTAGCAGCAGGTATAGGCGCCGGGAGGGGCTGCGCCTTCCTGTGGTTCAGGGAGTTGCGCCGCTTCGAGGGCCGCGCCGTGGAGCAGGTCTCGCTCGCTCACCTCGAGCTCGTCGAGGCGGTAACGGGCGAGCACCTCGTTGACGATCACGGCGCCCGCGACGATCACGGGCGCGCGCTCGGGCTCCAGGGCGCCGAGCTCGCGGCGCTGGGCGAGCGGGAGTGAGGCGAGGCGCTCGAGCTGCGTGGACACCGCCTCGCGCGAGAGCCGGTGGCCGTGTGTCCGCTCCGGGTCGTAGGCGCCCAGCTCGAGCGCGGCAAGGCTCGTCACGGTCCCGGCGACGCCGATCGCGTCTCCCGGCTCGAGCTCGGGCAACGCCTCGCGCGAGGCACGCGCAGCCGCCTCGAGCTCGCCGCCCGTGGGCGGATCGGAGTGGAGGAAGCGCTCGGTCAGGCGGACGCAGCCGATGTCGAGGCTCGACCGGCTCCCGGCGGTGATCAGCTCTGTCGAGCCGCCGCCGACGTCGAGCACGAGCGTGTCGTCGTCGAGGCCGCGCCCGTTCGCGACGCCGCGACGGGTGAGCTCCGCCTCCTGATCGCCGGAGAGCAGGCGCGTGGTGAACCCGTAACTCCACTCGATCTCGCCGAGGAACGCCTCGCCGTTCTCGGCGTCCCTGATCGCGCTCGTGCCGATCGCGAGCACGCGCTCGGCGCCGAGCTCCTCCAGCTCGCGGCGGTAGTCGGAGAGGACGTTGCGCACGCGCGCGATCGGGAGCGGGAGCAGCATCCGCCGCTCGTCGACGCCCTCGCCGAGGCGCGTGATGCGAAGCCTGCGGACGACCTCGTCGACCTGCCCGTCGTGGACGTCCGCCACGAGCAGCCGGGTCGAGTTGGTGCCGAGGTCGACAACGCCCACGCGCATCGTGATCCAAGCGTAGCCGCGCTATACTCGGCCGAGCGACGCGGGGTGGAGCAGTCAGGTAGCTCGCCGGGCTCATAACCCGGAGGTCGCAGGTTCAAATCCTGCCCCCGCTACTTCCGAGGCCCGTCACAAGCGGGCCTCTGCGTTGAGGCATTGCCGCCTCGGCTCGGGTACGAGCGCGCACGCGTTGCCAGGGGTGGGGCAGGCACTTTCAAAGACGGGAGCGACGGGGGTCGAGCCCGGACCCTACACCTCACGAGATTGAGATCCGTGGCTGAATCTCGAGACCGTTCGGGCGCGGAGGCGCAGCGCCGCGAGTCGGACCTGAAGCACACCGGCGGGTTCACAGAACGCGTCACCTCTCCGAGACACTGGGATGGAACAATTCTCCCGTGGCTGCCTGCTCCAGTTGCGGCGTACCGCTTCCCGTCGGGGCCCGCTTCTGCCCTAACTGCGCCGCTCCGGTCGCCCAGCAGCGGCGGAGCGAGGAGCGCAAGCTCGCCACTGTGCTCTTCGCCGACC
>DATIXI010000012.1:0-27203 GCA_035518635.1 Gaiellaceae bacterium
TTTCCCAAGCCTGGGTGCGGTAAGCCGGTAACTGGTCGCGGCCCTTGACGCCGCCGAACGACGAGCCGGCGACGCGGCGGCCGGTGATCAGTAAACGCGGCAGCACGGATCTTCACGGAGCGGTCCTTCTGATTGCCTACCGCCGATCGGGTGCGTCGAGCGCCGGATTCCGTGCGAAGAACCCGTCCGGCGCCAACCGGAAACCGATGTTCGCCGTCGTCATCACCGGATAGTCCTCGACCTCGGGGTGGTGAGTCGTCGACCCCGTGTACCAGAGGACGAGGTCGCGGTCCCGGACGTTCTCGGCGGGCGAGATGTACCTCGTGAGCCCCTCGCCGGGCGGACCCTGGTTCGGGTAGTCCCCGGACGCATAGAGCTCGCCGTCGCTCTACCGCGTCACCCAGAGTGGGTGTTGCGTGAGCACCACCATGTAGGTCGTAGAGCCCCGTGTAGGTGGTGGTTTCGTGATGTCGGGAGCCGCGTATCGGCGCGAAATCCCTGCCCAGCGGCACCTATGAACCACGCGATGGGCATGTAAATGGCCTCGCAGGTCCCGACGCTCGTCGACGTGCTCGACGCGCGGCGGCGGATCTCGCCCCACCTGCGCCCGACTCCACTCTACGGCTACCCGGCGCTGGACGAGCTGCTGGGAGCCGAGATCGTCGTCAAGCACGAGAACCACCTGCCCACGGGTGCCTTCAAGGTGCGCGGCGGCGTCAACCTCGTCTCGCAGCTCACCCCGGAGGAACGCAAGCGCGGCGTGATCGCGGCCTCGACCGGGAACCACGGGCAGTCGATCGCCTACGCGGCCCGGCTCTTCGGCGTGCGGGCGACGATCTGCGTCCCCGAGCAGGCGAACCCGGTCAAGGTCGCATCGATCCGCGGCCTCGGCGCCGAGCTCGTCTTCCACGGGCGCGACTTCGACGAGGCGCGGGAGAACTGCGAGCGCCTTGCCGCGGAGCACGGCTACCGGTACGGGCAACGAGCCGCTGCTCATCGCCGGGGTCGGTACGCACACGCTGGAGATCCTGGAAGAGCAGCCCGAGATCGACGTTGTCGTCGTGCCGATCGGCGGCGGCAGCGGCGCCGCCGGCTCCTGCATCGTCGCAAAGGCGGTCGACCCGGCGATCGAGGTGGTGGGAGTGCAGTCCGATGCAGCGCCCGCGGCGTATCGCTCCTGGCGCGAGCGGCGGCTCGTAGAGGCGACGATGGAGACGTTCGCCGAGGGCCTCGCGACGCGCAGCGCGTTCGAGCTCCCGCAGCGGATCCTCTGGGACTCTCTCGACGACTTCGTTCTCGTGAGCGACGACGCCATCCGCTCGGCCCAGGCGCTGATGATCGAGACGACGCGCAATCTCGTCGAGGCCGCAGGCGCGGCGCCCCTCGCGGCGGCCCTCGACCTCCGTGAGCGGCTGAGCGGCAGGCGTGTCGCCCTGATCGCGAGCGGCGGCAACGCGACGCGGGCTCAGCTTCTCGACGTTCTGGCCGCGAGCTAGCCAGTCCGTGTTTTCCCGCGAACGCTCGTGGAGCGTTCCCGGATGCCGGGCGCCGCACGTGGATCGATCATTTCCCCAGTCGACGAGAGGAGCCAAGGGTGAGGTCCGACGTGCTGCAGGTGGTGATCGCAGGAGGCGGTGTGGCCGCTTTGGAGGGCACGCTCGCCCTGCGTGCGCTCGCCGAGGAACGCGTCGCGATCGAGCTCATCGCTCCCGAGACGGATTTCGTCTACCGGCCGCTCTCGGTTGGAGATCCCTTCCAGGTCGCCGAGACCCGCCGGTTCCCGCTGGCTCTCCTCGTGGAGGCCGCGGGCGCCGTCCTGCGCCGAGGGCGCGTGACGGCGGTCGATCCCGAGGAGCGCTTCGTCGAGACGGACGACGGCGAGCGCGTGCCGTACGACGCGCTGCTCGTCGGGCTCGGCGCCCGCGCCCGCGTGGCGCTGCCCGATGCGCTGACGTTCGCCGGGCCCGAGAGCACCGCAGCCCTCAGAGGCCTGCTCGACGAGGCGCTCGCGGGTGAGGTGCACCGGATCGTCTTCGCGCTTCCCGGAGGCGTGACCTGGCCGCTCCCGCTGTACGAGCTCGCGCTGCTCACGGCCACGCTGCTCGTCGACCACGGCGCGAGCGGCGTCGAGGTCGCGCTGGCCACTCCTGAGGAGCAGCCTCTCGCGGTCTTCGGTCGGGAGGCAAGCCAGGCGGTCGGAGAGCTCCTGGCCGCGCGCGGCGTCACGGTCCATTTGAGGACGACTCCTGCCCGCTGGGAGGACGGCGTGCTTCACTCGGCGCCCGGCGACGGGATCGAGGCGGACCGGGTGGTCGCGCTGCCGAGGCTCGAGGGCCCCCGCCTGACGGGCCTGCCGTGCGACGGCGACGGTTTCATCCCGACGGACGACCGCTGCCGCGTCGGCTTCGAGGTGGACGTCTTTGCTGCCGGAGACGCGACGCAGTTCCCGCTCAAGCAGGGCGGGATCGCCACGCAGCAGGCCGACACGGCAGCCTCCGAGATCGCCGCGCGGGCGGGCGCACCGGTCGAGCCGGAGCCGTTCAAGCCCGTGCTTCGCGGCCTGCTCCTGACTGGGATGGTTCCTCGCTACCTTCGCGGCGAGCCAGGGACTGCGCGGTCGACCGTCGACACCGAGGCGCTCTGGTGGCCGCCGTCCAAGATCGTCGGCCGCTACCTGGCGCCGTTCCTCGCGGCGAAGCTCGGGCTCCCGGAGCAGACGGCCGCCCGCCACTAGCGCTTGAGGCGGATCTTCGCGATCCGGAGGCCGCGGTCGGTGCGAACGACGTCGACGTTGACGAGGTGCCAGCCGGCCCCGTGGAGGGGCAGGGTGAGCGTCGCGGGCTCGACCACGCGGGCCGAGCGGCTCAGGCCGCCGGAGCTGATCGTCGTCCTGACCGGCTGATCCGTCACCAGCCGTACTGCCAGGCGACCCTCACCGTGTGCCCAGAGAGCGTTGTGCTCGTAGCGCGGCATGCCGTCCGTCCACTGCGGGCAGAAGACGATCGACGAGCTCGGCTCGGGCATGGGCGGCGCGGTGGGAGCCCGGCCGCGCGCGAGCATCGTGATCCCACCGTCGCGCGCGAGCGGCCCCCAGCCGCGGGCGCTCAGGGCTCGCCACGCGAGCCAGTCCCGGCCGCCGGAGAAGAGCCCGTCGTGGAACGCGATGAAGCGCACGCCCAGGCGGCGGAGCAGCGGGCCGGTCGCGGGAAGCCAGTCGCCGCAGTTCATCGACTCGAGCGCGAGCGCGATCGTGCCGGCCTTCTTCGGGGCGACGGTCGAGTAGCCGAGCGGCCGCTCGCGCTGCGCCTGCATGTCGTAGTAGAGGTAGCTGCTCCCGCGGTGCACGCTCGGATGCACCACGGGGAGCTCGAGCAGGCGGCCCGGCATCTGCGAGCGCAGCGCTGCATACGCGGCGTTGTCCGGGTCGGCCAGCCCAGGCCGGTAGACGCTCACGTGCAGATCGGCGAAGAGCGCGACGATCGCGACCGCGTACACGACCGTCGCCCTGCGCGGCCAGGCGCGGGCGAGCGCCGCGATCGTCACCGCCGCCAGTCCCGCGAGCGCGAGGCAGGCGACCGGCATCTGCCGCTCCGGCACGCGCGGGAACTGCAGGGGCGGGAAGTGGTGCCAGAGCGTCGAGTAGAGGGGGAAGTGCGTCCCGAGCGAGAGCACGATCGGGACGAGCGCGCCGATCGCGAGCGCGATCGCGAGGCCGATCCTGCGGCCGCGCACCAGCAGCACCAGCCCCGCGATCGCCAGCACTGGTGTCAGCCAGCCGAGGTAGACGAAGCTCTCCGGCCCGTGGCGGCTGTGCCGGGTGACGAAGTCGAGCCCGACCGCGGAGTAGTGCGCCACCTCCCGCAGCGAGCGCCCGCCGGAGCCGATCGAGCCCGGCACCGTGAGGTCGACGACGAGCAGCGCGGCCCCGACGCCTGCGACCACGCCCAGCGCGGCGCCGGCGAGCACGCGCGGATCTCGCGACCGGCAGACCGCGTAGACGAGGAAGAACGGGACCGCGCCCAGGGCGAGGTGCAGGTCCGAGAACGGGATCGATGCGAGTGCAGCCCCTGCCGCCGCGAGCCACCACCGGCTGCCCTTTCGCGAGCGCTCGAACGCGAACAGCGCCAGCGGGATCAGCATCGAGATCGGCCCGCGGAAGTGCCCCGCGCTCTGCACGACGCGGTAGGGAGCGAGCGCGAACGCGAGCCCTCCGGCGAGCGCCGCCCCGCGCGGCAGCCCGAGCTCGCGTAACCAGAGGCACGTGAAGCCGCCTGCCCCGAGATAGCTGAGCAGCACGAACAGGTTCCAGGCGACGACCACCCCGAACACTGCGGCGAGGGGCCAGAACGGCAGCCCGAACGGCCAGCCCCCGAAGTTCACGCGTGGCGAGCTCTCCGGTTGGAACGTGTACGGGTCGAGCCAGGGCGCGCGGCCGTGCTCGATCTGATGCCCGACCAGCCAGAGGTGATAGACGGCCTGGAGGTGGTCGCCGATCGAGGCCTCTCCCTGGACCGGTTGCGCGCCGGCGGCGAAGCGGGAGAAGTGCTTCTCGGCCGGCCACATCGCGACCAGCCCGGCCGCGAGGTAGAGCGCGCAGGCGAGCGCTACAAAGCCCGGGCGGCCGAGAGCAGCTCGTCGAAGTCGGGCACCTCGCTCGTCTCGTAGCGCCATGACCCGCGGACGGTACCGCTCCGGTCGACGAGGAACGCCGTCCGCTCCGCGACGTCCTTCAGCCCGCGGTAATCGTGCGCGACCCCGAACGCGTGCACTGCTTCCGCGTTCCAGTCGGAGAGCAGCGAGAAGTTCAGGTCGAGGGCCTGCATCCAGGAGATGTGCGTCCACGGCGAGTCGCGCGAGATCCCGACCGGCCGCACGCCCGCCTCCTCGAACTCGGCGCTCCTGTCACGCAGGAGCTCCATCTCGTTCGTTCAGGTCGACGACCAGTCGAAGAGGTAGAAGAGCAGCAGCAGCGGCCGCTCGGCCGCGAGCTCCCGCAGCGAGACCTGCTCCCTCGGCCCGAGCCATACCTGCGCGTCCGGAATCTGCTCGCCGATCCCAAGCATCGGCCCGGCAGCCTAGACCGTTCGCTGGCCGGTGGTCAGCCCTTCGGGAAGAGCCGGGCCTCCGCGGGCTGGTAGTCGGAAGGGTCGCGGTCGACCCGGGCGCCCGGGTGCTGGGCGGCCAGGCTGAGCAGGCTGCGGTTCGCGCCGGAATCGAGTCTCTCGTAGGTGCGGAAGCGAAGCGCCGTGCCGCCGTCCGTGCCCCTCGTCCGGAGCTCGACCGGCTCGTAGGAGCCCGGATCGACGAAGTAGGTCGTGTGGCCGTCGGCCGAGGCGATCTCGATCGTGTCCTGTCCGGCGATCGTCCGGTGCCCGACGACGCGCGCTTCACCCGATCGCAGAAGCGCCAGGATCTGGCCGCGGAACCCCGACGAGGTGGGGTCGACGTCCGTGGACTCGTCGTCCCTCGAAGGCGGCGGCTTCGGCACGCTCGAGGCGGGGATGACGGTCAGGCTCGAGGTGGCGACGCCGTTCCGCCTCGAGAACCTCCACGCGATCACGGCGGTGCCTTTCCGGAGCGCCTTCGCCTGCGCCGTGGTGATGATGCCCGTCTTGACGCGGGCGCCCTTCGCCTGAGCTGCGCGCCCCGGGACCTGGAGAACGGCCGTCCCCGGCCGCGGTCCGGGGTCGATGTCGTAGGAGTTCAGCTCCTCGGGCGTGGCCGTGGTTTCCGGTGCGGAGACGTAGATCGTGTTGCGGGCCCGGTCGTAGACCTCGGACCGGCCGTCCGCGGTCGCCGACTCGACGATCGACCCGTCAGCCGACGTCTCGATCTGGCGGCCGTCGTAGGGCGGGCTCTGCTGCTGCCAGCTCTCGTCGCGCCAGGTGACGACGCTGCCGTCCCCGTTGGTCTGGGAGCCGAGCATGTCGACGTGCAGGATCGTGCCGGGCGAGAGCGCAACCGCCGCGGCGGCGCGGTCGACGACCGAGGCGCCCGCGGCGTGCCGCGAGACGATGCTCAGCGCTCCGAGCGCGGCGGCGACGGCGGCCGCGACTAGGACGAGGCGCGCCGCGAGCCCGCGCCGCCGGTGGCGGGCGAGATCGCGCCGGACGGCGGCCTCGAGCGCTTCGCGGTAGTCGATCAGGGAGGCGGGAAGGGTGCCGTTCACAGGTCCTCCTTGGGGACGGAGAGCGCGAGGCGGCGGAGCGCGCGCGACACGCGGAGGCGCGCGGCCGCAGGGCGGATCCTGAGCCGCTTCGCCACCTGCGCGTAGGGAAGCTCGTCGACGACCCGCAGCTCCAGGGCCTCCCGTTCGCGGGCGGGCAGCGAGCCGAGGCCGCGCTCGAGCGCGAGCCGGGGAGAGAGACGCTCTTCCACCGCGGAGTAGCCGTCTTCGTTCGCGAGGTCGAGCGGCAGGCCGAGCCGTTCCCGCGCGCGAGTCTCGACCCGGTCGCGCCGGACGGTGTCGGCGAGGACGTTCGCGGCGATTCCGAGCAGCCAGGGCAGAGCCGAGCCGCCGCGGTCGTCCCGGAAGCGCCCTCTGGCGAGCCACGCACGGGCGAAGGTCTCCGCTGTGAGGTCGCTTGCCGCCCACTCGAGCCGCCTGCGGAACCACCGGTGGACGGCCTCGACGTGGCGGGCGTAGAGCTCGGAGAAGGCGGACGCGTCCGTGCCGGCGGCGCGAACGAGGGCCGCATCGGTTCGGTTGTCCCTGAGCTCGGAGGCCACTACCTCCTCATCGCGCGCCGGCCTTCGAATGTATCTCCTCCGCCAAAGCCACGACCGCGGCCGCGTTGCGTCTCACCGTGGCGGCGGAGATCGGGCCGGCGTGGAACTCCACGACGAAGTGGGCTCCGTGGGGGAAGCGCGTTCGCTCCCAGCGCGTCGCCGCTCCCCAGGGCGCCTGCAGCCGCCGGTACGGAAGGCCGCTCAGGCGCGCGTAGCGTTTGAGGATCGCGACGTGCGGGTCGGAGCCGTACACCTCGTCGAGCGGCTGGTGGTACCAGATCGTCAGCGTCGGCTTCACCCGGAGGATGAACGCGCGCATCGCGCGGTCCTCCGGCTCCGAGAGCGGCCGCGGGCCCGAGTAATAACCGTCCCACGGGCGGCCGTTGTGCCTCCACGCGGCCGGCCAATTGCGGTTGAGGTCGACGCCATGGGCGTTCTGGCGGGTGCCCGCGGCAAGGCCGTCCGGGTTGATCGTGGGCACGAGCCAGAGGTGAACCCCTGCCGGGAGCGGCATCGTCCGGAGCCGCTGAACGACCGCGAGCCCGGCCGGCTCGCTCCCGTGGATCACGCCGACGACGAGCGTGACGGGAGCCGAGCGGTCGCCGCGCTCGTAGGCGACGATCGCCCGACCGCGCACCGAGCGCCCGATCACGTCGCGCTCCTGGCCGCCTGGCTGCGCCGCCGCGAGACCTGCGAAGACCAGCGCAGCTGCGAGCGAGGCGCGTAGCACCTAGACCAGGGTAGGCGGCGGGCTCACGGTGCGGGGGTGAGGCCGTGGCGGCGCATGACCGCTGCGATCGCGGCGGGGTCGGGCGGGGTGCCGGCCGCTGCCTCGGCGACCGCCGCCAGCTCGCGGAAGTAGCCGGGGCCGAGGACGCCGGGCGTCACGACCGCGACCGCCTTCGCGTCGACGTCACCGTTGTTCTCGAACGAGTGGACGGCGCCACGGTGGATGCAGAGCGCCTCGCCGGGGCCGACGTCGATCGGCGTCCCGTCGACCGTCCAGGTCAGGACACCCAAGACGCCGTAGATCGTCTCCTCGTAGCCGTCGTGACTGTGTGCGATCGGGACTCCCGCCCCGGCCGGGATGTCGAACTCGAAGATCGCGACCGACCCTCCGGACTCCTCGCCCTCGACCAGGAACCGGAGCGCCAGCGGCCCGACCCGGATCTCTTCACGCGTGCTCGTGGACATCGCGCCCTTTCCGTAGATGGTACAGTGGCTTTACCGTATCGGATGGCACTCAGATTGTCAAGTAACTTTACGACATCCCCACAAGAGGAGCAGGCCTTCGGGCCGCCGCTGATCGGCGCTCTCCTGCGCCTCCCCTGGGAGGCGGTACAGCGCCACATGCTCGAGCGGCTGCACGAGCGAGGCTTCGACGACTTCGACGCCGCCTACCTGAGCGTCTTCCAGTACCCGGGGCCGCAGGGCGCGCGGCCGACCGAGCTCGCCGCCCGGCTGCGGATCAGCAAGCAGGCGCTCAACTACCTGCTCGGGGAGCTCGAGCGCCTCGGCTACCTCGAGCGCCAACCGGATCCCGACGACCTGCGCTCGAAGCGCGTGGAGCTCACCCCGCGTGGCACGGCCGTGATCGGCGTGATCCGCGAGGCGGTCGGCGAGACCGAGACCGCCTGGGCGAAGGAGCTCGGCCCCGAGCGCTTCGCCCAGCTCCGCGACCTCCTGGTCGAGCTCAACGAGCTGGCCCACTAGGCGGGGATCGCCGCGCGCTCGGTCGCGTCCGCGATCTCGCGCACGACGTCGCTGACGTCATGCGTGGAGTTCCAGACGCGCCGCTGTCGGTCTGCGCCGTTGCCCTTTGCGAGGATCTCGCCGATGCCCTCCAGCTCCCGCTCGCAACCGAGCTCGCGTGCGTGCGGCTCGATCTCCTCGAGCGTTCGGCGGACGAGCTGCGCGACAGGCACGCGGTTGCGGCGGCCGGTTGCGAGGTCCATTACCGGCGCCTCGAGCCCGTAGCGGGCCGCGAGCCACTTGTTCTCGCTGGTGAGGATCCGGTGGTACGACGGGATCTCGACCCCGACGGCGAACTGCTCCGAGTAGAGCTTCACGAGCGACTGGCAGAAGGCCGCGAGCGCGACCGCGTCCTCGACGCGGCTCACCGCGTCGCAGATCCTGATCTCGACCGTCCCGAACCGCGGGTGCAGCCGGATGTCCCACCAGATGTGGGTGTAGTCCGCGATGCAACCGGTTTTCTCGAGCTGGCCGACGACCTCGGCGAAGTCCGCGTAGTCACGGAAGCGCGGGGGAGGGCCCGAGCGCGGGAACGCAGCGAAGACCATCTGCCGGCTCGACGCCAGCCCGGTCGGCTCGCCGCGCCAGAACGGGGAGCTCGCGGAGAGCGCGAGCAGTGCGGGGATGTGAACCATCAGGCCGTTGACGACCTTGACCGCCTTCTCGGCGTCGTCGACGCCGACGTGGACGTGCAGGCCGAAGATCAACTCGCGTCGCGCCACGTACTGGAGCTGGTCGACGAGGTGCCGGTAGCGGTCCCGCGCGGTGATCCGCTGGCGCTCGAAGAGGCTGAACGGGTGCGTGCCTGCCGAGCCGACGCGCATCCCCTGCTCGCGCGCGATCCCCGTCACATAGGACCGCAGCTTGCGCAGCTCCGACTCGACCTCGGCCGGCGTTCGACAGACCGGGGTCGCGATCTCGAGCACGGACTGCATCAGCTCGGGATTGACGCGCGGCTGGAGCTCGTGCCCGGCAGTCGCGGCGAGCACCGACTCGACGTGCTGGACGAGATCGAGCGTCTCCCCGTCGAGGAGCATGTACTCCTCCTCGACCCCGAGCGTGTACGGGTCACCGGCGCCGAAGTTGTGATCGAGCACGCTGCCGCCGGGCCCGAAGCCCTTGCCCGTGATCGAGGGCGGGTAGATCTGCTTCACCCGGGCACCATCGCGTCAACCTCGAGCTCGACGCGCCAGTGCGGGTCGAGCAGGCTCGCCACGACCAGGAACGCGGTCGCAGGCTTGACCGAGCCGAAGACCTCGCCGTGCGCGCGCCCGACCTCCTGCCAGTCGTCCGCGTCGACCAGGTAAGCGCGCGTGCGGACGACGTGCTCTGGGCCGGCATCGAGCTCGGCGAGCGCCGAGGTGATGATCTCGAGGCAGCGCCTCGCCTGATCGTACGCGCCGTCCGGCGGCTGGGCGCCGTCGGGCATGATCGGAGCGGTCCCGGCCACGTGGATGTGCGGCCCGACGCGCACCGCGCGCGAGTAGCCGACCGTCGCGGCGAAAGGAGACTGGGCGGGTACGACCTGCCTCTCCACCCCTCTAGTATCGCCCGCCGTGGACGTTCTGAGGCAGGTCGAGGGCTGGCCGGCGGAAACGGTCGCCGTCGGCATCCTTCGGAACGGCGAGGTGCTCGCGACCCACGGGCCGCGCGACCGCGTCTTCCGCTGGGCCTCCGTCACGAAGCTCGTGACGACCCTCGCAGCGCTCGTGGCCGCGGAGGAGGGGACGATCGACCTCGACGAGCCTGCGGGGCCGCGCGGCTCGACGGTCAGGCACCTGCTCGCGCACGCGTCCGGCCTGCCGTTCGACGCGGGCGCGCCGATCGCGAAGCCGGGCCAGCGGCGCATCTACTCGAACACCGGCTTCGAGGTGCTCGCCGAGACGATCGCAGACCGGGCGGAGATGCCGTTCGCCGAGTACCTCGAGGCAGCCGTGCTCGAGCCGCTCGGCCTGGGCGTCGAGCTGCACGGCTCCCCGGGCGCGGGCCTGCAAGGGACGCTCGACGACCTGCTCCGCTTCGGCGCCGAGGTGCAGCGGCCGTCCCTGATCGCGCAGGAGACGCTCGACGAGGCGACGACGGTGCAGTTCCCGGGGCTCGCGGGCGTGCTCCCGGACGTCGGGCGCATGGAGCCGAACGACTGGGGGCTCGGCTTCGAGCTGCGCGACGCGAAGGCGCCGCACTGGACCGGGACGCAGAACTCGCCGCGCACGTTCGGCCACTTCGGCGGCAGCGGCTCATTCGTCTGGCTCGACCCGGAGCGTGGGCTCGCGCTTGCCTGTCTGGAGGACCTGAACTTCGGCCCGTGGGCGCTCGAGGCCTGGCCGCGCTTGTCTGACGCCGTTCTCAGGTTCTTTTAAGAATTCCCCGGCAGACTGGCCAGCAAGTGGCCCGGAGGCAGGAATCTAGGATCGAAGCCGCGAGGCGTCGCGCGGACGTCGCGAAGGTGGTGCTCGCCGCGGTCGCGGCGCTCACGTTCACCGCCTCGGCAGCCCTGGCGAAGGTCGCCTTCCCAGGCCACTCGAAGCGGCCCATCCGGGCGCTTACTCCCCCGGCGCGCTTCCTGGAGACCGTCCGCCGGGACGAGCTCCAGTCCGGGGTGCTGGCACCGGCTCAGGCCGATCCTGCCACCGCTACGGCTCAGACGTGAACCGGCTGGAACCCTTTCGGGCCATGGGCTGCGAGGTCGTCGTCGCGGGCGCCACGGGCGACGAGCTCTCGCGCGTCCGGAGGCTCTTCGAGGAGCGAGATCGCGTCTTCAGCCGCTTCCGGGCCGACAGCGAGCTGCGCCGTGTCAACGCGACGGGCGGCTCCATGGTCGTCTCGGCGCTGTTCGCGCGCTCGCTCGAGCAAGGCCTCTGGGCCTCCGAGATCACGGGTGGCCTCGTCGATCCGACGCTCGGGGCAGCGATCGAGGCTGCCGGCTACGACCGCGACTTCGCGGCCGTCGCCTCGTCGCCCGAGCCCGCGGGGCCGGCACAGCCGGCGAGGCCCGAGGCCGTCTCGCTCCTCGGACGCGTGCTCCTGCTCCGCGGCGGTGTCAAGCTCGACCTCAACGGCGTCGTGAAGGCTGCGGCCGTGGACGACGGGCTGCAGCTCCTCGCCGGGCCGGGCTTCGTCTCGGCCGGAGGCGACCTCGCCACGCGAGGCGAGGTCGACGTGGCGCTCCCGGGCGGCGCTGCTGTACGGCTTGTCTCCGGGGGTCTCGCCACGAGTGGGCGGACGAAGCGCCGCTGGCTCCGCGCCGGGTACGGGCAGCACCACCTGATCGATCCGGCGACCGGCCGACCCTCGACGACCCCGTGGGAGGAGGTCACAGTCTGCGGCGCGAGCTGCCTCGTGGCCGACGTCGCGGCGAAGGCGGCCTTCCTCCTCGGCGACGACGGCCCGAGCTGGCTCGACGAGCGCGGTCTCCCTGGTCGCTTCGTCGCAGCCGGCCGCCGGCCACACTTGAACCTGAGCTGGCGCGCCAGCGTCGAGCCCCGCGAGCCCGCGTGCACCTGACGACGAGCCCCGTCGACTGGTACGCGGCGCGCGCCGCCGGCGTCGCCGCGTACGTGCTGCTCACGATCGTCATCTGCCTCGGGATGACGATGGCGGGCCGGAAGCAGCTCGCGCGCTGGCCGCGCTTCGCGCTGGAGGACGTGCACCGCTTCGGCGGGCTGCTCGTCGGCAGCTTCATCACGATTCACGTCGTCGCGATCGCGATCGACTCCTACCTCCCGTTCTCGCTCTCCGCGATCGCGATTCCGTTCGTCGCGACCTACCGCCCGCTCTTCACCGCCCTCGGCATCGTTGCCGCCGAACTGTTGCTCGCCCTCGCGATCACGAACCGCTACCGCGACCGGCTGACCCACACGTTCTGGCGACGAGCGCACTACCTCAACCTCGTCGTCTGGGGCGCGGCAACCGCGCACGCGCTCGGCAGCGGCACGGATCGCAGCACGCCGTGGCTGATCGCCATCTACGCCGCCTCGGTCGCCGCCGTCCTCGTTGCGGGCACCTGGCGCATCCTGGCACGCCGGGCTCCGGCGCGAGTCCGACGCGTGGCGGCCGGGTCGGCCATCATGGGCGTTGCCGTGATCGTGTTAGCGGCAACGGGCCCGCTGCGCTTCTCTCCGAGGCCGTGGAACGCCCGCTCGTTCACTGCCACGCTCTCGGGCCAGGTCTCACGGACGGGCGGCGCCACCCGTGAGCTGGTCTCGGCCGCGGCCACCGCGAGCGGGAGGCAGCGCGCGATCATCCGGGCCGACCTGCTCCTCGAGCCGAATCAGCTCGCCGCGACGTCGTTCCAGCTCGAGTACATGCCGAGCGGCCTGCTCTGCGTCGGCCGCGTCACGAGAATCCAGTCCCTGGGGTTCGACGCGCGCTGCAAGGTCCGCGACGGCACGACTCGGTACGTTCACGCGAGCTGGGGCATCTCGGAGACGAACACGTTCCAGGGTCGGATCGTGGTGCATGCGTAGGGTCGTAGCGGGGCTGGCCCTTGCCATCGTCGCGGCCGGCTGCTCGAGCCACTCGAGCGTCACCTCGACGAGTGCGCGAACGAGCTCTGTGCCTCGCCGCAAGACCGCCGGTGGGAGGACCCGCATGCTGGTCTCATCGCTCGGACTCCCCCGAGTCCACTCCCGGGTCGTGCCCGGCTATCTCCTGATCGCGGACCGCGACAACAACCGCGCGCTGATCGTTTCGCCGGCGAAGCGGATCGTGTGGCAGAACGACTCGCTGCGAGGGCCCGACGACGCGTTCTTCACACCGGGATACCGCTCGGTCATCACCAACGAGGAGTTCAACGACACGCTCGTCGAGCTCTCGCTCAAGTCGCAGCGCCGCATCTGGACGTACGGCCACAGCGGTGTTCCAGGCTCGAGCCCCGGGTACCTGGACACGCCGGACGACGCCTACCGGCTGCACTCGGGGATCACGACCGTCGCCGACATCCGCAACTGCCGCATCGTTCAGCTCGGCCGTGCCGGCGGCGTCGTGCGCGTGATCGGCGGCAGCTGCGTGCACGATCCGCCTCGCGGCTTCGCGAGCCCGAACGGGGACACGCCGCTTCCGGACGGCGGACTCCTGGTCACCGAGATCGGAGGGTGGATCGACCGGCTCGGCCCGTCGGGGAACCTGCTCTGGTCGATCAGGTCGCCTGTGCCCTACCCGTCGGATGCGCAGCTGCTTCCGGATGGCCAGGTTCTCGTCGCGAGCTTCACCATTCCGGGGCGGATCGTGATCGTGAACCGCAGCGGTGCGATCACATGGTCCTTCGGCGCGGCCAGCGGGCCCGACCGGCTCGCCAAGCCCTCGCTCGCGGTACGCTGGCCGAACGGGCTGATCGCCGCGAACGACGACTACAACCACCGCGTGATCGTGATCGACCCGCGTACGAAACGGATCGTGTGGCAGTA
Organism: Gaiellaceae bacterium; assembly: GCA_035518635.1. GTDB lineage: Bacteria > Actinomycetota > Thermoleophilia > Gaiellales > Gaiellaceae > AC-32. Next base: position 13,887 of record DATIXI010000012.1, read on the forward strand.
CGGGCACACCGGGGTTGCAGGTCGCGCGCCCGGATACCTCGACAAGCCGGATGGAATCGACCTGCTGCCGGCAACCGATCTCGTGCCGGCGACGGCGCCCGCGCTCAGGGCGAGGCCGAAGCCGAACGTGGCACAACTGCGGGTGACGCGGATCGGCTCGCTCCCACAGGCCGTGTCGCGAATGGCCGCAGTCGCCCTCCCGGACGGACGAGTGCTCGCCCTGGGCGGCCTGGTCGGGGGGACGTCCTCGAACGAGGTGCTCCTCGGGCCGCCCGGACGGATGCGCGTGGTCGGACGCCTGCCCGTGGCGACCCACGACGCGGCGGCGGCTCTCGCCGGACGCAGCGCCTATCTCTTCGGTGGCGGCCAGGCCGTCTCCACCGACGCTGTCGTCCGGGTGAGCCCGGCCACCGGGTCCTCCGCGAGTGCGGGAAGCCTGGGCGAGCCGCTCTCCGACCTCGGCGCGGCGAGCATCGGGAGAACCGCGTACCTCGCCGGCGGGTATACGGGCACGCGTTACGCCACCGCGGTGCTGCGCTTTCGCCCCGACCGTTCCCCGCTGGTCGTGGCACGGCTGCCGGTCGGCCTCCGCTACGCAGGCGTCGCCGCGCTGGGTGGGAAGCTCTACGTGGCCGGCGGGCTGGCGCTCGGCGGCCTCTCGAGGTCGGTGTTCAAGGTCGACCCGCGGACCGGCGCCGTGAGGCGGGTCGCGACGCTCCCGGCGCCAATGGCGCACGTCGCTCTCACTCGGCTCGGCTCTCGGCTTTTGCTCGTGGGCGGCGGTTCTCGCCACGTGCTCGCGATCGACCCGCATGCCAGGACCGTCGTCGTCGCCGGAACGCTCCCGCAACCACTTGCAGACCCCGCCGCGATCTCGCAGGGCAACCGGGCGCTGGTCCTCGGCGGCGGGACGAACGCCGTCTACGCGCTCGGCTGACTCGGCGCGGAGTGGGTCGGTAGCCTGCGGAGATGCTTCGGCGGGTCCGACACTTCCTGCGGGAGTACACGGCAACGGCGGTCAAGGAGCACATTCGGTCCGAGATCGAGGACACGAGTGGGTCACCCGAGTTGACGAAGAGGGAGATCGAGCTCGTGCGCTACATCCGGAAAGAACCGCTCGACTGGGACGCGTACCTTGCCGGGCGCTCCGCCGACTGAGCGCTACTCGTCGTCTGCGAAGAGCGGGCGCAGGAGCTCGTCGAAGGTCTCGCGGTCGCAGCTGGCGACGACGGCCTTCGTGAGCGCCCGCACCGAGGCCGTCCGCGGCACGCTCATCGCCAGCGAGACCTCCCCGAAGTAGTCGCCGGGGTGGAGCACGCGCCTCGGCCCCAGGTCCTCCTGGCTGACCGAGAACAGGCCGGAGAGGATGACGTAGAAGCGCTCGCCGTTCTCGCCCTCGCGCACGACCGCGCGGCCGGGCGGCACCTCCTCGCGCTCCATCTGCGCCGCGAGCTCGTTCAGCTTCTCGCCCGGCAGGCTCGCGAGGAGGCCCACGCGAGAGAGCTCGGTGACGGTGGCGGGGACGAACCTCGGCATGGCGCGCCTATTGTTGCGGCTGTGGGCGAGCTGACGGGCTGGCGATGGTGTCCGCGCTGCCGTGAGCAGCTCGACGGCGACGAGCTGCGGGTCGTCTGCCCGGCCTGCGGCTTCGTCTGCTACGCGAGCTCGAAGGCGACCGCCGGAGCCCTGGTCGTCGACGAGCGGGGGCGCGTGCTGCTGGCGCGTCGGGCGTTCGACCCGTTCAAGGGCTACTGGGACATACCCGGCGGCTTCCTCGAGGAGGGCGAGCATCCGCTCGACGGCCTGCGACGGGAGCTGCGCGAGGAGACGGGCCTCGAGGTCGAGCCGCTCGACTTCCTCGGCGTCTGGATCGACAGCTACGGGGGCGACTCCACCGCCGAGGCGACGCTGAACCTGTACTGGACCGCGCGTGCGACCGGCGGTGAGGCGCGGCCGGCGGACGACGTCTCCGAGCTCGGCTGGTTCGGCGAGGACGAGCTGCCGCAACCCTCCGAGCTCGCGTTCGAGAACGTGCCGCAGGTGCTCGCGGCCTGGCGCGAGCTCGGCTAGGCGGCTGCTTCGGCGAGCCCGAGGCGCTCCTCGAGCATCGACTTCGGCATCGCGCCGACCGCCGCGGCAGTCGGCTCGCCGTCCTTGAAGAGGATCAGCGTCGGGATCGACATGACCCCGTAGCGCTGGGCGACCGCGGGCTCTTCGTCGATGTTGAGCTTCACGATCTTGAGGTCGTTCCGCTCCGCCGCGATCTGGTCGAGCACGGGCGCGATCGCGTGGCACGGCCCGCACCACTCGGCCCAGAAGTCGACGAGCACAGGCCCGTCGCTCTCGAGAACCTCGCGGTCGAAGTCGGTTTCGGTAACTGCTTCTGCCATGTTCGGTGTCCTTTCTAGCGCAATCGTCGGACGTGCAAACGCGCGGAAGGGAGCTCGTGTTCCCGCTCGCTAGGATCGCTCCATGGCGCAGGTTTTCACGCCGCTCCCGCGCGTGCCGGACCATCCGGCGCTCGAGCGCGAGGTGCTCGCCTGGTGGCAGGAGCAGGGAACGTTCGAGCGTCTGCGCGACCAGAACCGCGGCAACCCGCACTGGAGCTTCATCGACGGGCCGAAGACCGCGAACCTGACCACCGGGATGGGCGTCCACCACCTGTGGGGGCGCACCTACAAGGACGTCTTCCAGCGCTACCGGGCGCTGCGCGGGTTCGACCAGCGCTTCCAGAACGGCTTCGACTGCCAAGGCCTCTGGGTCGAGGTCAAGGTCGAGGGCGACCTCGGACTCAATTCCAAGCGAGAGATCGAGGACTACGGACTCGCCGAGTTCGCGCGCCGCTGCCGCGAGCTGGTGGCCGAGTCGGCCCGCGTGATCACCGCGCAGTCGGTCCGCCTCGGGCAGTGGGCCGACTGGGGCAACGACTACTTCACGTTCAGCGACACGAACATCGAGTACATCTGGCGCTTCCTCCAGACCGTGCACGAGCGCGGCTGGCTCTACCAGGGCAACCGCTCCACCGAGTGGTGCCCCCGCTGCGGGACCTCGCTCTCGCAGCACGAGCTGTCGGTCTCGGACGTCTACCTGGAGCGCTCCGACCCGTCGCTCTTCGTGCGGTTGCCCCTCAAGGGCCGGGACGCCGAGGCACTGGTCGTCTGGACGACCACGCCCTGGACGCTGCCCGCGAACGTGGCAGCCGCGGTGAACCCGACCGCCGAGTACGGCAAGCGCGACACCGGTGAGTGGGTCGCGGTCGCCCGCTACCCGGACGAGGAGTTCGTCGAGCGCGTTCCCGGCTCGGAGCTGGTCGGGCTCGAGTACGAGGGGCCGTTCGACCACCTGTCGGCCGCGGCGGGCGTCGAGCACCGTGTGATCCCGTGGGACGACGTCTCGCTCGACGAGGGCACCGGGATCGTCCACATCGCGCCGGGCTGCGGCGGCGAGGACTTCGAGCTCGCGGGCGAGCACGGCCTCGCGATCCTCTCGCCCGTCGACGAGAGCGGCCGCTTCTACGAGGACTACGGCTGGCTGCACGGCAGCTCGACGGTCGAGGCCGCCGACCAGATCGTCGGCGACCTTCGCGAGCGCGGCCTGCTCGAGCACGCGACGACGACCGTCCACCGCTACGCCCACTGCTGGCGCTGCGGGACGCCCGTCATCTTCCGCCTCGTCGACGACTGGTTCATCGCGGTGAAGGAGCTGCGGCCGCAGCTGCTCGCCGCGAACGCTGCCGTCGAATGGACGCCCGACTTCTACGGCAAGCGCATGGACGACTGGCTGCGCAACATGGGCGACTGGAACATCTCGCGGAAGCGCTACTTCGGGTTGCCGCTGCCGTTCTACCCGTGCGCGTGCGGCCACCTGAGCGTGATCGGCTCGAAGGCCGAGCTCGAGGAGCGCGCTGTGCGCGGGCTCGACCAGCTCGAGGAGCTGCACCGGCCGTGGATCGACGAGGTGGTGATCTCCTGCGAGGCCTGCGGCGAGGAGGTCAGCCGCATCCCCGAGGTCGGCGACGTCTGGCTCGACGCGGGGATCGTCCCGTTCTCCACTCTCGGCTGGCACAACGACACCTGGGTCGACGCCGGCTACGGGACGGGCGCTGCCAAGGGCCTGACGACCGCGCCGCTCCCCGACCACGCCTACTGGGAGAAATGGTTCCCGGCCGACTGGGTGACCGAGATGCGCGAGCAGATCCGGCTCTGGTTCTACTCGCTCCTCTTCATGTCCGTCGTGCTGGAAGGGCGCGCGCCATACGACAAGGTGCTCGGCCACGAGGACGTGCGCGACGAGCACGGCCACGAGATGCACGGCTCGAAAGGGAACACGATCGAGGCGAGCGAGGCGCTCGAGCGGATGGGCGCCGACGTGATGCGCTGGATGTACTGCGAGCAGGCCCCCACGCAGCACGTCAAGTTCGGCTACGCGCCCGCGGGCGAGATCAAGCGGCGGCTGCTGACGCTCTGGAACTCGGTCTCGTTCCTCGTCACGTACGGGAACATCGAGGGCTTCCGGCCGACCTACGAGGACGTGAAGACGCCGCCGGAGCCGGAGCACGTGCTCGACCGCTGGCTCGTGGCGCGCACGGGGCGGCTCGCCGCGGAGGCGACCGACGCGTTCGAGCGCTACTGGACGCCTGGCGTGATCCGCGCATTCGACTCGTTCGTGGATGACCTCTCGAACTGGTACATCCGCCGCTCGCGCAGGCGCTTCTACTCGCTCGACGAGCCCGCGTTTCGGGTGCTCTGGCACGCGCTCGTCCAGGGACTCCGCGTGATCGCTCCGGTGACGCCGTTCCTGTCCGACCACCTCTGGCAGGTCCTCGTCGCCGGGCCGTGCGAGGCGGCGCCCGCCTCGGTCCACCTGGCGGGCTGGCCCGAGCCGCGCGAGCTCGACGACCCGCTCCTGGCCGAGATCGCAGAGGTGCGGCGTGTGGTCGAGCTCGGTCGCCAGGCGCGCTCGCAGTCAGGGCTCAAGCTCCGCCAGCCGCTGCGCCGACTCGTCGTCCAGGGCGCGGACGGGGTGGCGGGCCATGCAGACGAGATCGCGGAGGAGTTGAGCGTCAAGCAGGTCGAGTTCGCACCTGTCGAGGCGAGCGAGCTACGAGTGAAGCCCAACCTGCCGGTGCTGGGGCCGAAGCTCGGAAACGAGCTGGCTGCGGTTCGCTCCGCTCTCGAGGCCGGTCAGTTCGAGGAGCTCGAGGACGGGAGCTTCCGCGTCGGCGGCCACGAGCTCGGCGCGGACGAGGTGCTCGTCGAGCGGCACGGGAAGGAGGGCTGGGCGGTCGCGAGCGAGGAGGGCCTCACCGTCGCGCTCGACCTCCAGCTCGATCCCGAGCTCGAGCTCGAGGGCCGGGCCCGCGACCTCATCCACGAGGTCAACGGGATGCGCAAGGAGCAGGGCCTGGAGCTGACCGACCGGATCGTGCTCACGCTCCCGCAGACGCAGGCCGAGCTCATGCATCACGAGGACTGGATCAAGGAAGAGACGCTCGCGGTCGAGATCGGCATCGACGGCAGCCGGACCGAGCCGGCTATCGCCAAGGTCACCTAAGTCCGTCAGATGCGAGGAAAAGCCCGCCGCTCGGGGGGTGGTGGCGACGGGCTTCTCCCCATTGCTCACCGCGGGCCTCAAGGCCAGGTACGAGGCACCGCGGCTTGCATCGCCCAGTGCGGGGGACGCTACCCCTCCGGAGCCAGGTTTCCAATAGGCCGTCCGGCCTATCTTTCCAAGTCGCATGGGCCAGCCTTCGGGGGGTGATTCGGGGCCCAGGCCCGCTGCCGATGCGGTCTCGGCGCCTCGGGAGGCGTTGGTTCGTATCATCACTAACGCCCAGTGGGTCTCCACCAATGACGACGGTGCTGGTCATCGACGACGAGGCGCCGATCCGGCTGCTGTGCCGGGTCAACCTCGAGGCCGAAGGCATGGACGTGCTCGAGGCGAGCGACGGAGCGGCCGGCCTGGAGCTTGCGCGGACGGCGGCGCCCGACGTGATCCTCCTCGACGTGATGCTGCCTGGGCTCGACGGCTGGCAGGTCGCCGAGCAGCTCGTCGGCGACCCGCGCACCGAGTCCGTCCCGATCGTCTTCCTGACCGCCCGCGCCGAGGTGCGCGACCGGGCCCGCGGGCTCGATCTCGGCGGGATCGACTACGTCACGAAGCCGTTCAACCCGCTCGAGCTGGCGCCCCTCGTCCGCGAGCTGATCGAGCGCGTCGACCGCGGCGAGGGCGGGGAGGTCCGGCTCGAGCGCATCGGCGAGCTGCGCGAGCTGATCGACGGCTAGCGGCCGGCGAAATCCGTCGTGACCATCAGCGCGGTGCGGCCGTCGAAGCGGCCGCGCAGAGCGCCGACGCCGACGATCCAGTAGCCGCTGCGAAGCAGGTTCGCACGGTGCATCGGGCTCGCGAGCCAGGTGTTCACGATCGCGCGAGCGCGTGCGTAGCTGCCGCTGCCCCAGGCGATGTTCTCGCCGACGTGCGGGGCCCTGACCCCGGTGCCGCGAATCCTCGCGGCGAACGAGCCGTGCGTGAACGACCCCGATTGCAGCATCGCGAGCGAGTGGCCCCGGGCCGAGCGCTGCAGGCGCGGGTCGAGGCGCAGCGGGGCCAGCCCGTGTGCTGCACGGACCTCGTTCATGACCCTGAGGAGTGACAGCTCGGCACCGCTCGGCGTTGCCGGCCTTGCCTGTCCTCCTAGCATCAACGCGGCGGCGACGGCGGCCGCCAGGGTGATCGCTCGCCCAGCCACGAGGTCGGGGGGATGAATACCACACTCCCCGGCCGGAGCCTGTCCGAAGTGGCCCGTTTTACAATTCACAAACACGGAATGTCCCGCAGAAGCCCGGAGTACACTGGGTTTCCATCGGGACGTAGCGCAGCCTGGTCAGCGCGCCTGCTTTGGGAGCAGGAGGCCGGCGGTTCGAATCCGCCCGTCCCGACTGTCAGGCATACACTCTCGCCGAGGCAGGGCAAAGCCATTTGAGCGGGAGGTGGGGATGAGCGAATCGGGGTTCTGGAGCGAGCGGCTACTCGCCGGGATCCTGGTGCTCGCGCTGGCCGCCGCCGCAGGGTGCGGCGGCAGTAGCAGCAGCAGCGGCGGAGGAGGCACCACGGCCGAGCAGACATCCTCCAGCTCGTCCTCGCAGGCCTCGAAGGCGCCGGCGTGGGCTCAGAGCTTCTGCACCTACACGCAGACCTGGGAGACGTCGCTGAAGAAGGCGCGCACCGCGCTCGGAAACCCGGCGCACCTGACCCAGGACAGGGCCACCGCGGCACGGGATGATGCGAAGTCGGCGACGATTCTGTATACGCAGCAGCTGGCGGCTCTCGGGCCGCCTCCCTCGCCCGGCTCGGCCCAGTCCGCTCAAGAGCTGAAGACGCTCGGCGGGCGCATCAGGTACACCGCGCAGAACCTGCAGGGGTCCTGGTCGATCCCCACCGGAAACTCGGCCGCCCTCCTGCAGAAGGTCGCGATTCTGAGGGGCACGCTGGTCACCATGGCGAACCAGCTCAAACAGGCGTACAGCTTCGTCCGGCAGCTGGATCCGAGCGACGAGCTCCGGCAGGCGATGGCGACCAACCCCACCTGCCAGGCCGTGTTCGGCAAGGGCTGACCGGGGCGTCGTGAGATCGGCTGGCCGCGGCTAGGCGGCGGCCGTACGCTTTTCCCATGCCCTTCTGTACCCAGTGCGGGACGGAGAACCCGGCCGAGGCGCGGTTCTGCGCTGCCTGCGGGACGGCGCTCGCCGAGGTCGTTCCGGCCGCGCCGCCGAGCGAGGAGCGGAAGGTCATCACCGCGATCTTCGTCGACCTCGTCGGCTCGACCGCGCGCTCCGAGCAGCTCGACCCCGAGGACGTGAAGGCGCTGGTCGCCCCCTACCACACGCGGGTACGCGCCGAGCTCGAGCGGCACGGGGGCACCTTCGAGAAGTTCAGCGGCGACGCCGTGCTGGCGCTGTTCGGCACGCCGAAGGCGCACGAGGACGACCCCGAGCGGGCCGTGCGCGCGGGCCTCGCCATCCGGAAGGCGATCGCGGAGCTGAACGCCGAGGACGAGTGGCTCGATCTCCACATTCGAATCGGGATCCACACGGGCGAGGCGCTGATCATGCTCGGCGCCCGGCCGAGCGAGGGGGAGTGGTCGGCGGCCGGCGACGTGCTCAACACCGCCGCCCGCATCCAGTCGGCCGCGCCGACGGACGGGATCCTCGTCGGGGACCAGACCTACCTCGCAGCGAAGGACGCGTTCGACTTCCGGGAGGCCGACGCGATCGAGGCAAAGGGCAAGGCGGAGCCCGTCTCGGTCTGGGAGGTCACGGGCGAGCGCGCGGACGCGAGGGGCCGTCCGCGCGTCGACCTGCCGCTGATCGGGCGGCTGGAGGAGCTCGAGGAGCTATCGGCATTCTGCGACCGGGTGCTCGAGGAGCGCCACGTCGGTGTCGTGACGATCATCGGCTCGCCAGGGATCGGGAAGAGCCGTCTGCTGCTCGAGGTGGTGCGGCTGCTCGAGGATCGCTGGGACGTCCACTGGGGCCGGTGCCTCTCCTACGGCGATGGAATCACGTACTGGCCCATCGAGGAGATCGTGGAGGACGCCGCCGGAATCCTCTACGACGACGACCCGGCCGAGACCGCGGCCAAGCTGGCCGCGCTGCTCGAGGCGCTGGACACGACCGACCAGGACGAGCTGCGCTCGATCGCCGCCGCCGTCTCGAACCTGGCGGGCGTCGCCACGACGCCCCGCGGCCAGTACTCGGCCGCGGAGATCGGGAAGGCCGAGCTGCACTGGGGCGTTCGACGCCTGCTCGAGCTGCGAGCCGGGCGGCGGCCCACGGTGGTCGTGATCGAGGACCTCCACTGGGCCGAGCCCACGCTGCTCGAGCTGCTCGCGTACCTCGGCGCGAGCGAGGCCGACGCGCCGCTGCTCGTCGTCGGGACGGCCAGGCCCGAGGTCATCGAGACGAGGTCGCCGATCTTCATCTCGAACGGGTCGCGGCTGGCGCTCCGGCTCGACGCTCTCAGTATCGAGGACAGCACGATGCTGATCTCCGAGCTCGTGCCGGAGGGTGTCCAGGTGCCGGTCGAGCGGCTGCTCGAGGCTTCGGGCGGGAACCCACTCTTCCTGGAGGAGACCGTGCGGATGATGGCCGATGTCGGGGCCGAGCACGAGGGCGAGCAGATCCCGGTGCCGTCGAACATCCACGCGTTGATCGCCTCCCGTCTCGACCAGCTCGGGCCCGCAGAGAAGAGCCTGGCCCAGAACGCGTCGGTGATCGGCCCGACCTTCTGGCCCAGCGCCGTTGCCGCGATGAACGGCATCGGCGGCGACCTGGAGGATCGGCTCGCCGAGCTCGAGCGCCGCGATCTCGTCCGTCCCACCGACGCGTCGCGGATCTCCGGGGAGCGCGAATACGGGTTCAAGCACGTGCTGATCCGCGAGGTCTCGTACGGACAGGTTCCGAAGGGTCGGCGCGCGGTGCTGCACCGGCGCTTCGCGGACTGGGCCGACACGCAGCCGGGCCTCGGCGACGACTTCATCGAGGTGGTCGCGTACCACCTCGAGCAGGCGTGCCTGACCGCGCGCGAGGTCGCCCGCCCGCTGGAGGAGCCGCCGATCGTCCAGGCGGCTGAGTCGCTCGCACGGGCCGCGGCGAAGGCCGAACGGCGCGAGGGCTTTCGCGAGGCCCACCAGTACTACACGCGCGCCCTCGACGTCCTCGACGCCGAGCAGGTCGAGCTGCGGATCGAACTCCGCCTCCGGCGCGGAGACATCCTCATGATGCTTGGCGACCTGAAGGAAGCTTCGGCGGAGCTCGAGGAGGTGGCCGATGCGGCTTCGGCGTTCGATCGGGTGGACGTCCAATGTGAAGCAGCGCTCTTGCTCGGAGATATCGACCAGCGGCAGGGACGGGCCTCCGACGCCCACGAACGGCTGACCACGGCCCAGACGCTCGCGCTCTCGACGGGCAACGGCTATCTTCGGAGCAAGGTCGCCTTCGTGCTTGCCGCTCTCGTCGCCGACTTCGACGGGCAGTACGAGCAGGCGATCGACAACCTCCGTGAAGGGATCTCGACCGCAGAGGAGATCGACGACGTCGCGCTTGTCGCAGAGGGTCATCTTCGGCTCGCCGCGATCCTGATGAACCGTGGCGAGCTCGCGGCTGCGGAGACCGAACTGCGCTGTTGCCTGAAGCTCGCCGGAGAGCTCGGCAGTCACCGCGTCGAGGCAGAGGCGACGTCGTGGCTGGGGATGATCACGTACCACATACGCGATCCCGAGGAAGGCCAGCGTCTGTGCGGTCAGGCTCGCACGTGGTTCGAGCGCACGGGCGACTCCTACTTCCAGGCTCAGAACATCGTCCGCGGCCTGGCGATCTTCGCGCTCGCGGACGGACAGATGGACGAGGCGGAGACCTGGTTGCGCGAGGCGATGCCTGTCGCTGCTCAGATCGGTGGCTGGGTCGCGGTCGAGACCTACCGCTACCTCGCGGAGGTGCTCGCCGTCAAGGGCCGGCTCGAGGAGGCACGCGACCTCGTTGCGCTCGCCGAACGAAACCTGCCGCAGGAAGACGCGTACGCGCGCTCCTCGCTCTTGCTCGCCGAGGCGAGCGTCGCGACCGCTTCAGGCGATTCGGCGGCGGCCGCGGTGTCGTTCACCGAGGCGCTTCGCATGATCGAAGAGCTCGAGATGCCGCTCGAGCTCGGCGAGGCGCGCATGGCTCTGGGCAGGTCGCTTCGGAGTTTCGGCGATCTCCCCGGCGCGCGCGCGGAGCTGGAGCGCGCGCGCGAGATCTTCGGCCGCATCGGAGCTACGACTCGCCGCGACGCGATCGATGCAGAGCTGGAACGGTTGGTGGAGGGGCCGGCGGCAGCCGGCCCCTCCACCGGGGTCTAACAGCGTCAGCCTTGGGCGGGCACGTCCGCCGCGGCGACGACGAGCGAGAGGCAATCGACATTGGCATCGCTCGTCACGTGCAGGTTGTTCGAGCCCTCGCTCAGCACAGAAGTGAGGTCGAAGGGCTTGACGTCCCAGAGCGACCCGGTGACGCCTGCGTCGTTCCCGCTGTAATTCGGGCCCGTGTCACCGTCGAAGACCGATCCCGCCGGTGCGATGGTCGATCCATTTACTACGAGCGCGCCGTCCTCGAAGCTCTGTCCGTCCGAGACGACGAAGTCGAGGCTGGCGCTCCCACCCGAGTACGGGACACCCGTGAGCGTCTCGTCCCAGCCGGCGGGCTCATCTCCGAACGCGATATTCGAGTCATTGCCGCTCCACAGGACGACGTTGCGGTCGTCCGACTGGGTCGCGTCGGTGTAGAAGACGACGAGCGCGACGCCGTTGATGTCGGCGATCACGTTGTTGCTCTCGTCCCTCTTCACGAAGTCAGCCAGGCTGTAAGGCCCGTTTCCGCTGACCAGGGCGGTCACGTCGGCCCGGTAGGACTGGCTGTTCGTGTAGCCCCAGCAGTTGTCGCTGGCGATCCCGATGTTCGTACCCGTCACCGGCGATCCGGCGAAGCTCACAGCTGCATTCGCACTGGGATCCTCGGAGTTGGTGGGGCCGTTCCAATAGAGGAGAGCTCTCCTCACGGTTCCGGTGACGCCGCTGACGGTGATCGAGCCTGTGCCATCACCCCTCATGCCGCCGGCGCCGAACTCCTTGACGTCCACGTTCTGGGCCGTCAGCTGGCTTCCGTTCTCGGTGAACGTCGGTGGGGAAATGCACTCCTCGCCGTTGCAGGTCGTGTTGCACGCGGAGCCGGTGCAGTTCGTCGTGGTGTCGACGTTCTGGCCGGACTGCGTGTTCGTCGTTGTCTGGCCCTGGACCGTCGTCGTCTGAGCCGCGGTGCAGTTCCCGGGCGTGGTGCAGTCGGCCTGGACTACGTTCGTCTGATTGCTCCCGGTGTCGTTGTCCTGCGTGGAGCCCTGGACGACGGTGAATGTATCGCCGGGGTTCCCCGTCTGAACCGAGCTGCCACCGCCCTTCCGTACCGGGCCGAACTGCGTCTGTGTCAGCGGGTAGACGGGCGGGTCCGGGGTGGCCGTATCGCACGTCAAGGGACCGGTGCCGAGGTGGGCGTCCGCGCACTGCACCTCGTTCTGCAGCGCGTCGGCCGTGGAGACGTCGCGGCTGTCCTGGTTGACCTTGGCGAGGATCCCGCCGTCGACCGAGCTCTGCGTCTGGTTGACCGGCCCGGCTGGCGTACTCGCGACCGCGGTCAGCGTGTTCGCCTGGTTGAAGGTGGCGAGGTTCGGCCCGGTCGATGTCCCGAAGAACCCGTTGCTCTGGTTCTGCTCGATGTCGAGCGATACGTTCGCGCCGAGGTTCAGCGCGTTCTGCCGCTGCGTGATCGAGCCGGTGCCCTTCACGTTCGACGTCAACGTCTGTGTCTGATTCAACCGTCCGGCAACGCAGCTGCCGCCCGATGCGGCCGACGCGTTCTGCACGGTGTTTCCGCCATGTGCCGAGTCCTGAACGACCTTGACCGCCTGGTGGCCCTCCATCTTCACTGTCACGTTCGAGCCGCCCGCGGTCGTGGACGCAGTTCCGTTGACGGTCTGCAGCACACACGCCCTGTTCCAGTTCGAAGCACCGGTCGCGCGCTGTCTGATATCGACGCCGAGCACCGCCGCCTGCGTGAGCCCGGAGACGTTGGCCGTCTCCACGACGATGGCCTGGTTGTTGGAACTCGAGCTGGACTGGACGATCAGGCACGCCTGGACCACGCTCGAGGCGCCCGAGGTGATGATGCACTTCGCGGTGTTGGTCCCGGCCGTGGCCGTGGCGAACTGGATCACCGAGCACTTCCTTGTCGCGCACCTGAAGGTGTTCCTGCCGCCGGGCTTGGCGACCTGCACGACCGTGTGGCGCGTCGAGGTGCAGGTCCAGCCCTTCCCGGGGCAGCGTGCGCCAGCGTAGTTTTTGGCACCGCGCTGGATCACGACCCCCTTCTGCGAGATGCCCAGCGATCGCAGGTAGTGCTTGACCGCTGCATTGGTCGAGAGTCGTATCGTGTGTTTGGCCGGAGTGGGCGCAGCGCCGACGGACGAGGCCAGCACCCCAACGGCGGCCACCGCCCCGACGAGACCCAAGAGGCGCTTGAGCGTCATGAGATCCCTCCTTCTCTCCCCCGATGAAGCCGGCATGCGCTCGCGCTTGCCGCAGTGAGAGGAACGCTACGAAATAGAAACCGATCTGTCTAGCTCCCACGCGTTACGACGCCTGAACGCCGCCAGGCGCACACTGCCCCGAAACGTGCGCGCGCTGGGCTGGGTCTCCTTCGCGAACGACGTGGCGAGCGAGCTCGCCTACCCGGT
>DATIXI010000013.1:0-24022 GCA_035518635.1 Gaiellaceae bacterium
TCACCGACCCGGGCGGAGACAGCATCCACATGCTCCGCAACGAGGGGAGCGTCCCGGCGGAGACGATCGCCGTGCAGTTCCTCCCGACCGGCGCCGATCGCAAGATCGACGAGCCGGATCCGGGCAACTGTCACTTCTAGAGCGCCCGGACCGCGGCTCGACGCTCGAGCCCTTTCAGGGAATTCCCGCAATTGCTGCGAGGAATTCCCGCGCGGCGGTTCCGCGCCCGCCCGGATGGATCGCCTGCCGATGCGCAGCACACTCCGCGAAAGCACTTACGCGACGGAAGGAGGAAGCAATGCGCAAGGTCTTGGAAATCGGAGGCTTTCTAGCCGCAATCGTCCTGATCGCGTTCGGCGTCGGGGCGCTCGTCCTCGGCATCAACGGACACTCGACGGTCAACAACAGCCTCAAGCAGGAGCAGATCGCCGGGACGCCGGACATGACGCCCACGACAATCGCCGGCGAGGTGAAGGCCGCGAAGGCCGCCCAGTCGGCGCTCATCTCGAAGTTGCAGGCGGCAGGCGTGAAGATCACGCCCTCGACGATCGCGGCTCCGAGTTGCTCGGTCGCGAACCAGCAGGTCACGAACGGCGGCAGGGCGCGCTGCTTCGCGAAGTACATGCGGATCCACACGTTCGGCGCTACCTCGGGCCTGACGTACTCGCAGATGGGACGCTATGTGGCCAAGCCCGGCACGCCGGTCAAGTTCACGGACGGGCTCGGCGCGACCAGCGACCCGACCTATGCACAGACCGACCCCAAGACCCAGCAGCCCGTCGAGAACGGCAGGCGTGACATCTGGGTCACCTACACCGCGCTGACGACGGCGCTCAACACGAGCTACATGGCGTCGCAGCTGTCGGTGTTCGGGATCGTGGTCGGCGTCGCACTGCTGCTGGCCGGCATCGGCTTCGGGATCCTCGCGCTGATGGGAGCGCTCGAGAGCCCGAGGATGGCGTTCGGCCACAAGCCGAAGGAGGCCACTCCCCGGCCGCCCGAGGTCCCCGCAAAGGCGTAGACGGACTCTTCCGTCGCGTCGGAGAGGCCGCCTTGCGCGGCCTCTCCACCCCAGCAGAAGGCCGCCTCAGGCGGCCTTCTTCATTCCTCCAACAGCCCCTGGTCGAGCGCGTAGCGCACGAGCTCCGCACGGCTCGAGAGGCGAAGCTTCTGCATGATGTGGGCCCGGTGCGTCTCGGCCGTGCGAACCGAGATGTAGAGCTGACCGGCGATCTCCTGGTTGGTGTGCCCGAGCGCCAGGAGCCGGAGCACCTCACGCTCGCGGTCGGAGAGCGGATCCTCCTCGGCCCGCCGGCGCTCCTCGGTCTCCGCGGCCACGAGCCGAGCGCCGAGCTCGGGGTGGACGTAGCGCCCGCCGCCCGCGACCTCCTTGATCGCCGCGACCAGCTCCGAGTCGGCGGCCTCCTTGAGCACGTAACCGCTTGCCCCTGCCGAGAACGCCTCGCGCACGTAGCTCGGGTCGTCCTGCATCGAGAGGACGAGCACCTTCAGGTCCGGGCTCTCGTGCAGGAGCTGCGGCACGACGTCGAGCCCGCTCTGGTCGGGCATCACGACGTCGAGGAGGACGACGTCGGGCTTGAGCGAGCGCGCCTCGAAGATCGCATCGCGTGCGTTCCCCGCCTCGCCGACCGCCTCGAGCTCCTTCTCGGCGTCGACGAGCAGCTTGAGCCCGGCCCGGACAACGGCGTGATCGTCGACGATCAGGACCCGCGTCTTGCGCTTCGCGGTCATCGGAGCGGCACGTCCGCGGCGATCGTCGTTCCGGCCCCCGGGCGCGACTCGACCCGGAGGCGGCCTCCGAGCAGCGCGAGCCGCTCGCCCATCGCGACCAGGCCGAAGCCTTCCCCGCCCGCCTCCGGGTCGAAGCCCTGTCCGTCGTCCTCGACGACCGCCGTGACGAAACCCTCCATGCGTGTGAGCGCGATGCTGACGTGCCGCGCGCGCGCGTGCTTGATCACGTTCGTCAGCGACTCCTGCACGATCCGGTAGAGGGCGGTCTCGACCTCGCCCGGGAGGCGCTCCGACCCCAGCGCCGCGCCGAAGTCCACGGCCACCCCGGCCTGCTCCGCGAACGAGGAGGTCAGGTTCTCGAGCGCGGCCTCGAGCCCGAAGTCGTCCAGCGCGCTAGGCCGGAGCTCGACCGCCAGCCGGCGGACGTCCTGCAGCGTTGCGACCACGAGCTCGCGCAGCGTGGCGGTCGCGGCGCGCGATTCGTCGGTCTGCAGCGTCTCCTCGAGCGACTTCAGGCCGAGCAGGATCGAGGTCAGCGCCTGCCCGGTCTCGTCGTGCAGCTCGCGGGCGAGGCGGCGCCGCTCGAGCTCCTGCGCGTCGACGACGCGGCGCAGCGCGTCGCGCGCGATCCGCTCCGAGAGGTCGACAGCTACCGCGGCGCGGCTGGCGAACGTCTCGGCGAGTCTCAGGTCGGTCTCGGAGAAGCGCGGCTCCGGGCCGAGCTTGTCGTGGGCCTCGATCACGCCGATCGGCTCGCCGCGCACGAGCAGCGGGACCCAGAGCCCGGTGCGTGCGCCGATCAGCCGCGTGAGCTCGGGGTTCACGTCGGGATCGTCGAGGACGGACTCGACCCGCTCGCTCGCGCCGCGCTCGAGCACCCGGCCGCTCTTCGACGCCGAGTGAGCAATCGTCCGGCCGACGACCTCCTCGCCCCCCTCCCCGGCGGCGGCTGCGACGCGCAGCTGGTCGCCGCCGGCCGGGAGGAGCACGGTCACGATCCGCGCGTCGAGCAACTCCCGCAGCCGGCGCGCGACGAGGTCGAGCAGCCGGTCGACGTCGGTCTCGGTCGCGAGCGCGTTCCCGACCTCGTTCAGCGACTCCAGTTGGCGCGACCAGCTCGTCGCGGCCTCGTACAGGCGGGCGTTCTCGATCGCCACCGCGGCCTGGCCCGCGAGAAGCGTCATGAGCTCCTCGTCCTCGGCGGTGAAGGCCTCTTCCCCGACCTTCTCCGTGAGATAGAAGTTCCCGTAGGAGACCCCGCGGAGCAGGATCGGCACGCCGAGGAACGAGCGCATCGAGGGGTGGCTGGGCGGGAAGCCGACCGACCGCGGATCCTTGCTCAGGTCGTGCAGGCGGAGCGGCTTGGCGTCCTGGATCAGCGCGCCGAGGATCCCGCGGCCGCGCGGAGGATCTCCGATGGCCGCGTGCGTCTCCGCATCGATCCCGGTCGTGATGAACAGCTCCAGCTCCGAGCCCGCTCCGTCGATCACGCCGAGCGCGCCGTAGCGCGCGCCCGTCAGCTCGGCCGCCTTCTCGACGAGACGCTGGAGCAGAGCGTCGAGCGACAGCTCGGATGTGATCGCGACGCCGGCCTCGACGAGCGCGCGGAGTCGTTCCTCGCTCGGGCTGACCGCCTCCACGGGCGCGAGCGTATCCGCTCGGCGCCCGTCCGGAACAGGCCTCAGGCAGCGCGGCTGCGCGCGCCGGAGCGCTGCTTGCAGACCAGCACCGGCCGGTCGGCCTTCTGGACGAGCTCGGTCGAGACGCTGCCCAGCAGGGCCCCGGCGATCCCGCCTCGCCCCCGCGAGCCGACGACGATCAGGTCGGCGTCCCGGGCGGCGGCGAGCTCGATCACGCGCTCGGCCGGGTGTCCCTCGACGATCTCGGCCTCCGACTCGACGCCGACCTCCAGCGCGAGCTCCTCGGCCTCGGCGAGCGCGGAGCGCGCGTGCTGCATCTCCTCGCTCAGCGAGCGCTGGTAGAGCGGGCTCCCGAGCATGGACGACGGCCCGTGGCGCACGTAGACAAAGGTCACGAACGCTCCCGACTCTCGTGCGAGCGCAAGCCCGGTCTCGAGCGCCTCGCGCGCGCCCGGCGACCCGTCGGTCGCGATCACGAGGCGGTGCTCTCGGTTCTTGGGCATTTGCAATACCTCCTTCCCGGGAGCATCGGCCGTGCCTTGCCCTCGCGCATCCGGAGCGCGCCGGATCGCGGCTGCGGGTTTCCCGCGCGGGCCTCCGTGCCTTCTCCGGTGGCAACGGCGCGCCTCTTGACAGAGACTTGAGGGGCGATGGCAGCACCGACGCGCGCTCGAGAGACCCCGGCCGCGGTCGACGTGATCCTCCGCGACGGGTCCACGCTTCGCCTCCAGGCGCCCACGGCCGCCGATCTCCCCGCCCTCGAGGCGTTCTTCTCGAGGCTCTCGGACCGGAGCTTCTACCAGCGCTTCCACGGGGTCAGGCACGTCGACCGCGCGCTCGTCGAGCATTTCGCCGACCCCGACTGGTTCGACCGCGGCGTCCTCGCAGGCGTGCTCGAGGACGAGATCGTGGCCGTCGCGGAGTTCATGCGGCTCCGCGACGAGACCTCCGCCGAGGTCGCCTTCGCCGTGGCCGACGAGCTGCAGGGGCGCGGGATCGGCACGCGCCTGCTCGAGCAGCTCGCGTCGCGCGCAGCGGCAGCCGGTGTGGAGCGCTTCGTCGCGGAGGTGCTCCCCGAGAACGCCGCGATGCTGGCCGTCTTCAGGGACGCGGGCTTCGAGGTGGCCCGCGAGCTCGACGACGGCGAGATCGAGGTGCGGTTCCCGATCGCCGCGACCGAGACGTTCCGGGCCCACGTGGACGAGCGCGACCACCTCGCGGTGACCGCGTCGCTCCGCCCGTTCTTCGCGCCGGCCTCGCTCGCGGTGATCGGCGCCTCGCACCGGCGCGGCTCGATCGGCGGCGAGCTGTTCCGCAACGTGCTGGCGGCGGACTTCGACGGCGCGGCGTACCCCGTCAACCGCGACGGGGAGCCGGTCGGCGGGGTGCGCGGCTACAAATCGCTCGCGGAGCTGCCCGAGGTCGTCGACCTCGTCGTGATCTGCCTTCCGGGACAGCACGTGCTCGGCGTTGCCGAGGAGGCGCTCGGGCTCGGGGTCAAGGCGCTGTGCGTCATCTCGTCGGGCTTCGCCGAGATCGGCGGCGAGGGCGTCGAACGGCAGGAGCGGCTGCTCGAGCTCGTCCGGGCCCACGGCGGCCGCCTCGTCGGCCCGAACTGTCTCGGGATCGCGATCCCGCCGCTCGGCCTCAACGCGACGTTCGGCCCTCGACCGCTGCCACCCGGCCCGATCGCCTTCTCCTCGCAGAGCGGGGCCCTCGGGCTGGCGCTCCTGGAGAAGGCGTCAGAGCGGCGGCTCGGCTTCTCGGCCTTCGTCTCGATCGGGAACAAGGCCGACGTCTCCTCGAACGACCTGCTCGAGTGGTGGGAGGACGATTCCGCCAGCGAGGTCGTCCTGCTCTACCTGGAGTCGTTCGGCAACCCGGGCAAATTCAGCCGCCTCGCCCGCCGCGTCGCCCGGCGCAAGCCGATCCTCGCCCTGAAGGCGGGGACGACCGGCGCAGGGGCGAAGGCCGCCAGCTCGCACACGGCCGCCCTCGCGAGCTCGGACGCCGCGGTCGAGGCGCTCTTCCAGCAGGCGGGCGTCCTGCGCGCGCGGACGCTCGAGGAGCTCGTGGACGCCGCAGCGCTGCTGTCGCGCCAGCCGCTGCCGCAGGGCCGCCGCGTCGGCGTGCTGACCAACGCGGGCGGCCTCGGGATCCTCTGCGCGGACGCCTGCGAGACGGCCGGCCTCGAGCTCCCGGAGCCGGGCGAGGAGACGCGCGCCGCGCTGGCGGAGATCCTGCCGGCCGAGGCGAGCCTCGCGAACCCGGTCGACATGCTCGGCGGCTCGACCGAGGAAACCTACGCGAAGGTGATCCCGCTGCTGCTGGCAGACCGGCGGCTGGACGCGCTGATTGCGCTTTTCGTCCCGCCGGTGGTCGCGGGCGCGGAGGACGTTGCCGCCGCGATCGCCCAGGCGGCTCGCGAGTCGGGCTCCGAGAAGCCGGTGCTCGCGGTCGTGATGAGTGCCGAGGGCACGCCGCAGGTGCTGCTCGCGGGGGACTCCCCGGCCGCGAGCTTCGACTACCCGGAGTCGGCCGCGCGGGCGCTCGGCCTCGCCGCAGCGCGATCGGACTGGCTGCGACAGCCCGCCGGGACCGTGCCGACCCTGGACGGCACCGACCGCACCGCCGCCCGGCAGATCATCACGTCCGGCGAGGGCTGGCTCGAGCCGGGACAGATCCGGGGGCTGCTCGAGGCCTACGGTGTGCCCCTCGTGGCCGAGCGCCTGGCCGCGAGCGCCGAGGAGGCCGTCGCCGCCGCCCGGGAGCTCGGCTTCCCGGTGGTCGTGAAGACCGCCACCGCCGGAGCGCACAAGACCGAGCGGGGCGGCGTTGCGCTCGATCTCCGCGACGAGGAACAGGTGACCGCAGCCGTCGAGCGCATCGGCGCGCCGGTGATCGTGCAGGCATACGTCAGCGGCGGAGCCGAGCTCCTCGCAGGGGTCGTCCAGGACCCGGTTTTCGGGCCGCTTGTCGCGTTCGGGCCCGGTGGGGTGCTGGCCGAGCTGATCGGCGCCGCCGGCTTCCGGCTCGCGCCGCTGACGGATGCCGACGCGCGGGCCCTGGTGCTCGGTGGAAAGGCCGGGCGGCTCGTGCGCGGTTTCCGCGGCGCGCCCGCGGCGAACGCCGACGTCCTCGTGGATCTCGTCCACCGGCTCTCGCTGCTCGCCGAGGACTTCCCGGAGATCGCCGAGCTCGACCTCAACCCGGTGCTCGCGCTCCCGGACCGCTGCGTCGTCGTCGACGCACGGATCCGGATCGCGGCGGCGGAGCCGAAGCGGTCGCCGAAGACCTGGTAGCGATGGCATGCTGCTCGTCGTGAGCGACGAGCCCTCCCTCCCGGCCGCGCACCCGTTCGACATCGCGAGCGTCCAGCAGCGGCTCGCGGCAGGCAATGGCGGCTACGAGGTCGTCCACAGCTCGCCCAGCGTCGAGCTCGGCGTCTACGTGCTCGTCGCCCCCGAGCCCGACCGCCAGCAGCCGCACGAGGACGACGAGATCTACGTCGTGCTCGAGGGCACCGGCGTCCTCGAGGTCGAGGGCGAGCAGGTCGAGCTGCGCGAGGGGCACGCGGTGTTCGTCCCGGCCGGCGCCGAGCACCGCTTCGTCGGCTACGAGCGGCTGAGCGTGCTCGTCATCTTCGAGCGGCGCTAGCGCAACCGTCTTCGACCAGTCAATCGGCTCGGCCGGTCGTTTCCGACGGACACCCGGGCCAAGCCCGCGCGTCCTGAGATCGGCATCGCAAGCGACGCCTCAACGCAACTAGAAGATGTCGCCGCCGTCGCTGTCGCCCGGGCCGGGCGTCGGCAGGTACGAGAGCGACTCGGGCTCCTCGACGCGGGTCCAGGCGAAGATCGTCTCTGCAATTCGCGGCGGCCCTGCGACGTGGTCTCGCCAGCTGACGGCGGTCTTGAGGAAGTCCGGGTCGGCCAGAAGCGGCGAGAGCGCGTCCGCCCCGGCGCCGGAGTCGAACACGAACACCGCCTCGTCCCGCGAGAGGAAGACCTCGTGGCGGTCGAGCCCCGGGATCTGCTCGGGGTCGAACGGCGGGCCCTGCGCGAGCAGGTCGCGGACGGCGTCATGCGAATCGGGCTTGAGCGGCACGACCAGCGCGAGCCGGCGTGAGGCCGAGGCGTCGAGCTGCAGGGCCGCCAGCCGCTCGGCGATCTCTCCGACGAGGCTCGGCTGGGCCACGGTCGCGATGGTAACGGGATCGCCGTGCACCCGGTCGAGGACGACCGAGGGCCGCCCGTCGATCCGCTCGTCGGTCGTCCGGCCCACCCGCACACCGGCGAGATTCTCGTAGGCGACCTCGGACGAGCCCTCGAGCCCTTCGAGGCGGAGGCCGTGGGGAAGCAGCTCGAGCTTCCCGGCCGCGAGCGGTCCCGTGCCCTTTCGCCAGACGACTCCGTAGCTGCGCTGCATGGACGAATTCTCCGGGAGCAGCGCCGCGCGCTCATCGGGCCGACCCCTGATCGCAGTTGCGGAAACCCCGCAGGCGGCTCCGGCCCCGCCCCGATGCCGCGAACGCCGTGCTCGGCGACTCTCCGCACGTGAGGCACCCAGGAAAGGAGTTGTGATGAGCATCGTGAAGTCACACCGGTTTCCTGTCTCGGTTCACTGGCAGGGAGGCCGTTTGACCGAGCTCAGGGCGGCCGGCAAGCCCGACCTGCGGGTCGCGACGCCGCCGGGGTTCAAGGGCGGAATCGAGGGAGTCTGGAGCCCCGAGGACCTCCTCGTCGGCTCGCTGTCCTCGTGCTACGCGGTCACGCTGGTTGCCGTCGCCGAGCGGGACGGGGTCGCCTTCGACGCGCTCGAGGTCGAGGGCGTCGGCCACGTGGAGCGAATGGCCGATGGACGTTTCGGCTTCATCTCGATCGAGCTCCAGGCTCGCGTCGAGGTCGCGGCCGACGAGGTCGAGGCCACCAGGCTGGCGGCAGCCCGGGCGAAGGACCTCTGCCTGGTGAGCATCGCGCTCGAAACGCCGATCCACCTCGAGGTCGAGGTCGTCCCCACCTCCACCCGGCCCCACCTGGAGGTCACCCCGGCGATCCGCTGACGAGGTCGGCAGCCTTCTCCGCGATCATCACGGTCGGCCAGTTCGTGTGCCCGCGTGGCACGCGCGGGATTACGGAAGCGTCGACGACACGCAGACCGTCAATGCCCCGAACGCGAAGCTCCGGATCGACGACCGCACCGGCGTCGGTGCCCATGCGGCAGGTTCCGACCGGGTGGTACAACGTCTGAGCCCGCGCGCGCACCTGCCCGGCCAGCTCGTCGTCGCTCTGCGCGGCATCACCCGGCGTGAGCTCTTCGGTCACGTAGGGAGCCAGCGCCCTCGACGCGAGGATCCGGCGCGCGAGGCGTGTGCCGTGGAGGAGGACGTGGAGATCTTCGCCGTGGGGATCGGAGAGGTAACCGGGATCGATCCCGGGCGGCTCGAGAGGGTCGGCCGAGCGCAGCTCGACTCTCCCGACACTGGCCGGCTGGAGCCCGATCGCCGCGATCGTGAGGCCATGCTCCTCGGACTGTGTAAGCCCCTCGTCCACGAACAGGACCGGTGCGAACAGCAACTCGAGGTCGGGTGCCTCGAGCTGCGGCTGCGTTCGGACGAGCCCGACTGCCTCGGCGACGTTCGACGTGAGCGGGCCGCGGCGGAGGAGCAGGTAGCGCGCGAGGTTGAGCGGAGACTTCGCCGCTGCGAGCGTCTTGACGCCGGTGGTCCCGGTGAGGAGGCCGGCCGCGAGGTGGTCCTGGAGGTTCTGGCCCACCCCCGGGAGGTCGTGGGCGGGCTCCACGCCTGCCGCGGCCAGGTCGTCGCGCGGGCCGATTCCTGAGAGCATGAGGAGATGAGGCGAGTTGATCGCCCCTCCGCAGAGGATCACCTCCCGCCTCGCGCTCGCCGCCTCCGCACGGCCTTCCAGCCGGAGCTCGACGGCCCGCGCCCGGCCGTCCTCGAGCACGATCCGAATCGCCTGTGCGCCGGTCAGCACCGTCAGGTTCGCTCGTGAGCGCGCGGGCCGGAGGTAGCCGTCGGCCACGCTCCAGCGGCGACCTCGGCGCTGGTTGACCGGGCTGAGCGCGACACCCTCGGGCTCGGGAGCGTTGAGATCGCGTGCAGGCGGCAGGCCGGCCTCAGAGGCGGCTGCGAGAAAGGCCTCGGTTAGGAGGCTCGGGTCGCGCAGCTCCGCGATCGTGAACCGGGTCGCCGCGCTCCGCTCGAAATACGGGAGCACGTCGTTCCACGCCCAGCCCACATTCCCGGCCCCGGCCCAGCCGTCGTAGTCCGCACGGTGGCCGCGCACCGCGATCTGGGCATTGATCGACGACGAGCCGCCGAGTACCTTGCCGCGCGGAAAGTAGACCTCGCGGCCGGCGAGCCCCGGCTGCGGGACCGTCCGGTAGCCCCAGTCGACCTCGCTGGAGTAGAGGCGCGAGAACGCCGCCGGGACACGGATCTCACGCCGTCGGTCGGTCCCGCCGGCCTCGAGCAGCAGCACGCTGGCCGCGGGATCTTCCGTGAGCCGACTGGCGAGCACGCACCCTGCAGAGCCGGCGCCCACGATCACGTAGTCGAACCCACGCACGCCGCCAGCCTGACAGCATTCGCGCATGCGGCTGACGCTCGTCCGGCACGCCACCCTGATCGTCGAGCTCGACGGGCACCGCTTGCTCGTCGACCCGATGCTCGACGACGCCGGAACCGCACCGCCGATCGAGGACACCCCGAACCAGGTGCCGAACCCGCTCGTCCCGCTGCCGGTCCCGGCGGAGGAGGTCGTTCGCGGCATCGACGCGGTCGTGATCACGCACCTGCACGAGGATCACTTCGACGAGACCGCCGCGCGCCTGCTGCCGAGAGACGTGCCCGTCTTCTGCCAGCCCGAGGACGAGGCTGCGCTCGGGGAGGCCGGCCTGCTCGCCCGCCCGGTCGAGACGTCCGTCGACTGGGACGGCCTGGTGATCACGCGCACGGGCGGCCAGCACGGGACCGGCGAGATCGCGGTCGAGCTCGCGCCCGTGAGTGGCTTCGTGATCGGCGACCTCTACATCGCCGGCGACACGATCTGGTGCGAGGAGGTCGAGGAGGCGATTGCCTCCCACCGGCCGCGCGTGGCCGTCGTCAACGGCAGCGGCGCGCGCTTCCTCGAGGGCGACCCGATCGTGATGACGACCGACGACGTCCGCGAGGTCGTCGCCCGGGTGCCGAAGGTGGTCGTCGTGCACCTCGAGGCGATCAACCACTGCCTCGAGACGCGGGCGGAGGTCCGCGCCGCCGTCCCCGAGGCGCTCGTGCCCGAGGACGGCGAGACGCTCGAGCTCTGAGCAGTCGGGCCGCGAGGGTGATTTCGGCCAGATGCTGCGTTAGGGTGGGCGCGTGATCCGGCTGGTCGTCAGGGCGTTCATCGCGCTGGTCGCGAGCGCCGTCGGGCTCATCGTCGCCGACCTGGTCCTGAGCGGGGTCGACCTGAACGTCTCCGGGTTCGTCGGCGCAGTGGTCATCTTCACGCTCGTCTACGCCCTGTTCACGCCGTTTCTCGCCACCCAGTTCCGCCACTCGAACTCTGCGGCGATGGGCGGCGTCGCGCTGATCTCGGTGCTGGCGGGCCTGGTCATCACGGACCTGGTCTCGAACGGCCTGAACATCCACGGGCTCGGCACCTGGATCGGTGCGACCATCATCGTCTGGGGCTCCATGGTGCTGGCCGCGTTCATCCTTCCCTACCTCGGGCTGAAGAAGTACCTCGAAGAGCGCCGCGACTAGCGTTCTAGACTCGGCGGCGTGACCTGCCCGAGCTGCGGCAACGAGCTGCCGAAGGAGTTTCCCTTCTGCCCGTTCTGCGGCGCCGCGCTGGCCGAGCAGCCGTCCCTGACGGGCCGCGAGGAGCGGAAGATCGTGACCGTCCTGTTCGCCGACCTGGTCGGGTTCACGGCGAGGGCGGAGACGCTCGACCCCGAGGACGTGCGGGCGCTGCTCGCCCCGTACCACGCCCACCTCCGCTCGGAGCTCGAGCGCTTCGGCGGCACCGTCGAGAAGTTCATCGGCGACGCGGTGATGGCGCTCTTCGGCGCGCCGCTCGCGCACGAGGACGACCCCGAGCGCGCGGTGCGGGCCGCGCTGGACATCCGCGACTGGGTCGTCGAGCAGGGCGAGGAGCTGCAGGTGCGGATCGCGGTCAACACGGGCGAGGCGCTCGTGACGCTCGGCGCGCGGCCGAGCGAGGGCGAGGGCATGGCCGCGGGCGACGTCGTCAACACCGCCGCCCGCCTGCAGGCCGCAGCGCCGGTGAACGGGATCCTGGTCGGAGAGCAGACCTACCGCGCCACCGCGCAGGCGATCGAGTACCGCGAGGTCGAGCCGGTGACCGGGAAGGGCAAGAGCGAGCCGATCCCTGCCTGGGAGGTGGTCGAGGCGCGCTCCCGGCTGGGCGTGGACGTCGCGCAGCAGATCGACGCCCCGCTCGTCGGCCGCGGGCGGGAGCTCGAGCTCCTGGTCTCGACCCTGGCGCGGGTGCGCGAGGAGCGCTCGCCCCAGCTCGTCACGCTCGTCGGCGTCCCGGGGATCGGCAAGAGCCGCCTCGTGCGCGAGCTGCTGCAGACCGTCGCGCAGGAGACCGACTTCGTTCGCTGGCGCCAGGGCCGCTCGCTTCCCTACGGCGAGGGCGTCACGTTCTGGGCGCTCGCCGAGATCGTCAAGGCCCACGCGGGGATCCTCGAGAACGACAGCAGGAACCAGTCCGAGGAGAAGCTGCGCGCCGCCGTCGCCGAGCTCGATCTCGAGCCGACCGAGCGCCAGTGGCTCGAGCGCCACCTGCGCCCGCTCGCAGGGGTCGCCGAGGAAGAGCCGGGCGGGGCAGACGAGGGCGTTGCCGCCTGGCGCCGCTTCCTCGAGGCGCTCGCCGACGACCTGCCGCTCGTGCTCGTGTTCGAGGACCTGCACTGGGCCGACGACGCCCTCCTCGACTTCGTGGACGAGCTGGTCGAGCGCGTGCGCGGCGTTCCGCTGCTCCTGCTCGGGACGGCACGCCCCGAGCTGCTGGAGCGCCGCCCGGGCTGGGGTGGTGGCAAGCTGAACGCGCTCACGATCTCGCTCTCGCCGCTCTCGGACGAGGAGACCGCCCGGCTCCTGCAGGCGCTGCTGGAGCGGCCGCTCGTCGATGCAGAGACCCAAGAGGCGCTGCTCGCCCGCGCCGGGGGCAACCCGCTCTACGCCGAGCAGTACGCGCGCATCCTGATCGAGCGCGGCGACGTGCTCGAGCTGCCGGAGACGGTGCAGGGCATCATCGCCGCGCGCCTCGACGCGCTGTCGGACGAGGAGAAGCGGCTGCTCCAGGACGCGGCCGTCGTCGGCAAGGTCTTCTGGCTCGGTGCGCTCGAGGCGCTGGACGGCTGGACGCTGGAGGAGGCTGCCGAGCTCCTGTACGCGCTCGAGCGCAAGGAGTACGTCCAGCGCGCGCGCACCTCCTCGGTGGCCGGCGAGAGCGAGTACGCGTTCCGCCACCTGCTGATCCGCGACATCGCCTACGCCCAGATCCCCCGCGCGGCGCGCGCACGGAAGCACACGAGCGCCGCCGCGTGGATCGAGTCGCTCGGCCGGGCCGAGGACCAGGCCGAGATGCTCGCCCACCACTACCTCGAGGCGATCGAGCTATCGGAGGCAGCAGGCGTCGAGTCGACAGCGCTCGGCGAGTCGGCACGGCGCGCGCTGCGCGACGCCGGCGACAGGGCCGCGTCCCTCTATGCGCTCGCTGCGGCGGAGCGCTTCTACGACGCCGCGCTGCGGCTCTGGCCGGACGATGACCGCGAGCGGGCGGAGCTGCTCTTCCGCCGGGCCTACCCGGCCGACGGCTGGCAGGGCGAGCCCGAGCTCCTGGCCGAGGCGAGAGACGCCCTGCTGGCCACCGGCGAGACGGCCAGGGCCGCAGAGGCAGAGATGGTTCTCTCGGGCACCTACTGGATGAAGGGGCAGCCCGAGCTCGGCGAGCAGCACGCCGCCCGCGCAGCCGCGATGATCGCCGACGAGCCGCCGAGTCGGGCGACTGCCTGGATCCTCATACGACTGGCCACGCGGGCCAGTATCTCCGGGGACGCAGACCGTGCGATCGAGCTCGCGTCGGAGGCGCTCGAGCAGGCCGAGGCGCTCGGTTGGGAGGTGGGTGTGAGCCAGGTGCTCGCGCTGTTCGGAACGACGCGTGTCGAGCAGGGCGACCCGGGCGGAATCGAGGACTTCGAGCGAGCCATCGAGCTCGCGGCTGCGGCCGGCGAGCTCGGAACGCTCAGTCGCGCGTACAACAACCTGTCCGTCGCCTATGTGCTCCTCGGCGATCTGGACGAGGCCTTCGATGCTCGACTCGAGGCGGCCCGCGTCGCCGAGCAGTCCGGGTCCGCGGGCGAGCGGCTCTGGTACCAGGGGACCGTCACCGAGGTGCGTTTCCGCCGCGCCGAGTGGGACACGGCGCTGCGGATGGCCGACGACTTCCTGGCCACGGTGGAAGCGGGTTCGCCTCACTACACCGCCTATCAGGTGTACGCCCTTCGCGCCGAGATCCGGCTGGGGCGAGGCGAACCGGCGGAAGTGGCCGGTGACGCCGAGCGGTCCCTGGCCCTCGGGCGGGAGATCGCCGACCCTCAGGCGTTGTTCTACGCGCTCGCAGCCTCCACGCACATCTTCGCGCTCGTCTCGCACGAGGACAGGGCCGTGCCGCTCGCACGCGAGCTGATCGACGCCCTGGCTCGAGGCGAGGGGATGCAGTTCGCCGTCATCACGCTTCCGTCGTTCGCGTCGGCGGCCCTCCGGCTCGGCCTCGCGGACGACCTCGTCGAGGCGCTTGCGGATCACCGCCCGACTCGGTGGACGAACGTCGCCCGCGCCTACGCCGAGCGCGACTTCGTCGCGGCCGCCGACCTCCTACAGCTCATCGGTTCGAGGCCGGACGAGGCCGAGGCCCGGTTCCAGGCAGCGCAGCTGCTCGTAGCGGAGGGCCGCCGCTCCGAAGCCGACGAGCAGCTGCGGCGGGCCATCGAGCTCTACCGCGAAATGGGTGCCACGCACTACCTGCGAGAGTGCGAGGCGCTCCTACCGGCCTCCGCCTAGTTCACGTCGACGCGGACGTCCGGGTTCATCAGCTGCCAGACGCGCAGCAGCAGCTCGATCTCGTGCCGCGCCTGACGCTCCTGGAGCTCTTCCGGGAGCTGGACGACGAGACCGTCCTCTCCCTGGAGGCGGACGGGCATGTCCCTCCGTTGGAAGAAGTCGAGCAGGCTCGCAGTCGCCTGCTGGTCGCTGACGCGTAGCTCGATGTCCATGGCCGCATGGCGACGGGCCCGGAGCCGAGCCCGTCCTGAAGTGCTTCGACAGATCGGCCGGCCGGGGCCAGCCCTCAACTCAGGGAAGTGAGACTAGGAGAGCGAGCGCTCGATGATCGAGAGGCCGCGGTCGAGCTCTTCGTCAGTGGCCGAGAGCGGCGGCAGGAGCCGGATCACGTTCCCGTAGAGGCCGCATGCGAGCAGCAGGAGCCCCTCCTCCAGGGCCGCCGCGGTCAGCTCCTTCGCTTCGTCGCCGGACGGCGCCGCGAACTCGATGGCGAGCATCGACCCCAGCCCTCGTACCTCGCCGATCTGCGGGTGGTCGGCGGCGATCCGGTCGAGCCGGCCCCGCACGACGGCGGCGATCTCGTCAGCGCGCTCGCGGAACTCCGGCATCGCGAGCTGGTCGAGCACGACGCAGGCGGCCGCTGCGGAGACGGGATTGCCGCCGAAGGTTCCGCCGAGGCCACCCGGCTGGACGGCGTCCATCACGGCGGCGCGGCCGGTGACCGACGCGAGCGGCAGCCCACCGCCGAGCGTCTTCCCGGCGACGAGCAGGTCGGGTTCGACGCCGAGGTGCTCGATCGCCCAGACCGGCCCGGTGCGGCCGCAGCCGGCCTGCACCTCGTCCGCGACGTACAGGATCCCATGCTTCTCGCAGACCTCCTTGAGGCCCCTGACGAAGTCGGCCGGCATCGGGATGAAGCCGCCCTCGCCCTGCACCGTCTCGAGCACCATGCAGGCGACAGACTGCGGGTCGACGTCCTGCTTGAAGAGCAGCTCGAGCCCGGCAAGCGCGTCCTCGGTCGTCACGCCGCGGTACGGGTACGGGGCCGGGGCGCGGTAGATCTCCGCCGCGAGCGGCCCGAAGCCCTGCTTGTAGACGAGCTTGGCCGTCATCGCCATGGTCAGGTTCGTGCGGCCGTGGAACGCGCGGTCGAAGACGACCACCGCGGGGCGGCCGGTGGAGACGCGCGCGATCTTGACGGCGTTCTCGACCGCCTCTGCGCCGGAGTTGACGAGCATCGACTTCGTCTCGGACTGGCCCGGCCAGAGGCCGTCGAGCCGCCGGCAGACCTCGACGTACGGCTCGTAGAGGCTGACCATGAAGCACTGGTGCAGGAAGTGGTCGACCTGCTCGTGGATCGCGCGGACGACCGCTCCCGGGTTGTGGCCGAGGTTCTGGCAGGCGATCCCGCCTGCGAAGTCGAGGAACTCGTTGCCGTCCACGTCCCAGACCGTCGCGCCCTCGGCGCGGCTGACCACGAACTCGGTGGTCGCGATCCCGCGGGGGACGTAGCGCCCACGCTCGGCGCGCACGTCCACGCCCTGGACTGGCTGCGTCTCCATCACTGCGAACAGTAGAAGATGCGGCCGTGTCCGGGCTCATGAAGCGCGCGATCCTCGTGGGCGCGACGAACGGCGTCGTGACCTCGTTCGTCGAGAAGCACGGGATGCGGCTGGGCGCAGCGCGGTTCGTGGCGGGCGAGACGCTCGACGAGTGCGTCGTCGTCCTGCGGCGGCTCAACGACCAGGGACTGCGCGCGAACACGACGCTGCTCGGCGAGGACACGACGGACGCGGCTGGCGCGGCGGCCGTCGTGACCGCCTACGAGGAGGTCTTCGACCGGATCGCCGCCGAGGGGCTGCGCGTGAACGTCGCGCTGAAGCTGACGCACCTGGGCCTCGGGCTCGGCGAGGACCTCGCGTACGAGAACGTCGCGCGGCTGGTGGACCACGCCGCGGGACACGGCAACTTCGTCCGCATCGACATGGAGCGCTCGGACGTCCTCGAGCCGACGCTGCGCGTCTACCGCCGCCTACGCGAGAGCCGGGACAACGTCGGCTGCGTGCTCCAGTCGTACCTCTACCGCACGCCCCGCGACCTCGAGGAGCTGCTCCCGCTCAAGCCGAACATCCGGGTCGTCAAGGGCGCATACCTCGAGCCGTCTGAGATCGCGTACCCGGAGAAGGAGGACGTCGACGCCGCCTACGTCCGCCTGATGGAGGAAGGGCTGCGACGCGCAGGCCATCTCGCGATCGCGACGCACGACGAGCGGTTGATCGACCATGCGATCCACTTCGCCGAGCGAGAGAGCATCCCGCGCGAGCGCTTCGAGTTCCAGATGCTCTACGGCGTCAGGCCGCAGCTCCAGCTGGATCTCGTGGCGCGCGGCTACGACGTGCTGATTGCGACGCCGTACGGTCCCGCCTGGTACCCGTACCTGATGCGCCGACTGGCCGAGCGGCCCGCGAACCTGCTCTTCGTGCTCCAGAACCTCAGGCGGCGCTAGCCCGGGCTGTTGACTCGCGGCGCGCGGTTCTCGGAGAATCGCGGCTCAGGTGGCGACTGCGAAGGAGGAACCGTGGCTGCGGCAACTACCCAAGCGTTGACGACGCCGATTCTCGGCGAGCTCGAGCTCATTCCGTTCTCGGTGGGAGACGATCCAAAGGCACGAGGACGGCTGGGCGCTCCGGTGAGCGCCGAGACCGGATCCGCGGGCATGGTCGTCTACCTCGAGGTCGATCCGGGTGACCACATCCCGCTCCACACGCACACGGCGGACGAGACCGTCGTCGTCCTGGCGGGCAGCGGCGTGGCGAGCCTGGGAGACCAGCGAGCCGCGATCACGGTCGGCGCGGTCATCGCGGTGCCGGCCTTCGAACGGCACGGCTTCGAGAACACCGGCAACGAGACGCTGAAGCTCGTCGGCTTCCTGCCGACCGGCGTGGTCGGTAGCTGGTTCGACGAGCCGGTCGCGCCCTTCGGAACCCCGACGTTCGTGGTTCCGATCCTCGAGTAGTGCCCGCCTACTCGAGCTCGAGGCCCGTGTAGTTCTCCGCCAGGCTCGCGGCCGCGACCTCGGAGCTCGTCACGTAGCGCAGCTGCGAGAGCTGGAGCTGCAGGTCGAACGCGTCGCCTCCGGGCAGCAGGTGGAGCATCGACGTCATCCACCAGGAGAAGTGCTCGGCGCGCCAGACGCGGCGGAGACACGTGTGCGAGTAGAGCTCGAGCAGGCTCGCGTTGCCGGTCTCGTACCAGCTGACCAGCGCCTCGGCGAGGACGCGCACGTCGGCGATCGCGAGGTTCAGGCCCTTCGCGCCCGTCGGCGGGACGATGTGCGCTGCGTCGCCCGCGAGGAAAAGCCGCCCGAACTGCATCGGCTCGGCCACGAAGCTGCGCATGCCGGTCACGCCCTTCTCGAGGATCGGCCCCTCGTGG
Organism: Gaiellaceae bacterium; assembly: GCA_035518635.1. Classification (GTDB taxonomy): domain Bacteria; phylum Actinomycetota; class Thermoleophilia; order Gaiellales; family Gaiellaceae; genus AC-32. The sequence continues at coordinate 17,926 of DATIXI010000013.1, forward strand.
AGCGTCCAGCCGTCGATCCCGAGGCGGTTCTGGAGCTCTGCCCAGATCTTGTCGTCGGACCACTGCTCGACGTCCTCGTCGGGCTCGCACTGGATGTAGAGGCGGCTCAGGGTCGGCGAGCGGAGGCTGAGCAGGGCGAAGCCGCTCGCGTTGTGCGCGTAGACGAGCTCGTCGTTTGACGGCGCGACCTCGGCGAGGATCCCGAGCCAGCCGAACGGATAGTCGCGCGAGAACGACTCGAGCACGCCGTCCGGGATGCTCTGCCGGCAGACCCCGTGATAACCGTCGCAGCCCGCGATCACGTCGCACTCGAGCTCGAGCCGCTCTCCGTCGTGCGCAAAGCGGATCCGTGGGTGCTCAGTGTCGAGCTCGTGGACGCTGACGTCGTCGACCTCGAACAGGAGCAGCAACCCGCTCTCGATCCGCGCCCTGATCAGGTCCTTGACCACCTCCGTCTGGCCGTAGATGACGATCGTCCGGCCGCCCGCCAGCTCGCTGAGCGGGATCCGGTGCCGCTCCCCGTCGAACTGGAGCTCGATCCCGTGGTGGACGATCCCCTCCTCGTGGAGACGGCCGCCGACCCCGGCCTCGGTGAGGGCGTCGACCGTCCGCTGCTCGAGCACCCCCGCTCGGATCCGGTGCTCGACGTAGTCGCGGCTCCGATTCTCGAGCACGACCGACTCAATCCCGGCGCGCTCGAGCAGGCGCGCGAGTGTCAGGCCGGCCGGGCCGGCGCCGACGATGCCGACCTGGGTTCGGATCGCCCTCATTCCGCGTCGGCGGAGCCGGCGACCTCCTGGAAGACGGCGAACGCGCTGTTCGCCGCCGGGACGCCGCAGTAGACGGCCGTGTGCAGAAGCACTTCCTTGATCTCGTCGAGCGTCAGGCCGTTCCGCTGCGCCGCGCGGATGTGCATGCCGAGCTCGTCGAAGCGGCCGAGAGCGACGAGCGCGGTCAGCGTCATGCAGCTGCGCGTGCGCCGGTCGAGGCCGGGGCGCGCCCAGACCTCCCCCCAGGCGTAGCGCGTGATGAAGTCCTGGAAGTCACGTGTGAGGTCGGTCGTCCGCTCGACGGCGCGATCGACGTGCTCGTCGCCCAGCACCTCGCGCCGGATCTTCATGCCGCGCTCGTACGTCTCGTCGGTCATGAACGGACCTCCTGGAGAACTGCGGCTGCCACGGCATCGGGCTGCTCGACGTTGGCGAGATGCGACGCGTGCGGAACGACCACCGTCTCGGTGTTCGGGATGCCCTCGTTCAGCGTCTCCACCACCTCGGGCGGCGTCACCGGGTCCTCCTCGCCGACCAACACGAGCGTCGGCGCCTCGATTTCGCCGAGCCGGTCGCGGAAGTCGAAGCCGGCGAGCGCCTCGCAGCAGCGCGCGTAGCCCTCCCGGTCGATCGCGAGCAGCTCGTCGAGATAGCTCCGCGCGGTCGCGCTGTCGCGGAACGCCGGCGTGAACCAGCGCTCGCGCGAGCGATCGACGAGAGCAGCCGTCCCCTCGGCGCGCACCATCGCTGCCCGCTCGGCCCACTCCTCGCCGGTGCCGAGCTTCGCGCCCGTGCAGCAGAGCGTCAGCGTCTCGACCCGCTCGGGCACGGCCGCCGCCAGGCACATCCCGACCATTCCGCCGAGCGAGAGGCCGCAGAAGGAAAAGCGCTCGTCGTCGATCAGCTCGAGCACCGCGCTCGCGATCTCTTCGACGGAGACGGGATCGTCGGGAACCGGCGAGCCGCCGTGGCCCGGGTGATCGTGGCGCAGCACGCGAAAGCCCGAGGTGAAGGCTGCGAGCTGCGGCTCCCAGAGGCGCATGGTCGTGCCGAGCGAGTTGGAGAGGACGAGGAGCGGCGCCTCCTCGGGGCCGTCGAAGCGGTGGGCGAGCCTCATGCCTCCTCCGCGTAGGCCAGCGCCCGGTCGACGAACGCGCCCGCGGAGCCCAGGTAGCCCGCGGGGTCCAGCGCCGCCTCGAGCTCGTCTCCGCTCAGGCGCTCTCCCAGGGCCTCGCGCAGCGGCCGGCCTTCGAGCTCACGGCGCTCGAGCCCGAGCTCGAAGACGGCCCGCTCGGAGAGGACCGCCTCGTCGAGGTTCGCGCGCATCCGCTCTGCGTCGACCTCGATGCCCTCGAGCAGGTCGGCCACGGAGGCCGCTGCGCCGCCGGTCAGCGCGAGCGCCCGTGAGAGCGCATCCCACTCCGCGTGCCAGCCGCCGAGCGCGCGCTCGTGCTCCTGGACGAGACCGGAGGTGAGAACGGACGCATCCGCGGCGACCATGCGCGCGGCCGCGACCGCGAGCGCCGAGCCGACGGGGTTTCGCTTCTGCGGCATCGTCGACGAGCTGCCGCCTTCGGGCACCCTCACCTCGGCGACCTCTGTCTGCGCAAGCAGCGCCACGTCGAGCCCGATCTTGGCCGTCACCCCGGCCGCGACGGCCAGCGCCGTGCCGAGCTCGGCCACGGGAACCCGGTTCGACTGCCACGGCAGCGGCGGCTCGACCAGCCCGAGCTCCTTCGCGAACAGCGCTCCCACCTCCGCCCCGCGCTCCCCGAGCGGCGCCAGGGTCCCTGCGGCCCCGCCCAGCTCCGCCGGCGGCTCGAACCGCCTGAGCCCACTCCGCGCATCGACGACCGCCACCAGCCAGCCCGCCGCCTTGAGCCCGAACGTCGTCGGAACGGCCTGTTGCAGGAGCGTTCTCGCCGCCATCGTCGTGTCGCGTTGCTCCCGTGCGTGCCGCGCACACGCCGCGGCGACGCGATCCAGCTCCGCGGCGATCAGCCCGAGCGCGTGGCGCGCGACGAGCATCGAGGCCGTGTCGAGGATGTCCTGGCTCGTCGCGCCCCAGTGGACGTACTTCGCGGCCTCGCCGCCGACCGCCTTGCGCAGCGACGCCACGAGCGGGCCGACCGGAGTGCCGGTCGCGCGGCCCTGCTCGGCGATCTCGGCGAGCGCGAACGACTCTGCGCGGCAGCCCGCCGCAATCGCCTCGGCCGCCTCGGCCGGGATGAGGCCCGCCTGTGCCTCCGCCCTCGCCAGCGCGGCCTCGGCCTCGAGCATCGCCTCGAGCCAGGCCTGCCCTGACGTCGCCTCGCGCAGCTCCGCCGGGACCGCGATCGCGGCGAAGATCGTCAATGCTCGAAGAAGACGGTCTCTCGCTCACCCTGCATGCGGATGTCCCACCTGAGCGCGCCGTCCTCCTGCTCGGCGACGAGCGTCGCGCGCTCTGTCTCGCCGAGCGAGGACAGCACCGGGTCGGCGGCGTTCGCCTCCGCCTCGTCGGGGAAGTAGACCCGCGTCAGCTGGTGCCGCAGAAGCCCGCGCGCGAACACGTAGACGTCGAGCCTCGGCGCCTGACCAGCCAGCGCGGCCGGCTTCGTGACCACGAACGAGAAGCGGCCGTCCGCGTCGGTGCCGCTCCGGCCCCAGCGCTCTCCGACTGGGTCCCAGACCTCGATCAAACCGTCGTTGATGGGCGCCGCCTGGCCGTCGTAGAGCTGCCCGATCAGCTGTACCGCTCCCGGCTCGTTCCGGTCGGCGAGCTCGTTCTCGGGCCGGCGGCAGAGGCCGAGCGTGTAGTACGGCCCGACGGTCTGGGAGGCCGTCCGTGGCAGGCTCACTGCGGGTTCTCCATCGGAGTCGCGCCGTTCCCGCCACGGCCGAGGACGATGTCCCAGTCGTAGGCGAGCGCCCACTCGGGCTGCGTCGCCTCCAGGTCGAACCGGGCGATCAGGAGCTCCCTCGACTTCGGGTCCCGCACCGAGGTGAAGATCGGGTCGTACGCGAACAGCGGGTCGCCCGGGAAGTACATCTGCGTGACCAGCCGCTGGACGAACTGGCGGCCGAAGATCGAGAAGTGGATGTGCGCAGGGCGCCAGGCATTCTCGTGGTTGCCCCACGGGTACGCGCCCGGCTTGATCGTCACGAACCGGTAGCGGCCCTCCGAGTCGGTCAGGCAGCGGCCGCCACCCGAGAAGTTCGGGTCGAGCGGCGCGGGGTGCTGGTCGACGACGTGGTGGTAGCGACCGCAGGCGTTCGCCTGCCAGATCTCGATCAGCGCGCCCGACTGCGGGCGACCCTCCTCGTCCATCAGCGTCCCGGAGACGATGATCCGCTCTCCGAGCGGCTCGCCCGGGTGGCCGTGCGTCAGGTCGTGGTCGTGCTCCTCGATCACGTCCTCGCCGAACACCGGCCCGGCGAGGTCGTGGAACTCCTCCGGCAGCGACGCGAGCTTCCGCTTGGGCGCACGCCACTGCGTCGAGCGGTAGCCCGGGTAGTCGATCTGCACCTCCGGCCCGAAGCTCGGGTCGTCCGGGAGGACGGTCGGTGCGTCGACGGCGTATTCGGACATCAGCCTCTTCCTTTCGTCTTGAGTCCTCGAAGCGTGCTCAGCTCTTCCTCCGTGGGCGGCTTCGTCTCGGCCAGCTCGTCCGCCACGCGGAGGTCCCAGCCGGTCGCCTCGCGCACCTGGTCGACCTCGACCCCGGGATGCACGAGCGTCAGAGTCAGCTCTCTCGTCTCCGGGTCCGGCTCGAGGATCCCGAGGTCCGTGACCACGACCTCGACCCGGTCCCCGACGCTCGTCAGGAAGTCGAGCTTCTCGACGAACGCGCGCGGCGTCTGCCGGAGCATGACGAACACCTTGCGCGCGGAGGTGGCGATCTCGGGTGCCCCGCCTCCGCCCGGCAGGCGCACCTTCGGCGAGTCGTAGTCGCCGATCACCGTGCTGTTCAGGTTCCCCCATCTGTCGATCTGGGCGGCGCCCAGGAAGCCGACGTCCATATGCCCGCCCTGGAGCCAGTAGGCGAACATTTCCGGGACGGACACGACGGAGTCCGCGGTCTCGGCGAGCTCGCCGTCGCCGATCGAGAGCGGCAGCTCGGCGGGCTTCGCACCGATCGTCCCGCTCTCGTAGATGAGGACGCAGCCAGGCGCGTGGGTCGCGCGAGCGAGATTGGCCGCGAGGCTGGGCAGACCGATCCCGACGAAGCAGACGTCGCCGTCGGCGAGCCGCCGGGCGGCCTCGACGGCCATCATCTCGTCGGCGGTGTAGGTGACGGTCGACGTCGTCATGCGGTCAAGATGTGTCTTTCCATCCAGGCCGCGAACTCGTCCCGGTCGCGGCTGATCGGGTCCCAGGCGACGTAGAACTCGTTGTCGCGGTCGTAGTAGTCCGCCGCGTACGAGGGGCGCGCGCCGCCCGGCACGAGCGAGACCGCCCCGACCACCCAGCCCGGGATCACGACCGCGCCGGGTCGAGGCTCGAGCTCGTCGACGACCTCCTCGACGGTGACGATCGAGCGGGCGGAGGCGAGGACGGTCTCCTTCTGGACGCCGAGGATGCCCCACAGCTGGACGTTCCCCTCGCGGTCGGCCCGCTGCGCGTGGATGATCCCGACGTCGGGCCGGTGGGCGGGGACCGCCGCGAGCTCCTCCCCGGTGAACGGACACGTGACCGTGCCGACCCGCGTGTGGGCGGCGAGATCGCCATGGCCGTACCCGCGGAGCACGCCAAATGGGAGGTTCGCAGCGCCGGCCGCATACGCCGTCGCCATCCCCGCGTGCGAGTGCTCCTCGATCTCGAGCGGCACCGGCCAACCGTGCTCGACGGCCTCCCGGAGCCGGTGGAGGGAGCCCACGCCGGGGTTCCCGCCCCACGAGAACACGAGCTTACGCACGCAGCCCATCCCGATCAGCTGGTCGTAGATCACGTCCGGCGTCATCCGGATCAGCGCGAGGTCGCGCCGCCCCTGGCGAATCAGCTCGTGCCCGGCCGCGAACGGGATCAGGTGCGTGAAGCCCTCGGCGGCGACGGTGTCGCCGTCGTGGACCAGCTCCGCGACTGCCTCCGCGAGCGGGACGATCTCCGCCATCGCGCGCCCGCGGCCGTCCTAGAACGGGAACGGGTGCGGGCGGCCGACCGTGATCCAGTGCAGGTCGGTGAACTCGGCGATCGCCGCCGTGGCGCCGAAGCGTCCCCAGCCGCTGTCCTTGACGCCGCCGAACGGCATCTGCGGCTCGTCGCCGACCGGCTGGTCGTTGACGTGGACGATCCCCGCCTGGATCCGCTGCGCGAGCTCGAGGCCCTTGTCGGCGTCGTTCGTGAT
>DATIXI010000014.1:0-9211 GCA_035518635.1 Gaiellaceae bacterium
GAGCACCGGGTTCGGATACTTGTCGCCCACCCGAATCCAGAAGCCGAACCCACGAACTCCGCCGCCCATCAGAACGCGGTGCTTGAGGTTCTGGCCGTTGAAGAGCTGGGTCAGCTCGGAGACGCCGATCATCGCGTGTCCCGCCCCCGCGGTGACGATCGTCACCGGCGCGTTCGCCGCGACAACGTAGGTCAGCAGCCGGTGGCCCTCATCGACGATGTAGTAGTCGTTCGGAACCCCCTGCCCAGGGGACGTGGCCCCGTCCTCGACAGCTGCACCCTCCGCCGCAACTCCGGTGAGCCACCAGGCAGGGTCGAAGCGCATCTCGACGCGGCCGCTCTTGCGGACCAGCGACTTGATGTGCCCGTACAGCACCATCTGGCCTGCCGCTGCGGCCGGCGGCAGCTGAACGTTGAGCGAGGTCGGTGCCTGCGACGTCGAAGTGCCGGTGACAGTCGCAGTCTTCGTGACAGTCTTCGTGCTCCCGCATCCAGCCGCGACGCCAGCGACTGCTACCACCAGCCCCGCCAGCAAGGCGAGCACGTACACACGCCACCTCTTCGATGCCGTATGCATAAATAACCACTCCCTTTGCCCTGGCTGCGCGTCGCAACACTCGACCGCACCAGGGGTTAACGACAATTCTAGTGTCCGGCCATAAGGGCCGGTGTGCATCGGGGTCACCCCGCGATTCGGGTGCTTCGAACTACTGGCAAATCAGCTCAGCGGACATTTCCGGACCACGTCGGCGGTCTAGCGCCGTGGAGGAAGCGATTGCCCCATAGGGACCGATCCAGACGACAGCCCATTCTTCTGCACGCCCATCCGAAAGAGCGTGCCGTCCCGCGAGTACGTGTACGTGCAGGCGTAGTCCCAGCCGTTCGTGTCTTGCGTGTTACAGGTGGCGTTCTCGATGACGCTGCTCTTCTCGATGAATGATGCGGCCTGCGCTGGGCTCATCTTGAGGCCGTGATGGCCATAGAGCGCGCGATCAACTCCTGGAAAGGCATACCCCAGCAGCCAGAGTGCGCAGAAGATCGACAGTACAGCGAACGCCACTCGTGCCACGACAAGCCTCCTCCGGCTTCGGCGCCGGCCGCGTGCGCCCGTCTCTCGTCGGACGAGGTAGTTATCGGCGTCCTACGGCACCACTGAAGCAACCCCGACGGGCCAACGCTCTGGTGACATTCCCGCACGCTGGCCCAGGCGGTTCGCTGCTGCCCCCGCTGCTGCCCCGAATGTCAAGACGAGGACGGTGCGCGGCTTCGCGCAGTCGCCCTGTTGTGTGACGCTAGCATCGTCGCATGAGCGCCTCGCGTGAGCCGGTGCCGTTCGAGGTGTACAAGGCGGGCGTCTACCTGCACGGTACGAAGGCAGACCTCGCGGTGGGCGAGCTGCTGGTCTCGGGACGCGAATCGAACTTCGAGGCCGGCCGAATGATGAACTACGTCTACTTCAGCGCAACTCTCGACGCGGCGGTCTGGGGCGCTGAGCTCGCCAGCGGTGAGGGCCGTGGGCGCATCTACATCGTCGAGCCAACCGGGGAGTTCGAGGACGACCCGAACTTGACCGACAAGAAGTTCCCCGGGAATCCAACGCAGTCCTTCCGAAGCTGCGAGCCGTTGCGCGTTGTGGGCGAGCTCGTCGACTGGGTCGGTCATTCACCCGAGAAGCTCGAGGCCATGCGAGCCGCACTCGATGCATTGCAGCGGAACGAAGCGGCGCGGATCGAGGACTAAGCCGCCGCGTGGTCGACTGTCAGGCCTCGGGTGACATTCCCGCACGCTGGCCTGGGCGCCGCAATATCCTGGGGCTGAGGTGGGCGTGCCGCGGCCTCTGCTTTTGCTGGACGTTGACGGGGTCCTCAACCCGTATCCCGATTGTCCGCCTGGTTTTGTCGAGCATGCGTTCTTTCCTGGGGACGAGGAACCTGTTCGGCTTGCGGCAATTCACGGAGAGTGGCTTCACGAACTCGCTCGACGCTTCACGATGGTTTGGGCAACGGGTTGGGGTCAGGAAGCAAATCGGTTGCTGTGTCCTCACTTCGACTTGCCCGCGCTACCCCTGATCGCCTTCCCGGCGGGTCGTTTCGAGCCATCTGACAAGGTGCCTGCGATCAGCTCATTCGTTGGCGACCTTCCTGTTGCGTGGGTCGACGATATCGTCACTCCCGAGGCCAAGCAGTGGGCCGAGACCCGTGACCACCCGACGCTCTTGGTCGAAGTGGATCCGTCGACAGGCTTGACCAGGCCCGCAGTCGACGAACTGGTCGCTTGGGCCGAAGACCTTCAGAACTCAGCTTCGCTGTAGAAGACGCTTCGCGTCGGGTTATCGCCATCCCCTGCGCCGACGCATCGGCGGCTGAGCCTCGGCCAGATGCGCTGCGGCGCGCCTTACACGGTCCGCGGCCGCCAGGGCTCGTGCTCGTGCGCGAGCCAGACGAGCTCGGGCTCGAGCGCGCGCACCCGCAGCTGGCCCTCGGTGCGCGGCTCGTCGAGCTCGCCGAAGCGAACCGCCACGTCGCCGCCGACGACGACCGGACGCCCGCCCGTCTCGACGACGACCACCTGCGAGCCGCGCGTGTGGCCCGGCGCCGGGACGAGGCGGAGCCCGGGCAGCAGCTCGAGCTCGCCGTCGACCGGCTCGTAGCGCATGCCGGGCGCCTCGACCCATTCGCGGATCGTGTAGTCGTCCTCCGTGCGCGCGTCCTCGAGCTCCTGCCGCTGAACGTAAATCGGCCGTCCGGCGAAGAGGTGGTTGCCGCCGCAGTGGTCGAAGTGCAGGTGCGTGTTGACGACGACGTCGACGCCGGCGAGGTCGAAGGCCTGCTCGCTCAGTGGGACGAGGCGGGGGTCGAGGTCGGCCACCTCCGCGCGCAGCTCCGTCATGCCGGTGTCGACCAGGACCCGGGCGGCGGGATGGTCGATGACGTGGACGTTGACCGGCCAGCGCTCGCCCTCGACGAGCAACTCGGCCACGAGCAGCGGCGTGATCGTGGGCGGCGTTGTCACAATCAACCTCTTACCGACGTTACGACTCCCGCCGCGAGCCGAAGTCATCGCCCAGGCGAGAGCGCTGACGCTGAGTCGAGGGTCGTAGGCTCGCCGGTGCTAGGAGATCTCTAGCCGGAGCAGGATCTCCTCGCCGTGCAGGTCTCCGGTTCGTTTGAAGCCGTAGCGCTCGTAGAACGTGACGGGGCTCCCGCTTCCCTCTACGGCGCTCGTCCACATCGTGCCGACGCCCTGGTTCCGGAAGTAGTCGACGATCAGGTCGAGCGTTGCTGTACCGAAGCCTCGTCGCTGATAGCGCTTGTCGATGAACAGCTTCCAGAGAAAGTGGGCGATGTAGTCGGGGCTGTCGACCTCGTCGGCGATCATCACGAACCCCACCGGCGTGTCTTCCTCGTAGATTGCCCAGTAGAGGGCCCGCGCGTCTGGCTCCTCCGCCGCCTCGAGAATCGACTCGCGGACACCGCTCACGAAGCGCCCCTGACTCGGCGTCACCGCAAGCGCCTCGACCGCTTCCCGATTGGCGTCGGTGATCGGCCGGAGCGACACCACCGGGTGAGATTAAGCCACCCTCACGTGACATTCCCGCACGCTGGCCCAGCCGAGGCCGATCTCAGCCGTCGAGGATGCGAACGGGGCGCAGGATCGTCTTGCCGTTCGGCATCCGGGTAGACGCACGTGTGGGCGTGGCCGGGAGGCCACCAGGTCCACCGGTCGCGAACCGCGGTATCGACGCCGGGCCAATTCGAGATGCTTCCTGCGGTCGGAGTCAACGAGCACGCTTGGAGCGCGGCGTTATGAGACCAAATGCCTCCGATTGTCGTCTCGTAGCCCAGATACGCAGCCGGAGTGGTCACCAGGGCGGTGCACAGCGCCGTGAGGGCCAGGATCTTCGTTCTGCGCCGAGGCGTCCACTCTGTCTCCCTCGCCAGGTCACCAAGCTCGCCGTTGACTTCCATCGGTGCACGAAAGTCTGCCAGCCCGGCCGGGAAACTCCGCTCGCGTGACTCGGCTGGCTTGTCACGGCGACGGCGATCGCAACCGGGACGGCGCTCGTGGTCCCACAGATTCGACGTGTCGCGCTCGGACTGATCGAGCGCATGCACTACGCCTGCGCCATCACCTGGCTGATCGTCGTATCTGCCTCGATCATCTAGCGCATCGGGCGCTCGAGTGAGACTCCCGCATCGAAAACCCGCAGGGGGCCCGGCTTCGCGATCGACGATCGCGGAGACCTCTGGATCACGGCCGTCGGCGGAGGGCCGGTTCAGCGGTCCGTTCGCCGGCGGGTACGGCCGCCGAGGTCGCGGTTCGACTCCATGTCGAACCACATCGCGAACAGGCTGAACTGCAGCCCGAAGATCAGCAGCAGCGCGACCAGGACGACGGTCGCGGCGGTGATCGGGTTCCCGAGGCTTCGCAGCACGACCTCCGCGACTCCGAGCCCGAGCCCGAGCCCGAGCATTACGACGCCGAGCACGTAGAAGAAGACGAGCGGGTGGAAGTCCCGGATCACGTACTTCTGCCAGAGCCGCCACCAGAAGGCCTTGAACAGCAGCCACGAGATCGTCGGCACGACCTTGCGGAGGCGGATCCCGGAGCGCTCGCCCACGCCGTAGATCGGCTTCGAGGGATAGTCGCGCACGCGCGCGTTCCAGACGTTGAGGTGGACGAGCATGTCGTTCGGGAAGCCGTAGCGCGGATAGAGCCGGTCGAGGTCGAGGAGCTCGAGGTACTCGAGCGAGACCACCGTGTAGCCGGACTGCGAGTCGGCCACGTGCCAGTAGCCCGAGGCGATCTTCGTCAGCAGGCTGAGCAAGGCGTTGCCGAGGTAGCGGTAGCGCGGGATCACCTCCCAGGCCTGGCCGGTGAAGAGCCGGTTCGCCTTGGCGTAGTCGACGTCGCCGAGCACGACCGGGCGCGTGAGCTTCTCCAGGTCGGCCGGGTCCATCTGCGCGTCGGCGGCCATCACCGCGGTTGCGTCCATGCGCTCCTCCAGGGCACGGTGGTAGCCGGTCACGATCGCGGCACCCACGCCCTGATTGCGCTCGTGCTCGATCAGCTCGACCCGCTCGTCGCCGAGGGCCCGGACGGCGCCGGACGTGTCGTCGCTCGAGGCGTCGTCGACCACGTAGATCCGGTCCACGAAGTAGGGAATGCTGCGGATCGTCTCCGCGATCAGCTTCTCTTCGTCGTGCGCAGGCACGACGACGGCCACCCGCTTGCCGTCCAGCACTCCCCGAGGCTAAGCGGGCCGGCGGACGACCCTGGCGACCGGCTCCCAGAGGAGCGCGGCGAAGATCCCGAGCAGGAGGCCGATCAGCGCAGCGACGATCACGGTGTTGCGGCGGCTGCGCGCTGTCGTCTTGGTCGCGACCGCGAAGGTCTCCTGCTTGCCCTTCATGACCGCCTGCGCCACCGCGAGCTGCTGCTTCGCGGTCGTCAGCTGGTCGACGAACTGGGCGCGCTGGATCGAGGCGATCAGCCGGTCGGTCGCGGAGAGCCCGCTCGACGCGCTGTCGATTGCCGCGAGCGACTTCGTGTAGCTGTCGATCTGGCTGTTGAGGGTGGCGACGAGCTGGGTCACGTACGCGGAGGTCTGGGCAACGACGATCTGGGCCAGCTTGTTCGTCGCGACCTGGGTCTGGCGCGGCGCGCTCCCGGTGACGGTGATCAGCACGAGCGGCGTCTGGCCGAGCTTCGTCAGCGCGCCCGAGACCGGGCGCGAGGTGACGTTGCCGCGCAGCTTCGAGACGGGCATCCCCGCCGCGCGCGCCGCCACCCTGAGCGCGGCCTCGCTGTGAATGATCTGGCCGACCGTGGACGGGTTGGTCGCGTCGCTCTGGAGCTGAACCGAGCTGTTCGGCGAGAGCGGCTGGCCGAGGTAGACGGTCGACTTCGCCGTGTAGACCTGGCTGCCGCCGATCGAGACGAGGAGCCCGAAGACGATCCCGCCGACAAGGCCGGCGGCCGGGAGCCACCAGCGCAGCAGGAGCGCGTTCCAGTAGCGGTGCAGGTCGACCTCGCGCTCGGCGTCGGGATCGATCGGCTCATGCGTGGCCGGGCGCGGTTCCGTCGAGGTGCTCATCGCCCGCGCGACTCTACCTACGGCCCTTCAGGAGCATTGCGTACACGCGCGCATAGCCGACGAGGAACAGCTGCTTGCCGTCCGTGACGACCCCCGCGTACTTGCCGCGCCGGAAGAACCAGAGCGGCTTCCCGGTTCTCGCGTCGAGCGCGTACGTGCGGTTGTTGAACGTCGAGAAGTAGACGACGCCGTTGATCACCACCGCGGAGCCGGAGATCGGGCCGTTCGCCTTGAACGTCCAGAGGACGTCGCCCGTTGCGGCGTCGAAGCAGTAGAACGTCCCGTCGTAGGAGCCGACCAGCACGCGCTCCTGCCAGACGGCCGGAGACGCGTAGACGTAGCCGCCGGTCCCATGCGACCAGCGGAGCTTGCCGCTCGTCGCGCCGAAGGAGTAGACCTTGCGGTCGGTCGCGCCGATGTAGACGCGGCCGTAGGCGACGGCCGGAGTGGAGTAGAAGGTGCCGCGCGGGCCGAGCCGCTCCTGCGCGCCCGCCTTCCAGACGAGCCGGCCGGTGCGCGCGTTCAGCGCGTAGACGTTGTGGTCGTACGAGCCGAAGTAGACCCGGCCGCCCCAGTACGCCATCCCGTCCTTCACTTTGTCGCCGGTCTGGTACGACCAGACCGTGCGGCCGGTGCTCGTGCTCAGCGCGAAGACGCGGCCCCGCCAGTCGCCGACGTAGACGAGGTTCCCGACGACGAGCGGCGACGACTCGGTTGGGCCCATCGAGACGCGCCAGCGGACCTTCCCGGTTTTCTCGTCGAGCGCGATCACCTCCCCGCCGATCCCGGAGCGTGTGGCGTTGCAGGGCGGCCTGTTCAGGAACGACATGAACACCGTGTCTCCGACCACCGCCGGGGTGGCGGCCGTGCAGCGTCCGGTGCGAAGGCGCCAGACGACGCCCCGCTTCGCCGTGTCGAGCGCGAAGATCGTCCCGTTCGCGTTCGCCACGAACAGGCGGCCGTTCGCGGCCGTCGGCGGGAACTCGACCAGCGAGCGCGCGCCGAAGTACCAGTGCGGCCGGAACGGCGGCCGGATCGAGGCGGGGATCCCGAGCGGCGCCGCCTGGCGCCCAGCGTCGAAGCGGTACATCGGCCAGACGAACCGGTTGACCGGCTCCGGCTTGGGCTTCGGAGCCTGCGTCGTCACGAACTCGACCGTCGACGAGCCGCGCACGTCACGTCCCTCGTGCTTGCGGTAGAGGCCGTAGGAGACCAGGCCTGCGCCGACGAGCACGAGGGCCGCCACGGCCACGATCACTGCGGTCTTCATCTGTGCCTGGGCTCGACCGCGTAGAGCCGCGAGAACCCGTGCAGGAGTAGACGACGGCCGTTCCCGGAGACGGGCACGAAGGCGCCGTCGGGGAAGCGGAACACCTGCCTGCCGGTGAGCGCGTTCACGCCGTAGATCCGGTGCTGCCTGTTGCTGAAGTACGCGATTCCGTCCACGATCGTCGACGCCCCCGCGATCGCGCCGGCGGTCGAGAAGTGCCAGAGGGCCGCCCCGCTCGCGGCGGAGAGGCAGTAGTAGACGCCGTTGTAGGAGCCGATGTAGACGCGGCCGTTCCACGCGGCCGGGGAGGCATAGACGTACGAGCCGGTCCCGAGCGACCAGAGCCGTGCGCCGCTCGTCGAGAACGCGGTCAGCGAGCCGCCGGTCGATGACGACACGAAGACGCGTCCCCCGGCCACGGCGGGCGTCCCGTAGACGCGGCCGTCGACGCTTCCGGACCAGCGGAGCCGACCGTTTCCGGCGGCGAGCGCCAGCAGCCGGCCGCCGTAGTCGCCGATGAAGACCGTCCCGCCGGAGTAGGCGGCGCTCGAGGTGATCTTGGCGCCGGAGCCGTAGGTCCAACGGGCCTTGTGAGTCCGGAGGTCGAGCGCGGTCACGGTCCCACCCCAGTCGCCGAAGTAGTCGACGCCGTCGAGTACGAGCGGCGAGGACTCGATCGGCGAGCCGGCCGCGTAGCGCCAGAGCACGCGGCCGTTGTAGCGGTCGAGGACCCAGACGTAGCCGTCCATCCCGTGGACGACGAGCTCCTTGCCGTGCACCGCGGGCGAGGCGGCCATCATCCCGCCGAAGTCACGGCGCCAGACCGTCGCGCCGTTCTTCATGAGGTAGGCGCGGACGCTTCCGTTGTAGTTCGACACGAACGCGACACCGTCGTCGACGACGGCCGGGAACTCGAGCAGCGCGCCGGCCGCGCGGCTCCAGACGATCCGGAACGGCGGGCGGACCTTGATGTACGGATGGGCCTGCGTCCGCTGCGGCGTCGCGCCGTACATCGTCCACTGCAGCTTCTGCTGGTAGACGCGGACACCGTGGAGCGGCCGGTTCACGAAGTTCAGCCGCTGGCTGTACGGGTCGTACCCGGGCTTCGTGACCGTGACCAGCAGCCGGCCGCGGTGCGGGAGCAGGATCCGCGCTCTGCCGATGCCGTCGGTCCGGCCGGGGAGGCCCATGACCCGGACGACCGCGCCCTTGACCGGCGTCCCGAGGTCGCCGTCGAACACGAAGACGCGCACGTACGAGGGCTGCGGCTTCTTGACGGCCGGCGGACGAAGCGCGGCCGGCCTGGCCGCGGTCGTCGTCGGCTCCGCCTGCTTGGCGGTGCCGCAACCGGCCACGACGACGAGCAGCGGCAGGACGAATAGCGCTCTGACCCCAAGCAGGCGCACGACTTACGGCAGGCTAGACGCTCCAGCGGCCGACTAGCGAGTTCCCTCCGCCTTCTCCCACATGAGCGGGGCGCCCTCGCGCAGGTAGCGGCCGAGCGCCACCACGGTCGCCCAGCTCATCAACAGGTAGTAGTAGGAGATCCCCGCGCCGGGAACCTTCAGGCGCAGCTTCCCGGCCGCGGCCAGCGCGAGCCACGCCGCCTGCGCGGCGAGCACCGCCTGGTACACGAAGCCCTGGCCGACGAGGGCGACGCTCGTCGCGAACAGCGTCACGTGGAGGAAGCCGCTCGCGTAGCGAAGCACCCGGTGCGAGACCAGCTCCGCGAGGTAGAGCGGCGGGACACCTCGCAGGCTGCCCGCTTCGAACAGGTGGCGCCACGACCACGGCAGCATCCGCACCTTGCGCCGGTACTCGTCCTCGATGTCGCGCGAGGGCTTC
>DATIXI010000015.1:0-5139 GCA_035518635.1 Gaiellaceae bacterium
CCGCCCACGCTTCGAGCAGCAGCACCGGCGCGCGAAAGGCGTCGTATCCGACTGCTTCCGAGTGCCGGCGGGCGACGGAGGCCGTCGCAGAGACGGTGGAGACGTCGTCGGCATGCGCCGCACCGATTGCGCGAATGAGGCTGCTCGCCGCGATGCCCCAGTCGTCTCCGGACTCCTCGAACGCGGCGGCCGCGTCGTCTGCCATCGTGGCAGCTCGCTCGAGGTCGCCCGCTTGCCCGAGGGCGAGCGAGAGCATCAATTGCGCGAAGCCACGCTGCCACGGTGGCGCATGAGCGGCAAGCGAAACGGCGCGTTCGCCGACCGCCAGCGCAGCGTCGAGGTCGAACTCCTCGGTTGCGATGTAGCAGAGGTCGGCGAGCTGCTCGATCCGCAGCTCCAGCGGAGCGTCATCGTCCGTGGCAGCGAGGACGAGCTCGAGGAAGCGCCGTCCCTCGGAGATGCGGTCGGCCAGCGCGAAGTACCAACCCAACGTGCCGAGCCGAACCGCGACGGCAGGATCGGAAGCGTCGCGTGCGTGGGCTGCCGCGGCCCAGAGGTTGTCGTTCTCCAGCTCCAGGCGGCGTTGCCAGCTCAGCCATTCCGGCCCGCGCAGCTCGTCGCGCGCCTCGTCGGCCAATGCCGCGAAGTATTCGGCGTGCGCGCCGCGGGCAGCGGCGAGCCCGCCGCTCTCGGCGAGACGCTCGAGCACGTACTCGCGGACCGTGTCGAGCAAGTCGTACCGGGCCGGGCCACCTGTGAACGAGGCCGACACGATCGACTTGTCGACCAGCGCCGCGACGAGATACGCGACGGTCGCCTCGTTGAGGCCGTGCCCCGCTGCCAGCGCGACGAGCGACGGCAGCGACGCGCCGCCGCTATGGACCGCCAGCTGCTGGAGGAGCGTCTTCTCGTCTCGGTGCAGCAGGTCGTAGCTCCATTCGACGAGCCGTTGCAACGCAGTGCGGTCGGGGTCGGAGGCCGGACTGTCACGCAGAAGCGCCGCTCGCCGCTCGAGAATCGAGGCGAGCTCCCCGAGCCCGAGCACGTTCACGCGTGCGGCGGCGAGCTCGATCGCGAGCGGCAAGCCGTCGACGCGCCGGGCAATCTCGGCGGCGAGCGCGAGAGCCTCCGCATCCGGCTCGAAACCGGGTCGCGCCGCCCGCGCGCGCTCGAGGAAGAGCTCGACCGCCGCGCCCTCGAGCGGCGCCACCGGGAACCTCGCCTCGCTCGCGACGTGGAACGCTTCGCGGCTCGTCGCCACGATCCGCACCCGGGAGCACTCCGCGAGGAGCGTCGACGCGATCCGCCCCGCCTCGGCGAGCACGTGCTCGCACGCGTCGAGAACCACGAGCGCGTCCGCAGCTCGCAGCCTCGACGTCACGCGTGCGAGCGGGTCAGAGCCGCGAACGTCAAGGGCGTGTGCGAGGAGCCGGACAGCATCGCCCGCATCGCCTGCACGCGCGAAGTCGACGAGCCATGCGCCGTCGGGGAGCTCGTCCTCGAGCGAGCGTGCCATCTCGACCGCGAGCCGGCTCTTACCCACGCCGGGCGGGCCGGTGAGGGTCACGAGACGGTGCTTGTCCAGGAGCGCCGCGACCGCGCCGAGGTCGTCCTCGCGGCCGACGAACGAGGTCGTGGGCGCCGGGAGGTTGCCGCGGCGCCTGCGCTCAACGGGGAACGCTGCGATCGCCGGGTCGTGCGCAAGGATCGCCTCCTGAAGCCGCCGTAGCTCCGGCCCCGGCTCGAGCCCAAGCTCGTCGGCGAGCACGCCGCGCGCCTCCTGGAACGTCTCGAGCGCATCGGCCTGGCGGCCGCTGCGATAGAGCGCCAGCATGAGCTGCCCCCACAGCCGCTCGCGGAAGGGGTTGTCCGCGAGCGCCGAGCGGAGCGCCGATATCAACTCCCGATGCTCGCCGAGCGCGAGCCTGACCTCGAAATCCTCCTCGAGCGCGTCGACGCGCAGCGTCTCGAGGCGACGCGCCTCGGCGCTGAACCACGCAGTGCCGGTCAGACCCTGCAGCGCCGATCCGCGCCAGAGGTCGAGCGCCGACGCCACCGCATCGGCCGCGGCAGGGACGTCGCCGTCGCGCAGCGCGGAGCGCGTCTCCGCGAGCAGCTCCTCGAACCGGACGGCATCGACGCCGGCGTCCTGCAGCGCGTATCCGTCGGTGAAGCCGACGATCGACTCCTCCCCGAGAGCCGCGCGGAGGCGGGCGATGTGGTGGTGGATCGCGTTCCGCGGCGCGGCCGGCAGCTCCTCTCCCCAGAGGCCGTCGACGAGCGCGTCGATCTCGACCGGGCGGCCGTCACGGAGCGCGAGCATGGCCAGCAGCGCCTGGCGCTTGGAGCCGCCCACGTCGGCCGGCTCCCCACCGAGAAGAACCTCGAAGGGGCCGAGAAGCCGGATTTCGAGCAACTCCTGCATGGCGGCTTGCCTCCTTCCGACGAGTCTCGCACGCTCGGGCCCCGGCATCCAGCTCGCGACGTACGGACACGACGGCACGCACACGCGGCTCCGCTTCCGCTCTGCGTCTCGGTCGTAGGCGTCCTCTTCGGCGGCTTCGCCGCGATCCTCGCCGTACCTTCACCTCGGCAGTTGCCACACTGATCGACGTGCTTGCGCCAGATCACGACCCGCCCGCTGCCCAGGCTCACCGCCCGGTGCGGTTGCGTCGCACCGGATGACGCCGGGCGCCTGGTCTCCCACGGATCCACCGCGGCGCCCCGTGCTCTTCCTGAACCCGAGATCGGGCGGCGGCAAGGCGACGCGCGCCGGCCTCGCCGAGCGGGCGCGTGAACGCGGCATCGACGCGATCGTCCTGCGCCCGGACGACGACCTCGCAACGCTGGTGGGCGACGCGGTGGCGCAGGGCGCGGACGCGCTCGGCGCTGCCGGCGGCGACGGGTCGCTCGCCGTCGTGGCCGCAGCCGCTCTCGCGAACGACCTTCCCTTCGTCTGCGTACCCGCCGGCACCCGCAACCACTTCGCGCTCGACGTCGGAGTCGACCGCGGCGATCTCGTCGGCTCGCTCGATGCTTTCACCGACGGCGTCGAGCGCCGGATCGATGTCGCCGAGGTGAACGGCCGCCTCTTTCTCAACAACGTCTCGCTCGGGATCTACGGCGATGCCGTTCGGGAGTCGGCCTACCGCGACGCCAAGGCACGCACGCTCGCGCAGACGACGGCGAAGGTGCTCGGACCAAGCGCACCGGCGTCTGGCCTGGAGCTCGTGGACGACCGTGGCGACTCCCATCGCGACCCGGCCGTCGTACTCGTGTCGAACAACCCCTACTCCTTCGACCCGCCGCGTGCGCCTGGCACCCGCCCTGTCCTCGACGGCGGGCAGCTCGGCGTCGTCGTGCTCGACCGGCCAGCTCCCGGCCAGACCTCCGCGCTGACCTGGACGGCGAAGCAACTCGAGGTGATCGCCACCGCTCCCGTTCACGCCGGCATCGACGGCGAGGCAATCGACCTAAGCCCGCCCCTCCGCTTCGTCATCCGGCCCGCTGCGCTCCGCATGCGGATCTCCCGCAGCCACGAGAGCGCTCGCCGTCCGCTCGAGCGGCCGTAGAAACGTCGAGGCCCGACTCGGCGGGCCTCGACTGTGGTCAGGCGCGAAGCTCGTCAGGAGACGTGCAGCTTCTCCTTGGCCTTCCCCACCTGCTCGTGAACGTCGGCGCTCAGCTTCGCCTTGCGCTCCTCGCGCACGACCCGCCGCGCTTCGCGGGCCGCGGCATCGGCGGCGTCCTCCGCCGCCCCGACCTCGGCCGTCACCTCGGCGGCGGTGTACCGCTCGACGGTGCCGCCGAGCATGTCCATCTCGGCGTCGATCACCTCGACGACAGGCTCGTCCACGAGTGCGAGCAAGGCGGTCGCCTCAGGCGGAATCGCCCTGCCGAGTGTGGTGAGTGCCTCGTCGGAGGTCACGGTGCGATCGATGTCGAATGCCCCTCCGAGAGCGGCGCCGGCACCCCAGCCGAGCAGCACGCCCACCGGGCCGCCGAGCACACCCACGAGCATCCCGATCAGCGAGCCGCTCGCCATGCCGACGGGGCCGGTGTTGTCCCAGCTCTCGAGGGTGTGCAGCTCGCCTGTCGGCGTGCGCTCGACAATCACTGCCGACTCGAGGCCGATGCGATCCTCGGCGTCGCACTTCTTGAGGATGCTCAACGCCTCGTACGTCTTGCTCGGTTCCTCGAACCGAACGAGTACCACGTTCTCAGCCATTGCTACTCCTTTCGTCGAACGTCTATGACGCTCGCACCCTCGCGCACCCCACTGCCAAATCGATGCCACGGCGCCTGAGGCTGCTGCCATCACGCGTGCGCGCCGATCGGCACGTTGGCAGCGCGAGCCACAGGCGAGGCATGCGCCTGGCAGCGCAGGCGGTCATCGTGGCGGGGCACTTGTACCTCGTGCCGGCGCAGTCCGACGCCGACGAATGGAGCTGGAGATGTCGAAGACGCCTCGTATCAGGGCTGCTCGCGTCGCTGATCGCCGAGATCGAGTTCTGGGTCGTGGCCTTCGCGCACATGTACCGGACGTGAACGCGCCGGCGACCGTCGGGCCCGGAACCAGTCGCAAGAAACCAGCGCGACCCGCCGGTGAGTCGTTTCTCGCGCACCCCGCTCATGCTCTTTGGGCAGCCGGCGGAATGCTCGCGCTCGTCGCCCTGATCGCCATCCTCGTACCGGAAGGCCCCCTCGGGGTGGACCGCAGCTGGGCCCAAGCAATGCATCACCTCGAGACCCCGCTCCTCACCGACCTCGCGCTGGCGTTCAACTGGCTCGGGCGCGGGCTCGGCCGTGCCCTCGGGCTTACGCTCGTCGGACTGCTCCTCCTGCGACGACGCCGCTGGCTCGCTCTCGCCGCCTTCGCCCTCGCCGAGAGCCTGGCGCCGCTGCTCTCCGTCCTTCTCAAGGTTCTGATCGATCGCCCGCGTCCGCCCGACGGGCTCGTCCACGCCGTCGGCCCGTCCTTCCCCTCCGGCCATGCCGCCTACGCCGGCGCGACCTGCCTGGCGCTCGTCCTGCTCTTCACCACACCTGGCATGCGCCGCAGATGGTGGTGGGCGCTCGCGAGCCTCGGAGTTGTCGGCATGGCCTGGAGTCGCACGTACCTCCAGGTGCACTGGCTCA
>DATIXI010000016.1:0-3010 GCA_035518635.1 Gaiellaceae bacterium
CGGACCATAGGTGGAAGCGTGGGTTTCGGACGAGCCGGATCACACCGCGCCTGGCGTCGAAGCTCGCAATCTTGTAGGGGCCGGTCGCCGGGAGCGGCAGTCGCGGCCTGATGGGCGTGCTCGCAGGCACCGCGTCGGCAAGCGGCAGCGCCAGCTTGTAGAGGAAGTCGGGGTCGGGAGCGGCGAGGTGGAATGTGACGGTGTTCGAGGCGGGATCCGTCACGATGCCCCTCGAGAGATCACAGCGCCTGGGCGTCGTCATGCAACCCGTCGCGCCGAGGATCCCGCCGAGGTAGGAGTTGGGGCCGTCGCCCCCGACGAGCAGTGCCCGCTCGATCCCCCGGCGGACGTCGGCCGCCCGCACGAGCGCCCCGTTCGAGTAGTGGATGCCCGAGCGCAGTCGAAACGTGTACGTCCGGTTCCCGTCGCTGACCGTGGGCATCGCCGATGCGAGGTCGGGCACGACTCTCAGGCTCTCGGCGCCACCCGAACGGCCGTAGCCCAGCAGCCCGTCGTTCGTGAGCGTCAACAGCTCCCAGGCCGTGTACCCGGCGGCCGGGTCGAGCGACTTGGGGAGGGACGCACCGTAGACGCCCGCAGAGTTCGCGACCGCCACTCTGAGCGTGCCACCGCGATGGGCGGCGCTGATGCCCCGAACCGCGACGAAGGCGTTGTCCGCGGTTGCTGCGACTCCCTGCGGAATGCCCCCGACTCTGACGACCTGGACGACCCGGCCGACCGCCGGATCGATCTTCGAGATCGTGCGGGCAAGCTCGCTCGCGACCCAGACGCTTCCCTCGGGACCGACCGCAACGCCGGTTGGCCCTTCGCCGACGGGGATCGGCGACTCGACCCTGTTCGTCCCCGGATCGATTCGCATGACGGTCGCGTCCTCACCGTTCGCAACCCACACGGCATGCGGGCCGACCGCGACCGCCGTCGGCCCATTGCCGACATTGGTCGCAGTCACGCTTCCGGTCCGGGGATCGACACTCGAGAGAATCCCCGCCGAGGTGCTCGTGACCCACAGGGCCCCGTCTCCCGCCGCGATCGCGTCAGCGCCGGCCTCGACCGTGATCGCCCTGCCCGCCTCTCCGGTGGCCGGGTCGATCCGCTGGACGGTCCGGTCGACCGAGTTCGCTACCCACACCCCGCCGAGCCCGTGGGCGACCCCGCTCGGGCCGTTGCCGACCTGGATGGTGTTGACCACCTGCCCGCCGTTCGTCCGCGGATCGATCTGAGAGACCGTCCCGTCGAGGCTGTTCGCAACCCACACGAAGCCACCCCCGACCGCGACTCCCGCCGGCCCTTTCCCGACTCCGATCGTCTGCTCGACGGTCTCGGTCTTTGGGTCGATCCTCGCCACCGCGCCCTGGTCGGGCATCGTCGCCCAGATCGAGTCCTGCCCGTACGCGATTGCCTTCGGGGACGCCGCGAGGGCGACCGAGCCAGTGGGGTGGTGACTGGAAAGCTCGACGACGTCCACCGCGTCCGCTCCGCCGCTCGCCGACGTAGGTGCGCCGCCGGACGAGAACGGCGACACGCCCGCGACAGCGAGCGTGAGAATCGCCACCCCGCCGAGCAACGCCGCCGCGGCGAGTGCCAGGAGCGCACCACGGCGCGGCGGGCGGTCGGCATCGCCGCCGGAGGCCACCGCACCCTCGAGCTCCGGTCGGGCCCGGACGGAGGGTGCGTCGAGCACCTCCCGGTAGATCGCCTCGGTCTCGGGCGATGGATAGGTTCCGAGCTCCTCGGCGAGCAGCCGCCGGCACCGCTCGTACACCCTGAGCGCCTCGGCCCGGTTGCCGGCCGCGACGTGCGCCTCCATCAGCCGCCGGTAGCTCGTCTCGCTGTACGGAGCGAGCGCGATCGACTTCTCGGCCCACTTCGTCGCCGCCTGCGGATCGCCGAGGCGCAGGGATGCGTCGGCCAGGACGCTCAGCGCGCGAGCGCGGACGTCGCCGAGCTCTCGCCGCTTGCCCTCGACCCACTCGCCATCCTCACCGGGAAGGAAGGGCTCGCCCACCAGCGACAGCGCGAGCTCGGCCGCGGTCCTTCCCCTCTCGGGGTCGTCCGCCGCCAGCGCTTCCTCCGCCTCTCGCGCCGCTGTCGACGCGATAGCGACGTCGACCCAGGTTCCCTCGGGCAGCTCGAGCCGGTAGCAGCCGAACGCGCCGGTCAGCGCACTCGCGCCGTCGACGCCGTGCTCGTTCAGCAGCGTGCGCAGCTTGCTCACGATCACTGTGAGCGCCTTGTCCCAAGTCAGCGGGGGTCTGTCCCCCCAGAGCGCCTCGGCCAGCTCATCCCGAGGAACCGGCCTCCCCTGCTCGGCCACCAGGTGTGCGAACACGAGCCGGCCCTGTCGCCCAGGGAAGAGCTCCTCATCGACGACGACGCCGTTGGTCTCCAACGAGATGCGTCCGACGAGGAAAACCTTCAGCCCTAACCCCCTTGCAGCTCTCTTGCCTGCATTTTGCCTCGATTTAGGGGCTTCTACCTAGCGTGGGCCGGGATCGTGGACAAGGTGCTCCATTGCGATTGCGGGTTTGAGGCCCGCGCAGCCGACGAGGAAGAGCTCGTCGCAGAGGTCCGGCGACACGCCCGGGAGGCGCACGGCATGGAGCTCTCCCTCGACGAGGCCACGCTGCTCGCCTTTCGCGCCGGACTGGACGAGGAAGCACTCTCCGCGATCGCTCGCACGACGACAGCTCGCAATCCGAAGGAGGAGCAATGAAGAGAAAGTGGCTCATCGCGTTTCTCGTCGCCGTCCTGGGCGCCGGCCTCTACGTCGGGCACGTCCTCGCGACGGCGGCCTCGGGCCAGACGACCACGACCTATGCCAAGTCGCTCTTCGACCCGGTCAAGCTGCGGGGCTTCCAGCTCCTGCCCGAGACCGGGACGCAGAAGAACAGGTCGCACGAGCCGAAGTTCTGGAGCGCCCGGATCAGGACGCACAACGCTTCTGACCTCTACGTGGTCGACAACAAGTTCGCCCCGGGCGGGACGACCG